>CAYZCL010000076.1:0-18825 GCA_964476595.1 uncultured Desulfobacteraceae bacterium
CAGCTCATCGTCGAGCTCTACACCAAGTAGCGGCCGCATCGGTCGACTTTCTTTTCCAAGCCCGGTTGCTTTCTCCGGGAGTGTCTTTCCCGCCGGGTGGAATCAGCGGCCGGCAGCGGAAGCTGCCGCCGGAGCCGGTACCACGCCGGCTTAACGATTTGGAGAAAATTTATGTCATCGAATGAAATCATGTACATGAACTGGCAGGAGATGATCCGGCCGGAAAAGGTCGATGTTTCCGGGACATCCTCCTATGGCAAGTTTGTATGCGAACCCCTGGAGAGGGGCTTCGGCATCACGATCGGTAATGCCCTGCGGCGCATTATTCTCTCATCGCTGTACGGCGCCGCCATCGTGTCGGTCAAGTTCGATGACGTGATGCACGAGTTCACCACTATTCCAGGTGTGTTGGAAGACGTCTCGGAGATCATCCTCAACCTCAAGGAGGTGCGTTTCAAGATGAGCCGCACCAGCCCCGCCACTGTGCGGCTGGAGGCCAGCGGCGAGGGAGAGGTCAAGGCCGGCGACATCGTCAGCGAGGACGGCAGCTGCGAGGTGCTCAATCCCGACCACCACATCGCCACACTGTCCGGCGAGGGTAAGCTGGGCATGACCATGACGGTCAAGTTGGGAAAGGGGTACGCCCTGGCCGAAGCCAACAAGGACGAAGAGGCGCCCATCGGCACCATTCCCATCGACGCGGTGTTCTCGCCCATTAAGCGGGTGGTCTACGTGGTGGGCAACGCCCGCGTGGGCCAGCGCACGGACTACGACAAGCTGACCCTGGAGGTCTGGACCGACGGCAGCATTCAGCCCGCCGACGCCGTGGCTTACGCCGCCAAGATCCTCAAGGAGCAGGTGACCATCTTCATCAACTTCGACGAGGATGCCGTGCCGCAGCCCGAGAAGGTCTCCGAGGAAGACCAGAAGCCACAGTTCAACGAGAACCTGTACCGCAGTGTCGACGAACTGGAGCTTTCGGTGCGCAGCGCCAACTGCCTCAAGAACGCCAACATCAACAAGCTCTACCAGCTGGTCAGCAAGACCGAGCAGGAGATGCTCAAAACAAAGAATTTCGGCAGGAAATCCCTCAATGAAATCAAGGAGGTGCTGGCCGAACTGGACCTGTCCCTGGGGATGAAGCTGGAAGGGTTCGTCTACCCCGAGGAAGATGAGCAAGAAGAGGAATAGGATAATCCCATGAGACATCGCAAAGCTGGTGTAAAGCTGAACCGGACCTCGAGTCACCGCAAGGCCATGTTCCGCAACATGGTCACCTCGCTGTTCAAATACGAGCGCATCCAGACCACCGACGCCAAGGCCAAGGAACTGCGGCGTTGGGCGGACCATATCATCACGCTGGCCAAGCGCGGCGATCTGCACGCCCGACGCCAGGCACTGTCGATCGTGCGCGAGAAGGACGTTGTGCACAAGCTCTTCGCCGAGGCCGACGAACGTTTCGGCGCCATCGAGGGGGGCTACACGCGCATCGTCAAGGTCGGTCGCCGACGGGGCGACGCGGCCTCGATTTCGATCATCGAACTGGTCGGTCCGTCCGAGGGCAAGTCGCGCCGCAGGCGCCGAAAGAAAAAGAAGGAGACCTCCGAGACGGCCGCGGCGGCCGCCGCCGTGCCGGGGCCCGAAGTATCCGTGGAAGAGACAGCCGAAAAGAGCGTTGACGCCCCGGCCGCCGAAAAAGAGACACCGGATGACGCCGAAGAGGCCGATGTGGCCCCGGCCGCGGAGACGCCTGGAACCGCTGAGGGGGAGTCCCCGTCGGCGGAAGAGCCGAAGCCCGAAGAGAAAAGCTGAACAACGGTGGTCGAAACGACCGCCGCCGTCATTCCTGATGGCAAACGAAACCCTGCACCGCGACGGTGCGGGGTTTTTTACTGGGGGGGTGCGGGTTCGCCGGTTCTCCACCCGCGCCCGTCCCCCAACGCGGGTGCGGGTCGGGACGGCCACAGACCGGCATCGCGTGGACGGCGACGTCCGTCTCGGCCCCGACCGGGGAGGGAATTTCTGCTTGACTAAAATTCCGGATAGCTGTATTGTAGCTTATAAATTTTCTTCGGCAAATGAACATAGTTTATTATTTAATAATTATGTTAATCGGGGGATAAAAGAGGTATAACAGCACACAATTTACCACAATTTGTCACATCACGGCCATCCGGCATCGTTGCCCAGTGGCGTTGCGGGATGATCCGTTGAGCGGCCGGTCGAACTGTTAACCGATGAAGAGGAGGAGGAGTGATGAGACTGAAGCGATTTTCAATGTTGGCGGTGATCTTGCTTTGCGTCATAGGGATGGTCGTCAGCCCGGCCCTTGCCAAGAAGAAACCCTCGCTTGACAAGTGGAAACCCAATTTCGATCCTTCAGGCGCCAAGTACCGCTGCATCGTCTCCAACGTGTCCCATCCCGCCATCAAGGGTGTCTATGCCGGGTTCGCAATCCGCGACGAACTGTGGAAACGCACCAAGGGGCAGATCTATTTTGATTACAAACCGTTCTCCATGCTGGGCGGCGAGGTGGAAGTGCTCAACCAACTGCAGATGGGCGCCATCCAGGGGATGTCCGTCAGCTCCGTGGCCGCCACAAACCTGGGGCCGCGTTTCGGGCTGATCAACCTGCCGTTCCTGATCAACACTTACGACAAGCTCAACAAATTCGTCAACAGCGGCAAGCTCTTCGATCACTTCATGATGGCCATGGACCACCAGGGCATCATGGGGCTGGACATCACCGGTTACGGAAGCTACGGTTGGGCGACCACCAAACCGGTGCGCAATCTCGCCGACGCCAAGAAGATCAAATTCCGCATCGCCGAGGCCGCTGTCAACCGCCTCAACTACAAGAACTGGGGCCTGACCGCGGTGGTCATGCCTTGGCCGGACGTGCCCGTGGCCCTCAAGCAGGGCGTCATTGACGGCCTGGACCACACCCCCCTGGTGTGCAATCTCACCAAGAAGTTTGAGGTCTGCAAATATTACACCTACGTCAACTACGCCCAGGGTCTGTTCATCTGGATCTTCAACAAGGCCTGGTTCAACAAGCTGCCTCCGGATCTGCAGAAGACCTTCAAGGAAGTGGTGCACGAGGTCTGCGCCAAGATGCGCGGCGAGACCAAGCAGCAGGAACTCGCCCAGATCGCCGACGCCAAGAAAAAAGCCGGGGTTGAATTCATCACCCTGCCGGCGGCCGACCTGGCTACGCTGAAGAAAGAGGGCAACAAGACCCACCAGGCCTTCGCCCCCGAGATCAACAAGCTCTATCCCGGGGACAAGTATCGTCCCAAGAATTTCCTCAAGGAAGTCCAGGAATACATGGGATACAAGCCTTAAGACCGTTTCATTTCACCCGACAGAGAGGATTCGGCGGCGCCGGATCCTCTCTGTCTGCGTATGGCAGCGCAGGAGTCCTGCATGTTTGCAAAAACGCTCGACATTCTGGACAAGATACTGACCTTTTTCGAGGAGTGGACGCTATTCATCACGGTGATGGTGGCCCTGATCGCGCTGTTCGTCAATGTGGTGCTGCGTTACGGGTTCAACTATTCCCTGGCCTGGTCCGAGGAGCTGGTGCGCGAGGTGATCATCTACACCACCTTGATCGGGTGCAGCGCCGCCATCAAGAACCGCTCCATGATCAAGATCGACGCCCTGGTGCAGCTGGTGCCGCGCCTGAAGATGCCCCTGAGCTATTTCAGCAATTTCGTGACGCTGATATTTTCCGGCATGATGGTCTACTACGGCTGGCTGATGGCGGCCCTGCAGGTCGCCACCCAGCAGAAAACCATCATTCTGCGCATTCCGTTGGTGTACCTGTACGCGCTGCTGCCGCTTATGGGCGTCATGATGTTCATCCGCACCATCCAGGTGATGTACCAGGACTACCGCGAACAGCGGGCGTCGGAAACGGCCGAATAGGGGCCGGCGGCCGCATGCCGGCCGGGTGTGCCGGGGAGCCGAGGCGCCCATGTGAAGGGCGCCGGACCGTCGAGGGACGCTGAACCACGCAATCTGCCGCAAGGAGATCCGCCGTAATGGAAATGAGCAACCTGATCGTGCTGCTGCTGCTGCTGGGAAGTATGGCGGCGTATGTACCCGTGTTCATGTGCCTGTTTTTCACCGCGGTGCTCAGTTTTGTTTTTTTCACCGATCTGCCGCTGCTGCTGCTGACCCAGTCGCTGTTTCGCAGCCTGGACAAATTCGCCCTGGTGGTGGTCCTGTTTTTCATCCTGTGCGGCAACATCATGACGGCCGGCTCCATCGTCGAGAAGCTCATCAAGGTGGCCAATACCCTGGTCAGCTGGCTGCCCGGCGGGCTGGGCATGGCCGGCGTCATCGCCTGCGGCCTGTTCGGCGCCATCTCCGGATCCACGGTGGCCACCGTGGTGGCCCTGGGGGGCTTCATGATCCCGGCCCTGCTGGAGAACGGCTACCAGGAAAAATACACGCTGGGGCTGATGACCACCTCCCCCAACCTGGGGGTCATCATCCCGCCCAGCATCGGCATGATCCTCTACAGCATGATCAGCAACGTTTCGCTGGAAGGGCTCTTCCTGACCGGTTTCATCCCCGGCGTGCTGATCATCCTGGGCGTGTGCGTGTACACCTACTTCTTCTACCGTAAAAAGACCGACATCGTGCGCAAGCCGGTGCCCACTTTCAGCGAGGTGATCGCCACGCTCAAGGAGGGGTTCTGGTCCCTGATGCTGCCGGTGATCATCTTCGGCGGCATCTTCTCGGGCGCTTTCACGGCCAACGAAGCCGCGGTGGTGGCCTGCGTGTTCGCTTTCTTCGTCGAAATCGTGATCCACAGGTCCATGAAGCTTTCGGACGTCAAGAAGGTCACCGTGAGCTCGGCCGTCACTTCGGCTACACTGCTGATCATCGTCTCCGGCGCCACCTGCTTCGGACGCTACCTGACACTGGCCGACATTCCGGGACAGATCACCGAGGCGGTGCTGTCCAGCATCCACTCGCCTCTGATTTTCCTGCTGGCTATGAATCTGCTGCTGCTGGTGGTGGGCATGTTTATGGACATCATCTCGGCTACCCTGATCCTGGGGCCCGTCTTTCTGCCCATGCTCAACGCATTCGGCATCGACTGGATGCACTTCGGTCTGATTCTGACCGTCAACCTGGCCATCGGCTACTGCACACCGCCCATGGGCGTCAGCCTGTACATCACGGGCGCCATCGCCGATCGTGACCTGATCTACGTATCGAAATCCGTGATTCCTTTCCTGGCCATCCAACTCGCCGTGCTGATGATCATGACCTACATGCCCGGCCTCGTCTTGTGGCTGCCCCGCATGTTCGGCTTCGCCCAGTAACCGTCCGGCCGATGCGGCGGCCGGGGACCACCGGCCGCCCGAAGCGGTTTGCGGCCGGCGGCCCACGGGTCGCCGGCGGTCCCCTGCCGGTCGGCGGCGCCTGCACTTTTTGCTTGACATCGACAGGGCGTCTATATAGTTAAAATGTAGTTAAAATGTATCCAAAAAGCGGGCCGGTGCCCCCGGCTGCCGCTTCGAGCCCCCGGCGTGGGATCGGCCGAGGCCGTCTGCCGAACGGGGGACAGGAGGTTCCCATGAAACTCAAGCAGATCACCGTTGCCATCGAAAACTCACCGGCCAGGCTCTATGACGTGACCCGCGCCCTGGGGGAGGCGGGCATCAACCTGCGGGCCCTCAACCTGGTGGACACCGGGCTATTCGGGCAGCTGCGCCTGCTGGTTTCCAACGTGCAGGCCGCCCGCCAGATCCTCATGCAGCTGCAGATGCCGGCGCGGGTCGACGAAGTGGTGGCCGCCGAACTGGAAGACCGCCCCGGTGCACTGGCCGAGGTGCTCAAGCACCTGTTGGAGGCGGACATCAAGGTCATTTACACCTACGCCTTCATCGGGGCCTCCGCCGGGGCGGTGATGATTTTCCGTTTCGACGACAACGACAAGGCCATCAAGGTGTTGCGGGATCACGGTGTGCGGCTGCTGGACGCCATGACTTTCGGCATCCTGGAGGGCGGGGCCAAGTAGCCCGCCGGGGCCGCCGCACGCCGGCGGAGGCGCACAGGCACAGCGCCAGGGAGGTGGACATGGATCAGAACGCGGTATTCGAGCCTCAAACCTTTGCCGTGGTCGGCGCCGGCCCGGTGGGCTGCATCGTGGCGGCCTTTCTGGCCGCCAAGGGTTACGACGTCACCCTTTGCGACATCGTGCCCGAACTGATCGCACCGGCCCTCGAGCGCGGCATCATCATCGAGGGGTCCGAAACCCTGCAGCACAAGGTTTCGCGCACCTGCACGCAGATCGACGAGCTGACCGACATCCAGCCGGACGTCATCTTCATCACCGTCAAGGCCAACGCCCTGCCGCTGATCGCCTCGGCCATCGAGGGGTTCCATCGCGAGGGCATGTACGTGGTCAGCTGGCAGAACGGCATCGACACCGAGCTGGTGCTGGCCGAGCACCTGGGGCGCGCGGCCGTGCTGCGCGCGGTGGTCAACTGGGGGTGCGGCCTGGCCGGACCGGCCCACGTGAACATGCCTTTTCACCACCCGCCCCACTACATTCAGGAACTGGACCCCGCCGGCGGCCCGGCGGCCGAGGGGATCGCGGCGGCCCTGAGCGCCGCCGGCCTGCCCACCGAGCGCACCGACCAGATCGTCTCCATGGTGTGGCGCAAGACCGTCATGAACGCCAGCATGAACCCGGTGTGCGCCGTCACCGGGCTGACCATGGCGCGGGCCATGAACGACCCCATCATCTTCCAGATCGTGGACGCCCTCATCAAGGAGTGCATCCAGGTGGCGCGGGCCAACGAGATCAGCCTGGGGTGGGACTATTATCCCTACGCGGTGCAGTACATGAGCACGGCGGGCAACCACAAGCCTTCCATGCTGATGGACATCGAGAACAACCGGCGCACCGAGATCGATTTCATCAACGGCAAGTTCGTCGAGTACGGAGAACGCGCCGGCATCGAAACGCCTTACAACCGCACCCTGCGTGCGCTGGTCAAGGGACTGGAGTCAAAATAAGATGGGTGCTGCCAAACCTGTTTACATCGGGGTGGATGTCGGTTCGTCGCGGACCAAGCTGGCCGTCATGGACACCCAACGCAACCTGCTGGGATTCGACGTGCGCAAATCGGGCACCGATTTTTACGCCACCGCCGAGCGCTGCCTGGAGACCGGGCTGAAGATGGCCGGCGTGTCCGCCGACGAGATCCGCTACTGCGTGTCTACCGGTTACGGGCGCAAGAACGTTTCCTTCTCCCAGGACACCCGGACCGAGATCAGCTGCCACGCCAAGGGGTGCTACTATTACTTTCCCATGGCGGTGAGCATCATCGACATCGGGGGGCAGGACAACAAGATCATCAAGATCGACGACAACGGCAACCGCATCAGCTTCAAGATGAACCGCAAGTGCGCCGCCGGGACGGGCGCATTCCTCGAGGAGATGTCGGCCCGCCTGGACATCCCCCTGGAAGACATGGACGGCCTGGCCCGCCGGTCCACCGACATGGTCAAACTGGGCAGTTTCTGCACCGTCTTTTCCGGCACCGAGGTGCTTGAGAACATCCGCAGCGGCAAGAAGGTCACCGACATCGTCAAGGGGCTCTTCTACTCGGTGATCAAGCGCGTCATGGAGATGGATTCGCTGACCGAAAAGGTGGTCATGACCGGCGGCGTGGTGGCCAACAACCCGTACATCGTGGAGATGGCCGCGGAAATCATCGGCCGCGAGATCCTGGTGCCGGAATACCCGCAGCTGACCGGCGCCATCGGGGCGGCTTTGTACGCCATGGACATCAGTGCCCGGGAGGCCGCCGACAGCCGCGAGAGTTGAAAAGAATCCAGTGGAGCAACCACAGAGAGCCGGCTTACAGAAATCATTCGGCTGACGGCTGATGCTGACCGCTGAAACCTAAAGCTCATGGAGGACAATCAATGGCAGAAGAGAAAAAATCCTGGCGCAAACCGATCAAAGCCACCAAGGAGATGGGACGCATCATGGCCGAGTACTTTTACGAACTCCACGATGCCGACCAGACCCGGAAACAGAAAATCGCCTGGTGCACCAGCGTGGGGCCGGCCGAAATTCTCAGGGCCATGGGCTTCCTGGTGCACTTTCCGGAAAACCACGGCGCCATGCTGGGTGCCTCGCGCATGGCCACCGATCTCATTCCCGTGGCCAACGCCCAGGGATACTCTCCGGACATCTGCTCCTACCTGACCGCCGACATCGGGTCCTATCTCAAGGGCGAAACGCCGCTTGCCAAGGCTTACAAGGGTATCGACTCGGTGCCCAAGCCCGACGTGCTGGTGTACAACACCAACCAGTGCCGCGACGTGCAGGACTGGTTTGCCTGGTACGCCGAAGAGTTCAAGGTGCCGCTGCTGGGCATCCACACGCACCGCAACATCGTGGATGTCACCGATGTGTACATCCCGTCCATCGCCAAGCAGATGGAGGAGCTGATCCCGCCGCTCGAGGAGATCTCCGGCAACAAGTTCGACATGGACGAACTTAAGCGGGTGCTGGCGCTGTCGCGCAAGTGTTCGGACCTGTGGCAGGAGGTGCTCTTCACCGCCGCCAACGTGCCGTCCCCGATTACCTTCTTCGACGGCACCATCCACATGGGGCCGGCGGTGGTGCTGCGCGGCACCCAGGCCGCCGTGGACTACTACGAACTGCTGCTGGCCGAACTCAAGGAGCGCATCGCCAACGGCGTGGCCGCCGTGGAAGGCGAACGCTTCCGCCTGTACTGGGAGGGCATGCCGGTGTGGGGTCGGCTGAGCAGCCACGCCAAGCTCTTTGCGGGTCTCAAGACCAACGTGCTGGCCTCCACCTACTGCAACAGCTGGATCTTCGCCGACTTCGACCCCGAAGACCCCTTCATGAGCATGGCCAAGGCCTACACCGAACTGTTCATCGTGCGTTCCGACGACGCCAAGGAGAAGTACATCGAGGAGATGCTCAAGTTCTTCAAGGTCGACGGCATCATCTACCACGACGCCAAGACCTGCCCGTACAACACCAACTGCCGCTACGGCATGCCCCAGCGGCTGGAGAAGAAGACCGGCATCCCGAGCCTGATCATCAACGGCGACCTCAACGACCTGCGGATGATCTCCGACGAACAGACCAAGACCAACGTCGAGGCCTTTATCGAACAGCTGGAGGAGAGAAAGTAATCATGCTGGATTCCCTGTTCAAACCCAGATCGGTGGCGGTCATCGGCGCCTCCACCAAGGAGCTTTCCATCGGCAACCGGGTCCTGAAGAACCTGATCGACTTCGGCTTCAAGGGATCCATCTATCCCATCAACCCCAAGGCCGACGAGGTGCGCGGCATCAAGGCCTACAAGTCCATCCTGGACGTTCCCGAGGACGGCATCGACGTGGTGCACATGGTCATCCCGGCCAGGTTCGTGCCCCAGGCCTTCGAGGACTGCGGCAAAAAGGGCGTCAAGAACGTGATCATCAACTCGGGCGGCTTTTCCGAGATCGGACCCGAGGGCGAGGCCATCGAAAAGGCCTTCATGGAGGTGGCCCGCAAGTACGGCATCCGCGTGCTGGGACCCAACTGCCAGGGCATCATCAACTCGGATCCCGAGTACCGGGCTTACTGCAACTTCACCTTCACCATGCCCGAGCCGGGCTTCATCTCCATCGTGGCGCTCTCGGGCGGCGTAGCCGAGGTCATCCACCAGGGATTTTCGGCCATGGGCGTCGGCACGCGCATCTACGCCTCCAACGGCAACGCCTGCGACATCACCATTCCCGAGATCATCCGCTACCTGGGAGACGACGAGCAGACCCGCGTGCTGGTGACCTATGTCGAGGGCCTGCGTGACCCGGAAGGCTTTATGCAGGCCGTCACCGAGGTGGCCGCCAAGAAACCCGTGCTGGCCATGAAGGCCGGACGCACCAGGGAGGGTGCCAAGGCCGCGGCCTCGCACACCGGCGGCCTGGCCAAGGAGGACCTGGCCACCGACCTGATCTTCAAGAAGGCCGGCGTGGTGACCTTCACCGACGAGGGGCAGCTCATCCGGGCGGCGGCGGCCTTTGCCACCCAGCCGATCCCCAGGGGCAACCGCGTGGGCATCATCACCAACACCGGCGGCCCGGCGGTGATCGCCACCGACGTGCTGGTGGCCGCCGGCCTGGAGATCCCGCCGCTGTCGGAAAAGACCGAGGCCTTTCTCAAGGAGCGCCTCTACCCCGAGGCCTCGGTGCACAACCCGGTGGACGTGCTGGCCACGGGCACGGCCGAGCACTACCGCGCCTGCATGGACGCCATGATGGAGGACGACAATTTCGACTGCCTGTTCATCAACTTCGTGACGCCCTTTTTCGTGGACACCGACAGCATCGCGCGGGAGATCGTGGCGGTCAACCAGCAGCGCAGGAAGCCCATCAT
This sequence comes from uncultured Desulfobacteraceae bacterium, assembly GCA_964476595.1. Taxonomy (GTDB): domain Bacteria; phylum Desulfobacterota; class Desulfobacteria; order Desulfobacterales; family JALSRD01; genus JALSRD01. The sequence continues at coordinate 10,436 of CAYZCL010000076.1, forward strand.
CTGCAACCTGATGACCGACACGCGCCAGTGGACCGAGACGGTGCGCATCCTCAAGGAAGGCGAGGTGCCCTTCTTCGCGCTGCCCAGCGACGCGGCGCGCGCGCTGACGGCGCTGGTGCGCTATCGCAACATCCTGGACCGCGAACCCGGCGAGGTCAAAGACTTCGCGGACATCGACCGCAAGGCGGCCGCCACCATCGTGGCCGGCGCCCGCAGGAACGGCCGCAGGACCCTGCTGGCCGGCGAGGTCTACCGCATCCTGGAAGCCTACGGCATCCCGGTGCCGGACTGGAAGGTGGTCGGTGACCCCGCCATGGTGGCGCAGGCCGCCGACGAGATGGGCGGCCCGGTGGTGGTCAAGGCCGACGCCGAGCACATCGTGCACAAGAGCGACATGGGCGCCGTGGCGGTCAACCTTCCCGACGGTGCGGCCGCGCGCAGGGCGGCCGAGGACATGATCGAGAAACTGGGCGGCGAGGGAGTCAAATTCCTGGTGCAGAAGTTCGTGCCCGGCGGAAAGGAAGTCATTCTGGGCGCCAAGGCCGAACCGGGCCTGGGGCACCTGATCATGTTCGGCATCGGCGGGATTTACGTGGAGGTGCTCAAAGACGTGGTCTTCAATCTGACGCCGGTGACTTCCACCGAGGCCGAGGAGATGATCGACTCGCTGAAGCTGTCGCCGCTGCTCAAGGGCGTGCGCGGCGAAAAGGGCGTCGACCGGGCGGCCCTGGTGGACCTGATCCAGCGCCTGTCGCGGCTGGTGTCCGATCTTTCCGACATCGCGGAGATGGATCTGAACCCGACCCTGGCCTTCGAGGACGGCCTGTCCGTCGTAGACGCCCGCATTAGCCTGTAGTGCGGCGCCGCAACCGTGCACGCGGGGATTGCGGCCCTTGCCCGGGCCGCGGTCCCCTGCATGACAAGGGGGAAATCGCGTACAGCCCCCGGGGAGGAATGCCATGGCCTGCTGGATGAACCTGGGTCAGCAGCTCAAAGTCAACGCCGTCAAGTACCCCGAAACCATCGCCCTCAAGGACTGCGAGCGCAGCTACACCTACCCGCAGCTCAACCGGCGGGTCAACCGGCTGGCCCACAGCCTGCTGGACCTCGGGTTGCGCAAGGGCGACAAGGTGGCCGTGCTGCTGGAAAACAGCATTGAAATCGTCGAGCTTTTCCTGGCCACCGCCAAGACGGGACTGGTGATCGTGCCCATCAACTTCCGCCTGGTGGGACCCGAAGTGCAGTACATCGTGGACAACTCCGACGCCAGGGCTTTCGTGGTGCACGACCAGTTCGCGGAGACGGTGGACGGCATCCGCGATGCGCTGCACCACATCGCGCCGGACCACTACGTGATGGTCGGCGAGGCCGCCCCCGGCTACCGGCCCTACGAGGAATTCATGGCCGGCGGGTCCGAAGAGGAGCCCGACGCCCGGGTGGACGCCGAAGACACCTGGATCCTGATCTACACCTCGGGCACCACCGGAAAACCCAAGGGCGTGGTGCGCTCGCACCGCTCGCACATCGCCTTCTACCTGATCAACGCCATCGACTTCGGCTTCAGCGAACACGACATCTGCATGAACGTCATGCCGCTGTGCCACATCAACTCCACCTTTTTCACCTTCACCTTCACCTACATCGGCGCCTCGGTCTACATCCACCCGGCCCAGTCCTTTCGCGCCGACGAGATCCTGGAGATCATCGAGCGTGAAAAGATCACCTTCATCTCGCTGATCCCCACCCACTACAACCTGATCCTGAACGCCTCGGAGGAGGCCAAAAAGCGCGACGTGGGCTCCATCCGCAAGCTGCTGTGCTCGTCGGCGCCGGTGAGAAAGAGCATGAAGCTGGCCATCATGGACTTCTTTCCCGGCGTGCAGCTCTACGAAGGCTACGGCTCCACCGAGGCCGGCATCGTCACGGTGCTCAAGCCCGAGGACCAGATGCGCAAGCTGGGCTCCATCGGCTACGAATCGCTGGGCACCGACTTCATCAAGATCCTCGACGAGAACAAGAAACCGGTGCCCGACGGGGAGGTGGGCGAACTCTACTCGCGAGGTCCCATGCTCTTCGACGAGTACTACAAGCTGCCCGAGAAAACGGCCGCCGCCTTCGCCGGCGAGTGGTTTTCGGCTGGCGACATGGCGCGCCGGGACGCCGACGGTTTCTACGAGATCGTCGACCGCAAGGACAACATGATCATCACCGGCGGGGAACACGTCTACCCCAGCGAGGTGGAGGAGGTTGTCGGCAGCCACGAGGGCGTCTTCGACGTGGCCGTCATCAGCCAGCCCGACGAGAAGTGGGGCGAGATGGTGGTGGCGGTGGTCATTCCCAAGCCCGACGCCGGGCTGACCGAGGCGGCCGTCAAGGCCTGGTGCAGGGACCGGCTGGCGGGCTACAAGCGGCCCAAGAAGGTCATCTTCATCGAGTCCTGCGACATGCCGCGCACGGCCACCGGCAAGATCCTGCACCGCAAGCTGCGGGAACGCTTCTGCCGGTAGGGACTTTTTCGCGATTTTTACGAGACTGCAAAACTGCAAGGAGGAGGTTTCATGCTCACCAAAGCGTTTATTCCGTACGGCGGTTACTACAGCACCCCCTTTGCCCGCTGGCAGGGCAGCCTGGCCAACGAGAACGCCATCGTTCTGGGTTCCAACACCTCCAAGCGCTGGTTCGAGAGCCGCGGCTGGGACCCGGCCATGCTCGACTACCTGTTCCTGGGCATCACCATCGGCCAGCACCACGTGTTTTACGGCAGCACCTGGGCGGCCCACATGATGGGCGCCGGCCACATCCCCGGGGTGACCGTCATGCAGGCCTGCTCCACCTCGACCACTTGTGTCTACCAGGCCAGCCTGGGCGTGGAAAACGGCGACTACAACAACGCCTACTGCCTGATGGTGGACCGCTGCTCCAACGGCCCCCACACCATCTGGCCCAACCCCATGGGACCGGGCGGCGAGGTGATATCGGAAAACTGGCTGATGGACAACTTCAACCAGGATCCCTCGGCCAGGAACGCCATGATCGAAACCGCCGAGAACGTCAGTCGCGAGGCCGGCTTCACCCGCGAGCAGTGCGACGAGCTGGTGCTGCGGCGCTACGCCCAGTACCAGGACGCGCTGGCCGACGACCGCGCCTTCCAGAAGCGCTACATGTTCCCGGCCGAGTACAAGGTGTCGCGCAAGAAGACGGCGGAGCTTACGGCCGACGAGGGCGTGACGCACACCACCGCCGAGGGGCTGGCGCGCCTGCGCCCGGTGCTGCCCGACGGCGTGCACACCTTCGGTGCCCAGACCCATCCGGCCGACGGCAACTGCGGCATCCTGGTGACCACCGAAGAAAAGGCCCGGGAGCTGAGCCGTGACCCCGACATCACCGTCCAAGTGGTATCCTACGGATTCGCGCGCGCCAGGAAGGGCTACATGGCCGCCGCCGTCGTGCCGGCCGCACGCATGGCCATGGAAAAGGGCGGCGTCGATGTTCAGGACGTCAAGACCATCAAGACCCACAATCCCTTTGCCGCCAACGACCTGTACCTGGCCAAGGAACTGGGTGTGGATCCCATGGGTTTCAACAACTACGGCAGCTCGCTGATTTTCGGACACCCCCAGGGGCCCACGGCGGGCCGCTGCATCATCGAGGGCATCGAAGAGACCGCCATGGCCGGCGGCGGCTACCTGCTCTTCGGCGGCTGCGCCGCCGGCGACACGGCCGCGGCGCTGCTGCTCAAGATCGGCTGATGCGGTCGGCGGCCGTTTGAGAAGTCCCTTCGAAGCACCACCGGGCCCGCGGCGCACACGGCGGGGAAACGTCACCCATCCCGTGACCGGCGCGGGTCCGGCCGCTTTGACCCCTGACGGGCGGAACATGGACCGCCCGGCGCGATCCGGCAACCGGAGCATGCGGGAGGCAGACGATGTGCCAGTACCTGATCCACCCCATCGTCATGGGAACCAAGGTGTTCGACAAGGGCATGATGACCTACCAGCACGACTACGGAAAGCCCTTCACCATCCCCATCTACTGCTGGTACCTGGATGGCGGCGACCGCAAGATCCTGGTGGACACCGGCGAAATGCACCCCATCTGCTCGGACGACCGGCAGCGGTCCATCGGCGGCAAAATCTATGGGTTCGAAGAGGGCCTGGCGCGCTGGAACCTCGTCCCCGAAGACATCGACATCGTGCTGCACACCCACCTGCACAACGATCACTGTGAAAACGACTACAAGTGCAGCAACGCCGTCTTCTATGTCCACCAGCGCGAGCTTGATCACATCCACGACCCCCATCCCCTGGATTACCGCTACCTGGAGGACTACATCGAAGACCCCCTGGAAGACGGCCGCTTCGAGGTGCTCACCGCGGACACGCAGATCGCGCCCGGCATCCGCATGATGCACACCCCGGCCCACACCGAGGGCGGCATGTCCGTCGTGGTGGAAACGCCGGCGGGGACCGCCGTGATCACCGGCTTCTGCTGCCTGCTGGAAAACTTCTTCCCTCCCAGGCAGATCACGGCCATGGAGATGGAGGTCATCCCGCCCGGTACGCACGTCAATGTCAACCAGGCCTACGATATCCTGCTGGAAGTCAAGCAGATGGCCGACATCCTGCTGCCCCTGCACGAACCGCAGTTCGCCTCCCGGCCCACCATCGGAAGGGATGAGTTATAATAGACACCTTTCTTTTTAAAGAAATGCCATGCTTGCCGCATGACGCCACAGGAGCAGCGGCCCATCGTCTGCGCTCTTTGAGCGCTACCGAGATGACCAGTCCGTTCACGACTGCAACAACGGCCACTCCTGCCGCCGCTTGCAATCCTTACCGAGTCTCTTGGGCCAGATCCCTCCGCATTCGGCACAAATCCGATGGGCATCTCGGCACCTTTTACCTACGCTGATTCCAAAATATTAAATAATATTAAGGGTCATTTGCAATACAAGCATTGCCCGTCGTCTACCACCTTGCCACCAATTGATCAGAATTTTCCCATCGTATCCTCGTTCAATTTTTCGATGAAATAGGCGAAATGATCAAGCAGAATACTTTCCAGCGTTATTGAATCACGCTTCTCCACGGCTTCGATGACGTCCGGAAGGCCCAGCATCGTGAAACGCGACTTGTAATGGTATGCGCGCATCAGCCATTGGAACTTTAACTGAGTAATTTCCATTTGTTTTTCCAACAGCTGATTGTGGGCTGCGCGTCGAATGATCCGATGGAATTCACTGTCCAGTTCTATCAGCCGGTCAATATCTTCAAGGTCTTGGGACTGCATTCTCTCATAGAGCTGCCGCATAGCGAGCAGATCCTCTTCGGTTGAGTTGCTGGCTACAAGGCTGGCTACACCACGTTCCAGTATGATTCTATATTCAATCAATTCTCGGAAATCACGCAAATTGACTTCAGAGACCCGGGCCCCGAGATTGGGCGTAATAGTGACTAGACCTTCGGCTGCGAGACGACGCAAAGCCTCCCGGACTGGTGTCCGGCTCACATCAAACTCCTTGGCCAATTTGATTTCGTTGAGAGGCTCACCCGGCTTCAATCTGAGATGGATGATGTCATTTCGAATTAACTCGCAGATATCTTTCCGCATACATCGATACCGTTTTCTGTTGCTATAGATGTTCGGTTGATGGCCTGCGATCTCAACCGGCCACTGGCAAGTCCATCAAACCGGTCAATGGGACATCGGCTGGCTCGAGGCGATTTCTGTTGGCGACTTCCTGACCACTGCTTGGTAGACGAAATTGGTCAGCGTTACAATATCAAAAACGGGCAAGCCGACAGCCTGCTGGATCAGGGCCGCGAAATGAGACATGTCTGTACATTCAAGAACGATTGCTCCAACCTCCGGGTTATTCATCACCATCTCCTTTGCGATAGAAAGGACCTCATCTTTCAGCTTGTCCAAGTCGAGTTCGTTACGGCGGTTTTCGATGATTACCTCACTGAACTCCGGTTGTTCGTCCATGCCAGCTATACACACCGGAATGCCATCGGCCCCTGCGGCGCTTAAATGCTTTCCTGTCAAACTCTGCTTTCTGGCCACCAGGACGCCAACTTTCTGATCCTCCCTCAACATCCTGTAGACCAAAGGCACCTGCAGCAGACTGGAAAGAAAAACTGGAATGCGGACGGCGTTGGCAACATCTCGCTGAAAAAGTGCAAGAAACCCACAGCTACCGGTTATGCCCAATACGCCTTCTGATTCCAGTTCGCGAGCGGCTGCAATGAACGCATCCAGCAGGGATCGGTCCGCGTGCTCCACAACCCTTTTGGTCGTTGCCCCACTGACAACTTTGTATGACACAGGAAAAGCGAAAGTCCCCGCGTGCTTGACATGCCCCGGGGGCTTGGCAAAGTAGGACTCCAGACATAGGATGCCGATGGGAATTCCATAGATATTGGTGCCGCCCTTTAAAATCATGCGAGCCTCCCGGAAACCAATGCAAGTTTGTGTTGAAGAAAAATTCAGTTTTTTTATTGACAATCATTAAATACCGATTGTATACAATATGTCAACAATTAGTTTTGCCAACATCAATCAGAGTGTATCTATGTTCAACAGAAAAACAGCACGAGATAGCGGGGCCACAATTGAAATTATTAATCTATCCAAACAGTTCGGAAGGGTCACGGCTGTAAGTGACGCCTGTCTAGATGTAAGCTCAGGAGAGTTTCTAACTTTCCTTGGACCAAGCGGGTCCGGCAAGACCACAACTCTGATGATGGTGGCAGGTTTTTTAATCCCGACATCCGGTGACATTCGAGTAAACGGCAAGTCCATTGTTACGATTCCGGCCCACCGGCGCAACATCGGGATGATGTTTCAGCACTACGCGCTTTTTCCCCACATGACGGTTGCCAAAAATATAGCCTTTCCCCTGGAAATGCGCCATGTTCCGAAGGAAACTATAGCCAGCCGTGTAGACTGGGCTTTGGAATTGGTGAAGCTGACTGCGTATAAAAACCGTCGACCGCGGCAGCTAAGCGGCGGACAGCAACAGCGCGTGGCCCTGGCTCGGGCCATCGTGTTCGAACCGCCGGTGCTCTTGCTGGACGAACCGCTCGGTGCCCTAGATGCCAAACTCCGTGAGAACATGCAGATTGAACTCAAGGCGCTGCATGCCGAGCTCGGCATGACGGTATTGTACGTGACCCACGACCAATCGGAAGCCCTGACCTTGTCTGATCGCATTTGCGTCTTTAATGAGGGCCGGATCATGCAGGTTGGCACGCCGGATGACCTTTACAATTTTCCAGAAAATCGGTTCGTGGCGGATTTCATTGGAGAAACCAATTTCCTGTCAGGCAAAGTCGTGTCTAAAAAGGAAAATGGATGCACGATAGAACTTGAAGGAGGGATCCAGGTAAAGTGCCCCTACCGAGATTCGTTTGCCCCTCCTGAAAGATGGGCAACTTTTTCGCTTCGACCGGAGAAAATCCTTCTGGGCCAAAGTGCGGAACGGGCTGGCAACCGATACAGCGGCAGGGTGCAAGAAACGCTTTACCTGGGCGAGCTGACTAAATACCGCATCATGCTGAGCGATGCCCTTCAACTCAACGTCAAGGCCACAAATCGGCAAGGCAAGAAGCTGCTATCAAAGGGTGAAAATACTCTTGTGGGATGGGAAAGGGAAGATATGCTGCTGGTGGAATCCGGGGAATCTGCTGGCTATTGTAACAAACCCTTAGCTCAAGAGGAGGTTGTGTGATGGCAAAAAAATGGTTCAATCGAAAGTTTTTTCTTATCGTCGGACTTTCTGTTGTTTTCACGGTTGCTGGAGCGCTCTCCGGCATGGCCAGCAACCCTCTGACACTGGATCAGGTCAAAGCCAAACTCGCCAAGTACAAGGGCAGCTCCTTGGTGATTGCTTCCTGGGGGGGGTCCTATCAGAAAGCGCAGCGCAAGGCCTACTACGAACCTTTTGAGAAGGAATTTGGAATCAAAATCATTGAGGACAGCCCGGCTTCCATCTCCAAGGTCATGGCCATGGTGAAAGCCAAAAAGGTGACTTGGGACGTGGTAGACGGTGGGGCCTACAAGTTGGACGACCTCGGCCGAAGGGGTTACCTGGAAAAAATGGACTACAACATCATTGACGCCCGCGATGTGGACCCTTTTTTTGTATCGGAGTGGTACATGAGCACCATAAGCTGGTGTGAATTGTTAGGTTATCGCACCGATGTCTTTCGCAATGGTAAGGCTCCGACCAGCGCCATTGATTTTTGGGATGTGAAGCGTTTTCCGGGTCGGCGGGCTATGCGAGACAACCCCATCTACAACATTCCCTTGGCACTGCTCGCCGACGGAGTCCCAATGGACAAGATCTACCCGCTGACCGAGGAAAAAATCCAGCGCGCATTTAAAAA
>CAYZCL010000077.1:0-15863 GCA_964476595.1 uncultured Desulfobacteraceae bacterium
GCCGTACCGCTGGTGTCGGCCTTGCCGCGCTGGTGGCTTTCCCGGATTTCCAGGCGGTATCCCCGGAAGAGCCCGGGGAAGGTGTCGGCGGCGTATTCCATCATGGCCTGGAAACCGACGATCTGCTTGGCCATGTTGGGGGCGATGACGGCCGCCACCCCGGAGGCCTCCACCGTGGCCGTCAGCCCGGCGCGGTCGCCGCCCGTGGTTCCCATGACGAAGGGCAGGCCGTGCCGGCAGAAGCAGGCCGCGTTTTCGTTGACGGCGCTCGGATGGGTGTAGTCCACGGCCAGCACGTCGCCGTGCGCGGCCTTGATCTCCTCGATGAAGGCGTCCCGGTCCCCGGGGCGCACCAGGCGGAAGGCGCGACCGTCCAGGTCGCAGGATCCGTCCGTGATTTCCGGGCCGGTGAGCGCGGCGGGCAGCACCTCGAAACGGTCGTCCGCCAGCGCATGGCGAGCCACGTTGAGGGCCATGTTGCCCGGCATGCCGCTGATGAGCAGTTGGATCTTCTTCACGATACACCTCCATGGTTGCGGATTTTATCGACGAGTCCCCGCAGCCGGGGAAAGTCCGATGCCGGCAGGGCGGCCAGGCGGCGACGCAGGCCGCGCAGCGCCGCCGGGATGTACTCTTCAAAACGGGTTTTGCCCTTTTCCCGGCTGAGAAAGGCGAAAGCCCCCAGGATCTGCAGGTTGCGGGCCAGGGCGCAGTGGCGGTAGCACGCCACGAAGCGCCGGGCGTCACCGCCGACGCGGCGTGCGGCGTAGTCCAGCAGCCGTGCCTGCAGTTCCGGCGGCAGGTCCACGTAAGGGTCGATGAGCAGCGAAGCCAGGTCGTACTGCAGCGGGCCCAGCCGGCCGGCCTGGAAGTCGATGAAGTAGAAGTCCTCCCCGTCGACCATGATGTTGCGCGACTGCAGGTCGCGGTGCATGAAACCGGTCACGGCGTGACGCAGGGCGCCGCAGGCCAGTTGCTCGAACTCGGGGCGCAACGTTTCGAAGGACACCGCCAGGCCCGTGTACCGGCGGCAAAAGGCCTCGGTGAAGTAACGGCACTCGCGTTCCAGGATGAGTTCGCGGTCGTAGCGGGCGCCCTGGAAGCACCAGCGCGGATCGAACCCGCGGGCGCCTTCGCGGTTCATCTCGATGACCCGGTCGATCACCGCGCGGTAGATGTCGGCCAGTCGATCTCCGCCGCCGGCCGCCGCCTGCTGCAGGTGCCGGTCGCCCAGGTCCTGCACGAAGGCCTGCCCCGCCAGCGTGTCGGCGGCGTAGAGCGCCGGCACCGGGACGCCCCGGCGGGCCAGGTGACGGGCGATGCGGATGAAGGAAAAGGCTTCACTGACGGGAGCGCTGTCGATGCCGTGGTCTACCATCACCAGGGAGCGTCGCCCGTCCGTCAGGCGGTACCAGGCGCGCTCCGAACCGTCACCGGCCATGGGGCGGCGCACGAGGGGGCCCTCGGGGGGGCGGCCGAAGGCCCGCCGGAAGGCCTCCGGGGCCAGCCGCTCGTAGACCGCCCGGCGGTAGCTCTCGGGCGTGCCGATGTCCGCCCAGCGGTGCCCGCGGGCGATCCAGGCACCGATGGTGCCGCCCCGGGCCAGCAGGTCGCGGTAGCGCTCGATGCTGGAGCTGAACACCCCCCGCGGGATGGGGCGGCACACCGACGGGTCGACCACCTGGATCCCCGTGAAGGCCATCAGCCGCCGGTGGTCGCCGCCGCGCGGCGGTTCCGGCAGGATGTCGCGCACCGTGTCGTCCGGCCCGACGACCACCTGGTTGAAGCGCGGCAGGTCGTGCACCACCATGGTCACCGGGTGAGGGTGGGACAGGTGGTGGGCGTACACGGCGCCCAGGTCGATGTCCGTGAGCACGTCGGCGTTGATCACCAGGAAAGGCTCCCATCCCATGAAGTCCAGGACGTTGGCCATGGCGCCGCCGGTGCCCAGAATTTCGGGCTCGTAGCGGGTCCGGACCGGTATGGGGTAGCGCCGGCGCCGCACCCGGGAGGCGATGCGTTCGGCCAGGTGGTGGGTGTTGACGATGACCGCGCTACAGCCGGCGGCGTGCAGCTGCGCGACGAGGATGTCCAGGATGGGTTCATCGCCGACGGTGAACAACGCTTTGGGCACCTGCCGCGTGTGGGGCCTGAGGCGGGTGCCGTAGCCGGCTGCCAGGATCAGGGCTTTCATCTGCTGTGCCTTCGCGGACGGCGCCTCAGGACAGCACCTGCAGGTAGCGCCGGATCTTCTCTTCGTAGTACCCGATTTTTTCCCGGTCGGCGCTGCTCCTGATGCCGTGGGTGTGGAAATAGTCGACGGCATTCTGGTAGTAGATCTTGGACACCGACTCGGGACGCCGGATTTTGCCGTGCTTGTACAGCTGGTTGCCGCGGTTCTGGATCTTCTTGATGTTGGGGCGTGACTTGCCCGCTTTCAGGGACTGCCTGCCCAGGTAGCCCAGTACTACCGAATAGGACTCGAAAAGCGTCTCCAGCATGCAGGCGAAGAGCTTCAGCCGACGGTAGCCCTGGGAAGTGAGGTTGTATGTGTCCGGCAGCGACGCATGGGGGATCAGGATGGCCTCGTCAATGAAGGTCTTGAGCGTCAGCCGGACGAACTGCTCCGGTGACTTGTCCACGTCGTAGGCGAATTCGTTCTTGAAGAACTCCTCGAGAAAAGTGTAGCCGGCGTGCAGATCCGTGGCCGAGAACTGGAAGGCGTCTTTTTCCAGGATGGCCAGGGAAGTGAAGGCCCCCGGGATGAACAGGGCCACGCAGTTGTTCTTGTAGTACTCCAACAGGGAGCGCTTGCTCTCGACGATGCGGTAGCTGGCGCGAGTGGTGTCGTCCTTCCCGTCGTTGGGCACCCTTTCGATGAGCTTGCGCTGGGTGTAGGACTCCAGCACGCTCTGCACGGCCTTTTCGGGGTCCAAAACCAGGGTGTCGGCCAGTTGGGCTTCCTGAGTGTGCAGGTACTTCAGGCATACGTCCAGGTCTTCCATGAGTTGCTGGTAGCCGAAGGTCTGGTGCGTGCCGTTGAGGGCCACCGCCGCCACCAGCGCGTGAGGCGTAACCACCGAAACCTGGTTGATGGCGTTGATGACGCGGTAGCCGATCTCCCGGATGAGGGCGTTCTGTTCCTTGCTCGACATCTCGCCGATGGACTGCCCGCGCTGGCAAAGCAGGTCCTGCAGGCTCATGGGTTCATTGAAGCGGATGTAAATGCGGCCGTAGCGCTTCTTGAGGAACTTGCGGGCCCGGATGACCTGGAAAAGGTTTTCCGGCTCCTTCTGACCGCCTTCCAGTTCGCGGATGTAGGCGCTTTCCTCCAGCACCTGGTCGTAGCCCACGAAGATCGGAACGAAGATCATGTCTTCGCAGGCCCCGTCGCGGAAGGCGTTGATCAGGATGGAGAGCAGCCCGAGCTTGGGCAGGATCAGCTTGCCGGTGCGGCTGCGGCCGCCCTCGATGAAAAACTCGATATTGAAGCCGTCCTGCAGCAGGCTGCGAATGTAGGCGGCGAAGACCTGGGAGTAGAGCACCGCGCCGCGGAAGGTGCGGCGGATGAAAAAGGCCCCGCCGGCGCGGAAAATGGGCCCCATGGGCCAGAAGGAAAGGTTCTTGCCGGCGGCGATGTGCGGACACGGCATGTTGTTGCTGTGAAAGATGTAGGACAGGATGAGGTAATCGATGTGGCTCTTGTGGCAGGGGATCAGGATCAGCGGGCCCCGCTGGCTCATGGCGCGCACGCGGTCGATCTCGTCCTGGTCGAAGCTGATGCCGTCGAACATCAGATTGGCCAGCCACTTGACGGCCGCGGCGCCGACGTCCACGAAAGCCGGGTTGTACTTGGCGGCGATCTCCTCGATGTAGTCGGCTGCCTTCTTGCGGACCTTGGGCAGCGGGATGTGGCGCGACTCGGCGTAGCGGGCGATGAACCGGCCCAGCTGTTCGCCGGTCAGGATGTGCTCCTTGCGCTCCCAGTGGGCGCGCAGGGCCGGTCCGGTGATGCTGTGGCGGTGGCGGTTGATGCGGTGCAGTAATTCCTTGCGCACCCGTTGGGCCAGCTGTTCCACGTCCTTTTCGTCGCTGGCGGCGGCCTTAAGGAACTCCGCCAGGTTCAGCGGACGTGAGAATTCCACGAAGACCTTGCCCGGCTTGCGGAACATGATCCACAGGCGGCGAAGGCGGCCCGGGCGGATGTCGCTGCCGAAGAGCATGTCGCGCAGGGTCAGGGTGGTGCGCGAGGGCTTGCGGCTGAAAAACATCAGCTCGGGCACGAAATAGATGGGCCTGCCGATCTCCCACTGCAGGCGGATGAGAAACTGCACCGGGTCCTGTTCGGCCTTCACGAAGCGTCGGTACAGCCCTCCCTTTTCCCCCAGGGAGAAAAAGGCGGCGCCGATCTGCGGCAGCTCTTCGCCCACCACGCCGCTGTCGTAGGGATCCGGCAGGCGGAAATTGCGCATCAGGTAGTTGGCCTGGGACAGGAGGATGCGAAACAGCCGGGAAAGCGGCTGCAGCACGCGGATGTGGTAGCCGAACCCGATTTCCGGGCACGGAAGCCCCAGCTGCCGGGTGCGGCTGTGGGTGAAGAGAAACTCGAAATAGCTCTTGAATTTGTTGGTGTAGACAACGATGGCTTCGTCAGGCAGTTCCCGGACCACCCGGGCCTGTTTTTCTTCCAGAACGATGCCGGAGTAGAAGAGGCGGATCAGCCAGTTGCAGACGTGGCCGATGTGCGCCGGCAGGCGGCATGAAAAATAGAGCGGCTTGCCCTTGAGCAGTTTGAGCAGCCAGCCCTTGACCTGGTGCCCCGGGGGAGACGGTTGCGGTTTTGACATGGTTGTTGCCGTCCTGCTTGAAAACGCAAAAGGTTCCGGTGTGGTGACGCTCGCGGATTTCAGGTCGCGGAAAAAATACCGGCGGGCAACGGCGCCGTCCGAAGGCCCGCTGTCCGTAAACAAAAAAAACTAACAAAGTGCCTGTGTGAATGCAACCCAAAACTCGGCCGCCGCTGCCGCAGCCGTCCATCGCCGGCGGGTTCCCCGGGCGGAGAGCGCCGGCAAGGTGGCTTGGACACAGAGAAATTTTCAATGAAGCCGGATTGTTAGAAATGGCACCGACGGGCCCCGCGGCGGGCATATTTTCGCTTGCGTTCAAAAAGATGTTATGGTATTCCCTTCGGGAAAATGATTTGCTTCCCAGGTCGACAGCGGGTGTCGGGAACCGCCGCGGGCGGACCACAGGCGACCCGGCTGGGTCTGAAATCACAGCATCGCGCTTTTCCTTGTTTCCATAATGCGTAAATCAGTCAAAGGAGGATGATCTTTTATGAAAACGTTAATTGGTGGTGCAGTTGCAGCGGTTCTCGGTCTCATTGGCATTTCGGTGTGGTTCAGCGAATTCCTGCAGGTGCTTGCCGGCGTGGTGCCCATCATGCTGCTCATGGGTGGTGGCCTGGCGCTCTACCTGGGGTTTGACGAACTCAAGGACAGCTGGAAGAAAGACGACACGACCGAGCCTGCCGTGAACACGGAAGATAGCGAGAAATACAAGAAAGAGATCGACGACCTGAAGAAAGAGATCGAGAGCCTGAAGTCCGATAAGTCCGATAAGAAATAAACGCCGACGGCGCAGCCGCCGCGGCGTCACAGCCATACGCAGTACAAGACAGACCCCGATACGTCCGAAAAAGGGCGGGGCACCGGCCGGTGCCCCGCCTTTCCTGTTTCGGGATGCCGCCGCATGCCCCGCCGTCAGGTCCGTGCGCTGATGGCCGAGGTCGCCAGTTCGTCGGCCCGCTCGTTGTCCTGCAGGCCGGAGTGACCCTTGACCTTGATGAATTTCAGGTCCCGGAATGTTCCCGCCAGCTCCCGGATCTCCTCCACCAGCGCCACGTTTTTGGTGGCCTTCCACCCCCGCGAGAGCAGCCCCAGGGCGTAGCTGCTGTCGGTGTACAGGCGCACGGGCAGGTCGCGTCGTTTGATGGCCCGCAGCGCGCGGCGGATGGCTTCCAGTTCGGCCACGTTGTTGGTAGCCCTGCCGATGTAGGCCGAGATTTCGCGGACGCGATCGCGGTGCCGCAGCACCACGCCGATGCCCGCCGGCCCCGGGTTGCCCGACGAGGCGCCGTCGGTGAAGACGTGGATGGCACCGTCGTTGAGGTCACGGGCGTCGGGAACCGCCGCTTCCGACGGCCGGCGCCGAGGCCTCCGCGGGACCCGGCGGGACGCCTTTTTCTCCTCCGGCGGCCCCGTCTCCGAAAGGGGCCTCACGTTGCTGGCGTGCACCCAGTACTCGTAGGGCTGGTCGAGCTGATATTTGATCAGCAGCTTGCCCTTCTTTTCCAGCGGGCGGCCCTCGGCGTTGGTGGCCAGCCACACCTTGTTGCCCTTGAAGCGCCGCCGCACCCACTTAATGGCGTCGTCCGTCAATGCGTATCCCCCCAGATGTTTGAAGGCGCCGGTTTTCCGCCGCCGGCGAAACGCCCGGCACCCGAAAACTAATACAGCAGGCAGGAATTTCTGCAAACCGAAACGAATTCGTCGATTTCCGGTTGCCAGCTGCGCTCCAGTTCCAGAATGTCCCCCCCCTGTTCGATACACAACCGCACCCGCAGGTCCCCGGTGATCAGGTCGATGGGTAGTTTCTCGAACTCGTACTCGTAGGGCGGCGGCTTCCACTGGAAATCCCCGGGCCATCCGGCGGCCACGGCCTGTAGTAGGGCCAGGCTGGTGCGGTAGGGCCGGTAGGCCCGGCGGTCGCTGACGTGTAGCTGGAACCCGCGGCACAGCCGGCCCCGCCACTTGTTGGCCGTGGGCTCGAAGTGACAGGGCCGCAGCACGACACCGGCCGTGGCCGCCGCATCCAGCCGGGACATCACCGCGGCCGGGTCGATGAAGGGCGCGCCGAACAGCTCGAAAGGCTGGCAGGTGCCGCGCCCCTCGGAGACGTTGGTGCCCTCCCAGAGCACCTGCCCCGGGTAGACCAGCGCCGACGCCGGCGTCGGCAGGTTGGGCGACGGGGCCACCCAGGGAAGACCGGTGTCGGTAAAGTACATGTCACGGCGCCAGCCCTGCATGGGGATCACCTCCAGCTCGCAGCCGATGCCGCCCTCGCGGTTGAAAAAGAGCGCCAGTTCACCGATGGTCAGGCCGTGGCGTATGGGAATGGGGTAGCGGCCCACGAAAGAGGACAGCCCGGGGCGCAGGCGGCCACCTTCCACCTGCAGGCCGCCCACGGGGTTGGGGCGGTCGAGCACCACGACTTTCCGGCCCGTCTCGGCGGCGGCCTCCATGCAGTACGACAGGGTGTAGACGAAGGTATAAACGCGGCAGCCGGCGTCCTGCAGGTCCACCAGCAGCACGTCGATGGGCGCCATCATCTCGGCCGTGGGTTTGCGCACCCGGCTGTAGAGACTGAAGACGGGGATGCCCAGCTGCGGGTCCGTCAGGTGGTCGGACTCGATCATGTTGTCCTGCTTTTCGGCGAAATACCCGTGCTGCGGGGCGTACAGGGCGGTCAGGGCATCGCCGAAGCGCTCCGCCAGCAGGTCGCGGGCGTGGCGCAGGCGGCGGTCCACCGAGGCCGGGTTGCACAGCAGGCCCAGGCGTTTGCGGCGGCACCACGCCGGCGGGTTGTCGATGAAAACCTCCAGGCCGGTGCGTACGATGGTCATGGCATGATTCTCCCTTTTGCGGCCGCTCGACGGCCGGCAGACGGATTTGCCGGCAGATTTATCCAGAAAAGACGGCCAAAAGCAAAACTTTTTTGCCTCGGCGTCCGCGCACGCGGTGTTCGGGTGGACAGGACCGCGCCCGGGCGGCACAGGACACCCGGGCGGCGATACCCATCGATGCCCCATTGTTTCGGCATGCCCGATGCTTCCCGGCGGATGCCGGACACCCGTCGGCAGGTAGCGACCGCCTATTTCATCTTGACATTGAACCGCCTTGAAAATAAAAGTTTCCAGTTGGGTTGCAGCCGCCCCTGGATCGGGCGATCCGTTTGCCCGGGGCGGCATTGTTTTTTCAAACCAAAGGATGCGGGCCCCGGACCGAGATGGACATCACCCTGGAAGGCATCGTCATCATCGTGGGCGACTTCGGCAGCGGCAAGACCGAGGTGGCCGTCAACCTGGCGGTCTACCGCAAGCAAGCCGGCTGCGAGGTGCGTATCGCCGACCTGGACCTGGTCAACCCCTATTTCCGCACGCGCGAGGCGCGGCGCCAGCTCACGGCCCAAGGCATCAGGGTGGCTATTCCGCCCGAGAAATACCTGCAGGCCGACCTGCCGATCCTGATCCCGGAGATCGGTGGGCTCATCCGGCAGCCGGCCCAGCTGACCATTCTGGATGCCGGCGGGGGAGAGGCGGGGGCCACGGTGCTGGCGGCGCTCTATGACGCGCTCAGGCACCACGAGGTGTCCATGCTCCAGGTGATCAACCCCTTCCGGCCGTACACCAGCACCGTGGAAGGCTGCCGGAAGGTGCAGCGCCGCATCGAGGCCGCCGCCAAGGCGCCGGTCACCGGTTTCATCGGCAACGCCAACCTGATGGAGGAGACCACCGTTAAAGAGATTCTCTCGGGGCACGCGTTCGTCCGCCGGCTGGCCGACGAGAGCGGCCTGCCGCTGGCCTTTGTCACCGCGGACGTCCGGCTGCTGCCCCGCATCGACCGGGGACGGCTCAGCTGTCCCCTGCTGCCCATAACCCGCCAGTTGGTGCCCCCCTGGAAGAAGGCCGCGGCTTTCCGCGATCCCGCGTCCCGGGGGTCCCGCCCGCAAACAGGAGGTGTATAGCAACCATGGAATACGTGTACCGCATCGACGAGGACCTCTGCAAAGGCTGCGGCCTGTGCGTCAGCGTGTGCCCCAAGCACGTCCTGGAAATCGCCGAAAAGGTCAACACCAAGGGCTATTTCCCGGCTTTCCAGGCACGCCCCGAAGACTGCGTCTTCTGTGCCACCTGCTGCCGCATGTGCCCCGACGTGGCCATCACCATCAGCGAGGTCGAGGAGCTGTCCCCCCCGGACCAGGGATGAACGACAACACCGGCGTGAGGCCCCCGGCGCCAGCCGCGGACGCCGCAGGCCGGACAAGGAGTGAGGCATCATGAGCAAAATTCTGATGAAGGGCAACGAGGCCATCGGGGAAGCCGCCATCCGGGCCGGCTGCCTGAACTATTTCGCCTACCCCATCACCCCGCAGTCGGAAGTCGCCGAGTACCTGTCGCGGCGCATGCCCGAGGTGGGCGGGGTGTTTCTGCAAGGCGAGAGCGAGGTGGCCGTCTCGTACATGATCTTCGGTGCCGCCGCTTGCGGCGAGCGTGTTTTCACCACCTCCTCGAGTCCCGGCATCAGCCTGATGAGCGAGGGGATCAGTTACATCGCAGGCGCCCAGTGCCCGGCGGTCTTCGTCAACATCATGCGCGGCGGCCCGGGACTGGGCGGCATCCTGCCGTCCCAGGCGGACTACTTGCAGGCCACCAAGGGCATCGGCCACGGGGACTTCCACATGCTGGTGCTGGCGCCGGCCAGTGTCCAGGAGGCCGTCGAGATGGTCATGATGGCCTTCCCGCTGGCCGAGAAGTACCGCAACCCGGTGATGATCCTGGGCGACGGCCTCATCGGGCAGATGATGGAGCCGGTGGAGTTCCACGACGACCTCAAGGTGGCGCCCAGCAACAAGGATGACTGGGCCACCAACGGCATGGACACCCGCGGCAGCGATCGGCGCAACCTGGTCAAGTCGCTGTACCTGGACCCCGAGGAACTCAACGCCCACAACCTGCACCTGAAGGCCAAGTACGAGCAGATGGCGCGCGAGGACGTGCGCTACGAGGCATACAATACCGACGGTGACTACGAGGCCCTGATCGTCAGTTACGGGACCATGAGCCGGGTGTGCCGCACGGCCATCGACATGCTCAAGGAAGAGGGTGTGGAAGTCGGCATGATCCGCCCCCAGACGGTGTTCCCGTACCCCGAGAAGGCGGTGCGCGATGCGGCCGAAAAGGAGAGCTGCAGGAAAGTCTTCGCCATCGAGATGAACATGGGCCAGATGCTCGAAGACGTCCAGCGGGCGGTGTGCGGCCTGCGGCCGGTGGAGTGGTTCGGCAAGTGCGGCGGCGAGGTGCCCACGCCCGAAGAGGTGATCGATGTCGTCAGACCGGCCTGAGGTCGGAACGAAACCCCCGGCTGCGGAGAAGTCACCATCGGTCATCGCCCGGTGGCCCGAAGCCGGCCGGAAAACGAGGAGTCAGTGAAAATGGGAAAAACTTTTAAGAGACCCGAGGCCCTTGCCGACGTGCCGACCCACTACTGCCCGGGGTGCACCCACGGCGTGATCCACCGCCTGGTGGCCGAGGTCATCGACGAACTGGGCATCCGCGGGCGCACGGTAGGCATTGCGCCGGTGGGCTGCGCGGTGCTGTGCTACAACTACTTCACCTTCGATTTCCAGGAGTCCGCCCACGGGCGCGCCCCGGCCATGGCCACCGGCATGAAGCGCGTGCGGCCGGACCTGGTGGTGTTCACCTACCAGGGCGACGGCGACCTGGCCAGCATCGGCATGGCCGAGATCATTCACGCCGCCAACCGCGGCGAGCGCTTTACCACCATCTTCGTCAACAACGCCGTGTACGGCATGACCGGCGGTCAGATGGCGCCCACCACCATGCCGGATCAGCGCACCACCACCTCGCCCTTCGGCCGCAACGTGGACGAGGTGGGTATGCCCATCAAGGTGGCCGAGCTGCTGGCCGCCCTGCAGACGCCGGCCTACATCACGCGCCAGGCGGCCATCAAGCCCAAGTACATCGTCAAGGCCAGGAAGGCCATCAAGCGGGCCTTTACCTACCAGCTGGAAAATCGCTGCTACAGCTTCGTGGAGGTGGTCAGCACCTGCCCCACCAACTGGGGGCTGACGCCGGTGGAGGCCGTCAAGTGGGCCGAGGAGCAGATGCTGCCCTACTACCAGCTGGGTGATCTCAAAACACCCGAGTAACCCGAGGAGGCGAACATGCAGAACGAAGTCAAACTGGCCGGCTTTGGGGGACAGGGAATCATGCTGATGGGCAAGATCCTGGCCCACGCCGCCATGGAACAGGGTTTCGAGGTGGTTTGGATTCCCTCCTACGGGCCGGAGATGCGCGGCGGCACGGCCTACTGCACGGTGGTGGTCAGCGACCGCCCCATCGGGTCGCCGATCATCAAGAATCCCCGCCACCTGATCGCCATGAACCGCCCCAGCCTGGAGAAATTCGCCCCCACGGTCAAACCCGGCGGCGTGATCTTCGTCAACGGATCGCTGATCGACATCGACAGCGGGCGCGACGACGTGGACGAACTGGTGGTGCCCATCATCGAGATCGCCAAGGAACTGGGCAACGTGCGCACGGCCAACATCGTGGCCCTGGCCGCCTTCGTGGCGCGCAGCGGCATGGTGGACTTCAAACGGCTCAAGGAGTCGGTCAAGGAAGAGTTCAAGCGCAAGGAGAAACTGATCCCCATAAACCTGGAGGCCCTGGAAGCCGGCAGGAAGGCCGCCTTGGAGAAGTAGCGTGTCGAAGCCATGAAACTGCCGGTCCCCGATCACATCCTCGCCCTGAAGCCCTACGTGCCGGGCAAACCCATCGAGGAGCTGGCCCGCGAATACGGCATTTCCGACGCCGTCAAGCTGGCCTCCAACGAAAACCCGCTGGGGCCTTCGCCGGCGGCCGTGGCGGCCATGCGCGACGCCTGCGGGCAGCTCCACCGCTACCCCGACGGAGGGGGCGACCTAGTGGCGGCCATCGCGGAGCGCCTGGACGTGCCGCCCGGGGGCGTCGTGCTGGGGTGCGGCTCAGACGACGTCATCGGCATGCTCACGCGGGCTTTGCTGCTGCCCGGCGACGAAGTCGTCATCCCGCAGCCCTCCTTTCTGATGTACTCCCTGTGCGCGCGCTGGACCGGCGCCCGAGCCGTGGGCGTGCCCCTGGACGCCTCGCTGGGCATCGACCTGCCGGCCGTGCTGGACGCGGTCACGGAGCGCACCCGCATCGTTTTCCTGTGCAGCCCCAACAACCCCACCGGCACGGTCATCGGCAGGGACGATTTCGGCGAATTCCTGGCACGCATCCCCGGCCACGTGGCCGTGGTCGTCGACGAGGCCTACATCGAGTTCGTGCGCGACGGCGACGCCCTGGACGGCGTGGAGTGGATCGGCGGTGAAAAAAGCGTGGTGCTGCTGCGGACCTTTTCCAAGGCTTACGGCCTGGCCGGCATCCGCATCGGCTACGGCGTCATGTCGCCGGAGCTGGCGCTGGTGCTCCACCGGGTGCGCCAGCCCTTCAACGTCAGCCGCCCGGCGCTGTGCGCGGCCCGGGCCGCGCTGTCCGACGACGCTTTCCTGGAAAAGACCGTGCGCCTGGTGCACGAGGGCCTGGACGGCCTGTGGGCCGAACTGGACGCCCTGGGCGTGGCCTATTTCCGCAGCCAGGCCAACTTTTTTCTCATCGACGTACAGGGTCCGGCGGACCGCTTTTACGAGGCCATGTTGCGGCGGGGCGTCATCGTGCGCTCCATGAGCGCGTACGGCTATCCGAACTACATCCGGGTCAACGTGGGGTTGCCCGAAGAGAACCGCCGTTTCCTGGCGGCCTTCGCAGCGGTCCGGGGAGATGCGTCGTGAAGGCGCCCATCATCACCATCGATGGCCCCGCCGGGGCCGGCAAGACCACCGTCAGCCGGCGCCTGGCGCAGCGCTTGGGCTACCGTTATGTGGACACCGGCGCGCTCTACCGCGGCATCGCCTGGAAGGCGGACCGCGCGGGCATCGATGTCGACGACACGCGCGCCGTACGGCGCCTGCTCGATACCCTGCGGCTCGAAGCCGTGTGGACCGACGACGGGACCATGCGGATTCTCATCGACGGCCGCGACGTCACCGACGAACTGCGCACGCCGCACATCTCCATGCTGGCCTCGCGCATGTCGGCCCTGCCCGCGGTGCGGCAATGCCTGCTGGGGCTGCAGCGCCGCCTGGGCCGCGAGGGGGGCTGCGTCTTCGAGGGACGCGACATGGGGACCGTGGTCTTTCCCGACGCGGCCGTCAAGATATTCCTGGACGCTTCGCTGGAAAAACGCGCCCGGCGCCGTCACCGGGAGCTCGGCGACGCTGGCCAGCGCTTCGAGGAGGTGCTCGAGGACATCCGGCGCCGCGACGAGAACGACAGCACGCGCCGGCTGGCGCCGCTCAAAATGGCCGAGGACGCCGTGCGCATCGACACCAGCGCGCTTTCCGTCGAGGAGGTGCTCGCCGAGATCGAGCGGGTGGTGGCGCAGCGGCGACGGCGGGATGCGAAGTGAAACCCCGGGAAAAATAGATGTTGTTTTTTCGGGGTCGGTCTGTTATATTTTTAGTTTATGCTGCACAATGAAGGGTGCCGCAAATAAAAACTGGCTAAGGGGGTATTGGTTTAATGGAAAATCAGGTTGAGAACGGTTCATCGGAACAGACCGGCAAAGTGAACGAAACGGCGCCGGAAGAACAGATCCCGGAAAGTTCGGGGCCGGCGGAAGACGCCGCGGCACCGGCCGAGGAGACGGGAACCCCGGCGGATGCGCCGCAGGAGGCGCCCGCGCCCGAGACGGACGCGGGGGAAGAAGCCGGACAGACCCCGGAAGACGGCGACGCCTTCGACGAGGAAGAAGGCGGCATGGACAGCCTCATGAAGATGTATGAGGAGAGTTTCAAGCAGTTCGCCGAGGGAGAGGTTGTCACCGGGGAGATCATTTCGGTGGACAAGGACCACGTACTGGTCGACATCGGCTACAAGTCCGAGGGACAGATCGGCATTCACGAGTTCCTCGACGAGGACGGCAACGTCACCGCCAAGGTCGGCGACCGGGTCGAGGTCATGGTGGAGTGGCTGGACGACGAGAACGAGATCCTCGTGCTGTCCAAGGAGAAGGCCGCCCAGGTCAAGGTCTGGGAGGAGATCAAGCGGGTCTACAACAGCGACGGGACCATCGAGGGCACCATCACCAACCGCGTCAAAGGCGGATTCTCGGTGGACGTCGGCGTGCAGGCCTTCCTGCCCGGGTCCCAGGCGGACCTGCGCCCCGTGCGCAACCTGGACGACATGGTGGGAAAGACCTTCGATTTCCGCATCCTCAAGTTCAACCGCAAACGCAGCAACATCGTGCTGTCGCGGCGGGTCATTCTGGAAGAGGAGCGTGAAGCCAAGCGCGCCGCCACGCTGGCCAGCATCTACGAGGGCAAGGTGGTCGACGGCGTGGTCAAGAACATCACCGAGTACGGCGTGTTCGTGGACCTGGGCGGCGTCGACGGCCTGTTGCACATCACCGATATCTCCTGGGGGCGGGTCAAGCACCCCTCGGAAATCTTCTCCGTGGGCGACGAGATCACGGTCAAGATTCTCAACCTGGACCTGGAAAAAGAGCGCGTATCGCTGGGCATGAAGCAGCTGACCCCGGATCCGTGGTCCACGGCCGCCGAAAAGTACCCCGTGGGTTCGCGGGTGACCGGCAAGGTGGTCAGCCTGACGGACTACGGCGCTTTCGTGGAGTTGGAAGAGGGCATCGAGGGCCTCATCCACGTCTCCGAGATGTCCTGGACACGCAAGATCCGCCACCCTTCCAAGGTGGTGTCGGTGGGCGAGATGGTGGAGGCCGTAGTGCTGGACATCAAGCCCGAGAGCCGGCGCATCTCGCTGGGCATGAAGCAGGTCGAGCCCAACCCGTGGGATGTCATCGGCGAGAAGTACCCGGTGGGCACCACCATTGAGGGAAAGATCAAGAACATCACCGACTTCGGGCTCTTCATCGGCATCGACGAGGGCATCGACGGTCTGGTGCACATCTCCGACATCTCCTGGACCAAGCGCATCAAGCACCCCTCCGAACTCTACAAGAAGGGCGACGTGGTGCAGGCCGTGGTGCTGGACATCGAGAAAGAGAGCGAGCGCTTTTCGCTGGGCATCAAGCAGCTGGAGGCCGACCCGTGGAAGACCGTTGGTGAGCGCTACGAGGTGGGCAGCGAGATCACCGGCACGGTCACCAACGTCACCGACTTCGGCGTCTTCGTGGAACTGGAAAAGGGCATCGAGGGCCTGGTGCACGTCTCGGAGATCAGCAAGGAAAAGATCAAGACGCCGGTGGGCATGTACAACGTCGGCGATGTGTTGACCGCCAAAGTCATGAACATCAACAGTGAGGAGCGGCGCATCGGCCTGTCCATCAAGCGCCTGGAGATGGAGGACGACCAGAGCCTGCTCAGCGAGTACGTCAACAACATGCGGCCGGCCACGTCGACCTTCGGGGAGATTCTGCGGGAGAACCTCCAGGACAAACTCGGCGAGGAGTAGACGCGTCCGCATTCAACGCCTGAGGCGATACGGGGGCCGGTGAAGAGCGTAGCTTTTCGCCGGCCCCTCCTTTTTTTCACTCCGGCGGCCATTGCACCGACCGCCGGACCGCGGGCAATGCCCGTTTCATCGGGCCGTCGATTCATGAAGGAGGGACCATGTTTTCACGCAGGCATCCACTGCTGTTTTTCATGCTGGTGTTCACCAGCCTGGTCTGCGCGACCGTGGTGATCATCGGCCTGCTCATTTTCGCGGGTTCACGACGCACGGAACTCAAGTTCGGCCAAAAGATCGGGGTCGTGGAGGTCTCCGGGGCCATCACCGACGCCCGCGAGACGCTGGACATCCTCAAGCGTTTCCGGGAGGACGACACCATCCGGGCCGTGGTGGTGCGCGTGGATTCGCCGGGCGGTGCGGTGGGACCCTCCCAGGAGATCTACCGCGAAATCCGCAAAACCGCCAAAGTCAAGAAGGTGGTGGCTTCTCTGGG
>CAYZCL010000078.1:0-53139 GCA_964476595.1 uncultured Desulfobacteraceae bacterium
ACCTGTTCGACAGAAAAACAGATCCTGTGGATCAGGAAGAGTACATGCCATTCCATTTGTACAACAGGCTCCGGAAAAAAGCCAACAGGGGCGTCAAACTGGTGGATGGGTACCTCAACTACACGTGTATCTTGAGGGACAAATTTATTTTCTATGAATTTATGAAGGGGATGTCTCTGCCTACCCCGGATGTCGTTGCGGTCTGCGACAATGGGCAGATTCGGTGGCTGGAATCCGGATCCATTGCCGAGTCCGGCAGTATTCTGCAATACGGGGATGCCGACCTGTTCTGCAAAAGTGTAAATGGAGACAACGGATACGGCGTATTCCTGATCTCGGTCGATGATGGGCGGCTTTTCATAAATGGCGAGAGATCCTCGGTGGAAGATTTTGAAAAGCGGGTGCGGACGCGGTCGATTCTACAGAAAAGGCTAAAGCAGCATGAAGAAATGGATCGGCTGTTCTCGGGTACGGTCAATACCATCCGAATAGGCACCTTCAATGATGGGAAGCGTGTCCGGGTCTTTAATGCCATTCTCAAACTGGGGGCCTCCGGTGAGGTCGTTGACAACTGGCACCGGGGCGGTCTCCTGGTCGGGATCGATCTGCAGACGGGAAGATTGATGAAGTACGGCGTCCCTTACAATAAATGCGGCAACACGGTGTTGCGGCATCCTGACTCGGAGGTTGTTTTTAACGGATTTGAAATTCCGTATTTTGAGGACAGCCTGGAACTGGTGAGAACTATTCACAGCACACTCTATGGAATCGTTACCATCGGGTGGGACATCGCCATCACCGAAAACGGCCCGGTGGTCATCGAGGGCAATGACAACTGGGATTTCAGGATGTTTCAGGTTTATTATGGCGGTTGCAGGAAATCCCTGTTGGCGCTTTTCAACGGGCAACCGTAAGAAAAGGGGTGGCGAGAGCCCGCTTCCGACTCCGTACCCATCGAGGAACCTTCATGGACGACACCAAAAAACCGGCACCGCACAACACCGGAGAAACACTTGCCTGCCTCATCATCGATGACCCCCTTCTGAAGCCTACGTACGGATGTCTCGACTACAGGAAGCTCCTGGGGGAAATGAAGGCTCACAATTTCTTTACCGAGATTGCATTTATCCCTTACAATTACAGGAGAAGCGACCCGGAAACGGTGCGCCTTTTCGCCGACAATGCGGATCGCCTGGGCATCTGTGTTCACGGCTGCAACCACACCTCCAACGAATTCGGGGGCGGTGACTATCGGCGGCTGAGGGAATTGGCCGAAAGCGCGCTGTGGCGAATGGAGGAACACAAGAAAAATACGGGGTTGCCCTACGACCCGATCATGGTGTTTCCGCAGGGTAAATTTTCGTCGACAGCGATGAAAGCGTTGAGGGATGCCGGTTACCTGGCGGCTTTCAATTCGAAGATCACGGCAACGGATCGGCAGACGCTGCCTGACAACGAGTACCAACAGCCCGCCACGAAGATTTATCACGACTTTCCATTGTTTTTGCGCCGGTATCCGGAGGACCGAGCCGATTTCGCCCGGGACGTTCAGTGGGGGCGGCCGATTGTTGTCGTTGAACATCACGCCGCATTCAAAAACGGATTTCGGGCGATGACGGACCTGGTTGACTGGATCAACACCCTTGGAAATATCAGGTGGACGTCCCTGTTGAACATTGCGGAGTATTATTTGGGGGAAAAGGCGCCGGATATACGGCCGAAGACGCGTCCATCGCCGGAAAGGCTGCGCGCCAGGCTGAAAATTGCCGTGCGACGCAGGCTCTCCGAAGCACGAGACAACTACATCGAAACCAATGACCTGATGACCAGGATATACAGGCTGATCAGGGGATAGCGTTTTCCCGCATTTTTTCACCCCGCCTTTTCCCCGCCGGCCGGCAATTGCCACCGACCCGCCTTCAAGACGCAGTGGTTCCGGGTGCCCCGGATCCAGTGAACGCAAAAATTCCCTATTCATTTTAAGCGTTATCTGATATTAGGGTTTGCCGTATGCGCGTCCCCTCTAAAATCGAGTGTTACGAGTTGATCTGCCGGATGGAGATGATGGATCACATCGTAGCTCACTCGCTGAAGGTCTGCCAGGTGGCCCTGGCGCTGGCCGACGGCCTGGCCGGGGAAAGCGCAAGGTTGAACCGTGATCTGATCCAGGCCGGGGCCCTGCTGCACGACATCACCAAGACGCGCAGCTTCGCCACCCGGGAAAACCACGCCGAAAGCGGGGGGGTGTTGCTGGCGAAACTGGGTTTTCCGGACGTCGGTGACATCGTGCGGCAGCACGTCAAACTGGATGCCTATCCCGGGGGCGCGCTTTTCAGCGAGGCCGAAATCGTCAACTATGCCGACAAGCGCGTGCTGCACGACGAGGTGGTGCCCCTGGACCGACGCATGCGCTATATCGTGGAGCGGTACTGCCACGGGGAGGATGATCGGCGGCGGGTCGGCCGGCTGTGGGAAAAGACCCGCGCACTGGAGGCGCGGCTTTTCGAGCGGCTGCCTTTCGCGGCCGCCGAACTGGAAAGCCGCGTGCCGGCGGAAGACCACCGCCGGGAACTGGAATCCTACCGGGCGGCGTGTGTCGGCGGAAAAGGCTGACACCGCCCCCTGCGGCCGGCAATCACGGCCGGCGGACCGGCGTTGGTGATTCGGAGACCATCTTATGTATCGTGAAGATTACATCAATTCGCTGCGTACCGAGCTGCTGGGCATGGTGCGCGACTACCTCACGCCGGTGGCCGTCAAGTACGGTTACAGCGAGGTGCCCCTGGAGACCAACATCAAGTGGCGCCCGCTGGTGTTGTTCCTGGGGAACTACTCCTCGGGCAAGTCGACCCTGATCAACGAGTTCCTGGGCGCCGAGATCCAGGCCACCGGGCAGGCGCCCACCGACGACTCCTTCACCGTCATTACGTACGACGAAACGGCCGGCGACGGCGACGGGATCCGCGTCACCGAGGAGCGCGACGGCAAGTTCCTGCTGAATGACCCCGAGTACCCCTTCGAAAGCCTCAAGAAACACGGCCAGCGCTTTGCCGCCCATTTCCGTTTGAAGAAGGTCAACTCCCCCTTTTTGAAGACCCTGGCCATCATCGACACGCCGGGCATGCTGGACAGCATCACCGAGCGCGACCGGGGGTACCGCTACCAGGAGATCATCGGCGACCTGGCCCAGATCGCCGACCTGGTGTTGGTGCTCTTCGACCCCCACAAGGCCGGCACCGTGAGAGAGGCCCACGAGAGCCTGCGCGAGACCCTGCCCGCCAAGACCTTCGAGGACCGCGTACTGTTCGTACTCAACCGCATCGACGAGTGCGCCTCTCTCGATGACCTCATCCGGGTGTACGGCACCCTGTGTTGGAACCTTTCGCAGATGACCGGCCGCAAAGATATTCCCATGATCCGGCTGACCTATTCCCCCAACGCGGCCGTCTCCTCCGCCGTGTCCCCGGAGCGTGACACGGGCTACCTGCGCTATCTCGAGAACCAGCGCGAGGAGATCCGCGAGGCCATCCTCGAGGCGCCGCGCCACCGGCTGGACCACCTGGCTACCTTCGTCGAGACCCACGGCGAGCGCCTGTCCCACTTCCTGGAGGGGCTGGCCAACTACCGGCGCCGGCTGCGCATCTTCCGCGCCAAGCACGTTTTCACCGGTGTCGTCGTCAGCCTGCTGGTCGGTGCCGCCGCCGTGGGTGGGGCCATGGTCAGCGGCCTGCTGCCCGGCCCGGATCCCGTCATCATGGGGGCGGGCGGGGGCGGTGTGGCCCTGGTGGTGTTTCTGTTGTGGATGACCCTGTTCCAGAAGTTTTTCAGGAACCGCTTTCACCGGCGCCAGATGAAGAACCTCGACGATCTCACGCCGCTGGAGAACCAGACCCGGCGTGATAGCTGGGAGGCCGTGCGGGACCTGGTGGCGCGGTACCTGGAAAAGACCCGCGGGCGCTATTCCTATGGCGAGGTGCGCCGCAATTACAGCGTCGTGCGTATGGTGTTCGACAAGGGATCGCGGGAAATCCGCGAGGCGCTCAACGAACTGGCCACCAGCAGTCACACGCCGGCGCCCGCCCCTTCCACCGAAAGCGATGCCCCCGGCGGTGAGACGCGGACCGAGACCGCCGCCAACTAAACTTTCCCTCCTGCCGTGCCGATAATTCCCCTGAGATGTTTCCGGCGGATCCCGGACGGGGGCCGCCATGGAAAACCATTTACCATCAGGGGGGATTCATGGCTCTTAGAAGAACATTTCTGGCGATCGTCACGGTGGCGCTGGTTTGCGGCATGGCGGCAAGCGGTTGGGCCTTCAGCGAAGAGGCCATCCACGACATGCTCGAGGATGCCTACCAGTTCTGCCCGACTTCGCTCAAAACCTACCTGCAGAAAAATCAGCTGTACGTGCGTTGGGGAGGGGGCATTGCCACCCGATGGGACCGCGTACGCCTGGATCCGTGGGAACTGGAGATTGTCTATCGGAAACTGGTCAGCAGCCTGAAAAGCGGCAAGGCCGGGGAATTCCAGACCGCCAAGCGATTCGGCGTGCTGGCCTGCTACGTGGCCGAAACCATCCTGCCGGGCCCCGTTTACATTAACCGTCAGGACTACGAACCCCCCCAGGTGGTCTACGAGGGCTATTCCGTGCGACCCGATCTCAGGTCGCGCATCGCCTACCTCATGGTGCAGTACCGCGCCAAGCACGCCTGGGACAACAACCCCGAGACGCTCAAGCCGCTCTACCAGAAAGCGGTCAACGAGATCGTGGATCTGTGGGTGTCGGCCTGGAAAGAGGCCGGCCTGGATGTTTCCGGGATGGCCGATCGCGGCGCGGTGGCCCGCCGTCGGTAGCTGTCGGCTTCCGAGGCCTGAAAGCCGCCTCCCTCTCCCGGATTTCCAAAGGCCTGCACCCGGTGATGCGGTTCGCTGCCCCAGGGGATCCGGGACATGTCCCCCGAAAGCCTAACGGCACAACGCACGGATTTCGAGCAGGATTTTTCGGATCTCCGAGAGCAGTTGCGGGTCGTCCTGCACGCCGGGCGGCGGGGCCTTGACGATGGTGAAAGGCGGGGGCGGGGGGTCGGGCGGTTCATCGGCGGGCGCCATCAGCGGCAGCTCCGGCTGGGCGTAGCGCCGGAAGACTACGCAGCTCTTGTTCCAGCGGCACCTGCGGCACACCGATACATGTTTCTTGGGGTGGCCCTTGCGCCGCATGCAGGTCAGGTAGACATCCTTGCGGTCGGTCTCCATGGGCGTGAACCAATCGTTTCAGACCGGCTCTTTTTTGATCACCTTCTTGAACTTGATGCCGATCTCCTGGGCGCTGATGCGCACGATTTCCCCGATGATACGGGTGTACTGCTCCTCCCGGGGAAAGGGCACCGACAGCGTGACCTCCTGGCCCAGGCTCAGGTCCTCACGCTTTTCGCGGGTCTCGATGAGCAGGCCGCCCAAGCTGATGTTACGGATGAAGTCCTTGTAGATGCGGTCCCCACCCACATACCGCACGTCGGCCAGGTAACGCTTGCGGGGATGTTTGCGGCGCTCGTTCGGGGGCCGCTTTTCAAGCTGTTGCAGGAGGAGGTGGCACTCCTCCTCGGACATCTCCTCGATGATGGTGATCAACCGCTCCCGGGTGCTCTTTTCCACTGTCACCGATTCCCCCTTCCACGCTGTTTGAGATCCCGGAACAAATTGCTCCCACAACCCGACGGGTCCTTTGGTGCGTGTGCCGCGCCGCAACGGACGCTGCAACCCGAAGGGCTGCGCCCGCTGACGCACCTTGAACACGAACAGGAAACCCGGCGCTCCGTTTGTGGATCTGATTCATTCCGCGCCCCTTACTGGACGCTGGCGTTTTCATACTGTATACTGAATAAAATCGGGGTATGTCAAATGGAGCCGGGCCGTGACCCGCGGAGGGTCGGGTTTCGGCTGGGGCCGCAAGCCGATTGCGGCTCTGTAAACGGCACGGGAAGTCGCCGGTAGGCACGTAGGCCTGAAGGCACAAGGGGAGATCGGCATGCATTCCCGGTATCGGATCGCCCTCTGTTGGCGGGTGGCGGCGGCGGTGCTCCTGCTGGCGGGCTGTTCGACGCAGCGCGTTCCGGTGATCCGTCTCTACGACACCGGGCCCGTTGCGGGAATCGAAAAGCGGCTGCGGAACAATGCCCGCAAGTGGCTGGGGGTCCCCTACCGATACGGCGGCGACAGCCGCCGCGGCATCGACTGCTCGGCGCTGGTGGCCAGGCTCTACGACACCACCTTCGACGTCGGGCTGCCCCGCACCGTGCGGCGGCAGATGGCGGTGGGGCGGCCGGTGGGAAGCCGGCCCCTGGCGCCCGGCGACATCGTGTTCTTTAAAATCGGCCTGGGGAACATTCACACCGGGGTCTACCTGGGCCGCGGAGAGTTCGTGCACGCCTCCAGCCGCAAGGGGGTCATCATCTCCAGCCTCAACAACCGTTACTGGCGCCGGCACTACCTGGCCGCGCGCCGGGTGATCGCGGTGCGCTGATTTTCCCCGGCCGCCGCGGGTTGCGCGCCGGCAGAGGTTGCAAAATCGGCAGGTACGTTTTATACCTCGAAGCGGCGGCACCGGGAAAATTCGGATCCCAAGCGTTACAATTTACAATCGGGGAGACACCATGGGAACCAAGGCCAGGGACGTGATGGACACCCGTTACCACACCCTCTCTCCGCAGCAAACCATCGCGGAAGCGGTGCGGCTCTTTCGCGAGGCCGGCCGCAGGGAGGGCAAGCGGATATTCGGCATGATGGTGACCGACGACGACGGCCGCCTGCAGGGCATGCTGTCCATGTACGACATCCTGCTGTTCATCCGGCCCAAGCACGTGCACATCTGGGGGGAGATGGAGGACATCGACCTGGAGGGGCTGCTGGAAAACATCTTCCGGAAGGCGGCTTCCATCCTGGTCGGTGACATCATGACCACCGACCTGGTGACCATCGGCCCGGATGCCCATGTGATGATGGTGCTGGACCTGATGATCAAGAAGCACATCCGCCGTCTGCCGGTGCTGGAAAACGACCGCATCGTGGGGATGGTGTATATTTCGGATCTTTTCTCCTTTTTTTTCAAGAACCTGTCCGAGGTTTAAACACTTCCGGGGTTGACACGTCATGGTGATTTCCGGCAAACGCAACGTGCTGAGCGGACTGAAGGTCAAAGAAGCCATGCGCCGGCAGGTCATCCGGCTGCCCAGGGACGCCTCGCTCGGGCAGTGCATCGGCACTTTCATCAAGTTCAAGGTCAACGCCGTGCTGGTGACCGACGAAGACGAGCAGCCCGCGGGAGTGGTCTCCAAGACGGATCTCATGGGGGCCTACTACGCCGACCTGCCCATCGAGACCCCACTGGAGATGATCATGGTCGGGCCGCCGCTGTTCTGCGGCGAGGAGGATTTCCTGGAGGACTCGCTGGACATCATGTACGGCAGTGGCATCCACCGCCTTTACGTGCGCGGCGGCGAGGATGACGCCGTCACCGGCGTGCTGGCCTACCCGGACATCGTCGGGCTGCTCTACCGCTACTGTCGCAACTGCAAGATGAGCTCTTACCGGCGCGGCGGCGAGATGGACTTCCGCGAGGTGATGGGGCAGATCCGGGTCAGGGAGGTCATGGGAACCTCGGTGAAGTCCCACCGCGAGACCGAAACCCTGCTGGAAGTCATGGAGGGGCTTTCGGCCTACCGTTTCGGGGCCGTCCTGATCTGCAACCAGGCCGATGACCCGGTGGGCGTGTTGTCCAAGTCGGATCTCATCGTGGCTTACAAGCACGGGGTGTCCACGGACGTGCCGGCCTTGGAGGTGATGGCGTCGCCCGTGGTCTCCTGTGACGAGGAGGAGCTGCTCTCGGGCGCCATTCAGCGGATGATTTTCACCGACATCCACCGGCTGTTCGTACACCGGGCCGACCCGCGCAAGATCACCGGCGTGTTGTCGCTTTCCGACGCGGCCCGGGCGCGTTCGGGCTCCTGCCATGCCTGCGTGACCAGCCGCATCAAGGTGGAGCAGGCCACGTGAAGTCAATTTGTACCCTGGGCCGGTATGGCTGTCATGAAAAGCGGGAGGATCGATCGGGCTTTTCACGAGAGGTACATAAGGGCAAGGGAAGGGCAAGGCACAAAGGCACAGAGGCATAGAGGCAAGGAAAGGGGGCAATTTTACTTGCTCTGACGAATTGCACGAAGTGAACAAAACGACGAATCCGGTTCCAGGTGTCAGCTGGAAGGTAGGGAATCAATTTTTTCAGGTTCAAGCGGCTGATACCTGACAGCGGGCACACAATTGATTATATTATGACCAACGGCGTCGATTATTATAAGGTTCTGGGTGTGGACCAGGCGGCCGACACGCGGCAGATCAAGGAAGCCTACCGTAAGATGGCCTTCAAGTATCACCCGGACCGCAACAGGGACAACCCGACGGCGGCCGAGCGGATGAAAGTCGTCAACGAGGCCTACGCCGTGCTGTGCGACCCGGCCAAGCGGCGGCGCTACGACCAGATGCGGCAGCAGTTCGGCTCCGAGGCCTACAGCCGTTTCCGCAACGATTTCAGCGACCGGGATATTTTCAGCGGATCGGACATCCACGCCATTTTCGAGGAGGTGGCCCGCAGTTTCGGCCTGCGGGGCTTCGACGAGATTTTCAAGGAGTTCTATGGCGCCGAGTTTCATACCTTCGAGGTCAAGAAACCAGGGGTTTTCGGTGGGGGCTTCATTTTCACCACCCCCGGCGGGCGGGCCCGGCAAAAGGGTGCCGGGCAGGTCCGGGGGCAGGTGCCGCGCATGGATGGGCTGGGGCGCTTTTCGCGCTACCTGCTGGAAAAGGTCTCCGGTATCAAGATTCCCCAGCGGGGTGCCGACATGCACGACGTTATCCAGATCAGCGAGCAGCTGGCCCGCGAGGGGGGGCCTTACGCCTACTTTCAGCGCAAGCGCAAGAAGAAACTGGTGGTCAAGATCCCCCCGGGAATTCGCGACGGTCAGCGGATCCGCCTGGCGGGCATGGGCGAGCCCGGCAAGGCCCAGGGCCCGGACGGTGATCTGTTCCTGAAGGTGAAGATCAAGAAGCCACTGCTTTCCAAACTCAGGGACATGCTGTCGACCGGGAAGTGAACGGCCCCTGCGGGCAGAGACACAGAGGCGGAAGTGGAACAACCCGAAAATACAGCATCCAAGCGATAAATCGACAAGGAGGCAGACATGGCTGTGAAGATTCTGATCAAGCGCAACGTTCCCCAGGACAAGGCCAAGGACATGATCCGCCTGTTTCGGCAGATGCGTTCCCTGGCCACCGAACAGCCGGGTTACATTTCCGGCGAGACCCTGAAGAGCCTGGACAAACCGGACCTGTTCCTGGTGATCAGTACCTGGCAGTCGTCCGAAGACTGGGAAAAGTGGCTGATCAACGAGGGGCGCCAGAAGATCCAGAAAGAGATCGACGGCCTGCTGGGGGGCAAGACCGAGTACGAGATGTACCACTACGGCTTTTCGGAGTAGAGTAACGACAAGGCACCGAGGCACAAAGTGTGGCGGTGCGCCCCGCTTCACCCCAGGGACTACGGACAACTGACAACGGATACCGTTGAGCTCTATGAAGCCCGGCGGGAAAAACGGGCCGCGGTCAGGGCGTTTTGCCGAAAAGAGACATCTGGGCGGCGGAAGCGTCGGCGGACCGGCGACGCTTTTGGGAAGCCGGCCCGGCCGGGGGCGGCGCGGTGCCTTCCGGCAGGGGTTCGTGCCGGGGCAACTCTCTTTTCGGGGCGTACGCCACCTCGAACGCGTTGTGGCCCCTGGGACGCACTGCGGTCAGCCCGTCGAGCACCAGCCGGCGCTCCTGCGCCGTGATCACCGGGAAGCCGTAGGGCTCGTTGACGTGCTTGATGGGTTTTCCGGCGGCCAGTCTTTCACGGCAGAACGCCAGGTGCGCCGCCAGCCGGCCGTCGATGTGGTGGTTGGCGATATCCACGACGGTTTCGGCGACGGCGTGGATGGCCCCCGACAGGCTGCGGTCGATTTCGAAACCTGCGCTGTTGCGGCCGTAGGCCATGGCGGCCGCCATGGTGGTCCCGGTGCCGGCGAAAGGGTCCAGCACCAGGTCGCCCTTGACCGAGTACATCAGGACCAGCCGGGCGGCCAACTCGAAGGGGAATGCGCCACTGCGGGAGCGGGTCTTGCCGTCCCCCAGCTCCTGCCGCGAGCCCTTGAGGTCGAACCACACGTCCGAAAACCAGTTGTTGCGCTCCTCCCAGAAGATGGCGCTTTCGTGCCGACGCTGCTTGTCGGCGGCTTTCACGAATTCCCGCTTGCCCCCCTTTCGCAGGATCAGGATGTACTCGTGCTCCAGGGTGACGTAGGCCCCGGCCGGCAGCATGCCGGAACCCATGAACTTGTTGGGCGCGTTGGTCTGCTTGCGCCACAGGATGTCCGGCAGCACCGTGAAGCCCAGCTGTCGCAGGCGGGTGAGGATGCGCACGTGGTTGGGGTACAGGGCGAAATCGTTCCCCAGCGTGCGCGTGGCGTCGCCCACGTTGATGCACACGAACCCGCCTTTTTTGACCACCCGCCACAGCTCCCGCCAGATCGCGTCCAGCATGGCGTGCATGCGCTCGAAGGCTTCGGAACCCCGGCCGCGCTGCAGCAGCGGTTTCAGGGAGCGGTCCTGCCGGCAGAAAACCTCGTCCCACATCTCGATCATGGGATACGGGGGCGAGGTGACCACCAGGTCGACGCTCTCGTCGGCCAGCGGCCGCATGTCGGCCGCGTCGCGGAAATAAATATTGTGATGTGAAAACAACGAGATATTTACCTGCCGGCAGGTTCCGGCGCAAAAAAGGTGTCGGGTGGCGGGCATCCGCTTTTCAAAGGTCCCGGTGCCGCCGGGAGAAGCGGACGGTCGACACCCGATTGCCGATCGCTTTTTCTAATACCTGTACTGGTCGGGCTTGAAGGGGCCGTCCTGGGGCACGCCGATGTACTCGGCCTGCTCGGGGGTCAGCCGGGTGAGCTTGACGCCCAGCATGTCCAGGTGCAGGCGGGCCACCTCCTCGTCGAGCTTCTTGGGAAGCGTGTAGACTTTCCGGTCGTAGTCCTTGGCGGCCAGCTCCATCTGGGCCAGGCACTGGTTGGTGAAGCTGTTGCTCATGACGAAGCTGGGGTGACCGGTGGCGCAGCCCAGGTTCACCAGCCGGCCCTCGGCCAGCACCAGGATGCTGCGGCCCGACTTGAGGGTCCACTTGTCCACCTGGGGCTTGATATTTTCCCGTTTGCACTCCGGCGTGTCGTAGAGGTAGGGCATGTCGATCTCGTTGTCGAAGTGCCCGATGTTGCACAGGATGGACTCGTCTTTCATCATCTCCATGTGTTCGCCGGTGATCACGTGGTAGTTGCCGGTGGCGGTGACGAAGATGTCGCCGATGGGGGCGGCGTCTTCCATGGTCATGACCTCGTAGCCCTCCATGGCGGCCTGCAGGGCGCAGATGGGGTCGATCTCGGTGACGATCACGCGGGCCCCGAAGCCGCGCATGGAGCTGGCGCAGCCCTTGCCCACGTCGCCGTACCCGCAGACCACCACGGTCTTTCCGGCGATCATGACGTCAGTGGCGCGCTTGATGCCGTCGGCCAGCGACTCGCGGCAGCCGTAGAGGTTGTCGAACTTGCTTTTGGTGACCGAGTCGTTGACGTTGAAGGCCGCAAAGAGCAGTTCCCCGTTGCGCTCCAGGTGGTAGAGCCGGTGCACGCCGGTGGTGGTCTCCTCGGAGACCCCCCGGATGTCGGCGGCGATGCGCGTCCAGCGCTTGGGGTCTTGCCGGTAGCCGGCCCTGAGGCGGTCGATCAGGCAGCGCATGTCCGGGCTGTCGTATTCCTGATCCAGCAGGCTGGGGTCGCGCTCGATGCGCACACCCTGGTGGACGTAGAGGGTGGCGTCGCCGCCGTCGTCCACGATCAGGTCGGGACCGCTGCCGTCCGGCCAGGTCAGCGCCTGTTCGGTGCACCACCAGAACTCTTCCAGGGTCTCTTCCTTCCAGGCGAAGACCGCCGCCAGCCCCAGCTTGGCCACCGCCGCGGCGGCGTGGTCCTGGGTCGAGAAGATGTTGCAGCTGGCCCAGCGGATGTCGGCGCCCAGTTCCTTGAGGGTCTCGATGAGCATGGCCGTCTGGATGGTCATGTGCAGGCTGCCGGTGATTTTTTTGCCCTGCAGGGGCTTTTGCGGCCCGTATTTCTCGCGCACCGCCATCAGGCCCGGCATTTCCTTGCGCGCCAGCTGCATCTCGCGGATGCCGAAATCGGCAAGGGACAGGTCGGCCACCTTGTGGGGCAGCGACAGGTCCAGGGGTTCGATACCGCCGGTGGTTTCTTTAACTTCAGCTAGTGACATGTTCATACCTCGTTTATCTTGAAATTTAGTTGCAGACAGAATCGTCCGTGATTTGCTGTCCGCAGCGCCCGGGCAAACAGCCGGACGCAGGCGCCCATCCCGCCATCCCTTTGCGCCTGTGTGCTTTTGCCCCGTTGCGCCTTGTTATTATTTCAGCCCCGCTCGTTCGCGGATTTCCGCGGCGCGGTCGGTCTTCTCCCAGGAGAACCCCGGCTCGTTGCGGCCGAAATGCCCGTAGGCCGCGGTGCGGCGGTAGATGGGGCGCAGTAGATCGAGCTGGGAGATGATGGCGGCCGGGCGCAGGTCGAACACGTCCGTGACGATGTCTTTCACGCGGTCCTTGGACACGATGCCGGTTCCCATCAGGTCGATCATGATAGACACCGGTTCGGGCACGCCGATGGCGTAGGCGATCTGGATCTCGCACTTCTTGGACAGGCCGGCGGCCACGATGTTCTTGGCGATGTAGCGGCCCATATAGGAGGCGCTACGGTCCACCTTGGAGGGGTCCTTGCCCGAAAAACAGCCGCCGCCGTGGCTGCCCTGGCCGCCGTAAGTGTCGACGATGATCTTGCGGCCGGTCAGGCCGCAGTCACCCATGGGGCCCCCCACCACGAAACGGCCGGTGGGGTTGATGAAGTAGCGCGTGTCGCCGTCCACCATCTTCCTGGGGATCACCTTTTTGATGACTTCCTCGATGATCGCTTCACGCAGTTCGTCGTAGGTGACGTCCGGCTTGTGCTGGGTGGAGACCACCACGGCGTCCACCCGGCGCGGGCTGCCGTTTTCATACTCGATGGTGACCTGGGACTTGCCATCGGGGCGCAGGAAATCCAGCGACCCGTTCTTGCGCACCTTGGCCAGGCGGCGGCACAGCTTGTGGGCGTAGGTGATAGGCATGGGCATCAGTTCAGGGGTCTCGTCGGTGGCGAAACCGAACATGAGGCCCTGGTCGCCGGCGCCCTGCTCCTTGAACAGGCCCTCGCCCTCGTTGACCCCGATGGCGATGTCCGGGGACTGGTGGTCGATGCTGGTGATCACCGAGCAGGTCTGGTAGTCGAACCCCATCTGGGAGGACGAGTAGCCGATTTCCTGGATGGTGTCGCGCACGATCTGCGGCATGTCTACGTAGCAGTCGGTGGTGATCTCCCCGGCAATGAAAGCCAGGCCGGTGGTCACCAGGGTCTCGCAGGCCACGCGGCACTTGGTGTCCTTGGCCATGATGGCGTCGAGGATTGCGTCTGAAATGGCATCGGCGACCTTGTCGGGGTGCCCCTCGGTAACCGATTCCGAGGTAAAATAGAAATGTTCCTTGTTCATCAATGCCTCCATGGGTAAAAACGGCAGACGTCAAACATGTTATAACTCATAAACTATTTAAAATAGGACAATCGCGCTGAGGTGTCAATGGAGAAAAGGCCGTCAGGTGAACAAAACGCTCGGGTGAAAGAAGGTGCCGGGCGCCGGTGCCGGGGAAAAAAGAAAGGGCTGTCTGGAGGCGCTGGAAAGGAAATCCCGGTCGATATGCGGCGGTCCGCACCTGCGGCAAACGGGCGGCCGCCGCCGGTCAAACAGGCGCCTGATCGCTGTTGGCTGACGGCTTTGAAAAATAATTCATTTGCCTAAGAAGGCGTGATTTGTTAGTAAAAACAATTCAGTTTATCAGGCCGGTTTACAATTTGCGGGAAAGACTGTGTGCCGATGAAGGGAGCTGATCCATGAGAATCTTCAAGTGTGCAGCGGCAGGATTGTTGGTCAGCATTCTGATTCTTTCTCTGGCGGGTGCGGCGGCCTCCGCCACCGAAGCCGAAACCTCCCATCAGGCCACGGCCGTGATCCAAGAGCACGCCGGCGCCGCGGGCGGCGAAGCGGCCTCCGGCCACGCGTCGGCGGAAGCCGCCGCCGGCGGGCACGGGGCCGGGCACATCGACCTGGGGCCCATCCTGCCCCTGTGGAGCTGTATCCCCTTTGCCTGCATGCTGCTGTCCATCGCGCTCTTTCCCCTGATGGCGCCCGAATTCTGGCACCATCACTTCGGCAAGGTCTCGGCCTTCTGGGCGGCGCTGATGGCCATTCCCTTCATGATCGCCTACCGCGGAACAGCGGTCTACGAAATCATCCACATCATCTTGGCCGACTACATTCCCTTCATCATCCTGCTCTGGTCCCTGTACACCGTTTCGGGGGGCATCCTGCTGCGCGGCTCGCTGCGCGGGACGCCCGTGGTCAACGTCGTCATGCTGATCATCGGCACCGTGCTGGCTTCGTGGATGGGCACCACCGGGGCCGCGATGCTGATGATCCGTCCTTTCCTGCGGGCCAACAGCTACCGCAAGAACCGCACCTTCATGGTGGTCTTTTTCATCTTCCTGATCGCCAACGTGGGCGGCTCGTTGACCCCCCTGGGCGATCCGCCGCTGTTCCTGGGTTTCCTGCACGGCGTGAGCTTCTTCTGGACCTTCAAGATTCTGCCGCACATGCTGCTCGTCAGCGGCCTGCTGCTGTTGGTGTATTTCCTGCTCGACAGCTACCACTACCGCAAGGAGAACGTCACGGCGCCCGACGACGGGGTCAAGGAGCCGCTGCGGCTGGACGGCACCTACAACTTCATCTTCCTGGCGGGCATCGTGGGCTCGGTGCTCATGAGCGGCATCGTGGACTGGGGCCACGTCAACACCTTCGGCGTACACCGCGCCGTGCAGGATTGGGTGCGCGACGGGCTGCTGATCCTGATGGGCATCCTCTCCATGGTCTTCACGCCCATCACCGTGCGTGAAGACAACGAGTTCACCTGGTTTCCGATCATCGAGGTGGCCTACCTGTTCATCGGCATCTTCATCACCATGATCCCCTGCCTGCTGATTCTAAAGGCCGGACCCGAGGGCCAGCTGGCCTTCCTGATCAACGCTGTCAAACGGCCCTACCACTACTTCTGGGTGACCGGCGCGCTCTCCAGTTTCCTGGACAACGCCCCCACCTATCTCACGTTCTTCAACACGGCGCTGGGCAGCTTTTTCGCCAACATGCCCGAGGCCCAGGCCGTGCCGCTGCTGATGACGGAAAAGACGCTTTACCTGGAGGCCATTTCGGCCGGGGCGGTTTTCTTCGGGGCCGTCAGCTACATCGGCAACGCCCCCAACTTCATGGTGCGGTCCATCGCCGAGGAGGCCGGGACGCCCATGCCGAGCTTTTTCGGGTACATCCTGAAGTATTCCCTGGTGTACCTGATTCCGTGTTTTGTCGTCGTCACTCTGGTGTTTTACATGTAAAAGGAGCGGGTCATGAAATTCCGGAAAATACTGCTGCACACGCGTTTCAGAGAAATGGCCTACAACTCCCTGGAGGCGGTCCTGGAGCTCAAAAAGGCCGGCCTGGAGGAGATCGTCCTGACGCACATCATCCCCACCGATGAGGTCGGTTTCGTACCTTACGGCGGTTTCATGAAGGAAGAGGCCGAGCGGCAGCGCGAAAAGGCCCGCGCCCGGTTCGAGGACTGGCGACCGGCCATCGAGGCAGCCGGCGTGCGCAGCAAGATCCGCGTGGAGATCGGGGCCGTGGTGCCCAAGATCATCTCCATCGCCGAGGAGGAGGATGTGCAGCTCATCGTGGCCGGCCGCAAGAAGCGCACGCTGCTGGAGGTGGTCTACGTCGGGTCCCACATCCTCGACCTGCTGCGCCGCAGCCCCCTGCCGGTGCTCATGGGTAAGTACATGGTGCAGTACGAGGTGGACGGAGAGCAGATGACGCGCACCAACGACCACGTTTTCGTGCGCCCCATGCTGGCCACCGACTGGTCGGCGCCCTCGGAAAAGGCCCTCGACGCGCTGCTGGCGCTCAAGGGCGTGGCCGAAAAGGCGCTGGTGACCCACGTGCTCTGCGACAAGATCACCAAGGGCATGGACGCCGACGGCCTGAAGGTCCTTGAGAAGGAGAGCCGCAGGCGACTGGAGAGCTATTGCCGCAGGCTGGAGGACGGCGGGCTGCCCGCCGAGTCGCACCTGTCCTTCGGGCACGCGGCGCGCGAAATCATCGAGATGGCGCGGGAACACCGAGCCAGCCTGATCGTCATGGGGCGCACCGGCAAGGACTGGTTCGAGGAGTACTGGCTGGGCGGTGTTTCCCACAAGGTAGCCGAGGCTTCGGAGCTGCCGGTCATGCTTATTCCGTGAGAAGTTTGAAGTTGGAAGTTTGAAGGATTCGGCAAAGGCGGGCCAATTTTGCTTTAACCGAGCTAAACTTTATGCCTGTGCCCCTTTGAGTTTTTTTTCTAGTGACGGTCCGGGCGGTACTTCAGGAAAGCAACAACAGAGCACCAGCCAATGCTAGCGTTACTCCAGGACACCAACATCGCCGTCATCGGCGGCGGCCGTTTCTGCAAGACGTTTCTGCAGTTCCTGATCGCCGAGGAACTGGGGTTCCGCCGGCCCACCATCCTGGGCGTGGCCGACCGCAACGAACACGCCGAGGGACTGACGTTCGCCCGCGAAAAGGGCATTTTCACCACCACCGATTACCGGGACCTGTTCCGCCTGCCGAACCTGGAAGTCCTCATCGAACTGACCAACAGCAACCGCCTGGCCGAGGTCATCCGCCGGGAGATGCCGGAGGGCGTGCGGCTCATCGACCACATCGACATCCGTTCGGTGTGGAGCGTACTGCAGATCCGGCGCGAAAAGGTCCGCACCCTGCGTGACATCACCGGCCGGCGGATCGACCCGGACCGGCTCTACGAGCACTTCGACCAGTTCGCCGACCGCATCGAGCAGATCGTGCTTGAGCGCACCCGCCGCTACCAGGAGATCGAACGCGAGTTCATCGAAAACCGCCGCGCCATCTCTCAGATCGTGGACGGCAGCACCATCCCGACTTTCGTGATCGACGCCAAACACGTGGTGACCCACTGGAACAAGGCCTGCGAACGGCTCACCGGGTACCCGGCCGAGAAGGTGGTGGGCACCGACGAGCCCTGGCGCGCTTTCCGATCCGGGCGGCGCCCGCTCATGGCCGACCTGATCCTGGACGGCGTGGGCGAGGAGGAGGTACTGCGCTACTATGGCAAGAAGTGGCGCAAGTCGGCGCTTATCGAGGGGGCTTACGAGGCTGAGGAGTACTTTCCGCTGCTGGGGGAAAGGGGTAAGTGGCT
Source organism: uncultured Desulfobacteraceae bacterium (assembly GCA_964476595.1). Taxonomy (GTDB): domain Bacteria; phylum Desulfobacterota; class Desulfobacteria; order Desulfobacterales; family JALSRD01; genus JALSRD01. The sequence continues at coordinate 17,549 of CAYZCL010000078.1, forward strand.
GTACTTCACGGCCGCTCCCATCAAGGCCTCGGACGGCAAGATCATCGGGGCCATCGAGACGCTGTGGGACAAGACGGCCGAAAAAGAGGCTGAGGAGCAGCTCAACCGGCATAACAAGATGCTGGCCGAGACCGCGCGCGAGCTGGCCAAGAGCGAAAAGACCCTGGCCCAGATCATCCAGGGCAGCACGGCACCCACCTTCGTCATCGACAAGAACCACATCATCACCCACTGGAACCGGGCGCTGGAGAACCTGACGGGTTACCCCGCCGAGGAGATGATCGGCACCCGCAAGCAGTGGATGCCCTTCTGGGACCGAGAGCGGCCCTCCATGGCTGACGTCATCCTCGACCAGTTGGACGAATCCAGGATACACGAACTATACGGCGGCAAGTGGCGGCCGTCGCCCCTGATCGAGGGCGGCTACGAGGCCGAGGAGTTTTTCCCGCGGCTGGGCAAGGACGGCAAGTGGTGCTTTTTTACCGCCGCGCCCATCAAGGGACCCGACGGCTCCATCGTGGCCGCCATCGAAACGCTGTGGGACCGCACCGAGCACAAGAAGGCCGAGGAGGAGCGCGAGCGCCACACCCGCGAACTGGCGGCTCTCAACGCCATTTACACGGCTTTGAGCGTGTCCGACGATCTCAACGAACGACTGGAACGCGCCAGCAAGGAGATCAGCAGCTACCTCGACGCCGATGCCATCTGCCTGTTCACCATGGAGTCCGACGGCCGCTACAGCTTGCGTTACACCTACGGAAACGCCATGGAGGTGTGCGACAAGAACCGCATCGACCAGAGCGACAGCATGATCAGCCGGGTGGCGGCCAGCGGGAAAACCGCGCTGTTTGAGGACATCGGCTCGCGGGCGCCCAAAGGGGTCGGCTACCTGGCCCGGCAGGGCCTGCGCTCCCTGGCCTACATCCCCATCAAGACCAAGGGCAAGAAGGTCTTCGGGGTGATCCGGGTGGGCAGCCGCCGCGCCCACCATTTCACCCATGAAGAGCGCAACGTGCTGGACCTGATCGGCAACCGCATCGGCGTGGCCATCGAGAACTCCATGCTCAAGGAGCAGTACATCAAGAGCGAGGAGAAGTACCGCACGCTCTTCGACAGCGCCCCCAACCAGATTTTCATCCTCGACAGCCGCACCTGCCGCATTCTGGACATCAACCAGCGGGCCCAGGACCATTACGGCTATTCGCGCGAGGAGCTGCTGGGCATGCACTTCCTGGACCTGGGGGACAAGGACGACGAGGAACTCATCGAGGGCCTGGAGCAGGCCTGCCGCGGCAGCAAGTTTCTCTTCTTCACCAAGAAGCGCCACTACCGCAAGGACGGCACGCCCTTTTACGTCAACATCAACATCAGCTCGGCCAAGTACGGCGACAACTACGTCATCAACGCCACCACCACCGATATCACCGAGAGCGTGGAGAAAGAGACCCAACTGGTGCAGGCCAGCAAGATGACCACCCTGGGCACCATGGCGGCCGGCATGGCCCACGAGATCAACCAGCCGCTCAACGTCATCCAGGTATGCGCCGACTTCTTTCTCAAGATGATCAACAAAGGCGTGCGCATCAGCGACGAGGAGCTCAAGACCCTGGCCAACGATATCAGCGACAACGTCCAGCGCGCCGCCGGTATCATCAAGCACATGCGCGACTTTGCGCGCCAGTCCGAGGTGGTCACCACACAGGTGAATATCAACGACCCCATCCGTGACGTTTTCAAGGTCATGGGACACCAGCTCAAGGTGCACCAGATCGAACTCAAACTGGACCTGGACCCCGACATCCCACCCATCCTGGCTGAGCACAACCGCCTGGAGCAGGTTTTCATCAACCTGGTGACCAACGCTGTGGACGCCATGGACGAAAAGGGGGCTCGGATGGGCGACGAGCCCTGGGACCGCATCCTGGAGATCCGGTCCTTCGCCGAAGGCGACCAGGTGGTGGTGACGGTCTCCGACACGGGGACCGGCATGCCCCAGGAGATCATCGACAAGATTTTCGAACCTTTTTTTACCACCAAGGAGGTGGGTAAGGGCACCGGACTGGGGGTGAGCATCAGCTACGGCATCGTCAAGGACTACAACGGCACCATCGGCATCAAAAGCGAACCCGGTGTGGGAACCACCTTTGAGATTCGGTTCCCGGCATACAAACCGAAAGGCAGGTAATGGCGCAAGAGAAGATCCTTCTGATCGACGACGAAGAGGTGAACGTCCGGGTGCTGTCCATGTCCCTGCGGGCCGACGGCTACGAGGTGGTCACGGCCTACAGCGGCGAGGAGGGGCTGGAGGTGTTCGACCGCGAGTCACCCGACATCGTGCTCACCGATATCAAGATGCCTGGCATGGACGGCCTGGAGGTGCTGCGCAGGATCAAGGAGCGGCGGCCCGAGGCCGAGGTAATCATCATCACCGGCCACGGCGACATCGACTCGGCCATTGAGGCGCTGCAGTACGGGGCCTCGGATTTCATCAACAAGCCCATCCGCGACGAGGCCCTGACGGTTTCGCTGAAGCGCGCGCGGGAAAAGCTCGACATCCGCCGTCAGCTCAAGGCCTACACCGAGGACCTGGAGAACATGGTGCGCATCGCCACCGAGGAGGTGCACCGCAAGTCCAACTTCCAGGCCAAGCTGATCCGTAGCTCCAACGACGGCATCGTGGCCACCGACGACGAGTGGAAAATCGTAATTTTCAACCCCGGGGCCGAGAAGATCTTCGGCTACAAGAAACACGAGGTGGTGCGTAAGTTCGACATCCACGACCTCTTTCCCCCCGACGTGGTGCGCGTTTTCGAAAACGACAGCGGCGAGCAGAAGGAGTCCGGCTGGATGGAGACCACCGTCGTTTCCAGGGATGGCGAGGAGATCCCGGTGCGTTTCTCCGGGACCGTGCTGCACGAAAAGGGCAAAATGATGGGCAGCGTAGCTTTCTTCCAGGACCTGCGCGAGATCAAGCGCCTGCAGCGCGAGCTGATCCACTCCGAGCGTCTGGCCGCCGTGGGGCAGACCGTGGCCGGCATGGCCCATTGCATCAAGAACATCCTGCACGGGTTCAAGGGCGGCAGCTACCTGGTGGACATCGGCCTTGACAAAAATGACATGGACAAGCTAAAAACCGGGTGGAAAATGGTCCAGCGGAATATCGAACGGACCTCTGAACTGGTGCTGGATCTGCTTTCCTACTCCAAGGAAAGGGAACCCGAGTTCCAGATATGCTCACCCAACGAAATTGCCGCCGACGTGTGTGACCTGCTCAGGGAGACGGCCACGGAGAACGAGGTGGAACTGGACACCGAGCTGGATCCGTCCATCGGCCCGGTGTCCATGGACGGAAAATCCGTGCACCGCGCCCTGATGAACCTGGTGTCCAACGGCATCGACGCCTGCGTCATGGACGAGGACCTCTCCAAGCGGCACCGCGTCACCGTGACCACCGCCCTGGAAGGCGACAACATGATCCGTTTCCAGGTCACCGACAACGGCTGCGGCATGACCGACGAAGTCAAGTCCAAACTCTTCACCTCTTTTTTCAGCACCAAGGGCGCCAGGGGCACCGGCCTGGGGCTGCTGGTGACGCGCAAGCTGATCGAGGAGCACAAGGGCGCCATCGAAGTGGATTCGGAGCCGGGCAAGGGCACGACCTTCACCATCCGGCTGCCGGTGGGCAAGGCGGAAGAAGCGCAGGCGCACAGGGGTGGGGAGGGCCGGGGCGGGTGACGGTGCCGGCGGTAAAGTTTCGGGTATCGGCTTGAGACCCTGCGGTTTTGAGAACCCGGGCGGTCAGATCCGCCAATACGATGGCATTCATCCGTTTCGAGAATTGGAAACGCTCAGTTTAAGCAGAAGTTAACAGCGCATAGTGGAGGATGGGATCATGGGGAAGAAAGTGCTCATTGTGGACGATGATCCGGATGTGAGACTGTTTAACGTGACGGTGGTGGAGGAAAACGGATACACCCCCGTCGAGGCGGCCAACGGCGAAGAGGGCCTGGAGAAGGTCAAGAAGGAAAAGCCGGACCTGGTTCTGCTGGACGTGCTGATGCCCAAGCAGAGCGGCATCCGCCTCTACCGCGAACTCAAGACCAACAAGGCCCTGAAGGACATCCCGGTGGTGATCCTGTCCGGCATCGCCAAGCGCACCTTTCTGCGTTCCCAGAAAGCCCTGACCGAGTTTGGCGGCGAGGAGGTGCCGGAACCGGAGGTGTACCTGGAAAAGCCGGTGGAACCCGAAGAACTGGCCCAGACCATCAAAGGCATCCTGGGATAGGCCCGTCCGCGGCATTCTTGCCGCGGACGGGCACGGACGCCCACGCACCGGCGCAACCGTGACCGCAGGTTGCGACGCCCGGGGCGGAAGCGGCGCATTTTGTCGCGCCGGCGCCCAGAACCCACCAGGGGGAAAGTATGAAGACCGAGATCCGGAAACTGTTGTTTGTGACCAAGTTTGAGGAGCTGTGGTTCGACGCCCTCCAGTCCCTGCTGGATCAGCGTAAGCTGCCGCTTTCCCACGTAGTTTTTCTCAACGTGATCGAGCGCGAGAAAGTCGCCCTGCGCAGGGGCGCCGGCTACCAGAAAGAAGAGGAGATCAAGCTGCGCGAAAAGGCCAACATCCGCTTCATCGACTGGGCCGAGCACCTCTTCGAACAGGGGCTGGAGTGCGGCGTGTACATCGTGGTGGGCAGCCTGGTCCAGCACGTGGTGGACACTGCCAAGAAGGAAGACGTCGACCTGATCGTCATCGGCCGCCAGAAAAAGGGCAAGCTGGAGCTCTTTTACTCCAGTTCCGACATCACCGAGATCATTCGTCGGGCGGAGGTGCCCGTGCTGGTGTACAAGTACATGACCCAGGACATCAAGGCGGTCGAGTCGCCCCTGAAACGGCCCCTGCTGGCCACGGACTGGTCGCCGTCCAGCTGGCGGGCGGTGGAATACCTGAAAAATCTAAAGGATGCTATCGAGCAGATCAACGTCATTCACGTGGCCAGCGAGAAGAGCCTCAAGGGGTCGTCGGCCATGGCGGTGCAGAAGATCCGCAAGGAGACCCGGCAGCGGCTGGAGGAGGTCTGTGACATGTTCGAGGAGGCCGGCATCGACGCCCGGCCCCACGTCTACGTGGGCAACCCCGTGACCGAGATCGAAAAGGCCGCCCGGGACTGCCAGGCAACCCTGATCGTGGCCGGCACATCCGGAAAGAGCGCCTGGACCGAACGGTGGATCGGCAGCGTGCCCAAGGATCTGGCCGAAAAGTCGGTGTTTCCCACCCTGCTGGTGCCGCCGGAAAAAAAGTGAACAGCGGGACTGGTTCCGCAAGCGAATAGGAGGAGTAGATGGCGGTAGTCACCATTTCCAGACAGTTTGGTGCGGGCGGCAAGACCCTGGGCAGAATGATTGCCGAAAAACTGGGATACACCTTCGCGGACAACGACATCATTCAGCGCATCGCCCAGGAGGCCAACGTCTCCACCAACTGGGTGGAAGCGTTCGAAAAAGAGGCCGGCAGCAAGATTTCGCGGATGGTTTCCAGCATGGTCTCCCAGCGCCTGGTGGACCGGATCCTCAAGGATGAGCGGGGGTACATCGACGAAAAGATCTACCTGGACTACCTGGTGCTGATTATTGCCCAGATCGCCGACGAGGGCGACGTGGTCATCCTGGGCCGCGGCAGCCAGTACATCCTCAACGACCACCCGGACGCCTACCACATCCTGCTCATCGACGAATTCGAAAACCGCGTCAAGTTCATGATGCAGCACTACGGCATGTCGTCGCGCAAGGCCGTGAACGTGGTCACCGCCGAGGACAAGCGCCGCGCCAACCTCTACAGCAAGCTGGGCAAAAAGGATTACGACAACCCGTCCCTGTATCACCTGGTGCTCAACATGGGCCGTCTGACACTGGACGTCGCCATGCACCTGGCCTGTGAACTGGTCCACACCGGCAAGGCCCACCCGGAAACGGACCGTTAATTGATATTGACACGCCGATAGAAGGTCTGCTATCTAAAGCGTCTTGTATTTCGAATGCCTGCGTAGTCGCCTGCCGGCTGTCCGGGGGTGTTTGAAGCCGGCGGCGGTGCAATGCTGCGGGGGAAGGCTCGTTTCCCGATGTTCTTTGACTACAAGAAAAACCGGGCATGGGCCGAGAACCTGACCATTGTGATGCAGCTGGGGCTCACCATGGCCGGCTGTATCGCATTTTGCTTTTTTATCGGCCGCTATCTGGACCGATTGTTGGGGACCCGAGGCGTTTTCATCACCATTTTCACGATTCTGGGAGTCGTCGGCGGCGCGGTCGTCGCCTACCGCCAGATCATGGAAGTCACCGGGACCCAGGACGCAGATGAAAACAACGGGGAGCCGCCGGATGGGCGCACCGGATAGAGTACTGCAGAAGAAATACGGCTCCAGGGCGATGGCGGTGGCCATCGTGGTGGGGCTTTTTTTTATCGCCGGCGGTTACAAGCCTTTGGCCAAAGGGCTCGTGCTGGGCAGCTTGTTTTCGGTCATCAATTTCGTCATCATGGGGGAAACCCTGCCGTCGCGCCTCGGTAAGAGCCGCCGCGGCTCTTTCGTGGCTTCGCTGGGCTCCATCTTTTTCCGTTACGTGCTCATGGCCGTGCCGCTCATCGTGGCCATCCGAATGGAACAGGTCGACCTGGTTACCACGGTGGTGGGCCTGTTCATGATCCAGGTGGTGATCCTGGCGGATCACGTGCTGGGCGGTTTCAGGAGAAAACATCCCAAACAGGTATAGGACGCCGTCACCATGGAAGACCTGGGGAAGATACATCAGCTGATCATTCATCTGGGCGGGTATGACGTCACCTTCAACCTCGAGGTGATGCTGATGACGTGGATCGTCATCGGGATGCTGACGCTTTTCGGCTACCTGGCCACCCGGCGGGCCGGACTGGTCCCGCGACCGTTCCAGGTGCTCGGCGAGATTTTCGTGGGGGTGTTCTACAAGATCACTGAGGACGCCCTGGACAGGGAGCGCGCCGAGAAATACGGGCCCCTGGTGGTCGCCCTGTTCATGTTCCTGATGCTCTCCAACTGGCTGGGCATCATTCCCCACCTGGAGGAGCCCACCAAGGACCTGAACACCCCCTTCGCCCTGGGCATTATGGGTTTTGTCATCGCGCATTACGCCGGCATCCGTTCCAAGGGCTTCAAGGCTTACATCAACGAGTATTTTCAGCCCATGTTTTTCATGGCGCCGCTGAACATCATCGGCGAACTGTCCAAGATCGTGTCAATCTCGTTCCGTCTGTTCGGTAACATCATGGGAGGCGCCATCATCATCCTGGTGGTTTCCCACCTGACCTACAGCATCGTGCTGCCGCCGCTGCTCAACGCTTTCTTCGGGCTTTTCGTGGGCACCATCCAGGCGTTCGTCTTCACCATGCTGACGGTGGTGTACATTTCGGTGCAGGTAAAATAAAAAGGTATCGGGCATCGGGCAGAGGGTATTGTCCGCCGGGTACAGCAACAGCGCCATCGAGAACTGATACCTTCAAGGTATAAATCATGCAAATGGATGTAGACACACTGATCAGAGTCGCGGCTTTTACGGGTGGCGGCATCGCCATGGGCTTCGGGGCCATCGGCGCGGCCATCGGTGAGGGCTACACCGCGGCGCAGGCCAACGTGGCCGTGTCGCGCAACCCGTCCCTGTCCGGCGACCTGTTCAAGAATATGCTGGTGGGGCAGGCCGTTGCCGAATCCGCTTCGATCTTCGCCCTGGTCATCGCCATCCTGCTGCTTTTCCTGGATGTTCCAGGCCACAGCAAGCTGACGGCGGCCGCCCTGTTCGGCGCCGGACTGTGCATCGGTTTCGGGGCCATCGGCTCCGGTATCGGCTCGGGGTTTCCCGGGGGCCAGTGCTGCATAGGGATATCGCGGCAGCCGGCGGTGGTGTCCAAGATGACCACCAACATGCTGATCGGATCGGCGGTGTGCCAGACGCCCGCCATTTTCTCCATGGTGGTGGCGCTGATGCTGCTGTTCATGGACTTTTCCAAGCTGCCACTGTATCCCACCTGGGCGGCTTTGATCGGCGCCGGGTTCAGCACCGGCCTGGCGGCCATCGGGTCGGGCTACGGCGGGGGTCTGGCGGCCGGGGCCAGTTGCGAAGGCCTGGCCCGGCAGCCGGAGGCGGGCAGCAACCTGACCACCACCATGCTGGTGGGGCAGGCCGTGGCCCAGACCCCGTCCATTTTCGGGCTGCTGATCAGCTTCATCCTGATTTTCAAGAGCTTTCCCGAATCCACGAGCCTCAGCGCCGCCATGGCACTGCTGTCGGCGGGTATCTGCATGGGGTTCGGGGGCATCGGACCGGGCATCGGCAACGGCATGGCAGCCGAAGGCGCCGTGCGGTGGGTCGCCCGCAACATGAAAAGCGCCGGCGAACTGATGCGCATCATGCTGGTGGGACAGGCGGTCTCCCAGTCCACGTCGATCTACGCGATGGTCATCAGCCTGGTGCTGATTTTTGTGCTTTAAGAAAGCACAGGGGGGACGTCCTTAAATAATTCAATAACCGCAGTTGCCGGCTTGCAGCGAAGGAAGGGCAAGGCACAGCGGCACAAAGTGAAGGTGGGGGATCGCGGTTTGATTCCCCGCCCGCGAAATAGCCGGTCAAACGAAATAACGAGAGAGACAAGAGAGAGAAACAGGGGAGGAAAAGATGGCAATCGAAGGCGTTGATATCGTTAAGGCGGCGGCGTTTCTGGGAGCGGGCATCTCCATGGGGCTGGGCGCCATCGGACCCGGTGTGGGCGAAGGCATGGTGGCCGCCAAGGCCTGTGAAGCCATTGGGAAGAACCCCAAGGAAGCCGGTCTGCTGACCCGTACCATGCTGGTCGGCCAGGCGGTGTCCGAGTCCACGGGCATCTATTCGCTGGTCATCGCGTTGTTGCTGCTGTTTGTGGTCTAAACGTAAAAATCGCAAGGGCCGTCCATGGAGATCATCACCAATATAGCGCTCATCAGCATCAACGGCACCCTCATCGCCCAGCTGGTGTTCTTTTTGATCTTTCTGTTCATCATCAACCGGGTCATGATCCAGCCCCTGCGTCGGGTGATGAGCGAGCGGGAGGGACACCTGCGGCAGCTGAAGCAGGACATCGAGCAGGCCAGACAGGATTACGACCAGCTCAGCGAGACCGTCAAACGGGAGGAAATCGAGGCCCGGGGCGAAGCGGCGCGGGTGATGTTGGAACTGGAGGCCGCCGGCATGAAAGAGGCGACCCAGATCGTGGCCGAGGCCCAGCAGGAGATCGAAAAGCTGCGGGCTGAGGAGCGCCACCGGCTGGAGGCCAAAGTCGGCGAGGCGCGACGCGCCATCGGCCGCGAGGCCGAGGCCCTGGCGGTGGACATCATGGAAAAAGTGCTGGACCGGAGGCTGGCCCATGAATAGCGTGCTCAGAGAGATGCGCCGATGGATGCCGATCGTGGTGACGGCCGGCGCACTGGTCGTGTTGCTGCCCCTTGCAGCGGCCGCGGCGGGCCAGGAGGCGGCCGGCTGGCGGCCGACCTACGACCTGATCATGAAGTGGGTCAATTTCCTGATCCTCGTGTTCGTGATCGTCAAGTTCGCCCGTGTGCCGCTGAGGAATTTTTTCAAGCAGAAAGAGGTCGAGGTCTCCAGCGAGATCGAGGCCATGGAGGCCGAGAAGAAAGCCGCCGAGGAAAAAATCGCCGAGGCGCGCCGGGCCATCGAGCACCGTCAGGAGCGCTTCGAGGAGATCAAGGCGCGCATGCTGCGGCAGGGCAAACGGCGCAAGCAGTACATCATCGAGGGCGCCCGCCGGGAGAGCCGCCTGATGATCGAGGCCGCACGCCACAAGGTGGAGGGGCAGATCCGCCAGGCACACGAAAAGCTGCGGGAGGAGATGGTCGACCTGGCCATCGACCTGGCCATGAAGCGGTTGCCCGAGGTGATGCAGGAGTCCGATAACCAGAAGCTGCTGAGCCGTTACCTGGAGGCCGTGGAGCAGCAGTAAAGGCGGCGGCGCAAGGGTAAGGACAAGGCACAAAGGGGCGAAAGCACATAGGAAAAGAGATCGGGAATCGACGGGCGTGGCCGTCGTTGGTGGTCCGCCGGGAAGTAAAAACCCCCGTCGCGAAAGGGAACTTTCGGCGGGGGTTTGCTGTTTCCGTGACGGCTGTTCAGCCGATGTGCGGCATCAAGGTCCAGGCGATCAGCCAATGCGGGTCTTCCGGCGTTTTGCGCAGGCAGACGATGCCCGAGTTCTGGAACTTGAACACGGGCGGTTCCTGTTTTCCAAGGATCAGGTGGGACGTCATGCGTGCCATGAAGGGCAGGTGTCCCACCAGCATGATATCCTCGAATTCCGGGATGCGTGCAGCGAAGGCGGCCACGTCGTCCAGGGGCTTGAGGCCCTCCTTTTCCAGGACCCCCTTTTCGGGGTGCAGGTATTCGGCCATGATCTCTGCGGTCTGGCGGGCGCGGGTCTTGGTGCTGTGCCAGATGGCGCTCACCGGTACCCTATAGCCGGCCGCGACTTCGGCGATGCGCCGCGTGTCGGCCCTGCCCTCCTCCGAAAGCCCCTGGCGGGGGTCGATTTCTTTCGAAAGACTCTTGCCGTGCTGAACCAGGTAAAGGGCCATTTTGCGCTCCCTTCTCGCTACTCGCCGTCCTCGCCCGCCTCGACACCCTTGCTGAAGTCCGTGGGGACGTTCACCGCCCGCTGCCCGAGTTCACGGTCGATCATCATAATGCCGTGGGGGTGGCCCTCAACCATCTTCAGTTGGTTGATGATCTCGTTGTCGTTGTCTTCCTCTTCCACCTGCTCGGTGATGTACCACTGCAGGAAGATCTGGGTGGCGTGGTCCTTCTCGGCGATGGCCACTTCCATGAGGTTGTTGATGGATTGGGTCACGAACTGCTCGTGCTCCAGCGTCTTGGTGAACATGTCCAGCACGGACTCGAACTCCAGGGGCGGTTGCGCGATGGCCTTGAGCTGCACCCGGCCGCCCTGCTGCTGTACGTATTCATACATCTTCATAGCGTGGTACATCTCTTCGTGGAACTGCACCATGAACCAGTTGGCGAACCCGTTGAGGCCCATATCCTTGGCCTGCGCTGACATGGCCATGTAAAGGTAGGCCGAATACATTTCCTTGTTGATCTGCTCGTTCAATTCCGCCAGCATTTTCTCGCTCAACATCAGAGACTCTCCTTTCCCTCGGGAATGACGTTTTTCAGAAGCGCAACTTTTTCATTACCATAATACCGTTTGGCGAAAAAACAAGGTGGGATCGCCCGTTTGCATCTACACGGGGAGCGTGTCCCGTCTGGGATCACAACGGATCGCCGGCGGTCAATTCTTCTTTTTCCCGGCAGGTTTTTTGGCCGCGGCTTTCCGGGCGGCTTCCGCTTTTTTACGCTCGTCCTCGGCCTTCTTGCGGGCGATGGCCTGGTTGAGCCGTTTGTTCAGGCGCTTGTAGGCTTTCTCGTCGTAGACGCCGATCTCCTCGGAGTGCAGCCGCCAGATCTCGAGGCAGATGCGGGCCTCATAGAAATTGTCGCGGGCAAGATAGTCCTCGAAATAGCCCCGGTTGGCGGAGATCGAGGCCTGGTAGATACGTTTCTTGAATCTGTCGTAGAGGGCCTGGTCGAAGGTGCCGGCGTCGATGGCATTGCTGCGCCAGACGTTGAGAGCGGCGCGGGCGCTGTAGAAGCCGTCTTTCTTGATGGCGCGTTCCAGGCGCGTCAGGCTGGCCTTGGCCTGGCGCAGGAGTGCCTTCTGGTGCGGATCGGGCTTTTCGCTTTTCTTCGCGCCGGCCGCCGCGGCCGGCAAAGCCCCCGCCAGCAGGAAAAGCACCGCCGCCAGCAGGGCAAGGGAAAGGGACAGCTGCTTCATTGCCGCTTACATGGACCACTTCAACAGCGCGGCCCCCCATGTCAGTCCGGCGCCGAAACTGACCAGCAGAACGTGGTCCCCGGTTTTCAGGAGGCCGGCGTGGTTGGCCTCGTCCAGGGCGATGGGGATGGAAGCCGACGAGGTATTGCCGTACTTGTGGACGTTGGTGAACACCTTCTCCATGGGAATGTCCAGGGTGTGGGCCAGGGCGTCGATGATGCGGATGTTGGCCTGGTGGGGAACCACCAGGCTGATGTCTTCAGCTGTCAGGTTGTTTTTCTCCAGGGCGTCACGGGAGATGGCCGCCATGTAGCTCACCGCCCGTTTGAACAGCCGGTTGCCCTCCATGCGCAGTACGAAGGGCTTGGTGTCAATGTCCCTGAGGATCTCGGGGATCGTCGAGGAGCTGTAGGTGGAGTAGAGCAGCTCGCCGAGGTTGCCGTCGGATTTCAGGTGGGTGGACAGGATGCCGTTGGGGTCTTCGCGGGCGTCGAGCACCACGGCGCCGGCACCGTCGGCCAGCAGCACGCAGGTGCTGCGGTCCTGCCAGTCCACGATGGAGGACAGGCGTTCGATGCCCGCCACCAGCACCCGGCGGCAGTTACCCGCCCGGATGGCGTTGTCGGCCATGGCCAAGGCGTACAAAAAGCCGGTGCAGCCGGCCGATATGTCGAAGGCACCCGCATTGACGGCGTTGATTTCCTTTTGCACCATGCAGGCGGCGGAGGGGAACTGGTTGTCCGGCGTGACCGTGCCCACGACGATCATGTCCAGGCTCTCGGCCGTCACGCCCGCCATTTCCATGGCCCTCACGGCCGCCCGCGTGCCCAGGTCCGTGGAGGTTTCGTCGCGGTGCACCGACGAGATGCGTCGATCCCTGATGCCGGTCCTTCGGGTGATCCACTCGTCGGAAGTGTCGACGATTTCTTCCAGGTCCTGGTTGGACAGCACGCGCTCGGGCACAGATGACCCGGTACCGATAATGCAGGATTTATACGGCATGGCTTTTCTTTAAAATTAAAATGAACGGTTCGGGATTTTTGGGTGTTTGGCCTGAAATATAGTAAAAAGGGGAGGATGTCAACGAGATTGGGCGGAGCCGTCGCAAGTCGCCCGGCCCGCCGGAGCGGACGGGTTGAGAACACACCGCGCAAATGGAGGGTCGGCGGCCGGGAGGACAATCAGGGCGGCCGGGCGAAAGGGGGGTGCCGAGGGTTGTCCGGCTGCGGGTCGGCAAGTCCGAAAAATGTTGACGAAACAGGTATTAGCGAATAGAGATGACTGCAGTTCATGCCGTGCCGGAGGCGCGGCGTGCCCTTGCCGTCAAAGGAGATGATGCCCGATGATTTGGCTTTTTACACTCCTGAAAGCGGCGGCGGTGCTGGCGGCCGCCGGACTTTTGGGGAACTGGTTTCTGACCGAACTCAAAAGGTCCCGGGCCCGGGGAAATCCCTGGTACGCACCGTATGTCTCCGTGCCCGGACTGCTGATCATTCTGGCGGTCCTGCTGCCGTTGATACTCAAATGGTTTCGGAATTGATTGAAATAACCCAGCGGTGAAAGGAAAAACGAGGAGATGGAGAACGAACCGCCTGAGCGGCCGCAGGAATTGCCCGATGAAGAACAGGAGCCCAGTTTCGCTGAGATGTTCGAGGCATACACCCCCGGGGACGTGCGCGACCTGCAGGTGGGCGACAAGATCAGCGCACGGGTGATCGCCGTGGGCCGGGATGCCGTTTTCGTCGACACCGGGACCAAGATAGACGGCGTGGTGGAGCGCGAGGAGCTGCTGGACGAGGACGGGCGGCTGACGTGCGAGGTCGGCGACGAGCTGACGCTTTTCGTGGTCTCCGTGGGCGATTCGGAGATCCGGCTGTCCAAGGCCCTTTCGGGCCCGGGCTCGCTGGAAATGCTGGAGGAGGCCCGCGATGCCGGCATCCCGGTGGAGGGGCGCGTGCAATCTACCTGCAAGGGGGGCTTCAACGTCACCATCATGGGCCGGCGGGCCTTTTGCCCCATCAGCCAGATGGACGTGGCCTACGTCGAGGATGCCGAAACCTACGTCGGGCAGCAGCTGAACTTTCTCATCGAGCGCGTCGAGGAACGGGGGCGCAACATCGTGGTCTCCCGGCGGCGGCTGCTGGAGGCCGAGATGCGCAAACAGCGCCGGGCCTTCCTGGAAAACCTCGCCGAGGGCGACGTGGTCGAGGGGCGGGTGACGCGCCTGATGCCTTACGGCGCCTTCGTGGAGATCTGTCCCGGCCTGGAAGGCATGCTGCACGTCTCGCAGATCAGCTGGTCGCGGGTGGGCAAGCCCGAGGAACTGCTGGCGCCGGGGCAGGAAGTGCGCGTCAAGGTGACCGGCATCGAAACCCGCGAGGATTCCCCGCAGCCGCGGATTTCGCTCTCCCTGCGGGACCTCACGCCGGATCCCTGGGAGAGCGTGACGTCACGCCTGCAGGTGGGTCAGAAGGTGCGCGGCAAGGTGACGCGCTGCGTTGATTTCGGTGCCTTCGTGGAGATTGAGCCGGGCATCGAGGGCCTGGTACACATCAGCGAGATGAGCTATGCCCGCCGGGTGCACGCCGCCAGCGATGTGGTCGGCGAGGGGGAAACCGTGTCGGTGATGATCAAGGACATCGACCCCGAAAAGCGACGCATCTCGCTGAGCATCAAGGACGCCGAGGGGGACCCCTGGGTGGAGGTGCCCGAAAAATACGGCAGCGGCAAGACGGTGACCGGCATCGTGGAGAAAAAGGAGAAGTTCGGACTCTTCATCCAGTTGGAGCCCGGCGTTACGGGCCTGATGCCCAAGTCGAAATTCGAGGGATTCGAAGACCTTGCCGCGGCCCGGCAGCTCAAGCCCGGTGACACGGTGCAGGTGAAGGTCGCCGAGATCAACACGGCCGAGCGCAAGATGGTGCTCGTGCCGGCCGGCGGGGCGGACGAGGGCGAGTGGAAAACCTTTACTTCCGAGGCGCCCCGGGACAGCGACGTCAGCGACTTGGGAGAGAAGCTGCGCCGTGCGCTGGAGGGGAAAAAATAGGCACCAAGGGGTAACGGCGCAGGGGCACAAAGTCGAAAAGGGCTTGCAATAGTCGGTTGAAGACATACTTTTTTGCAGGCTTTTCTTATATGTGACAACCCAGAATTCGAGGAGTGTTCTGAGAGATGAGCGAGAATGACAACGAAGCATACGACCTGGTGATCGTCGGCGGCGGTCCCGGCGGATTGACCGCCGGAATCTACGCCATGCGGGCGGCCATGAAGACCGTGCTGGTGGAGATGGGAGCCTTCGGCGGGCAGATGGTCATGACCGACGAGGTGGAGAACTACCCGGGGTTCGAGCACATCAACGGCGCCGAGCTTTCCATGAAATTCTCCCAGCACGCCCAGGCCTGCGGGCTGGAGACCATCAGCAAGCAGGCCGTGGCCGTCGATCCCGGGATCCACTTTCACACCGTGCGCCTGTCCGACGGCGAGGAGCTCAAGACCCACAGCATCATTCTGGCGGTGGGCGGCTCGCCGCGCAAGCTGGGCATTCCGGGCGAGGAGACGTACCACGGCAGGGGCGTTTCGTACTGCGCGGTGTGCGACGGCTTTTTTTTCCGCGGCAAGACCGTGGTGGTGGTGGGCGGCGGCGACACCGCAGCCGAAGAGGCGCTGTACCTGGCCAAGCTGACCCCCAAGGTCTACCTGGTGCACCGGCGCGACGAATTGCGTGCCAGCAAGATTCTACAGCAGCGCGTGATGGACGACTGCAACATCGAGATCGTGTGGAACGCGGTGCCGGTGGAGATCAAGGGGGGCGAGCAGGGCGTCGAGGCCGTCACGCTCAAGGACACCCAGACCGGGGAACAGCGCGACTTGGCCGCCGAGGGCGTTTTCATCTTCATCGGTTTCGAGCCCAACAACGATCTGGTGCCCGCGGGAGTGAAAATGAACGCCCAGGGGTACGTGATCGCCGACGCGAAGTGTGAGACCAACATTCCCGGCATCTTCGCCGTGGGTGACCTCAAGGAGAAGTACGCCCGCCAGATCGTGGTGGCGGCCGGTGAAGGCTGCCTGGCGGCCCTGGGGGCGGCCCACTACGTGGAGACCAAGAAGGCCACCGGGGGCGTGTGTGAACTGCCCCCCGAACTGATGACAAAATAGACCGGCATCCGGCCCGATCGACTTGCCCCGGTTGCGCACCAAGGTGGGAGGCCGTAAATGCAGCACTGCTTCAGACGTGGTTGCCGGTGGTGGCTTGGATTCCTGTTGCTGGCGGGGCTGATGTGGTCTCCGGCCGCCGGTTTCGGCGCCAAAACCGTTCAGCTGCCCCTGAAGGTGCGCTACGACCTGCTGGCGGCGCTGGTGCGCCAGAGCATGTTCACCGGACCGGGCCGGGCCATGGTGCTGGAAGACCCCGCCGATCCCTGCCGTTCTATCCGTATTTCGCAACCGCGCTTCAACGCCGCCGCCGGAGGGCGCCTGCGTCTCGAGGTGCGCATCGACGCCGCCGTCGGTACCCGCATCGGCGACGGCTGCCTGACGCCGGTCCAGTGGCGGGGCTACCTGGCGCTTCTCCAGAGGCCCCAGCTCGACCCGCAGCGCTGGCGGCTTTCTTTCCGGACAGAGGACGTGGTGCTTTACGACGCCGCCCACCGCCCGCTGGAAACGGGCGGCATGGTGGGCGAAATGGTCAAGGCCCAGGTGCTGGCCGGGCTGGCTGGCATGTCCATCGACCTGGCGCCGCCGGTGGACGAGTTCAAAGCTTTCCTGTTGCCGCTGTTTCCCCGTGCGGTGCGCCGGGACACCCTACGCATGCTCCAGAGCATGCGCCCCGGTCCGCTGCGCGTGACCCCGACGGCCATCGAAATGGACGTGCTGGCGGATGTCACCGAGGTGTACGAAGCCGAGAAGGACGTGGTTCCCGAACCGGTCAGCAAACAGGACCTCGCGGGTCTCATCGAAAACTGGCAGGCCTGGGACGCCTTCCTGGTCTCGCTGCTCAACTCCCTGCCCGCGGCGCAACTGACCGACAACGACCGCCGCATCCTGCTGGACGCCCTGCTGGACATCCGTTACGGATTCATCCGTGAACTGGAACATGGCACCCTGAAGAGGGGCTTCGTGCGACGCCAGTTCATCGAGACCTGGAACCGCATCGCGCCGGTCTTCCTGGGCCATCTCGCCGGCGGCGCCACCGGCACCGGTGCCGGCTACCTGGCGTTTTTCACGGCGTCCGACGCCCTCACCGTCCTGGACCGCATCGGGCCCACCATGGGGTTGGAGATCAGCCGCAACGGCCTGATCCGCATGGCCAAATACATGCGGCTGCAAAACGCCGAGAACTTGTCTTACGAGTCCGCCGTCGACCCGCAGTTGCGCCGGGTGCTGGGAATGGGCCCACTGTCCGGCGGCGCCGGACCGGCGGGCCCCCCTCCGGACCCGGAAAAACCAACCGGCGGGGCGGCCCCCTCCGGGCGCCTGGACACCGGGTCCCGGCAGACCCTGCTGGGCGCCCTGCTGCCGCGCGCCGCCTGGGCCGGCGAGAAACCCCACCGGCCGTCGATGGCGGAGATCCGCCGCTGGCTGGTGACGCCGGACAACATGAACACCCTGGTCCCCAGGGTGCGCAGGCTGCTGGAAAAGGCGGCCGCCGCCACCCGGCGGAAACCCGAATCCAAATCGGCTGCGCTGCCGTCCGGTTTCTTCCGGCGCACCGTGCTGGCCACGGCCTGGCAGGAGAGCTGTTACCGGCAGTTCGTGGTCAAGAACCGCAAGCTGACCTACCTGCAGTCCTACAACCGCTCGTCGGTGGGGCTGATGCAGATCAACGAACGCGTGTGGCGCGGCATCTACAACCTGCACCGCCTGCGCTGGGACATCACGTACAATGCCCGGGCGGGCTGCGACATCCTGAATCTCTATCTGGAGCGCTACGCGCTCAGGAAATACGGGAAGTCCCTGGCGCAGCGCAGGGTGCCCCAGGATTTCGTGAGCGGCCTGCTCTACGCGCTTTACAACGGCGGGCCGTCCGAGCTGAAGAAGTTCCCCGGCCGGCTGCACAGCGGAAAACTGCACCGCAGCGACCGGCTGTTCCGGGAAAAGCTGGGCTGGGTGCGGGCCGCGGCCTGGCGCAATATCCGCCGCTGCCTGGGCGGAAGTTGACGCCGGATGCAGGGGCTGCCTGCGGGCGGGTGGTTTGAAAAGCGCGGGGGATGTCTTATGTTGAAGTTTGAAGGGGAGGCATTGAAGAGGCGTTTTGGGTTGAACCCTTTTTTGAATCAGGCAAATGCGGTGAGGAGATGAGATTTCGGGGGGCGGTTGAACCGGGGCGTTTGCTGCGCGGGCTGCTGGCGGTGGGGCTGGCGGCGCTGCTGTGTTCGTGTGCCGTGATTTCGCGCGACGTGCGGCAGCAGGCCGTTCCGTCGTCGGTGCCTTTCCAGGCGCTCATGCAGGACACCGAGGCCTACCTGGGAAAAGTCGTTATCCTGGGAGGGTACATCATCCGCACCGTCAACCGCGGCCAACAGACCGACATCTACGTGCTGGAGACCCCGCTGCGCCTGGGGGAAGAACCCGCTTCGCGTGACAAGTCGCGCGGGCGCTTCGTGGTGACGGTCAACGAGTTCCTGGACCCGGAAGTCTATCTCAGGGACCGCCTAGTGACCGTGGCCGGCAAGGTCACGGGCAAGGTTGAACTCGAGGAAGAGGGACACCGCTACCAGTACCTGAAGCTCGACAGCGTCGAAACCTACCTGTGGCCCGAGTATCGTCAGACCCGTCCCTACGGCGGTTGTGTCGGTCCCTGGTTCTACGGTGGCTTTTACGGCGGCGCCTACTGGCCCTACGGCGGCCCGTGGGGGTTCTGCGGACCCGGCTGGCGGTATTGACGTGTTTGCCCCCAACATCGACAGCCGGGAGATCGCCCGTTTCGACGGTCAGGCCGACCATTGGTGGGACCCGCAGGGGCCGTCCCGATCGCTGCACGACATCAATCCCCTGCGCCTGGCGTTCATCGAGGCACACGCCGAACTGCGCGGCGCGCGGGTGCTCGACGTGGGCTGCGGCGGGGGGATTCTGAGCGAGGCCCTGGCGGCCCGGGGCGCCAGGGTCACCGGCATCGACATGAGCGAGACCAGCTTGCGCGCCGCCCGACGCCACGCCGCGGCCGGCGGCTTGCAGGTGGACTACCTTCTGACCACCGTGGAATCCCTGGCCGACATCGCCGCGGGGCGTTTCGGGGTGGTTACCTGCATGGAACTGCTGGAGCACGTGCCGCGGCCCGCCTCCGTGGTGCGCGCCTGCGGCCGGCTGGCGGCCCCCGGCGGACTGGTTTTTTTCGCCACCCTGAACCGCAACTTCAAGTCGTTCCTGTTTGCCATCGTCGGTGCCGAGTACGTGCTGCGGTTGCTGCCTCGGGGGACCCACCGGCACGCCCGTTTCGTGAAACCCGCGGAACTGGCCGCCTGGGGGGCATGCGAGAATCTTTCCTGTCGGCAGACGACCGGATTGTGCTATAATCCCTTTACACGACGTTACCGCCTCTGCCGGGACACCAGTGTGAACTACCTGATGTGCTTCCGCCGCAGCCGGGCAGGGGAGCAGACGCATGGATCTTGAAAGCGCCATCCTGGGGGCCATCGAGTACGAAAAGCGCATCCTGGGCCGGGCGCTGAAGGCCGAAATCGACACCAGCGATTTCTATCGCCGCATGGCGGCGGAAATGGACCGCCCCGCCCGCGAGATGTTTGCCCGCTTCCTGGAAATCGAGGAGGGCCACATCGACGTGGTGCAGGCCCAACTGGACTACCTCGGCGGCAGCGGCTACTGGCTGGAGTTCAAGGAATTCGACATGGAGGGATGACGGCCGGGCCAACGGTTTCGTTTGATTTTCCATTGCATTGCGTGTATCAGGGCCTGCAGTGGGGCGGCCGGCTCGAAAACTGAAGCCTGAGAGCGCAGCGTCGCCCAGTGGTTTGATTTCACATGCTTTTTTACGGCGGTTCACGCCAAGACCGCAGTCAACAACCGAAAGGGGAGGGGACAGGAATGCAGGACATCATGGAGTTGATCAAGAACAAGGATCCGGAACAGCGGGAATTTCACCAGGCGGTGATGGAGGTCATGCTGTCCATCAAGCCCGTGCTGGACCAGAACCCCATTTACCGTGAGACGAAGATCCTGGAGCGCCTGGTGGAGCCCGAACGGGTGATCATGTTCCGGGTTCCGTGGGTGGACGACCGCGGCGAGGTGCAGGTCAACCGCGGCTTCCGCATCGAGATGAACAGCGCCATCGGCCCTTACAAGGGCGGCCTGCGGTTTCACCCCTCGGTGAACCTGGGCATCCTGAAGTTCCTGGCCTTCGAGCAGGTGTTCAAGAATGCGCTGACCACCTTGCCCATGGGCGGCGGCAAGGGTGGGTCGGACTTCGACCCCAAGGGCAAGTCCGAGAACGAGGTCATGCGTTTCTGCCACGCTTTCATGTCCGAGCTGTACCGCCATATCGGCCCCAACACGGACGTGCCGGCCGGCGACATCGGCGTGGGCGGCCGGGAGATCGGCTACCTGTTCGGCATGTACAAGAAGCTGCGCAACGAGTTCACCGGCGTGCTGACCGGCAAGAGCCTCAACTGGGGCGGCAGCCTGATCCGCCCGGAGGCCACCGGCTACGGGTCGGTCTATTTCTGTTCCGAGATGCTCGCGGACAACGGCAAGACCCTGGAAGGCGCCGTCTGCCTGGTCTCCGGTTCCGGCAACGTGGCCCAGTACACCGTCGAAAAACTGCTGGACTTCAATGCCAAACCGGTGACCCTGTCGGACTCTTCGGGCTACATCTACGACGAGGAAGGCATCGACCGGGAAAAGCTGGAATTCGTCAAGACGCTCAAGAACGTCCGCCGCGGCCGCATCAAGGAGTACGCCGAAAAGTACCCCCAGGCCGTCTACACCCCGGTGGACCCGGAGCTGGACTACAATCCGTTGTGGAACCACAACGCCGACTGCGCTTTCCCCAGCGCCACCCAGAACGAGATCAACGGCAGGGACGCCCAGAACCTGGTGAACAACAAGGTGTGGGTGGTCTGCGAGGGGGCCAACATGCCTACCACGCCCGAGGGCATCGACATCCTGCAGGACAACGGGGTGCTCTACGGACCGGGCAAGGCGGCCAACGCCGGCGGCGTGTCGGTCTCCAGCCTGGAGATGACCCAGAACAGCATGCGCCTTTCCTGGAGCCGCGAGGAGGTGGACAACCGCCTGAAGATGATCATGGCCAGCATCCACAAGACCTGCCTGGACGCCGCCGAACAGTACGGCCACCCCGGTAACTACATGGTGGGCGCCAACATCGCCGGTTTCCTCAAGGTGGTGGACGCCATGCTGGACCAGGGGGTTGTGTAGGAAAGGGGGAGCCGGGAGTAAGCAGGGTATCCGCCGTCCGCCGTCAGGTAACCGCGAAATGGTGCCCGGCCGGAAAGGTCGGGTGCCACCTCCAACAAGCGGATACCCGACGGCCGATGGTTTCATGACTCGGAGGAGAATATGGGGAATCAGATCAGAACTGCGGTGCTGCTGGCCGGGATGACGGTTTTCCTGGTTTTCATCGGCGGCCTGATCGGCGGGCGCCAGGGGATGATTTTCGCCTTCGTCATTGCGGCGGGCATGAATTTCTTCAGCTACTGGTACTCGGACAAGATGGTCCTCAAGATGTACCGGGCGCGTGAAATTACGGCCCAGGAGGCCCCGGAGCTCTACAATATCGTCAGCGGGCTGGCCCGGCGGGCCGGACTGCCCATGCCCAAGGTCTACCTCATTCCCCAGCAGTCGCCCAATGCATTCGCCACCGGCCGCAACCCGGAGCATGCCGTGGTGGCGGTGACCGAAGGCCTGGTGCGGGTCATGAGCCGCGACGAACTCGAGGGCGTCCTGGCCCACGAGATGGCCCACGTCAAGAACCGCGACATTTTGATTGGCACCGTGGCGGCCACCATGGCCGGCGCCATCATGATGCTGGCCACCATGGCGCGCTGGTCGGCCATTTTCGGCGGCGGCCGCGGCGGAGACGAAGAGGGCGGCGGCATGGGCGCCATTGGCCTGATCGTCATGTCCATTCTGGCGCCCATCGGGGCCATGCTCATCCAGATGGCCATCTCGCGTTCCCGAGAGTATCTGGCCGACTCCACCGGCGCGGCCTTTGCCGGCAATTCCGAGGGCCTGGCCAGTGCACTGGAGAAGCTGGGGGCCTATTCCCGGCAGGTGCCCATGCAGGCAAGTCCCCAGACGGCCCACATGTTCATCGTCAACCCCCTCTCCGGCGGCAGCCTGGCGACGCTGTTCTCCACCCACCCGCCCCTGGAAGAGCGCATCGCCCGGCTGCGCGGGTACCGTGACGGCGGCAAGCCCATGCCGGCGCCGGAAACCAAAGCCGACATGACCCGGCAGGCACAGAATATCTGGGACAGCCTGAAGTAGGGGCGCCGCCGCTCAAGGGGGAAAAAGATGAAAGACGATCGGGGCGTTTATTACTATCCCTTTCCCGACAACCGCCAGGTGCGCATGTACGTGCGCGAAGTGGGGCGGGAAGTGTGTTTCCGCATGTGGAACGCCGATGATCCCGGCATGTGGGAGCAGCACGGCTGGGTGCCTTACGAGGCCGTGCGGCAGGCGGCCGGCATGTACCGGCGGGGTGCCTTCGACCCCCGGCGGGCCTACGACATCGAGGTGGCCCGCGCGCTCCTCAGAGAACAGGAATAGGAATCGCCCTTCAGGCGTAAATGCGGAACATGACGGCCAGGAAGATCACCCAGACCAGCACCGCCGCGGTGGCCAGCAGGCACAGGCCGCCGAGTGCGCGGTGAAACGCATTCTCCGGTTTTTTCTCCACGTACCCCAGGATGAACCCCAGCGCCACGCCGGCCGCGAAGCCGCCGGCGTGCCCCCAGTTGTTGATGCCCGGAATGAGCATCCCGAACAGCAGGATGCCCACGGCCCAACCCCCGATCTGACGGTACACCAGCCGGCCCCAGTCGCCGCCGCGCGCCTTGCCGAAATAGACCAGCGCGCCGATCAGGCCGCACACGGCGGCCGAAGCGCCGATGGTCAGCGGTACACCGGCCAGGACCGACACCCAGAATCCGAAAACGCTGCTCAGGGTGTAGATGGTGAACATGCGCCAGGGGCCATACTCGCGCAGGGCCAGGGGGGCCAGCTGGCGGAAGGCGGCCATGTTGAAGAAGATGTGCAGGACGCCACCGTGTAGGTAACCGGCCGAGAGCAGGCTCCACCAGCGGTGCAGGCGATGGACGGGAAGCGACCCGGTGGCGCCAAGCACCAGCAGGGCGTTGCTGTCCGGGGAGAGAAAGTAGAGCGGGTTGGCCGAAAAACGGATGCCCCCGGCTTTGGCCGCCAGCGAGACGATGAACATGGCCACGTTGGCGTAGATGATTCCCTTGATCCACCACATGAGGGCCTGTTCGTCGGCGCCGCGCAGCAGGCGTTTGAGTTTCGACCCCGGGCGGCGCAATCCGCAGTGGGGGCAGCGGCGTTCGTCGAGCCCGATCAGGCGTTTGCACCCGGGGCACAGGATGGTGGGGTTTTCAGGTGTCATGGCGTCCTTGGGGCACGGCGACGCGGCGGCCGTGCCGACAATTGCGGTTTTTCCTGCGCACGGGCCGTTTTGTCAAGCCATTTTAACGGCCGGGTCGGGACAATCGCGCGCGGCCGGCGGCGCGCGTGTCGCGGATGCCCTTGGTTGAATCTTCCCGTCCGACCGGTGGGCCAAAAGTTTCAGCGGCGTTTCTTGACAAGACCCAAAACAGTATATTAGTATACTTTTATAGTGATTAGCATACCTTTTGCGCCGAGCGGCGCGATCGAAAGGAGCCATGTATGAAGGAGCATTACCGGATCGGTGTCATTCCCGGGGACGGTACAGGGCCGGAAGTCATCGCCGAGGGCCTGAAGGTCCTTGCAGCCGCGGCCGACAAGGCCGGCTTTTCCTACGAGCTGGTGCACTACGATTTCGGCGGCGAGCGCTATCTCAAGACCGGCGAGACCCTGCCCGACGGAGCCGTGGCGGAATTGCGGCAGCTGGACGCCATTTATCTGGGCGCCATCGGCCACCCGGACGTCAAGCCGGGCATCCTGGAAAAGGGCATTCTGTTAAACCTGCGTTTTGCGCTGGACCTGTACATCAACCTGCGGCCCATCAAGCTGTACCCCGGGGTCGACACTCCGCTTAAGGACAAGGGCTCCGCCGACATCGACTTCGACGTGGTGCGCGAGAATACCGAAGGCCTCTACGCCGGGGCCGGCGGTTTCCTCAAGAAGGGCACCGCCGACGAGATCGCCGTCCAGGAGTCCATCAACACGCGCAAGGGTGTCGAACGCTGCCTGCGCTTCGCCTTCGAACACTGCCGCAGGCGCCCCCGCAAAAAACTGACCCTGTGCGGCAAGACCAACGTGCTGACCTTCGCCTTCGACCTGTGGGAGCGCACCTTTCGCGAACTGGCGTCCGAGTACCCCGACGTGGAGACCGACTACGCCCACGTAGACGCCATCTGCATGTGGATGGTCAAGAACCCGGAGTGGTTCGACGTCATCGTGACCGACAACATGTTCGGCGATATCATCACCGACCTGGGCGCCATGATCCAGGGCGGCATGGGCATCGCCGCCGGGGGCAACATCAACCCCGAGGGTACGGCCATGTTCGAGCCCATCGGAGGTTCGGCGCCCAAGTACACCGGCAAGAATGTGATCAACCCGCTGGCGGCCATCATGGCCGGCCAGATGATGCTCAGCCACCTGGGCCAGGCCGAGGCGGCCGACATGGTCGAGCGGGCCGTCATGCAGACCATCGAGAAGGATCTCGAGAGCATGAACGCCGGCCGCATGGGCATGGGCACCACCGAGGTGGGGGACCGCGTGGCGTCCCGTCTGGCGGCGCTTTAGGCCGTATGACCGGTTCCGGCGGCACCGGGTGTCGTTTGTCATTTCCTCCTGAGCAGCGTGTTTCGGGCTCCCCGTATCCGCGGCCAACTCGAAATTCGCTCGACTCAGGTTCATCACACCAAAGAGGAGGGACTCCATGAAACGATCCAACAGACTCGGTATCGTCATCCTGGCACTGCTCGTTTTTTCGCTGGTGCTGCCGGCCGCCCTGCCGGCCGCCCAGACCTCGCTGCTGGACACCATCGCCGAGCGTGGCTACATCCTGGTGGGCACCACCGGTGACTACAAACCCTTCAGTTTTATGAACCCCGACACCGGCAAATACGAAGGCCACGACATCGATGTCGCCAAGAAGCTCGGCGAGGCCATGGGCGTCGAGGTGCGCTTCGTGAAAACCACCTGGAAGACCCTGGTGGGGGGCATCCTGGAGGGAAAATACGACGTGGCCATGTGCGGCATCACGCGCAACCTGTCGCGCCAGAAGAAGGTCGGGCTCACCGATCCCTACATCAACGTGGGTAAATCCCCGCTGATCCGCAAGGCCGACAAGGACCGCTTCAAGACACTGGCCGACATCGACCAGCCGGGCGTCAAGGTGGCCGTCAATCCCGGCGGAACCAACGAGAAATTCGTCAGGGCCCACATCAAGAAAGCCCAGATCGTGGTGGTTCCCAAGAACCTGGACATCCCGGCCAAGATCGCCGCCGGTGATGTGGACGTGATGATCACCGACAACGTGGAGGCCATGCTGGTGGCTGCCCACAACGACAAGCTCTACGCCGTGTCGCCGGATGAACCTTTCACCCGCGACGATTTCGGCTACATGGTGCCCCGCGACGACCAACCCTTCCTCAACTGGATGAACCTGTTCGTCCACCAGATGAAGGTCAAGGGCGAGTTCGCCAAACTCAAGAAGAAGTGGATTGCGCAATAACCGTACGCGGGCTGTGTCCGCGTCAGCGACAAGGAGTGATTGCCATGCGGAAGAAATGGATGTCGGGCTTTATCATTGCGCTGGTCTGTGCCAGCCTGGCGGTTCCCGGGACGGCCGTTGCCAAGAAGCGGCTGGTGCTCAAGAGCGCCCGCCAGACGTCGACCTACTACACCTTTGCCGTGGGCCAGGCCAATGCCATCATGGCCGGGGACCCCGACGTGGAAGTGACCGTCGAGGACAGTCCCGGTTCCATGGTCAACGTCAAGCAGAGCAAGACGCGCACCAACTACCTGTTCACCTCCCCGCCGGTGCTCATCGCCGCGGCCATGGCCGGCAAGGGCAAGTTCAAGGACGGCGGTTATGACCAGATCCGCTCGTTGTGGCCCATTCCCGGGCTGGTGATGCACTGGGTGGTGCGCCGCGACAGCGGTGTGACCAGCCTGCGGGGGCTGGCGGGCAAGCGTTTCATTCCCGGCGGGGCCGGTTCGGCCGGGGCGCGTTTCACCATGCAGATCCTGGGCGTCATCGGCGTCAAGGACAAGGTCGAGCTGCTGCAGGTGGACCTCAACGAGGGCGTGCAGGCCGTCAAGAACCGGCGCGCGGTGGGCTTTTCCACGGCCAGCTCGGCACCGGCCTCGCTGGTCTCGGAGATCGCCGCCACTACGCCCATCCGGCTGCTGGAACTCAAGGACGCCGACTACCGGAAGGTTTCAAAAAAGTTCGCCCGCTACGTCATCCCGGCCGGCCTCTACAAGGGCGTGGACAAGGACGTCAAGACCATCAGCCTGCTGGTGGGCACCTACACCGTGGCCAGCCTGCCCGACGACGTGGCCTACGCCATCACCAAGGCCTTCTGGGAGAACCGCAAGGTGTGGGAAAAATCCCACCCGGCCATGAAGCTGGTCAAGATGGAGGGCCTCAACCAGCTGCGCGCCAAGGTGCATCCCGGGGCCTTGCGCTATTACAACGAGATCGGGTTCAAAGTGGACGATGCACTCAAGTAGACCCGGCTCAAAGAGTCGGTTCCGCAGAACATGACAGGAGGATGCCAAATTGCCCGCGGTTCCCGGCAGACGGTTCATACTGACGGTTTCGGTGATTTTCGCCGTCTACCAGATTCTGCTGCCGGTATACGCCTTCATGCCCAACATGCGCGAGCGCTCCATTCACCTGAGCCTGGCGCTGATTCTGATCTTCCTGGGCGGCGATGCCGTGCGCACCGCCCGGCGCCGGCTGTGGGACCTGCTGCTGTGCCTGACGGGCGTGGCGCTGTCGCTGTACGTCTTTTTCCGCTACCACGCCATCATCGACCAGTACGGCACGGCCACGGGGCCCTTCCAGATCTGGGCCGGGCTGCTGCTGACGCTCATCATCCTGGAGGCTGCACGGCGCATGGTTCGGCCGGCGCTGCCCGTCATCGCGCTGCTGTTCCTGCTCTACGCCGTTTTCGGACACCTCATCCCGGGACGCTTCGGGCACCCGCCGTACAGCCTGGCGACGTTGTCGAGCATGCTGTACCTGACCACCGGCGGTATCTGGGGACAGCTGCTGGGGGTGAGCGCCAACATCATTGCCATCTTCGTGTTCCTGGGAGCTTTCATCGTGCACACCGGCGGCGGCACCGGCTTCCTGCGCATCTCGCTGCGCCTGGCGGGACGCTACACCGGCGGGCCGGCCAAGGTGGCCACGGTTTCCAGCGCCCTGTTCGGGTCGGTGTCGGGCAGTGCCAGCGCCAACGTGGCCTCCACCGGGGCCTTCACCATCCCCATGATGAAGCGCCTGGGCTACGACCCGGCTCTGGCGGCGGCGGTGGAGGCGGTGGCCAGCACCGGCGGGCAGATCATGCCGCCCATCATGGGGGCTGGCGCCTTCATCATGGCGGAACTGATCCAGACGCCCTACCTGACCATCGCCCTGAGCGCGCTGCTGCCGGCCCTGCTGTACTTTTTCGCCGTGGGCCTGGGCATCCACTTCTACGCCCTGCGCAGCGGCTACGGCCGCATGCGGTCCGAAGACATCCCGGGCTGGGCCGACACCCTGAGGGTGAGCGGGTTCTTCCTGGTGCCCTTCGGCATGCTGGCCTTCTGGCTGTTTCGCGGCTACACGCCCCAGTACGCCGCCTTCTGGGCCGTGATGGCCACGCTGCCCCTGGCACTGCTGGACGAGGAACTGAAATTCGAGGCGCGCGCCGTGCCGGGCAAACTGGAAAAGGCGGTGCGCAGCGGCGCCCGGCAGGCGGCCCTGATCGCCAGCATCTGCGCCAGCGCCCAGGTGATCATTGCCATTATCGCCTTCACGGGCCTGGGCGTCAAGGTCAGCGCCGGCATCCTGGCCTTCAGCCAGAACAGCCTCTTCGCGGCGCTGCTGCTCACGGGCCTGACCAGTATCCTGCTGGGCATGGAAGTGCCCACCACGGCCGCCTATATCGTGGCCGTGGTGGTGGGCGGGCCGGTGCTCATCGAACTCGGGGTGCCGCCCATGGCCGCGCACCTGTTCGTCTTCTACATGGCCATCCTGTCGGCCGTGACGCCGCCGGTGTGCGGCGCCATCTTCATCGCCGCCGGCATGGCCGAGGCCAACTGGGTGGAGACGGCGCGCTTCGGGCTGAAGCTGAGCTTTGCAGCCTTTCTGCTGCCGTTCCTGTTTGCCTACTACCCGGGACTGGTGCTCATCGGGCCCTGGTGGCAAACGGTGCTAGGCGTGGCGCGCGCCGCGGCGGCCCTGACGCTGCTCTCGGCGGGTTTCATGGGCTACTTCAACCGGCGCCTGGGCATGGCGCCGCGGCTGTTGCTGACGGCCGCCGGGGCGCTGATCCTGCTGCCCTCGGCGCTGTTGACGGCGGCCGGCGCCGTGGCCGCAGCGGGCTTGTGGGGCTACACCCGCCTGAGGCCCGAAAGCGCGCCGGCGGCGCAATAAACGACGGACCGCCTGCAAGGGCCCTGCAA
The DNA here is from genome assembly GCA_964476595.1 of uncultured Desulfobacteraceae bacterium. GTDB lineage: Bacteria > Desulfobacterota > Desulfobacteria > Desulfobacterales > JALSRD01 > JALSRD01. Next base: position 46,275 of record CAYZCL010000078.1, read on the forward strand.
AGGGGGAGTCGATGAATCTGCCGGACAAAGTGACGCTGCGGGAGGTGGCGCTGCGCGACGGGCTGCAGTCCGTGGAGCGCTTCGTGCCCACGGAGCGGAAACTGGAAATCATCACGGCCGTGGTGGCCGCCGGCATCCGCCGGGTGGAGGCGACTTCCTTCGTGAGCCCCAAGGCGGTTCCCCAGCTGAAAGACGCCGCCGCCGTCATGGCCGGCGTGCCCCGGGGCCGGGCCGCCTACGCCGCCCTGGTTCCCAATGCCCGCGGCGCCCGGGACGCCGTGGACGCCGGCGTCGACGAGATCGTGGTGGTCATATCGGCCAGCGAGGCCCACAACCGCGAGAACATCCGGCGCAGCATCGATGCGTCGCTGGCCGGCCTGGACGAGGTCTTTGAAATCGCCCTGTCCGCCGGCGTGCGCGTCATCGGTTCGGTGGCCGTGTCCTTCGGCTGCCCCTTTCAGGGGGATGTGCCCGAAGCGGACGTGTTTCGCATCGTGGCGCAGTACGTGCGCCGCGGCGCCCGTACCGTCATCCTGGCCGACACCACCGGCATGGCCGATCCCGTGCGCGTGTACCGGCGCGTGGCGGCTTTCCGGGAACGGTTCCCGGACACGCGCCCGGTGCTGCACTTTCACAACAACCGCGGCACGGCCATGGCCAACCTGCTGGCCGCGCTGCAGGCCGGGGCCGACTGTTTCGACACCGCGCTGGGGGGCATCGGGGGATGTCCTTACGTTCCCCGGGCGGCCGGCAACCTGGCCACCGCCGACGTGGCCTTCATGCTCGAGGAGATGGGCGTGGAGACGGGCGTCGACCTGCGGGAACTCATCCCGGCGGCCCACCGCCTGGAGGAGATCCTGGGGTTCACCCTGCCGGGCCAGGTCATGAAAAGCGGCCCGCGCGACCCGCGCCTGGCCGCCCGCATCTGCGGCGTGGGCGGAGGGCCCCGTGACGAAACACGCAGACGCGACAGCTGACACCTGTAACCACAACGAGATGGCGATGCCGCTTTCCGGAATCAGAGTTTTGGACATGACCCGCGTACTGGCGGGACCCTTCTGCACCATGCTGCTGGCCGATTTCGGGGCCGACGTTGTCAAGGTGGAGACCCCCCGGGGCGACCCGGCGCGGGTGGCCGGCATCACGGGCGATGGGGAAAACCCTTTCTTCGTCAATATCAACCGCAACAAGCGCAGCATCGTGCTGAATTTGCGCACCGAAGGCGGCAAGGAGGTCATCCGGCGCCTGGCGGCGCGGGCGGACGTGCTGGTGGAAAACTACCGGCCGGGTGTCATGGAACGCATGGGGCTGGGCCGCGAGATGCTGCAGCGGATCAACCCCCGGCTGATTTACGCCGCCGTCTCGGGCTTCGGCAAGACCGGTCCTTACAGCCACCGCCCGGCCTTCGACTTCATCGCCCAGGCCGTGTCGGGATTCATGAGCCTCAACGGCAGCGAGGACATGGACCCCCAGCGGGCGGGCATTCCCATCTCCGACACCATCGCAGGCCTGTACGCCGCCTTCGGCATCCTGGTGGCCCTGCACCGGCGGGGGCGGGGCGGGCACGGCGAGGAGGTGCAGGTGGCCATGGTGGACAGCCTGATCAGCATGTTCACCTTCGCCTCGGGGGCTTATTTTGCCACCGACCGGCTGCCGCCGCGTACCGGCAACGATCACATGGTGGTGGCGCCCTACGGAGTCTTTCACGCCTCGGACGGCCCCCTGGCGATCGCGCCCAGCACCGAGAAGAACTGGCTGAACCTGTGCCGCGCGCTGGACATGGACGAGGTGCGCTGCGACCCGCGTTTTGCCACCAACCGCGACCGCATGCGGCACCGCCGGGACATTAACCGCATCGTGGCCCGGCGCATCGCCGGGCGCACGTGTGCCGAGTGGATCGAGCTGCTCAACCGCGAAGGGGTGCCCTGCGGCCCCATCCAAAACCTGCGGGAGGTCTTCTCCGATCCCCAGGTGCTCCACCAGCAGATGGTGCTGACCTCCGACCAGCCTTCGGGGCCGGTCAGGATGCCGGGGTTTGCCGTCAAGATGAGCGAGGCCCCGGCTCGCCTGCGGCGGCCGTCGCCGCAGCTCGGAGAGCACACCGACGAAGTGCTGGCCGAGGCCGGGTTCGCCCCGAACCAAATCGAACGGCTGCGCGATGAGGGGGTCATATGAGGGAAATCTTTCGGGGCGTTTTCCCCCGGAGTCACACCGGTCCACAAGGACCGCCGAATGAATTTTGCGCTTCGAGTGAGGGCGATTGTCTTTCAAAACCGGTGCCACCGCACCACCAACTGCAGAAGGAGGAGTATCCCATGAGAAAGCAAATGACGTTGGTTTTTGTTGCCCTGCTGGCCCTGTTGATGGTCGGCGGGCCGCTGTCGGCGGCGGACATCAGCATCGATGTCAACTGCACCATGAAACCCGGCGGGTCCGAAGAGGCCGCCATCAAGAAGTTCAAGGAGATCGTCGAGAAGAAGTCCAACGGCCGTATGCAGGTCAAGATCTTCATGAGCGGGCAGCTGGGCAAGGAAAAGGCCGTGCTGGAGCTGATGAAGATCGGCCAAACCCAGATGGCGCTGACCGGCGGCATCTTCCGCACCATGTTTGCCAAGCAGTACGATCCCATCACGATTCCCTTCTACATGCCGTCATGGGAGAGTATCGTGGCCTACCTCAAGGGACCCATGGGCGACAAGATCCGCGCGCTGGCGGCCCAGAAGGGCGGTGTTATTGATTTCGGTCCACAGAAACGCGCCCCGCGGCAGATGACCGCCAACCGCAAGATTGTCGAGCCGGCCGATATCAAGGGACTCAAAATGCGGCTGCCGGCTATTCCCATCTGGGTGGATGTCTGGAAACAGCTTGGTGCCTTGCCCACCGTTATTCCCGCCCCCCAGATTTATCTGGCCATGAAGACCGGGCAGGTAGAAGCCCACGAGAATTCGCTGGTCTCGCCGTATTCACGCAAGCTCTGGGAAGTGCAGAAGTATATCATTCTGACCAACCACGTCTACTTCCCCTGGCATTGGGTAGCCAGCAAGGTGTGGTTCGACAAACTCGATGCCAAAGACCAGAAGCTTATCCGCGACGCCGTCACCGAGGCCCGCAATTACGGCTCCAAGGTGGAGGACGAGAAGGATGCGTTCTACGCCGCCGAACTCAAGAAGCACGGCATGATTTTTGTGAAGCCCGATCGGCCCGCTATCCGTGAGGCCGCCATGCCGGCCATCAAGCGTGCCGTCAGCAAGCTGGCGCCGGGAGTGGCCGAGGAAGTGGAGAAGGCCGCCAAGGCCAAATAACGCAATGAAAGCCCTGCTGCGATTTTTCGATATCGGGGCGCTGGTGTGTTTCAGCGCCATGATGATCTGTATCCTCATCGAGGTGGTCAGCCGCAACCTGCTGAACCTGCCGACCACCTGGGCCGAGGAGGCCTCACGCCTGATGTGCGTCTGGAGCGTGTTCCTGGGGTCGGCCTCGGCCTGGCGCAGGGGGGCGCACATCGTCATCAACGTGGTGCTCGACCGCCTGGGCCGCCGCAGCTCCGCGCTGCTGCGCCTGGTGGTCGACATCCTCAGCCTGATCTTCCTGGTGTGCGTGTGGATCGGGACGCTCTACATCATGAAGATCAGCTACCCGTCCAAGACCACGGCCCTGGAGATCAGCATCAGCTACTTCTACCTGGGGCTGTTCCTGGGCGTCACCGGCATGGTCGTCTTCCAGGTGGCCAATTTCGTCAACACGGCGCGCGCCCTTTCCGGCCGGCATCCGGCTGCCGCGGAGGAGCACTGAGCCGTGGAAATGCTGATCCTCTTCATCGGCCTTCTGGTCTTCTTCTTTATTATCGGGGTGCCGGTCAGCGTGTCCATCGGCCTGACGTGCATGGCCGTACTGTGGATGGAGAACGGTTTCGCCGGCATTCCGCTGACCCTTTTTCCGCTCAAGATGATGCACGGGGTTAACAGCTTCCCCATCCTGGCGATCCCTTTCTTCATCCTGGCGGCCAACGTGATGAACAAGGGCAGCGTGACGCCGCGCATCTTCGATTTCGCCAACGCCCTGGTGGGACACCTGCGGGGCGGGCTGGGGCACGTCAACGTGCTGGCCAGCATGATCTTCGCGGGCATGTCGGGCACCGCCGTAGCCGACGCCGCCGGTCTGGGGACCCTGGAGATCCGGGCCATGAAGGAGCAGGGCTACCCGCTGGACTACACCACCGGCATCACCGGGGCCTCCTCGGTCATCGGCCCCATCATCCCGCCCAGCGTGGCCATGGTGATCTACGGCTGGCTGGGCGACGTCAGCGTGGGGGCTTTGTTCATCGCCGGGGTGATCCCCGGCATCCTGCTGGGCGGCAGCCTGATGCTGATGACCTGGCTGCTGTCTTTCCGCGTGGAGATGCCTATCCAACCGCGGCCGCCGCTGGGAGAGGTTTTCCGGCTGTCGCGGCGGGCGCTGCTGTCGCTGATGACGCCGGTGATCATCGTGGGTGGTATCTGGTCGGGCATCTTCACCCCCACCGAATCCGGGGTGGTGGCCAGCGCCTACGCCATGGTGCTGGGAATGGTGGTCTACCGCGACATCACCTGGAAGGACCTGCTGGAGGTTTTCTACACCACCATCGAGTTCACCGCTATCGTGCTGTTCATCATTTCCATCGCCGTGCTCTACGGATGGCTGCTGGTGCGAATCCAGATTCCGTTGACACTGGCGGAGATGATCATGCAGGTGTCCACCAACACCACCGTGCTCCTGTTCATCATCACCTTTTTCTTCCTGGTGGTGGGCTGCTTCATGTCGGTGATCGAGTCGGTGCTCATCTTTACTCCCGTCATGGTGCCCATGATCAAGATGCTGGGCATCGATCCGCTCTTTTTCGGCGTGCTGATGGTCATCTCCCTGTCGGTGGGGGTCATCACGCCGCCCTTCGGCAACGTCCTTTACGTGCTGGTGGGCATCACCAAGATGCCCTTCGAGAAGGTGGTGCGGGCCATGCTGCCCTTCCTGGTGCCCATCATCGTGGTGATCGCACTGCTGGTGCTGTTTCCGCAGTTGGTGTTGGTGCTGCCCCGGTGGATGTCCCAGTAGTGTCCGCGCACAGCGGTCATCTTCCGGCCCGGCGCAGCGTTCTCGCTCATTTGAGATCCTCGACGTAGCCCCGCTACGCCTGCGGTCTCAAAATCGCCCGGGCCATTTTCCGAACCGGAAGATGCGGGTCTGTAGTCCGTTGCCGGCATGTGGCCGGGGGTTTCGGGACGCCTGCGGGCATCCCTTTGTGCCTCTGTGCCCTTGCCCCTTTGTGCCTTGTCACTTCGTCAGAGAAGTAACATTGCGGTAGATGTAGCGGTCACCGCGGAAGTACATGTGAGTGATCTCCACGGGGCCGCCGCCGGCGGGAGAGTAGATGTTGGTGATAAAGAAGAGCGGTGCGCCGAAGTCGATGTGCAGCACGGCCGCCACGTCCATGTCGGCCGTGGTGGCCTCCACGTGCTGCTCGATCCGGTCGATGGTGATGCCCGTCTGCCGCTGGAACACCTCAATGAAGTTCTTTTTTTCGAAATCGGTTGCAGCGACGCCCTTCATCAGTTCCGGGAGAGCGTAGTTGATGTAGTAGGAAATGGGTTCGCGCTTGAGCTTGCGGATGCGTTTCAGGCGCCAGATGTCGCTGCCCGGCGCACGCCTCAGGGTCGTGGCCACCGGGTGGGGGCAGGGGACCGTCGCCATTTCGAGGACCTCGATGGTCAGTTTCTCTCTGCGGCTGAGGGCCGAGTCCACCCAGTCTCCGAAGTTACCCGTGATCTTGAGGGGGATGCGGTGGTCACCGGTTTCCAGCACGCGGGTGCCCACCCCGCGCCGACGCACCACCAGGCCCTGTTCCACCAGCAGCGACATGGCCTTGCGGATGGTGATGTTGCTGACGCCGAACTCGACGGAAAGGTCTTTCTCGGAGGGCAGCAGACTGCCGGGGGGATACTCGCGGGACTCGATGCGCCCCTTGAGCGTCTCGGCAACCTGGTAATAATAGGCGATGGTGTTGTCGCGCTCCACGCTGTCCCGCCCCGTAAAAATAAATATTCAAACATCTTGACCGGTTAAATGATATAAAAGTATATCTTTATACCAAACGACTGTCAAGGTGCCGGTGACGGACCGCCCGGCCAAAAGGGGCGTGTGTTTTGAGAGAGTCTGAAACCCGAGAAAAATCGGCCCTTTTCGCTGCCGCGCTCTCTTCCTTCATGGGGCCCTTCATCATTTCCTCGGTCAACGTGGCCCTGCCGGCCATCCAGAAGGAATTTGCCGCCGATGCGGTGACGCTGAGCTGGGTGGCGACGGCTCTGCTGCTGGCCGTCGCCGTCTTCCTGATACCCATGGGAAAGATCGGCGACATTTACGGCCGCAAGAAGGTTTTCACCGGGGGGCTGGCGGTCTACACGGCGGCCTCACTGGCGGGGGTGTTTACTGTTTGCATGCCCATGCTGATCGCCGTGCGCGTTCTGCAGGGAGTCGGAACGGCCATGTTCGTCACCACCGGCATGGCGATTCTGACCTCCGTATTCCCGCCGCACAAGCGCGGCCGCGCCATCGGGGTTTACGTGGCTGCCGTGTACATCGGACTGTCGGTGGGGCCGTTCGCCGGCGGCTTGCTGACCTGGTACGTGGGGTGGCGCAGTATTTTCGGAGTGGTCGTGCCCTTCGGGGCGGCATCGGTCTGGGTTAGTCTCCGCTACCTGCGGGGCGAATGGGCCGATGCGCGCGGGCAGAAGTTCGATGTGACCGGGAGCCTGCTGTATGCGGCCGCCGTGTTCCTGCTGGTCTACGGCGCATCCCGACTGCCGCGTCCATCGGCCGTGTATTTCCTGGCGGT
>CAYZCL010000079.1:0-21428 GCA_964476595.1 uncultured Desulfobacteraceae bacterium
ATGAACAGGACGCAGCCGCCGGTGGACCTGTTTCAGCGCCGGCTGGGCGATGCCTATGAGCGGCTGATGAAGCAGCTGACCCGGTTTGCGGAGAAATCCTTCGGCGACGTCGCCCTGCTGATGGCCGCGGCCGAGTTCCTGTTCTGGTCCGAGGAGGACGGCGAAATACTCGAACAGCTGGAAGAGCACATGCCGTTTTTCATGCCGTGGTTCATGTTCAACTGGACCTATGAACCGGAGAATTGGCCCGATTTGGCGTCAGACGAAATGGATCTTGAGATCCGGATACCGCCCCACCAGACCATCGCCGGGATCTATGCGCGCGATCACGGCAAGCGGCTGGATGCCCTTCAGCGGCGGCTCCTGGAGGCACTCGGCGAACGGCCCCACAGTTTCCTGGAGGTCGTCGCCTGCAACCCGGGCCAGGGGTTTCGCCTGCGCGACGTGCTGAGCGGCGAGGTGTACGACGTCATCGAGAAAATGGGGTCCAGGGACGCCCGGCCGGGAGACCTGCTGATGGGCCGGGTCGTGCAGGTCGATCACGTGGCCATGCTCACCGACCTCGGCCCGATCCTGATCCCCCCCCGTTTCAAACCGATGCTGGTCGAGTTCCGCAAGGCCCTGGCGGAAAAGGTGGGGGTGATCACCCCAGCGGTGCTCCGGGAAGCCGGCCCCGGCCTGCGCGGGCTCTATTTCGACATCTTCGAGGAGCTGAGCACCCCGCCCGGCTTGCAGAACACCGACGGCGATCCGCTGGTGTTCCACACGCTGCACTACGAGATCGAAGATCCCCGGGAGGCCTTCGACAAGCTGGTCGGCCTGGCGGTGACGGAGGATGCCGACGCCCTGCGCGCGCAAGCCACATTGGACAGAAACGGCCGCATCGTGCGGGCCGAGATCCCGTGGAGCAAGCCCGGCAACGAGATGCACAAGAGCTGGGATAACACGCTGCTGGGCCGGGTGGTGATCGACGGCCGCAGGCTCACCGCCGAAGTGAACTCCGAGGCCCGCGCCAAGACCATCCGCCGCGAAATCGAAAAGCGCCTGGGAACCGCAGCCCGGTACCGGACCACCACGGTGGAGTCCCCGGAGGCCATGATGGAACGGAGCGCGGCGGCCGACGGCGATGACGATGAATTTCCGAGCCAGGAGGAACTGATGCAGGTCCCGGAGGTGCGCCGGCAGATCGAAAAAATGCTGCGCGACCACTGGGAGGGGTGGGTCGACGAACCCGTCCCCGCCCTGGACGGCCGGACCCCCCGCCAGGCGGTGAAGACCGCCGACGGACGCGAAAAGGTCGAGGCCCTGCTGCTGGAGGCCCGTCGGAACATGGAGGGGAACGCGGTGATGCGGGCGGTGGGTTCGGAACTGATCGACGACGTCCGCCGGCGCCTGGGCTTGGGGGCGGAGCCGGCCCGGGACGGGCAGGCGGTGCGACAGTCCCCGGACAGGCAGGACCTGCGCGTGGCGAAGATCGAATCGCTGATCACGGGTTTCGGGCGCGCCCGCCTCGACGAACAGCACACCGGCCTGGCCCTCGCGTTGTGCGACCACATCTCAGGCATGGACGCGCTCAACCTGCGGCGCGGCCGCGTGGAGATCTGGGCCGCCGCCATCGTTTACGTGATCGCGCGACTGAACTTCCTCTTCGACCGGAACAGCGACCCGTTCATCACGCGCGACGACATCTGCACGCATTTCGGCACGCGCAAGGCCACCACCGCCAACAAGGCCGCGGCCATCGAAAAGGCCTGTGGGCTGGGATTGGGGAACCCGGATTTCTGCCGGCCGGAGATCGCCGGCATGTTCCGCTTCTACGAGACGCCGGAGGGGTTTATCGTCCCCGAATCCTTTTTCGATGAACCGGAAGCGCAGGACGTTGCGCCGGCGGAAAAAACCGAAAGCGGCGGGCCGTCCGCCGCGACAGGCACGCGCCCTAAAAAGCGGCGGGCGAAAAGGCCGGAACGGAAAGAGCCCAAAGAGGAAGATGCCGGGGAGCGGGCGGACGACGATCCCTCCCGTCCCCGGCAGTTGAAGCTCTTCGACGACCATTGACCCGCGCCGCGCGGCCCCCGATGCGGCCGACCCGTTTCCGGGGGCTAACGATGCGGTGCGTAGGCCGGCCGGCGGCGGTGTCCGTCCCCGGACAGGGAATGACCGGGGTGCCGCTTTTTCAGAAAAACCGCGTACCACTGCGGGTGCCGGTGCGCGCCGTGGGCCAGCTTGCGGTAAATGGCCAGTTTCACCAGGTCGAGCACGAACATCCAGACCAGCATGTAGACCCACAGCAGGCCGATGACGGTCCAGGGGATGGCGGTCACGAACCAGCCCAGGCCGCACATCAGCACCGCCAGGACCTGGGTGCCCACCACGGCCAGGAACAGGGGCTTGGCCGGCCAGGGGCGGCTGAAGAACGGTTTGCGCGTGCGCACCACGAACAGCAGCAGGTGGCCGCCCGCCACGAGCTGCAGGAAAACCGCCGTCTGGACCTGGTCCTGGGTCAGCGGGAGCCACGCCTGCCACTGGGGGTTGTGCAGCCATTTCATGCCGACGAGCAGGATGATGAAGGTCTGCACCACCGAGAGCATCCCCATCAGGGTGGAACCCATCAGGAGCCGCCGCATGTGCCAGCGCACCGGCTCCTTACGCAGCTGCGTGTTGTCGTAGGCGATGGTCATGATGGGCACGTCGTCGAGCAGGGCCAGCAGGATGATCATTACCGGGGTCAGGGGCGAAAACCCGAAGAAGAGGGTCGCCAGCACCACCACGAACATGATGTCCAGCGTCATGGCCACGCGGTAGATGATGTAGTTGATGATGCGCTCGAAGATGCGCCGCGCCTCGTCGATGGCGTCGATGATGGTCGACAGGCCCGGGGCGGTGAGGATCAGGTCCGCGGCGGCCCGCGCGGCGTCGGTGGCGCCGCTCACCGCCACGCCGCAGTCGGCCTGCTTGAGCGCCGGCGCGTCGTTGACGCCGTCACCGGTCATGGCGACCACCTGTCCGCGGTCCTGCAGCGCCTTGACGATGCCGTACTTGTGCTCGGGGAACACCCGGCCGAACCCGTCGGCCCGCTCCACGCACTGCGCGACGCGGCTCGGCAGGTGGTCCATGTTCATGTCCTTGGTGAACAGGTCGGCGGCGGCGATCAGGTGGGTTCCCATCCCCAGCTGCCGCGAGATCTTGCTGCCGATGGCCACGTCGTCGCCGGTGACCATCTTGACCTGCAGGCCGTGTTCCTTGGCCTTCTGGATGGTCTCTCGGGAGTCGTCCCGGGGCGGGTCCTGCAGGGACAGGATACCCAGGAATCGCCAGCTCTTGCCGCCGTCGGCCGATTCGGCCACCCCCAGCGCGCGCATGCCCTTGGCGGCCAGGTCCGCCACGGCCGCTTCGGCGCGGGTCTTTTCGTCGCCGTCCAGCGCGCACAGTTCGATGATGACCTGGGGCGCGCCCTTGGTGTACTTCAGGGAGCGGCCCTGCGGGTCGGTGATATCGCTTTCGGTGCGCTTGCTGACCGGGTCGAAGGGCACGAAGCGGGTCTGCTCATACGCATCCAGCACCTCGGGCCGTTCCAGGCCGGCGATGACGGCCCGGTCGATGGGGTCGTCCCCGTCCATCTTGGCGGCCAGGGCGCCGGCCCGGACGAGCTGCTGGACATCCACGTCGCCGAAGGGAATCGGTTCGGCCAGGGTCAGCTGGTTCTTGGTGAGGGTGCCGGTCTTGTCCGAGCATAGCACGTCGACCCCGGCCAGTTCCTCGATGGCCTCGAGCCGGGAGACGATGGCCTTCTTGCGTGACAGCGCCCGCGCCCCCAGGGCGTTGGTGACGGTCATCACGGTGGGCATGGCCACGGGGATGGAGGCGATCAGCAGCACCAGCATCATGCGCAGGATGTTCACTATGTCGTCCCATTTCCAGGCGTCGATGATGACCACGTCGCGGTAGACCTGGAACCCGACCAGGATGAAGGCCAGCGCCAGCGAGAGCAGGATCAGGAAGTCTCCGATCTGGGTGACGGCCCGCTGGGAATGCGAGGCCTCGGTGCCGGCGCTCGCCACCAGGCTGGCGGTGTGGCCGAAGAAGGTGTTGCTGCCGGTGGCGATCACCACCGCCGTCATCTCGCCTTTCTTGGCGATGCTGCCGGAGTAGCCGCTGTCCCCGACCTTCTTGTCCACCGGCAGGGACTCGCCGGTCAGCGCGGCCTGGTCGATGCTGATGTACTCTCCGGCGATAAAACGCACGTCGGCGGGCACCACGTCGCCCAGTTTGATTTCGATCACGTCGCCGGGCACCAGTTCGGCCGCGTCGATGGCCGTGAACTTCCCGTCGCGCAGCACGCGCGCCTTGGGGGCCATGCCGGCCTTGAGCGCCGCCAGGGCGTCGGCAGGCGATCCAGGCCGCTGATCTGTTTCTCATCCAGTTCGTTGCGCCCGTATTTCTCGAGCCGGGCGCGGGCCTCTTCCGAGCTGAGGCCCCTGGGAGAGGTTTCGAGTTTTTGGTAGACGGTGTCGAGGCTCGCCTTTTCCAGGTCCTGCCCGGCATCGGCGGCGTTCGTGGATGATTGGGTTTTGCTCATCGCAGTGCTCCCTCGGATCAGTCGTTTGCTGTCCTCATAAGAAGCCCAAAGATATGATCGGCCGGAAAGAAATCAAGGGAAAAATCTAACGGCCGTGCTTGTGCCGGCGCTCGCGGGCGGCGGTATCCTGCCGGTAGAACCCGGCCAGCACGTCGTAGAGCGCTTTGTGTTTTTTCTGCATCTGCACGGGCTTGTCGAAGAAATACTCGGTGGCCACGGCGAAAAACTCGGCCTCGTTCAACGCACCGTAAGGGTCCAGGAAGGTTTTCTTGCCCTGGGCGGCCTTCCGGCGCAGCGCCAGGTACTCCTCGGAAAAGACCCGCGCCCACAGGCGGTACTGTTCGCGGTCGTGCAGCACGGGCGTGCCGTTGGCCGCCCCGCTGGACATGTCCAGCAGGTGGGCGAATTCGTGGTAGACCACGTTGTGTCCCCGCTCGGGGTGGCGGGCCTCCTTGCGGACATCGTCCCACACCAGGATCACCGGTCCGTGCAGGAAGGCCTGCCCGGAAATGGCCGTGGGCGGGCGTTCGATCAGCGGGCTGCGGGTAAACACGCCCGCCTCGGAGGGGGGTACGACCACGGTCGAGGGGTAAATCAGCAGGGAAATGAGTCCGCTGTAAAGGTCGTGGGGCAGTCCCAGCACCAGCATGCAGGCCTCGGCGGCAATGACCACCCGGATCTCGTCCGTGACTTCCAGCCCGTTGCAGCCCTCGAACTTCTTCTCGGCGATGAACACCTGCACCAGCTGCTCCAGGTGATGTTTTTCTTCATCGTCCAGAAAGGTGTAGTGCAGGACGTTTTCGGCCATGATCCGCCGCCAGGCGGCGGGAAAGGGTTCCTGCAGGATCGCCTTGCGGCGATGATCTCTGAGCCAGTGAAACACGCGGTTGTCTCCTTTCAAATCGCGGGTGATACGTCTCGGGCGCCCATCAACCGCCACCCACGCGGTCCCCCATTGGGCGGCGGCACGGTACCCCGCTGTCAGGGGAGGACGCAGCGGGCCGCTCTCGATGTGAATCGGCACGGGCACGGCCCGGCCGGGGGCGGTGTCTGGAGGGTGCGTCCCGGATGCGGGGCGCACCGACGGTGGGATGGCGGGCCGGAATATCGCCGCTTTTCGGGAGCACACGGCCCGGACACTCGTGGACCGGTTCCCGGGTTCGACGGATGCGATGCGCCGCCGGATCCCCGAGCCGGTCCGCCCGTGGAAGCAAAAACCGTTGATACTGTAGATGGGTGTCTTGCCGGCGCCGTTTCGCCCGATGATGAAGACGGCCGCAGCGCGCCGGACGCTAATATCATACTAATCGTATCCCATATCATCGGGTCTGTGTCAAGGAGATTGCGGAAACACTCCAGGGAAATCCCGGGTGGCGGTGGGCATAGGTGTCGACGGAGTGCGGCGTTACTGGGGCCCTGCCGTACCCGGGGGGGCGGGAGGGCTGCAGTGTGGTTTCCGGTCAAAAAAAGGCGGCTGTATTCGATTGCTTCGGTGGCATGCGGTCGGCGGGTTGCGGGAAAGCGTTCCGGCGGAGGAATGTGCCGGTTCGGCATCGGGTTGTGCGGGCGGGCGGCGGACGCCTGGTGCCGTCCGCCGCCTGTTGCATTGCGGTAAATGGCAGCTCGCAGAGCAGCCGGAACGCAATTACGCGGTCTGAAGCATGCGGCGCCGCACGCAACCCAGCACCAGCAGGCCCATGGCCAGCAGCAGGACGGTGGTCGGCTCGGGTACCGGATTGCCGCCTTCGTCGTCTCCCAGGTAGTGGTCGTATCCGTCAAGTTCCACGACTCTTGGGCCGCCTCCATAGGTACCGCCGGCTTGCACGAACTCGGCCCTGAAAAACTGCGCGATCACGGGAGAATCGAGGTTGACGGTCAGTTCAAGCCAATTCTTTGCGGTAAAAGTGGTGCCCCCGCCATACCAACCGTCACCATCATCGTCGGTCGCGTAATCGAATATCGAGGACCAGTCCGATCCATCCCAGGCAAACAGCTTAAATTCCGAAAACCCCCTCCGATTAATCGATCCCGGAATGTATGTGCTATCGCCGTCATGTGCTGCAACGAGATTGAAACTTTTCAGGGTCATGATTGAGTGGCTTTGCCATTCGATCCAGTGAGTGAAGCCGGATTCCTGACCATCTTTAAACAGGGTCCTGTATGGCTCCAGAGTACCGTCATGAACGTTCCCAAACATGTTGTCCGCATAAGAACCGGTTATGACACCGCTGGTGGCGGTGACGACACTCCCCTGGCTGACGTCCCAGAGGTCGTCGGTGGACGTCGGATCGGCCAGGCAGACGCCGCCGAAAACGAAAAACAGCAATAGCATACAAACGATAACCTTTTTCATGAAATTCGCTCCTTTCTTTTCCGATTGATCGGAATGCCTTTGCGGGCCATTCGGCCGTCGTCGGTGGAGGTGCTGCCCTGAAATTCCCTCCTTTCGTTTGCGGTCGATATCGTATTTGTTGCGCCCGTCACGGGTATGCGGTTGCGGCATCCCGTGTTTGAAGTTAGGAGCGATCAGTATTACCCGCAAGCAATAAAGGTGCCAGAGGGTCGGAAGGAGGTGAATCCAGTAAATTCGGTAGGATAAGAGATGGTATGAAAAAAACTGCCGTTCGAGATTGTGGAATATCTTTCCCAAAAAATCGGTAATCGATTACATAGCGACGGAAAAAAAGGGGAGGATTCAATCCAGGAAAGCCGTGCCGCGGGGGGTCTGCATGCGGGCGCGGAGGCCCGGGGGGCGCCGGGCTGATGCCGCAAAGATCGTGATGACCTCGTCGACTCCCGCCAGCGATACGGCCGACCGCAGCTTTTCCGGGTGCGGGTGGGCGCCTTCGAGCCCCAGCAGGGTGCAGCCCGATTCCGGCATGTCCGCGGAGGGGTGCGCGGGCGCCTGCCACTGGATCAGGTGGGGGAGCAGGCCGCCGCCGGGCAGGGAGCCGTCGCGGGTAAAGGCGAAGCGCCAGCGCAGGCCGCCGCGCCGCATGGCCTGCACCCGCACCGGCCGGCCGTAGACTTTTTCCGCCAGGGTATCCAGATGGGGGGTGCGTGCCACCCAGGCCACCAGGCGCGGCCGGGTGGCGAGGCGCGCCTGCATGGCGGGGTCGTCCAGGCCGAACCAGCGGGGGAAGGCGGGGCGGGGGGCCTGGGGATCGACGGCGATCACCTCCAGGTAGCGGCCCGTACCGAGCTTGAGGACGCGGTTGTGGGTGCCCATGTCCGGGTGCCGGCCGCCGCCGGACGGGGTCACCCCCAGCCGCGCTTCGACCCACGCCGCCCCCCGGTCCAGGCCGTCGGCGGCCACCACCAGGTGGTCCAGCGAGGCCGGGGCGCCCGTCACGGCTTGAAAGGCGCTTTGCGGGCCGTGTGCGCGCTCTGGAGAAGGTCGATGGTCGAAGTCGGAAAGATGGGATGGTCGCCCGCGAGCGGCGTCTTGGGAAAAGCACCGTATCTGCTGCCCGAGTGGCACCCCGGGAAACAGCGCACGCGGTAGTAGCGCATGGGTTTTTCCGGCAGCGGGCCGCTGCCCGGGTACCACACGCCGGCGGCCATGGGGATCTCCCAGTCGATCTTGGCGGCCCAGGCCGGCCTGGCGTCCGCTTCGTTCTTGGCGGTGCGGCTGTCGGCCGCGGTGGACAGCAGCAGGAATGCCGTGGCCAGCGCAGCGAAGAGCACGAGAAAGGATGATTTATTCATCACGTCCTCCCTTCTGTCACGAACGGTTTCTCAATGGCCCAGCATGACCGGGCAGGCCACCAGGTGGTCCGGCCCGGCCTGCACCAGCGGCGGCACCTGCTCGGCGCACTGCGGGCGGGCGTGGTCGCAGCGCGGGTGGAAGCGACAGCCCGCCGGGGGCGTGATGGCGCTGGGGATCTCGCCGCGCGGGATGGGATGCGTGCGCTTGAACTTGGGGTCCGGCACCGGCACGGCCGCCAGCAGGGCCGTGGTGTAGGGGTGTACCGGGTGGTTGAAGACCTCGGTCAGCGGTCCGATCTCCATGATCTTGCCCAGGTACATGATGGCGATGCGGTCGCAGATGTACTTGCAGGTGGCCAGGTCGTGGGTGATGAAGAGGTAGGTGAGGTCGAACTCTTCCTTCAGGCGGATCATCAGCTCCAGGATCATGGCCGAGACCGACACGTCGGCCATGGCGATGGGCTCGTCGGCCACCACGAACTCGGGCCGTGTCACCAGCGCGCGGGCGATCACCACCCGCTGGCGCTGGCCGCCGGACAGCTGGTGGGGGTACTTGTCGTAGAGGAAATCGGCCGGCGACAGGCCCACCTTCTCCATGATCTCCAGCGCGCGCGTGCGCACCTCGCCGCCCGGCAGGTCGCCGTGGATTTTCAGCGGGTGCGAGATGGAGTCGCCGATGCGCATGCGCGGGCTCAGCGAGGCGAAGGGGTCCTGGAAGATGATCTGCATACGGGCCCGGCGGCGACGCATCTGCTCGTCGCTGTCGGCCAGGATGGACTCCCCGCCGTAGGTGATGCTTCCCGATGTGGGGTCCAGCAGGCGCAGCACCAGGCGCCCGGTGGTGGTCTTGCCGCAGCCCGACTCGCCCACCAGCCCCAGCACCTCGCCCTTGCCGATGTGGAAGGAGACGTCGTCCACGGCGTGCACCACCTTGCGGTTCTTGGAGAACAGGTGCGCCAGGAGGCCCTTGTCCACCGGAAAGTGCTTGACCAGATTCTCTACCTGCAGCAGTTGTTCCATGTTTCTATTCCACGTCAGGCATACAGCCAGCAGGCCACCCGCATGCCGGACAGGTTGAACTCCAGGGGCCGCTTCTCGCGGCACTTTTCCATCACCCGGGGGCAGCGCGGCGCGAAGACGCAGCCCGGGGGCGGCGCCACCAGGTCCGGCGGTGCGCCGGGCATGGTCTTGAGCTCGGGCTGGTCCAGCTTGATGTTGGGTATCGAAGCCAGCAGCCCCTGGGTGTAGGGATGCCGGGGGTTGTCGAAGACTTCCAGCGCCGGGCCGGACTCCACGATGCGGCCGCCGTACATGACCGTCACGCGATCGGCCATCTGGGCCACGATGCCCAGGTTGTGCGAGATCAGCAGGATCGTCAGGTTGAACTGCTCGCGCAGCCGGTTGAGCAGGTCCAGGAACTGGGCCTCCACGATGACGTCCAGCGCCGTGGTGGGCTCGTCGGCGATGAGCAGGCCGGGGTTGAGCACCAAACCCATACCGATCATGATGCGCTGGCGCATGCCGCCCGACATCTGGTGCGGGTACTCCGACAAGCGCTCCGGCGCGATGCCCAGATGCTCGAGGGTCTGTTCGGCCCGCGCCCAGGCCTCTTTGGGCTTGACCCTGGGCTCGTGGGTGCGGATGGCCTCCACGAACTGGTCGCCCACGCGAAACAGGGGGTTCAGGGACGTGAGGGGGTCCTGGAAGATCATGGACACCTGGCGGCCGCGGAAGGCCAGCAGCTCCCGCTCGTCCATGGTGACCACGTCCCGGCCGTTGTAGAGGATCTTGCCGGCCGCGATCTCCCCGGGCGGCCGCAGCAGGCGCAGGATGGAAAAGCCCAGGGTGGACTTGCCGCAGCCCGACTCGCCCACCAGGCCCATGACCTCGCCGCGCCGGATGGCCAGGCTCACGTCGTCCACGGCCCGCACCGTGCCGATGTGGATGGGGAAGCGCACGTGCAGGTTCTTGATTTCCAGGATGGTGTCTTCGGTCACGCTAGCGCTCCAGCAGCCGCGGGTTGAGAATTTCGGCCAGTCCCTCGCCCAGCATGGTGAACCCCAGCGCCAGCAGGGAGATCATGCCGCCGGGAAAGGTGATCAGCCACCACTGGCCCGAGGGCAGGAACTTTTTGCCCATGGCCAGGTCCATGCCCCAGTCCACCACCGAGGGCGGCAGGCCCAGGCCCAGGTAGGTCAGGGCGGCCTCGATCATGATGGCGTCGCCCACGTTCATGGTGAACACCACCACGGTGGTGGCGATGACGTTGGGAAAAATGTACTTCCACAGGATGACCTTGCCCGGCGCGCCGATGGCCTGGGCGGCCTCCACGTAAAGCTCCTCCTTGATGGACAGGGTCTGGCCGCGCACCAGCCGGAAATAGGTGGGGATGTAGATCACGGCCACGGCGATGGTGATGCTCAGGATCCCCGGCTCCAGCATGGCGGCGAAGGCGATGGCCAGGATCAGGCCCGGGAAGGAGTATACCGAGTCCATCACCAGCGACAGGGTCTTGTCCATGAAGCCGCCGGCATAACCCGATATGAGCCCCATGGTGATGCCGATGGTCGACGACAGCAGGGCCGCCAGGATGGCCACCCCCAGGATGGTGCGCGCGCCGAAGATGATGCGCGACAGCACGTCGCGCTGCAGGTTGTCGGTGCCCAGCCAGTGCTGGGCCGAGGGCGGCGCCAGCTGCGGGCCGGCGGACTGGTCGTGGGGGCCGTAGGGGGCCAGGTAGTGGGCGAAGACGGCCATGAAGATGATGCCGGCGATGATCAGGGCGCCGACGACCAGGATCCACCATTCGACGCCGTACTTGCGGCCCATCTTGCCCATGCGGCCGATCAGCTGTCCCAGGGCGGCGGTGGGGGAATACTTCATGACAACCAGTCTCCTAGTATCGGACCCTGGGATCCACCAGGGCGTAGATGATGTCGACGATCAGCGAGACGAAGGCCACGATGAGGGCGAAGATGACGATGATGCCCTGGATGGTGGGGTAGTCCCGCAGGTAGATGCGCTCGAGCAGCAGGCGTCCCATGCCGGGCCACGAAAAGGTGGTTTCGGTCAGCACGGCGCCGGCCATCAGCAGGGCCACCTGCAGTCCCATCATGGTGAGGATGGGCACGAAGGCGTTTAAAATGGCGTGCTTGTAGACCACGCGCCGGTGGCGGATGCCGCGCGCCTCGGCGGCCAGGATGTAGTCCGACTGCAGCACGTCGAGCATGTTGGCGCGCGTCAGGCGGATGAAGATGCCCGACAGCACCAGTCCCAGGGTCACCGAGGGCAGCACCAGGTGCAGCATCACGTCGCCGAAGGCCTCGAAGTCGCCCACCAGCAGGGTGTCCAGGGTGTAGAAGCCGGTCTTTTCGAAGGTGGACACGAAGACGCGCGCGCCGGTGCGCCCGGCCACGGGCAGCACGTCCATCCAGACCCCGAAGATCATCTGCAGCATGAGCCCCAGCCAGTAGACCGGGATGCAGTAGATGACGATGCCGTAGAGCCGGATGGCGTAGTCCTGCGGCGAGCGGCGCTTGTCGGCGGCGTAGGCGCCCAGCGGAATGCCCAGCAGCAGGGTGATGATCATGCCGAAGAAGGTCAGCTCGATGGTGGCCGGGATCTTGTCGCCGATGGCGTCCAGCACGCTCTGGTGCAGGATCATGGACTGCCCGAAGTCCAGTCGGCTGATCTGCAGCAGGTAGTTGCCGTACTGCACGATGAGGGGCTTGTTGAGCCCCAGTTCCTCGCGCTTCTGGTCGATGACGCTCTGGGGGGCGTGTCCGCCGAGCATCGAGGCCACCGGGTCCCCGGGCATGACCCGCACGACCACGAAAACGATGGTCAGCAGGATCAGCAGCATGGGGATGGTCAGCAGCGCCCGGGTGATGACATATCGGAGGAGGTTTTTCATGGCCGTGCCGATTCGGTGCCGGGGAGCCTGTCGCGTCCGTTGGGCGGCGGGACTTGCGGGCCGGCGTTGCGTCGCCGATGGTGATCCAGGGGTAAAGGGGCCGCCCGTGCGGTACGCCGCCGGACGGCCCCGTGGTTACGCTTCAGGCGCCGATCCTATTGGACCTTCTCGATGGGCGCGTAGATGAACTGCAGGGTCGGGGAAATCATGACCCCGCGGATGTCCTTCTGGGTGAACAGGTACAGGCTGCCCTGGAAGATGGGCACCGTGGGCACCTCGTCGGTCCACATCTGCTGGATCTTCTTGTAGATCTCGGCGCGCTTGGCCTTGTCCGGGTTCTTCTGGGCCTCGACGAACATCTCGTCCCACTTCTTGTTGGAGAAGAAGATGCCGTTGCCGGCCGAACCGGCGGTGCCGGCGAAGGCGGCCGTGTAGTTGTCCGGGTCGATGTAGTCGGGGTACCAGCCCAGCAGGTAGACGTTCATCAGCTTGTCACGCCAGTTCTGCTTGTAGGTGGCCCACTCGGCCGACTTGACGGTCACCTCCATGACGCCCGTGGCCTCCAGCTGCCGCTTGATGACGGCCGCCATGTCGACCTCGGTGTCGCCGTAGTGGCTGGGGGTGTACCAGAACTCGAACTTGAGTTTGTTCTTCTCGTTGTAGCCGCGGGAGGCCAGCAGCTTCTTGCACATCTCCACGTTGCCGTCGCCGATCTCGGTCAGGAAGCTGTCGGTGTGGGTCCACATGCCCTTGGGCACCATGGAGTACAGCGGCTCGTTCTGCCCTAGGAAGACTTTCTGGATGATCTCCTTGCGGTTGATGGCCGCGGCCACGCCCTTGCGGATGACCTTGTCGTCGAAGGGCTTCTTCTGGCACTGGAAGCAGATGTAGCGGATGTAGGGACCCTGGCCCTTGATGGTGATGAGCTTCTTGGACTTCTGCAGGTCGACGATGTCCGAGGGATTGAAGGTCTTGAAGGCGAAGTCCAGTTCGCCCTTTTCCAGCGCCAGGCGCATGGTGGTGGCGTCGGCGAAGTAGCGGATCACGATGCGGTCGTTCTTGGGCTTGGGGCCGGCGTAGTATGGGTTGGCGTCCAGGATGATCTCTTCGTCACGCTTGAAGGAGATCATCTGGTAGGGTCCCAGGCCGATGAGCTTGCCGCCCTTGAGGTCGCTGGGGTCCTTGACGATCTTATCGGCCGGGTAGATGTTGGGGTTCAGCGGGTAGTAGGGAACCGTGGCCACCAGGGAGGGAAAGTAGGCGCAGGGGTTCTTGAGCACGTACTTGACCGTGTGGGGATCCACCACCTCCACGTGGTCCACGAAGTCCGTCACCAGCCAGGAGGGGTCGCCCTTGAGCTTCATGACGCGGTCCAGCGACCACTTGACGGCCTTGGCGTCGAAGGGCGTGCCGTCGCTGAACTTGAGGCCCTTCTTGAGCTTGAAGGTGTACTCCTTGCCGTCCTTGCTGATGCTGTAGGACTCGGCCAGGGCCGGCACCAGGTTGGTCTTGCCCGGCGGATAGCCCAGCAGGCCCTGGTAGATGTTGTAGAATATTTCCCAGGTGTGGAAATCGTAAGCATTGGCCGGGTCCATGTCGGTCACCTTCTCGGTGGTTCCGTAGACCAGCACGACCTTCTTTTTGGCCATCACGTCCGCGGCGGCGAACACCATGGCCAAAATGAGCATACCTGTGAGCAGCCATCTGAGCTTTTTCATCGTGCGTTCCTCCTTTTTGCTTGCGGTTCGGCCATCAGCGGTGCGTCATTGCATCACTTTTTCAGCGATGGAAGCGGTCGAGGCGGGAAACGGATCGGCACCGGATAAATATGACAAATGGGCCGCCGGGTGTCAAGATTTAAGTCGGCCGGGGCGGCACGCGCAGCGGGCGTTCACCCAAGGTGCGGGAAGTGGCAGGCCGTCAGGTGCGTGGGGATGTCCGCGCGCGGCGCCAGCACCGGTTTTTCGCTGCGGCAGCGATCGCGCGCCTCGGGGCAGCGGGGCGCGAAGGGGCATCCCGGCGGCGGGTCGACGGGCGTGGGGGGATCGCCCTCGAGCAGGATGCCGCGGTGGGGGGCGTCCGGGTCCAGGGAGGGCAGGGAGGAGAGCAGCACCCGCGTGTAGGGGTGCTGGCACTGGCGGAAGATGTCCGCCGTGGCCCCGGTCTCGACCATGGAGCCCAGGTACATGACGCCGATGCGGTTGCTCATGTAGCGCACCACCCCCAGGTCGTGGGAGATGAAGAGATAGGTCAGGCGGAACTCGCGCTGCAGCTCCTTGAGCAGGTTTAAAATCTGGGCCTGCACCGAGACGTCCAGCGCCGAGGTGGGCTCGTCCAGGATGAGCAGCTCGGGGTGCAGCACCAGGGCGCGCGCCAAGGCGATGCGCTGGCGCTGGCCGCCGGAAAATTCATGGGCGTAGCGGTACATGTGGTCGATGCTGAAGCCCACGCGCTCGAGCATGGCCAGCACGCGCTCGTCGATCTCGTAGCCCTCGGCCAGGTGGTGCAGCTTCAGGCCCAGGCCCACCAGGTCGCAGACCGTCTTGCGCGGGTGCAGCGAGGCGTAGGGGTCCTGGAAGATCAACTGGATGGCGCGTGCCCGCTCGAAGGCCGCGCGTCCCTCCAGGCCCACGATGCTGCGGCCCTTGAAGCGGATTTCGCCGGCCGTCACCGGCGCCAGGCCCACCACGGCGCGCCCCAGGGTGGTCTTGCCGCAGCCGGACTCGCCCACCAGGCCGAAGACGTCACCGGCAAACAGGTCCAGGCTCAGCGCGTTGACGGCCTTGACCGTGGCCTGGTGCTGGCGCAGCACGCCCTCCTTGATGTGGAAGTGCACGTGCAGGTCCCGGATGCGCAGCAGGGGGTCGGCGGCCGAGGCGCCCTCGCGCGGCGGCGGCGCGTCGGGGCGGCGGATTTGCGCCGGCGGGCGGCTTTGCGGCGACGTCTGCATCACGGCCGGGCCACCTCGGCTTTCTCGGCGTGCAGAAAACACGCGCACTGGTGGTCGCCCTCCAGGTGGTAGTAGGGCGGCAGTTCTTCGTGGCAGCGTTGCATGGCGTACTCGCAGCGCGGCGCGAAGCGGCACCCGGTCGGCGGCTGCAGCAGGCTGGGCACGTTGCCGCGGATGGAGTACAGGGGGTGTTCCGGGTTGGCCTTGTCCGGCACGGTCTGCAGCAGCCCCCGGGTGTAGGGGTGCTGCGGGTTTTTGAGCACGCTGCGCACCGGGCCGGTCTCCACCATCTCGCCGGCGTACATCACCGCCACGCGGTCGCAGGTCTCGGCCATGACGCCCAGGTCGTGGGTGATCATGAGCACCGAGGTCTCGATTTCGCGCACGAGTTTTTTCATCAGCTCCAGGATCTGGGCCTGGATGGTGACGTCCAGGGCGCTGGTGGGCTCGTCGGCGATGAGCAGCTTGGGCCGCGTCACCAGCATCATGGCGATCATGACCCGCTGGGCCATGCCGCCGCTCAACTCGTGGGGGTAGCGGCGCGCCACGCGCGCAGGGTCCGGGATGCCCAGCTGGGCCAGCATGTCCACGGCCCGGGCGCGCGCCGTGCGGCGGTTGAGCGAGCGCTCGTGGATCAGCAGGGTCTCGGCGATCTGGTCGCCCACGCGGATCACGGGGTTGAGCGACATCTTGGGCTCCTGCATGATCATGGAGATCTGACTGCCGCGGATGGTGCGCATGGTGGCCTCGTCCAGGGTCAGCAGGTCGCGCCCCTCGAACAGGATGCGGCCGCTGATGATCCTGCCGGGCGGGTCGATGAGCCGCAGCACCGAGCGGGCCGTGACCGACTTGCCGCAGCCGGTCTCGCCGGCCAGCCCCAGGGTCTCCTGGCGGTTGAGCGTGAAGCGCACCCGCTCCAGGGCGTGCACCACCCCGCGCAGGGTGTAGAAGCGCACCTTGAGGTCCTCGACGCGCAGCAGGGGTTCCGTGTTCACCGTCGTCATATTCAACTCTGCCGCTGGTGGGGGTCGAGGATGTCGCGGATCCCGTCGCCCACCAGGTTGAAGCCCATCACCACGATCAGGATGGCCACGCCGGGCAGGGTGGATACCCACCACTGGTCCACCAGGAACTGGCGGCCGTCGCTGACCATCAGCCCCCACTCGGGCATGGGCGGCTGGGCCCCCAGGCCGAGAAACCCCAGGCCGGCGGCCGTCAGGATGATGGTGCCCATGTCCAGGCTCAGGCGCACGATGATGGACGACAGGCACATGGGCGTGATGTGGCCCACCATGATGCGCAGGTTGCTGGCCCCCATGCTGCGGATCACCTGGATGTAGTCGTTGTTGCGCACCGCCAGGGTCTCGGCGCGCGCCAGGCGCGCGTAGCTGGGCCAGTTGGCCACGGCGATGGCCACGATGGCGTTTTCAACGCCGGGCCCCAGGGCGGCGGCAAATGCGATGGCCAGGATGAGTTTGGGAAAAGCCAGGAAGATGTCGGACAGCCGCATCAGGATCTCGTCCGTGGCCCGGCCGAAGTAGCCCGATACCACGCCGATGGCCATGCCCAGGGGCGTGCTGATGACGGCCACCAGGAAGGCGATGGCCAGGGTCACGCGCGACCCGTAGATGACCCGCGAGTAGATGTCGCGCCCCAGGCTGTCGGTGCCGAAAAAGTGCTGCATCGAGGGCGGCTGCAGCCGGTCGGCCAGGGTCTGCGCGTAGGGGTCGTGGGTGGCGATCAGGGGCGCGAAGGCCGCCACCAGCAGCAGGAAGACCAGGATGGCGGTGCCCACCACCATGAGGTGGTTGCGCCGCCACAGCACGAAGCTGTCGCGCAGGTACTGGACGCGCGCCTCGCGGCGCCGGCGGCGGGCTTCCGCCTTGTCGATGACGCGGGTCGTGCTCATTCTTCCGCCAGCGTGATCTTGGGGTTCAGGAAGGCGTACACCAGGTCCACGGCCAGGTTGACCAGGCAGTAGGTCAGGGCCACCAGCATGGTGCCGCCCACCACCGCGTTGAGGTCCAGGGTCAGGAAGGCGGTGGCCAGGTAACGCCCCAGGCCCGGCCAGGCGAAAATGGTCTCGGTCAGCACCGATCCCTCCAGCAGGCCGCCGTAGGTCAGGCCGATGACCGTGACGGCCGGGATCAGCGCGTTTCGCAGGGCGTGGCGCGTGAGCACCAGGAATTCATTGAGCCCCTTGATGCGCGCCGTCTTGATGTATTCGGCCGAAAGCACGTCCAGCATGCTGGAGCGCACGATGCGGGCGATGCCGGCCAGACCGTAGAGGCCCAGCACGGCCGCGGGCAGGGCCATGTGCTTGAGCGCGTCCCAGAAGACTTCCAGGTCCCGCGCCAGCAGGCTGTCGATGAGCAGGATGCCGGTGACCCGGGGGGGCTCGATGAGCATGATGTCCAGCCGCCCGGGCTCGGGGAACCAGCCCAGCTTGAAGTAGAAAATCAGCAGCAGCACCAAGCCCAGCCAGAACACCGGCATGGACACCCCGATGAGACTCAGGATGCGTGAAAAGTGGTCGATGGACGAGTTGCGGTACACCGCCGACAACACCCCCAGCGGGATGCCCACCAGGATGGAGATGACCAGCGCCACGGTGGCCAGCTCGATGGTGGCCGGGAAGTAGTGCAGGATGTCGTCGAGCACCGGCCGGCCGGTCTGAAACGACGTTCCCAGGTCACCGTGAAACAGCCGGTTCATGTAGCGCCCGAACTGCACGTAGACGGGCTGGTCGAAGCCGTAGAGTTCACGCAGCCGTTCGACGGTCTCCTGGGGGGCCTGGGGACCGGCGATGGACGCCAGGGGGTCCACCGGGATCACCAGCGAAATGAAAAAGGTCACCACCATGATGCCCAGCAGGGTGATCACGAGGGTGACGGTGCGGCGCAGAAGATACTGGAACATGGACTTGCTTTTCGTTTAGGGCCGCTTTACGGACCATAAAAAAACCGACCGTCCGGACCGCTGGGACCGGACGGTCGGAGGGTCTCAGGTGCTTATTCCTTGCGGATGGTGTAGAGCTTCCACAGATCGAACATGGGCGCCACGTAGACGTCTTTGATATTGTTGCGCACCGCATGCTGGTACATGGGCTGGAACAGCATGGCGTAGGGTCCCTGCTCTTGGATGATCTTGTTGGCCTCCTGGTACAGGGCGATGCGCTTGTCGTTGTCCATCTCCTGGCTGGCCTTTTCGATCAACGCGGAGGTCTCGTCGTTGTAGTAGGCGTTTCGCCAGCACAACTGATGAGCCTTGTAGTCGGCAAAAGGCTGCGCGTTGGTGTGCGGGTCGACGTAGTCCGGTCCCCAGCGCGCCAGAATCAGCTCGTGCTTCTGGGCGCGGTACTTGGGCCACAGCTGGGACGAGATCAGCTTGTTGAGCTTGACCTTGATGCCCACGCGGGCCAGCGAGTTCTGGATGGCCTGGGCGATCTCGGGGTTGGGCGGCTGGTCGCCGTGGTCCATGGAGATCTCGAAGCCGTCCGGGTAGCCGGCCTCCTTGAGCAGGGCCTTGGCCTTGGCGAGGTCTTCCTTGTAGTAGACCACGTTCTGGTAGCCGGCGAAACCCTCGGGAATGAAGGTGTTGATGGGCTTGGCGGCCCCGCCCATGATGTTGTCGATGATACCCTTGTAATCGATGGCGTGGCGGATGGCCGTGCGCACGCGGTTGTCCTTGAGCGGCCCCTTGGAGACGTTCATGCCCACGTAGTAGATCAGCGTGGCGGGCGAACTCTCGATGCGCAGGTCCTTGTTCTTCTTGAGTTCCTTGATCTGGTCCGGCAGCATCTCCCAGGCGATGTCGATGTCGCCCTTTTCGACCTGCAGCCGGCGGCTGGTGGCCTCGACGATCTCCTTGATGACCACGCGCTTGACCTTGGGCGGGTTGCGGAAGTGGCCGGGGAAAGCGTCCAGGATGACCCGGTCGCCCTTTTCCCACTTGCGCAGGATGAAGGGGCCCGAGCCCGCCGAGTTGCGCGTCAGCCAAGTCAGCCCGCGGTCGCCGTCGGGGTACTTGTCGGTCTTCTGCTCGTGCTGCTTGACGACCTTTGAGTCCACGATGCTGGCCACGCCGGCCGCCAGGCAGGAGAAAAAGATGCCCGAGGCGTACTTCTTGTCCAGCGTGATCTGCACGGTGTGCTTGTCCAGCGCCTTGATGGAGTCTTCCTTGATGCCGAACTGGGTGAGGATGAACGAGGGCTGGTCCTTGAGGTAGACCACGCGCCGGAAGGAGTAGACCACGTCGTCGGCCGTCAGCGGGTTTCCGCTGTGGAACTTGACGTCCTTGCGCAGGTGGAAGGTCCACACCTTGCCGTCGGGCGAGACCTCGTAGGATTCGGCCAGGGAGAGTTCGGGCTTGGTGAACTTGCCGGCCGGGAAATCCAGCAGGCGGTCGTACACCTGGGCCTCGACACCCACCCCGGAAAACTCGAAAGCCTTGGCGGGGTCCAGCGAGATGATGTCGCTGGTGGCCATGCCGATGACCAGTACGTCCTTGCGTCCCGCGGCGTCGGCATCGACGGGCAACCCCAGGCCGATGAGCACGATCACCGCGGTCAGGCCAATGACCAGTTTCTTTAACATGCTTCCTCCTTTCCGGTTACGGTGGTGAACACAGCCGCCGGCCGGGCCCGCGGTTCGGTCCGGACCCCGTCGGCTGACTGCTGTTTAGCATTCAGCCCGCCGGCTGTCAATCGCCGTGCCGGTTCATTTTTCCCGCTTTACAACCCCGCCCGCGCCTGATAGCTACCCTCCCATGGAAAATTCCGCCCCGCCGGTCTTCGACGGCCACAACGACGTCCTGCAGTGCATCTATCAACCCGAAGACGGCCGCGTGCGCCCGTTTTTCGAGCACACCGACCAGGGCCACATGGACCTGCCGCGCATGCGCGCCGGCGGGTTCGGCGGCGGTTTTTTTGCGGTCTTCGTCTCCTCACAGTCCTTCCGCGGGCGTGCCTTTCCCGGCGTCGATGCCGACGGCGGCGCCGTGGCCTACGACCTGCCGCCCGAGTCGCCGGTGGACCTGGAGTACGCCCGGGCGGTCACCATCCGCGGCATGGCGACCCTCTTTCGCCTGGAAAAGCAGTCCCGCGGGCAGCTGGCGGTGGTGCGCAGCGTCGGTGAACTGACCGCCGCCCTGGACCGCGGCGTGGTGGCGGCGGTGCTGCACTTCGAGGGGGCCGAGGCCATCGACCCCGACCTGGACGCGCTGGAGGTGTTCTACCGCGCCGGCCTGCGTTCGCTGGGCATCGCCTGGAGCCGCTCCAACGATTTCGCCCACGGCGTGCCCTTCAAGTTCCCCCACTCACCGGACACGGGACCGGGGTTGAGCGACGCCGGCCGGGCGCTGGTGAAGGCCTGCAACCGGATGGGCGTGCTGGTGGACCTGGCCCACATCAACGAGAAGGGCTTCTGGGACACGGCCGCCATCACCGATGCGCCCCTGGTGGTCACCCACGCCGGGGTGCACGCCCTGTGCCCGTCGACGCGCAACCTGACCGACCGGCAGCTGGACGCCGTGGGCGAGTCGGGCGGGGTGGTGGGCGTCAACTTCCACGTGGGTTTCCTGCGCCGCGACGGCCGCCAGGATCCGGACACGCCGCTGGCCGAGATCGTGCGGCACATCGATTACATCGCCGGGCGCATCGGCATCGACCACGTGGCCCTGGGCTCGGACTTCGACGGCGCCGTCATGCCGCGCGAACTGGGCGACGTCGCCGGCCTGCCGCGGCTGCTCGCCGCCCTGCGGGACCGCGGCTACGACCGCGAGAGCCTGGAAAAGGTGTGCTTCCGCAACTGGGTGCGGGTGCTGGGCGGCACCTGGAAATAAAATAAAAGGCGGTTTCCGGATTTCAATGTCGCTTTTAAGACGCGCCCTCGATCGCCTCGCGCGCCAGGGCCGTGATGCGTTCCCAGTCGCCGGCGGCTACGGCGTCGGAGGGCGCCAGCCACGAGCCGCCCACGCAGGCCACGTTTTTGAGTGCCAGGTAGTCGCGGTAGTTGGCGGGCGACACGCCGCCGGTGGGGCAGAAGGTGATGTGCGGGAAGGGCCCGCCGATGGATTTTAAAAGGCGCACGCCGCCGGCCGCCTCGGCCGGGAAGAACTTGAAGGCCCGGTAGCCCGCTTCCATGCCCAGCATCAGTTCCGAGGCCGTGGCGATGCCGGGGATCAGCGGGATGGGGCCTTTGCGGGCGGCCTCCAGCAGGGTGGGCGTCAGGCCGGGGCTGATGGCGAACGCGGCGCCGGCTTCGGTCACCGCGGCCAGGTCC
>CAYZCL010000080.1:0-7216 GCA_964476595.1 uncultured Desulfobacteraceae bacterium
TTGCTTGACAATATATCGACTGTCGTTTACGAATTTCGTTATGAAGACGGAAGACAAGGCCGCCCTCGCCCGTGAAATCCTGCTGGGATTCTGGAAGGTCCACATCCTGCACCACGCCGCCAGCGGGCCCGTGGTGGGACAGTGGATGCTGCAGGAACTGCGCCGCCACGGTTACGACGTAAGTCCGGGAACCATCTACCCCCTGCTGCATCGCATGGAGCGTCGCGGCTGGCTGCGCTGCGAGGTGGATCCGGCGGCCGGGCCGCGCGCACGGCGACACTACTACCTGACCGGCAGGGGGCGCGAAGTGCTGCACTTCCTCACCCGGCAGGTCGACGAACTGCACCGTGAAGTGGTCGAGGGGGGGCGGCAACACAACGGCAACCGCTAGGAGAAAAAATCCATGGAAAAGCCGGATCGGCAGCAAAACGCGTCCCGAAACGTCTTTTACCTCGGGCTGGTGTCGCTGTTCACGGATCTGTCCAGCCAGATGATCTACCCGCTGGTGCCGGCCTTCCTGGCCGGTATGGGAGTTTCCAACACCATCATCGGCGTGATCGAGGGCGTGGCCGAGAGCACCGCCAGCCTGCTGCGCACCGTCTTCGGCCGCTGGTCGGACCGCCTCGGCCGGCGCAAACTCTTTATCTTTGTCGGCTACGGGCTGTCGGCCGTCTCCAAGCCTTTCCTCTACCTGGCCCACTGCTGGCCCACGGTGCTGGCGGTGCGCTTTTCGGACCGCGTGGGCAAAGCCGTCCGCACACCGGCGCGCGACGCGCTCATCTCGACCTCGGTCTCCGCCAAACGCAAGGGCCTGGCCTTCGGCTTCCACCGCGCCATGGACCGCACCGGCGCCATCGGCGGTCCGCTGCTGGCCATGCTGGTGCTGCACCTCTTCGCCGGCCGCGCCGACAAGGTGCGCCTCGTTTTTCTTTTCTCCGTCATACCGGCCCTGCTGGCCCTGGTCTTCATTCTCTTCGCCAAAGAGACCGCCGCCCAGGTCAAGGCCCGGGATACCGGCAAGGCCAGCGGCATGGGCAGTCCGGCCTTCATCGTCTTCCTGGTGGCCTCCATACTCTTTTCGCTGGGCAACGCCTCCAACGCATTTCTCATCCTCAAGGCCCGCGAGGCCGGCCTGAGCATGGCCCTGGTGCCCGGCATCTGGGTGTTCTACAACGTCTTCTGCACCCTCTCCTCCCCGGTTTTCGGCACACTCTCGGACCGGATCGGCCGCTCGCCGGTGATCATGGCCTCCTTCATCTACTACGCAGTCGTGTACGCCCTGTTCGGCGTCTCGCAATCGCTGTGGCAGGTGTGGGCCCTGTTCGGGGCCTACGGCATCTACTACGGTCTCTCCGAAGGCGTTTTCCGGGCCTACATCGCCGACCTGGTGCAGCCGCAGCACCGCGCCACGGCCTATGGCATCTTCAACACCGGTATCGGCCTGGCCCTGGTGCCGGCCTCGATCATCTTCGGCGCCATCTGGGACGCCTTCGGCAGCCGCTGGGCCTTCTTCACCTCGGCGGGCTTCAGCCTGCTGGGCTTCGGGGTCTTCATGATCAGCCTGCTGGTCAACTCCCGGCGACGCCGGGTGCGCTGAGGGTCATGCCCCGGAGCGGGCGGCGTAACGGCACACGCAGGCGGAAATCGTTGCGGCGGCCACCTGTCCTATCCTGGAGAGGATACGCAGACCGGCATCCTCTTCGCCCCCTCATCGGTGTCCCCGACGATCTGTACCCGCAAGCAGACCGGGTCTTCATCAGGCGCCCGCCTGCGCAGTATTTCGCCCCTGCTTCCCGCGCTCGAGCGGCTTCGCCGCAACGTCTCTTGCGGTGCGGCAAATGAGCCCGCTTTTCCTTTCCAGGGTCTCGTGGAAAACTTTTCTTGAAACCGGTCAGCAAAGTATTATAATAATTCTCAACAAAAATAGGCAGGTGCCGATAGTTCCAACAACTTGTACTCATTTCACGAGAGGAGATTTGTCGTGGCGAAAACGCTCAACAAGAAATTGCAGGATGTGGCCGCCGAATTGAGAGAACTCACCCAGAAACTCGATGCGCTGATGAATGCCCTTGGCGTACTGGAAGATGCCGCCCCAGAAGCTTCCGGGAAACCCGCGAAAACGAAAACCGGGACCCGGAAGACTGCCGCGAAAAAGTCCCCGGCGAAGAAAACCGCATCCAAGAAGGCACCCACAACCAAGGCCGCCGCGCCCAAAAAAGCCGCCGCCAAAAAAGCCGCTCCCAAAAAGAAAGCCAAGACCGCACTGGATACCGTCCTGATGTTTATCGGCAGGACCAAGAAGGGTCTCGACACCGAGGCGCTGATGAAAAAGACCGGTTTCGACAGGAAAAAAGTTTCGAACGCCATCTACAAGCTGAAAAAACAGGGCAAAATCGTGGTGTCCGAACGTGGAAAATACCTCAAGGCATAATGCTTTTCCACGATGAGGGGTCGGGGGGAGACTTCCCTGGCCCCCTCTTCTCACCTTCCTGAAAACCTCCCCGGCTTTGTTCAGATACGGCGGGGCAGGGTTGCCGTTTACCGCCGTATTCCCTGCCGGATGGTAATGCGGTCGCCGGTGGGCGGAGCCTTGCGGATGGACTCGATGCCCCGGTGTTGCGTTTCATCATGCCGTGAAACGGGTGTAGATATTCACCCGTTTCTGTTCGTATTGAAACGAGGATTCAGGCTTCTCGATGCAAACCGGAATCCGTCTCGACAAAGGAAGAAGCCTTATTCACCTGCACAGGCGCGTGGGCGGATTGACCTTTTGCGGTTTGGACGACATGCATCGCGACACGCGGCGTTATACGGGGAAAAGGTCTTTCCGGCGATGATTCAACGCTGGAAAAGATGTCCTGATTTTCTCGATGGCCCCCCTGTCGATTTCCGCCAGCACCGTCGATACGCCGTCGGGAGCCTGGGCGACTACGATCCCCCAGGGATTGATGACCATGCTGCGGCCGAAACAAGTATGATCCGGTGGGGCGGGTCCCCACTGACCGGCAGCCGCCACCCAGCACAAGTTTTCTACCGCACGTGCCCGCAGGAGCAGTTCCCAATGGTCTCGTCCCGTTTGGAGCGTGAAGGCCGCAGGAACCAGGATCACCTGCGCCCCCTGATCCGCCAAACGTCGATACAGCTCCGGGAAACGCAGGTCATAGCACGTGCTCATCCCAAACCGGATGTCACCGATGTCAAAGGTTACGACTTGATCGCCCGCCGTGATCCATTCGGATTCAAGGTACGTGAGGCCGCCGGGTATCACGACGTCAAAAAGGTGGATTTTGCGATATTTCGCCAAGGCCTCACCGGCACGATCAAAAACCACGCCGGTATTGTAAACACGATCGCCGTCCCTTTCCAGGTAACTTCCGACGTAAATATGCACCTTTAATTCATTCGCTTTGCGATGAATGGCTGCCAGGCTCCCGGATGTATCCGGGGGCTCGGCATTTTCAGGCATGTGCGCATCGGGCCCCAGGAAGTTGAAATATTCGGGCAGCATGATCAACTGCGCGCCTTCAGCCGCCAGTTCGTCTATCAGTTCTAGCGCCGAAGCAATATTATCCTCTTTGTTATCCCGGGTGTTCATTTGGGCCAGTCCGATTTTCATCATCCCTCCACCACATGAACAAATTCAGATAAGGCAATCGGTGCAAGAACAACCGACAGCGGGATCACGTGAGGCAAGGCCGCCGCCAGCCGATTTGCGAAATGCACCGGGGCCCCTTTCCACCGGTCCTCCGCCCGTTTTCCCAGGGTTCAATGAATCCAGGATGAGAATGGACGCTGTGGTCTTGTTTTCAAGAGGCGGGTTGAACCATACGCCACATGTGTGGACGCCAACATAGAATACGACCGGTCCCTATTCAACCCCGGGCTACAGCCCCCCGTTGGCTATGAGGAAGAGCGGTTGACGAACAGGGTTTAAACCCGGGCGCCCGTTTTTGCCCGGCCATTGCAAACGGATGTCTTTACGCTGCCCGGCACCCTTTGCAATTTTCGGGGGCGCAACAAATCTTTCTTCTGCAGCTGATTTTTTCTCCCTGCGGCAACCCCGGAACGGACGCCGGCTTTTAAATCGGAATCGAGATTCCCCCCGGGATTCCGCTCCGGTGAATGCGAGGGTAAAAAGAAGATTTCGATCTGGTCCGCATGCTCCTGCAGCCAATGCCTGACGGCCTGACGATGGTGAACACTCAGGTTATTGAAAATGAGGAACACCTTCCTGTCAGTGCCTTTCACCAATCGCTCCATGAATTGGATCATCCTGCGCGAACGCATCTGATCCCTGCAGATCATGAAGTGGACTTTCCCCTGGTTGGTGACGGAAGATATCACATGGACCCGGTCGCACCCGGAGGGCCGCAATGTCGCCGCGGGGCGGTCGCGGCCGGCATGGTTTCCGTCAAAGGAACGGTCGCAACAGCGTCCGCATACATCACCCCAGTGAATCACAGCTTTTTCTTGCCTGGCGCGCTTCTTGATTTCCGGATAGGCTTCTTCGAACCACTTTTCAGCCGCCTCGGGGTTCTGTCGGTGCGCCGGGATCAGGGGATCATCGGCGGTAAATCCCCATCGCCTCAGGTATTCGCCCACAGTGCGGATGGGCATTTCGACAGACCAGCGCTGCCTGATCAGTTGCTGGACCGCAATCCGGGTCCACAGCGTAAAAGCCAAATTCAGCTGATCGGGGCATTTGTCATATATGAGCCTTTGAACCTCTACTTCCTGGTCGGGCGTCAAGGTACGGCAGCTGCCATGCGGGCGCCCTCTCTTCTTGCATCGGATCGCCTTTGCTCCATCTTTTTTGTAGGCGCGCCACCATTTGCTCACGGTGGTTGGATAAACCCCGAGGGATTCGGCGATCTCTCTTTGCTTCATCCCCTTTTTGCAAAGTCGAATGGCCTGTCTTCTCAACGCCTGTTGGGCTTCCGGCTTAAGCCTGCGTGCATCCGAAATATCCATACACTTTTTGTTAGCATAAAAGAATTGTCATGGCTATCATTGCCGGATTAAATCCTGGTGAGTGCCCATCTCCACGCGGCGCTCCGGATGTCCATATCCCGAAAACGCCTGCTCTCTGGAATGCAAAAAAAGGTTCATCCGGGAATGGCGTACCTGAAGATTGAAAAAAAGAGAACGCCGAGGCCTTCCCTTACAACTGAATCGAGTAGGCCGAGGCTGTGACATCTCCCCATTCGGAGGAGCCGCTTTTTGTCCTGCCGGGCAGGCTGCCTGTTCGCCTTTCGAGGGATACCCGCCGGAGAAAGCCTCGAATCGTCAAAGCGGGATCTACGACTGCGGACCCGATGGTTGATCCCGCCGACGGCGGGAGGTTACCCTCTGGGATTGGAAACATTGGAGACGAAAAAATGAAACCCGGCCTCCAAAAGGAGGCCGGGTTCTTATTTTGGCTCCCCAGCACGGACTCGAACCGCGGACCCGATGGTTAACAGCCATCTGCTCTACCAACTGAGCTACTGGGGATTATGTCTTTCCAGTCCCTGCGGCCCGATGGTTAATCCCGCCGCCGGGGACTGTTTTTTGAACTTGTTTAGATAATGTTGAATCAGGTTGAAGTCAAGCAAAAAATAAGACTGTTTAAAAAAAATTTCAAGTGCTCCCGGTGGTGAACAGGGATCATTCCTCCGTCAGTATGCGCACCCGGATGGAGAGCTCCTCCAGCTGGGCGCGGGTGGCCTCGGAGGGGGCGTTGGTCATCAGGCAGGCCGCCTTCTGGGTCTTGGGAAAGGCAATCACGTCGCGGATGGAGGACTGGCCGCAGAGCATCATCACCAGGCGGTCGAAGCCGAAGGCGATGCCGCCGTGGGGCGGTGCGCCGGCGTCGAGGGCCGACAGCAGGAATCCGAACTTGTCCTCCCAGGCGTCTTTTTCCATGCCCAGGGCGGCCAGCACCTTTTCCTGGATCTCGCGGCGGTGAATACGGATGCTGCCGCCGCCGATCTCCGATCCGTTGAGCACCAGGTCGTAGGCCCGTGAGCGCACCGAGAGGGGGTCGCTTTCCAGCCGGTCGTAGTCCTCTTCGAGGGGCGAAGTGAAGGGGTGGTGCAGGGCCTCGTAGCGCTTGAGGGCATCGTCCCAGCCTAGCAGCGGGAAGTGCGTCACCCACACGAAAGAAAAGCGGTCCTCGTCGATGAGTCCCAGCCGTCTGCCCAGGTGGTTGCGCAGGTGTCCCAGGGCGTCGTTGACCACCTTGGGCTGATCGGCCACGAAAAACACCAGGTCGCCGGCCTGCATGTCCAGGCGTTCGGCAAGGGCCGCCTTTTCCGCATCGGTGAAAAACTTGGCGATGGGAGACTGCCAGCCGTCGGGCCGCACCTTGATCCAAGCCAGGCCCTTGGCGCGGTAAACGGCCACGAAATCGGTCAGGTCGTCGATCTCCTTGCGCGAAAAATCGATGCAGCCCTTGGCGTTGAGGGCCTTGACAATGCCGCCCTTTTTGACCACGCCGGAGAAGAGCTTGAACCCGGAATTTTCGACGATGTCGGAGATTTCCCGCAGTTCCAGGTCGAAGCGCACGTCCGGCCGGTCCAGCCCGTAGCGGGCCATGGCGTCGTCGTAGGTCAGGCGCGCAAAGGGCGGCGCAAGCTCGATGTCCAGCACGTCCTTGAAGATGCGCTGCATCATGCGCTCGCTCATGGCCATGATGTCCTCTTCGCCCACGAAGGACATCTCCACGTCGATCTGGGTGAATTCGGGCTGCCGGTCGGCCCGCAGGTCCTCGTCGCGGAAACAGCGCACGATCTGGTAATAGCGGTCGAAGCCCGATATCATCAGCAGCTGCTTGAACAACTGCGGAGACTGCGGCAGGGCGTAGAAGCGGCCCGGATGGATGCGGCTGGGCACCAGGTAATCGCGGGCGCCCTCGGGGGTGCTGCGTGTCAGCACCGGGGTCTCGATGTCCAGGAAGCCCTCGGCGTTGAGGAAATTGCGCACGCTGGCCGCGGCCCGGTGGCGGGTGATGATGTTCTTCTGCAACGCCGGCCGCCGCAGGTCCAGGTGCCGGTGGCTCAGGCGGATGGTCTCGGAGACGTCGACGCCGTCCTCGATCAGGAAAGGCGGCGTCCTGGCGGCGTTGAGGATCCTGAGTTCCGTGACCGTGACCTCGATCTCGCCGGTTTTCAGGTTGGGGTTGGTCATGCCCTCGGGCCGGCGGTCCACCCGGCCGCTGACGGCCAGCACGTACTCG
>CAYZCL010000081.1:0-11294 GCA_964476595.1 uncultured Desulfobacteraceae bacterium
GATTGCCAGCGCGTCGGGGTCGAACAGGTTTTCGTCTGCCTTTGCAGATTTGAGCCGAAAGGCGATGAAGTCCCGACTCTGGTTTTCGCTCAGGGATTTAAGCTGGACCACGGCCGTCATCCGCGAGCGGATGGGGGTCATCACTTGCAGGCTGAGGGTTTTTGCAAGGGTAAGATCGCCGATGAGGATCAGCGATGCGGCCACGGTTTTTCTGTCGGGGTGGACCATCAGCGAACAAAGGTCCATGAAGGACTCCCGCTCGAGCAGCTGGGCATCGTCGATGACGATCACCGGATACAGGGGATTGGCCTGGGCAGCCATCTGCAGGATGTGTTTTTGCAGTTTGACCAAAAGCGGCATGGACCTGCCGGTGACATCGACGGTCAGAGCGTCGGCCACGGCCCGGAGGATGGCGCCACGCTTGAGCCCCCCGTAGCCGATCAGAACAGGCAGGTAGATATTGGCATCGCAGGTGTTGATGATGTGCTGGACAAGGGTCGATTTGCCGGTGCCGGACTCACCGGTGACGGCCATGGATTTACCGTGAGCCAGAAGAGCGGTCGTGTGGCGGATAAGACGCTGGTCCATCTCGGTCAGGTAAGGCTTGTTCATCCGGCAAGTGTCGCTGAAGGGGTGGTGATGCCAGCCGAAGAACTCGTTCATGGAGATGTTATCTTTCATGGGGATCCTTTCTGATGGGATGTTCGAAGCGGCGGGCGTTTTTGCTGAGCCGCAGAGGGGTCGCCGGGATCATGTCCTCGCCATAGTAGATGCGGGATAGATCCCAGGGCACAAAATAGACGGTCACCCTTGTGCCCGGCAGGGCTTCGGGGACCTCGAAGACATTTTTAAACAGCCGCACGGTGCCGTCTTTGTATACCCGGCAGCGGCGCTGCATTCGAAAGAGCGCCTCCAGGTCGGCCACCACCGGTAGGGGCCTGCAGCAGTTCTGGCCCTTGAGCCGTTTTTCCAAGGGCGAGCATTTGAGTCCGCTGTGCCAGGATTCGTTGTAGCGGGCCAGGTACTTTTTAAATGCAGTGTTGATCTGCTCCAGGGTCCTGGAGCTGTCGGCGGCCAGGAACTGCTCGCGCACCGTACGGAAGAACCTTTCGATTTTCGCCCGACCCTGCGGCCGGTACGGCGGGGTGTGCACCAGCTGTATTTTCATGCGGGCGCAGACGATTTTCAAGT
The DNA here is from genome assembly GCA_964476595.1 of uncultured Desulfobacteraceae bacterium. Taxonomy (GTDB): domain Bacteria; phylum Desulfobacterota; class Desulfobacteria; order Desulfobacterales; family JALSRD01; genus JALSRD01. The sequence continues at coordinate 1,192 of CAYZCL010000081.1, forward strand.
GCCTGCCGGCGTAACAGGCGCCGTTGTCGGTGTAAAAGCGCAGGCACAGGCCGAACTTTCGCACGGCGCTCATCAGGTCACAGAGCATGTACTGCACGGTCTCTGCGGGATAAAAACCGCCTGCGGCCACGTAACGCGTGGCATCGTCGATGATGACGTGCAGGTAAGTTTTTCTTTTCCTTTTGTTGATCCACAGCCGGGGGCCGTGGAGGAAGTCTGCCATCCACAGCTGCCCGAAGTGATCGAAAGCAAAGGGCCGAAAGACGGCCACAGTCTGGGGATCGCGCATCAGATTGTGATTTGCGGCAAAGCGATAGATCGTGGCACGGCTGGGTTTTTTGCCGTTCCACAGGCCGTCTTTGGCCAACTGATTAAGGATCAGCGCCAGGGTCCATCGCGGGTGGGTCTTTCTCAAATCGAACAGGGCATCGACCAACGCCTTGTGCAAATGGTGTTTGCCGCGGTCTGAGCGCTGCTGGTTTGCCAGGGCCGGAAGGCCGCCGCGTTCAAAGCGGTAGAGCCACTTGCGCAGGGTCTCGCGGCTGAGCCGTACGATCTGGCCATCGGGACGAACGTAGTGCTGCTGCGCCAGCTGATCCAACAACGGGTAAAGGCCGATGTCGTTGGCATCGCGGTGAAGCAGGGCACTGATGATACCGTAGCGCCACAGGGCCAGATCCATGGCGTCTTCTTTGGGTTCTTTGTGCATGCCGGGCCTCCTTTCGTTTTTGGCCCAGCGTTAGCAAACCCGTTGATATGGATAAATTTTTGATTTGTGTGGGTGGCGGATTATCAAAAACGAACCGGGAAAAAAACGAAAGAAAAGGCCCGAGTAAATGCGCTCCACCGCCTTGCGGGGTTCAGACACGGTGACGCCCAGGGGGCCGATTCGGATCGCATCCACCGGCGCAATTTTTTTCCGGTGTCAACGGCACGCCGGATGGTGGACCAACTGCGGCTGCAGGCCCTCGCCACCGCGGCGATGGTGATCTGAGCGTTTTGCACCAGCTCCACGATGGTAAAAAGCACACACAACGGCAGCCGGACAATGGGCAAGAACGGATGCGGGAGGCAGGAGAAGGTGCAGCGCGGGCATGCGCTGTTCAAGCAGCGGTAGCGCTGGATCTTGACGCAGTCGCTGTCGGCAAACAGATACCGCTTGTAAAAGCCGTGCTTGATATGACAATGCCGCTCTCCGCAGGTGGGGCAGACAACCTGCGAGGTGAAATTTTGCTTGGCAATTTCGTCAACGCGTTCTAACATGCTCGACAGGGGATGGGACATGTGCGACCTCCTTATTTTAGCGTTACTCATGCACCTTAAGGATAGCACATATCCCCCCCTTTTATCCCCCCCGGAGGGGGGGAGAAGGATGCCAGGCATCGGCGGTTCCTGCTGTCTGTTCTCACAGTACCTTACCTGGGTCGTCTCATTTTCGCTTATCTGGAGTTTCTCAAATCGGCATGCTTGCGTGAGATTTTTCAGCGGATTTGGGGTGGGATAAAGGAAGAATCAACAGAAAATGACAGGGTACTTGCCGAATACGCGTTGCGTGACATTCAAAAGCCCATCGGCGTTTCTGAATACGAACTCACCCGCGCCCTACCCGATGACCTAAAATCCAGTCTGCCGACGGTTGAAGAGATTGAAGCCAAATTAAGCAGAGAAATACGGGAGCGGTTGGACACGGCGGGCAAGAACGACTGAGATGAAAAACCCGGTTTTCAACCAAAACATAAAAATACTATCGCTTTTTGAAATCCAGAAACGTCATGCGATAGCCATGACTGGTTTTTGACACTTGAACTGGTTTTTTCCAACTTTTCTCCTGTAAGATGCTGTATTTGCTGATGGCAGTATTTCCTGGGCACTAAAAGGTAGTGCCAATACGAATAAAGAAAGCTCTTGACATATAAGTCTTCAGTGGCCTAATTTGGGGGTGTCTTAAAGAAAGGATATCCCCCGTGTTCGCACGCGTCAAAAAGTCCGGCAAATATCAGTACCAGCAGATCGTCGAGAACCGCAAGGTAAAGGGCAAAGTCAAACAGCGCGTGATTGCCACCGTCGGTCGCATGGATCGTCTCCAGGAAAAAAACCGGGTGGAGACGCTGATTCGTTCTTTGTCACATTTTTCCGAAAAGGCCATGCTGATCCTTTCGGGCCAGAGTGATGTCTCGGCCGAGGCGGTGGCCCTCGGCCGAGGCAGCTCTGGCGAACTCCGGAGCCCAGACATTAACCCGGGACAGGTTCGTAAAAACTCGCGTCCCCTAAGATCGTAAAAACTCGTGTCACTTGACACCTGTGCTTGCACAGCGCCAGAATGTCGCGGGCGCGAGTGCTCCGACAGGCGCCCCGGTCGGCAGGCATTTCGTCGGTATGTCAAGGGGCGGCGGTAACCATGCGGTTCTCCCTTTTTCGATCGGAAGAGGCCGATGGCGCCGGGGCGTACAGGTGATTGACAGATGCGGACTCAGGAGAGGGCGGTTCGCGTTCGGCCCGGGGGAAAATGAAAGAACAATAGCCCAAATAAATACTACAATGCCGTTACATCAAAAAAACTTTTTGGGTGTTTCATCGGCAGGTGCGATGGATAGGAAAATGGACTGTATCCGTGTTTGAACACGTCGGCGTGGCGCCGTGCGCCGAACCCGCCTCAGGGAATGAGGTATTTCAGTGCCGGAATCGAGCGAAAATGTTCGGCCAGCGTGAAAAGGGGGCATCCTGATACACAGGATACACAGGCATGGTCGGACGAACAGGATGTCCACGGAGGAATTGTGGCCTGTTTTTCCCGCAGCGATGCATCGGGGACCCCGGCCATCTCCCCAGGAGCTTCATCGAACGAGAGGCGGTCCAGGGCATCAAACAGCGGCAGTGCATTTTTTTCTTTTGTGCTGTTTTCAGGCGTCCTGGTCCAGCTTTTTCCAGGGTGTCGCCGTGCCGGCGGCAAAGAAAGGTTCGGCGGCGGCGAAAACACGGGAGACGGGGATCTGGCGCATGCAGTCGCCGGTGCCCAGGGGACAGGTTCGCTTGAAGCAGGGGCTGCAGGCGATGCCGGTGCGCACGACGCGGTGGTGCCGGCCGTAGGGGCCGGTGCGCCAAGGCGCCGTGGGGCCGAAGAGGGCCACCACCGGGGTGTCCACTGCGCAGGCCAGGTGCATGGGGCCGGTGTCGGTGGAGATCAGCAGGCGGCAGCGGCGGTAGAGGGCCGCCAGGGTCTTGAGGGAGGTTTCACCGGCCAGGTCGGCGGCGCGAAAGGTCATGCGCGAGCGGATGTCGGCGATCACCGGGCGGTCCTGGGCACTGCCGGTGAACACCACCCGCGCGCCGCAGCGGTGCACCAGGCGGTCGGCCAGGCGCGCGAAAGCCGCCGGCGACCAGAGCTTGGTTTCCCACTTGGCCACGGGGTTGACAGCCACCAGGGGGCCGGCGGCGTCCACGCCGCGGCGCTCCAGCAGGGCGTCGACGGCGCGACGTTCGGCTTCGCCCACCGGCAGGTCGTAACTTACCGGCCCGCGGGGAATGCCCAGGGCCTCGAGCAGCATCAGTCCGCGGTCCAGGGCGTGGATCTCCATGTCCACGGACGGGACGCGCTCGTTTAAGAACAGATAGCTGTGCTCCATGTGCTCCAGGCCCGGTCCGAAGCCCACCTTGCGCCGGCCGCGCGCCAGGGCGATGAGCACGGCGCTCTTGAGCAGGGCCTGGAAGTCGATGATCAGGTCGTAGCGCGTGTCGCGCAGCGCGCGGAGAAAGGCGCGCATTTCCCGCAGGCTTTCGGCCCTTCCGGGCCCCCTGAGTTCGCGCAGCCAACGCTTGCGCCGCGAGACCAGCACGCGGTTCACGGCGCGGTGACCGATGACCAGGTCAGCGGCGGCCTCCTCCACCAGCCAGGCGATGTGGGCGTCGGGGTAGCGGCGTCGCAAGGCCTTCAAGGCCGGCAGGGTGTGGATCACGTCGCCGATGGCGCTCAGCTTGACGATCAGGATGTTCACAGCATCTCCCCGGCAACCGAGAACACCTTGTCCACGGTGATGTCGCGCATGCAGTTCATGTGCCCCAGCGGGCAGCGCGGCTCGAGGCACGGGGCGCAGTCCACCGTGCTTTTGACCACCCGGCTGCGGGCGCTGAAGGGGCCCGTGGTGACCGGGTTGGTGGATCCGAAAATGGCGATCAGGGGCACGTCCAGGGCCGCGGCCACGTGCATGAGGCCCGAGTCGTTGGTGATAAACAGGTCGCAGGCGGCGATGAGGGCCATGGCCTCGCCCAGGCCGGTGCGGCCGCACAGGTCCACGGGCGGACGGGCCATGGCGGCGGCGATGCGGCCGCCCAGCACGCGGTCGCCGGGGCCGCCGAAAAGCACGATGACGGCGTCGTGTGCGGCCTGCAGGCGGTCGGCCAGGGCCGCGAAGCGCTCCGGGAACCACTGCTTGGTGGGCCCGAAGGTGGCGCTGGGGTTGATGCCGATCAGCCGGCGGCCGCCGGTAACGCCCATGCGGGCCAAGCGCCGGGCGGCCCGCCGGCGGTCTTGTTCACCCAGGCGCAGGAAGAGCGCGGGGTCGCCGGTGCGCAGGCCGGCGCCGGCCAGCATGGCCAGGTAGTAGCCGGTCTGGTGGATGGCTTTGACCTCCCGCGTGCGGTGAACCGGGTGGGTCAGCAGCAGGCGGCGGCCGTCGGTGTCGAAGCCCACGCGCACCGGGATGCCCGCCAGCCAGGTAATCAGGGCCGCCTCGATGGCGTTCTGCAGCAGGATGGCGGCGTCGAAGCGGTGGCGCCGCAGGTCCCTGGCCAGGCGAAGCTTGCCGGCGGTGCCGCGGTGGCGACTGTCGGCCTCGTAGACCAAGATGCGGTCCACGTGGGGGCTGTGGGCGAAGACCGGCGCCACCCAGGGCTTGGCCAGCAGGCTGATCTCGGCATTCTGGAAATTCCGGCGGATGGCGCGCACGGCCGGAGTGGTCATGACGGCATCGCCGATCCAGTTGGTGGAACGGACCAAGAGGCGTTTCACGCGGCCGGTGTCGAGGGGGGCGGGTGACATATCAGGACAGCAGACCTCTGATCACGGTAACGGTTTTTTCCAGGGCGCCAGCCGAGGCCTCGAACACTTGCCGGGCGGCGCGTCCGGCCGCCGCGGCGCGGTCGGGGTCTTCCAGTAACGCGGCGGCGGCCTGTCGCAGTTCCCGGGCATCGCGCACGACACGACCACCGCCGGCGGCTTCGAGTCGGTCGGCGATGGCGGCGAAATCGCTCATGTCCGGTCCGAAAAGCACCGGTCGACCGTGTCCGGCCGGCTCCAAGGGGTTGTGGCCGCCCAGCGGGGCCAGGCTGCCGCCCACGAAGGCCACGTCGGCCAGGGCGTAAAGATCCCGCAGTACACCCATGCGGTCGATCACCAGTGCGTCGGCATGCGGGTGGCCGTCGGTGAGCGCTCCAAAGCGGCAGCAGGTCAACCCGGCCCTTTCCAGTTGCCGGCAAAAGACCGCACCGCGGCGCGGATCGCGCGGAACCACCACGAAGAACACTTCCCCCGGTCGCTTCTTGAGGTCGGCGAAGGCCTGCGCCAGCACGGGGGCCTCGGCACGGTGGATGCTGCCGGCCACCAGCACGTGGCGGGAGGCACGGCGGCGGATCAGTTCCTCAATCTGTGCCAGTGCCGGGTCGGGGGCCGGAGACGGTGCCGCGTGGGACTTGAGGTTGCCGGTGCAGACGATGTGCTCCGGCGGGACCCCCAGTGCGGCAAAGCGCTCGCTGTCGCGCGGCGACTGGGTGCACAGAACAGCAAAGGACGAGAACAGCGGCACGGTCAGGGACGGCACCCGGCGGTAGCCGTCCAGGGAGCGGGCGCTCAGACGCGCGTTAACCAAGGCGGCCGGCACGCCGCGGCGGTGCAACTCCCACAGAAAATTGGGCCAGATGTCCGATTCGACCAGCACGAACAGCGCGGGGTCGACGCGCGCCACGGCCGAACGCACGCAGGGCAAGAGGTCGTAGGGATAATAGAAGACGGCGTCGGCCGTGTCTCCCAGGCGCTCTGCGGCCATCCGAAAACCGGTGTAAGTGGCGGCCGAGAAGAAAATCGGCCGCGGCGCAAGGGCGCTTTGCAGCCGTCCGGCCAGGGGTACGGCCGAGAGCACCTCGCCCACCGACAGGGCGTGCACCCACAGCGGACGCGGTCCGCCGGTGTGCGCCGGCGGTCGGGGGGCCAGCCCCAGGCGCGGCAGCAGTGTGCGGCGGCGCTTTTCGCCGGCGGCGATCACCGGCAGCAGCAGGGGCCACAGCAGAGCGGCGCCCGTGGCCAGCAGCAGGTTGTAGCGACGCATGGCGCGGCGCCAGCGGTGCTCTTGCGCGGGATCCATGGCGGGCAGGGTAGTATAAATGCGGAGCGATTGCAACTTGCCCGGCGAGGGCGGCGGGTGAAAATTTGTTTTGACTTTTGACGTGATTGAGACTAACTTCTAAAAGTTACGGGCAGATAGATCGTCAACAATATCAGGAGCTAAATATGGCCAAAGCGCTTACCTACAAGGACGCCGGTGTGGACATCGACAAGGCCGATCGGTTTGTGGGGGAGATCAAGGAAATCGCCCGCCGGACGTTTATCCCCGGGGTAATGGGGGAGTTGGGCGGTTTCGGCGGGCTTTTTTCGCTCAACACCGAGGGTATGGAAACCCCGGTGTTGGTCAGTTCCACCGACGGGGTGGGCACCAAGCTCAAGATCGCTTTTGCCATGGACCGCCACGACACGGTCGGCATCGACCTGGTGGGCATGTGTGTCAACGACATCGCCGTTCAGGGCGCACGGCCGCTGTTCTTCCTGGACTACCTGGCCATGGGCAAGCTGGACACACGCGTGGCCAAGAAAGTGCTCAAAGGGGTCGCGGAGGGTTGCCGCCAGGCACGCTGCGCGCTCATCGGCGGCGAGACGGCTGAGATGCCCGGCATTTACACCCCCGGCGAGTACGACCTGGCCGGGTTCGCCGTGGGTGTGGTGGACAACGCCGACATCGTCGACGGCTCGGAGATCGGCGTGGGCCACAAGCTGGTGGGCGTGGCCTCTAACGGGCTGCACAGCAACGGTTACTCGCTGGTGCGCAAGATCTGTTTCGACATCCTCAAGCTCAGCTTGGACATGCAGGTGCCCGAGCTGGGCTGCACCCTTGGAGAGGAATTGCTCAAACCCACGCGCATCTACACCCAGACCATCCAGCGCCTGATGCGCGACTTTCCCATCCACGGCCTGGCGCACATCACCGGTGGCGGCATCGCCGACAACGTGGTGCGCATCCTGCCCAAGGCCTGTGGCGTGGTGTTGCGCCGGGGCAGCTGGGACGTGCCGCCCGTTTTCTCCTTTCTGCAACAGGCCGGGCGGATCTCCGACGTCGAGATGATGCGCACCTTCAACAACGGCCTGGGGCTCATCGTGGTGGCGCCGGAGCGCGCCGTGCAGGAGATCCTGGAGCGCCTGGCCGCCATGGGTGAACGGGCTTTCGTCATCGGCGAGGTCGTCGAACGCCGGGGCGATGAGCGCATCGAGTGGGAGGACGCATGAAAAAGACCGAAACTGCGCCGCCCGACGAAAGCCACGGGCGGACATCCCTGTTTTCCCGTTTCATGAAGTGGATTGAGAAGGGTCGCCGCGAAGCCCCGCTGTGCTCCAGCTGAGCTGTGCGCAGCAGCGGCACAGGTTGGGTGCCGCCGGAAAACCGCGACATCGGACGCAAAAAGTAGCCCGGGAAAACCATGCCTTTCATTCCCGCCCTGCTCTCCTTCGTGCTGTGCCTGGTGCTGACGCCGGCGGTGAAGTTCGCGGCCGTGCGCCGCGGCTGGATGGCCTACCCGCGCAAGGACCGCTGGCACCAGACGCCCACCGCCCTGCTGGGCGGCATCGCCATATACAGCGGCGTGTCCGCGGCGCTGCTGATGCTCATCGACTTCGACGCTCTGCCGCGCGCGCTGGGCGGCGGCGCCTTCCTGCACCCCTCCCTGCTGGCGGCCGTGCTGTGGGCCGGGATGAGCTTCCTGTTCGTGCTGGGGCTGCTGGACGACTTCATCAACTTCAAGCCCCACACCAAGCTGGTGGGTCAGATCCTGACGGCCTCGCTGGTTTCGCTGGTGGGCTTCCGGCTGCACTGGTTCACCTCGCTGACGCTGGACACCATGTTCACCATCGTGTGGATCGTGGGCATCACCAACGCCTTCAACCTGCTCGACAACATGGACGGCCTGTGCGCCGGCATCGGGTGCGTGGCAGCCGTGGCCTTGGCGGCCGTCTTCTGGCCGGCGCAGCCCCAGGCGGCCGTCATGTGCCTGTCGCTGGCGGGCGCCCTGTTGGCCTTCCTGGTCTACAATTTCAACCCGGCCTCCATCTTCATGGGCGACTGCGGATCGATGCCCATCGGATTTTGCCTGGCGGTGCTGAGTCTTTTTTACTCCGAGACGGCTTCGCGCAACCTGATGTCCTCGCTGGCGGTGCCCATCCTGGTGATGCTGGTGCCGGTGCTGGACACCAGCCTGGTGACCTTCATCCGCCTGCTCAGCGGCCGGGGGGCGTTTGCCGGCGGACGCGATCACACCTCCCACCGCCTGGTGCTCATGGGGCTCAGCGAGCGCAGCGCGGTGCTGTTCCTCTACCTCATCGGCGCGGTTTCGGGCTTGGCGGCGCGCTTCGTGAGCACCAGCGATACGCTGACCTCGCCCACGGTGATCATTCCCATCCTGGCGGCCGTGATCCTGATGGCCATTTACCTGGCCCAGCTGCGGGTCTACCCGGAAAAGGAATTCTCGGTGCTGCGCGACCGCACCTTCACCCCGGTGCTCATCGAACTGACCTACAAGCGCCAGCTGGTGATGGTCATCCTGGACCTGGGCCTGGTGGCCTTCGCCTACTACCTGTCCTACCGCCTGCGTTTCGCGGGCGGCGAGTTCGTAATCTTCTTCAAGGTCTTCCTGCGTTCGCTGCCGGCGGTGATCGCCTGCAAGCTGGCGGCCTTTTTCGTCATCGGCGCCTACCGCGGCATCTGGGGCTACATGAGTTCCAACGACGTTATGGTTTACATCAAGGCCTCCACCGTGGGTTCGCTGCTGTCCATCGTGACGGTGACCTTCCTGTTTCGTTTCGAGCACTTCTCCAAGGGCATCTTTGTCATCGACTGGCTGCTGACCACGGCGGCCCTGCTGGGCTCGCGCGGCTTTTTCCGGTTGACGTCGGATTTCATGAAACGCAAGACCCTGGGCGGCGAGCGCGTGCTGATCTACGGCGCCGGCCGCGGCGGCGAGATCCTGCTGCGCGAGGTGCTCAACAACCCCCGGCTGGCGGTGGAGCCGGTGGGCTTCATCGACGACGACCCTGTCAAGACGGGCAAGAAACTGCAGGGCTTCCCGGTGCTGGGACGCTTCGACGATCTCGAGGCCCTGGTGGACAAACACCGCGTGAGGGGCCTGGTGATCTCGTTTGCCGACATGCCGCCCGAACGCCTGGAAAAATTGCGTCGCTTCTGCCGGCGCAGGGAAATCCGCCTGAAACGCTTCCGCATCACCCTGGAGGACCTCGACACCATCGCCTGAGAACGGCGGCCGGACCGCCGGCGCATCGGAAAGGAGAACCATGCTGAAAACGCGCATCACCGAGCTGTTCGGTATCAAGCGCCCCATCGTCCAGGGCGGGCTGATGTGGATCGCCCGCGCCGAACTGGTGGCCGCCGTGGCCAACGCCGGCGGCATCGGGTTCATGACGGCCCTGACATTCGAAAAGGCCGAGGACCTACGCGCCGAGATCCGCAGGTGCCGGGAGATGACCGACAAGCCCTTCGGGGTGAACCTGACCTTCCTGCCCTCGCTGCGGACCGTCGACTACGGGGCCTACATCGACGTGTGCGTCGGGGAAGGCGTGCGTTTCATCGAGACCGCCGGGCGCAACCCCGAGCCTTACATGGCGCGACTCAAGTCCGCCGGCATCCGGGTGGTGCACAAGTGCACCTCGGTGCGCCACGCCGTCAAGGCCGAGAAGATCGGCTGCGACGCGGTGAGCATCGACGGCTTCGAGGCCGCCGGGCACCCCGGCGAGGACGACGTGACCTCGCTGGTGCTGATCCCGCTCACGCGCGACG
>CAYZCL010000082.1:0-34959 GCA_964476595.1 uncultured Desulfobacteraceae bacterium
CGAAACGGCGCACCAGGGACTGGATCTCGTCCACGCTCAAGGGATCGACCTCTCCCCCGATGGTGGGACAGGGCAGTTGCGAAGGGGCCCGCGGTGTGCGCCCGATCACCCGCGGCGATGTCTGCCGCCCGCCGTGGTGGATCTGCAAGGCAGGGACCGAGCCCGACTCGGAAATGGCGGCGGCGATGCCCGCCAGGCCCGCCACGAAACTGTCGTCGTAAATGCGGGCCTGGTGGGCCGAAACGACCCCCTCCGGAGACACGGCGCAGGCCTCCATCATGATCATGGCGGCCCCCCCGGCGGCCCGGCGGCGATAGTGCTCGATGGTGCGCTGGGTGATGGACCCGTCGCTCTCCACCAAGAAAGAGGCCAGCGCGGGCATGACGATGCGGTTCTTGAGAACCAGTCCCCGAATGGCAAAAGGCGTAAACAGATATTTCACGGCAGTGTTATTCTCTCGACTGGCATTTGGATCATGATTCGGTGAAAATTCCTGAAACCTGTGAAGCATAGCTTATTTCAAGCCGGGTTACAATGCAAACTTCACCTCTTTCCAGGGCCATCGCAGGCGGCGGCCGGCATCCGTGTTGCGGCCCCCGGCGTGGCCCGGAAGCATCCTCATGCGGCAGGGCCGGGCGGGGTGCGTGCACGACCTTTACCATGAAAAAGGGGTTACCTGCGGCCGGCCTGAACATCTCCACCGCAGCCGATATACTGGCGCGTGATCCAAGCCATGACAAGATCCACCACAAAGGTGATCTCGTCGTCGGTGAGGGGCCTTCCCCGCGGGATGCGGTGCCACTTGACGAGGCAGCCCCGACAGCAGGTCGCCGTGGCGTGCTGGGCGATGAAGACCGGGTGGTTTTTCATGGGTGTCTGCCGCCCGTCGTTTTTCGGGTGCGCAGGCGCCAGCCGCGCTGTGATGAAGTCCACGGCGTGGGAACGGATGGTGTCCAGGCCCTTTTGCCGGATGTAATCGATCTCCTTTTCCTTCAGCCGGAAACGGGCTCGGAAAGACGAGCGCGAAAGGGCGTGCAGAATTTCCCTACAGGAACGATGAACCATGCCTAGCGTATCCTTGACACCGGCCGTCCCTTTGCCTATTCTGGCCTTTCGGTCAGCCGATACGCCGACCGTCGAATGCTCAAGAGCGGATACCTACAGCCAAAAGGAGCGCACCGGTATGAAAAAGCTTCGTGTTCTCGTCGAGTCCCGACCCTTCTGCGTTTTCGACAAGGCCCCCATGGAAAAACTCCAGGCTTCGGATGCGCTGGAGATCATCGACATGCGCGGCTCCGGCATCGACGATCCCGACTTCGTGGCGGCTCTCAAGAACGCCGACGCCGTGCTGTGCGGCAACGACCTGGTGGTCGACGAGACCCTGCTGAAGATGGCCCCCGGCCTGAAGGTCATCGCCAAGCAGGGTGCCGGCCTGGACACGGTAGACATCGAGGCCGCCACGCGCCACGGCGCCCTGGTGTTTCACACCCCCGGCGTCAACAACCAGGCCGTGGCCGATCACACTTTCGCCATGATCCTGGCCCTGGCGCGCAGAATCATCTACTGCGACACCAGCCTGCGCGAAAAACGCTGGGAACACACCAAGATCCTGGGCCTCGAGATCTGGCAAAAGACCCTGGGTCTCATCGGGCTGGGGGCCATCGGGCGCTGCGTGGCCCTGCGCGCCGCCGGATTCCAGATGAAAGTGGTGGCTTACGACCCTTTCTGGCCCGAGGACTTCGCCGCCAGGCACCACATCGAGCGCATGGAGGTCGAGGATCTGCTGCGCGTATCGGACATCGTCAGCATCCACGCCCCGCTGACGCCGGAGAACCGCGGCATGATCAACGCCCGCACCCTGGCGCTGATGAAGCCCAACGCCCTGCTGATCAACGCCGCCCGCGGCGGCATCGTCCGCGAGGCCGATCTCTACCAGGCCCTGAAAGACGGTGTCATCGCCGGCGCCGGCCTGGACGTTTTCGAAAAAGAGCCGCCCGTCGACTCGCCCCTGCTGGAACTGGACAACGTGGTGCTGACCCCCCACACGGCGGCCTTCACCCACGAGGCCATGAACCTGATGAACGTGGTCATCGTGGACGAACTGCTGGACTACGCGGCCGGGAAAAAGCCGGCCCACTGCGTTAACCCAGAGGTGTGGGAACGGCAGCAACGCTAGCCCCCCAACGGCGGCTACGGACCGGTCGCCGGCGGCATTACACCCGCTTCACCGGGCCCGCAGCCACCAGGTACAGCAGGGCCGACCGCTCGGCGAGCCCCAGCAGCGCCCCGGCCTCGTCGTCGTAAAGCGCGCCGATGCCGCAGGCGCCCAGCCCCAGGGCCGTGGCGCCCAGGTAGACCACCTGTCCGAGTCCTCCGGCCGAGAGCATGGCGTAGCGGTAACCGCGCGCCCCGAAACAGCGGTCCAGCACCGCCAGGTCGGCCATGAACAGGAAGTGCACGGCCGCCCGGGCCAGCCACTGCTGGTTCAGGCAAACGGCGGCCATCTTCTCCACCAAGCGCCCCGGCCGGAGCAGCCCGTAGCGTCGCCGCGCGTGGTCCAGCACGTAAAAGCCCTCTTCGAGGTCCTGCACGCCGTCCGCCAGGAACCCCACCGTGACCACCGCGGATGAAGACCGTCCGCTCAGGTCGCACTGCTGCGCCCGCCACACCAGGTCCAGCAGCCGGTGGAAGCGCTGCCGCGGCAGCGCCCGGCGCACGTAGTTGCGTCGTGAACGGCGCGTCAGCAGGGACGTCGCGAGGTCCGCATCCCGCCCGTCGGCGGCACACGGTTCGAAATCCCACCAAGTGTCGGGCTGCAGCCCCACGGCGGCACGCATGTCCTCCGGAGGCGCGGCCTGCGGCGGAAGCGTTCCCCCGGCCGCATGCACGGCCTCGATGTCCACGTAGGCGGTTTCCCCGGGCGACACCCGGCTGGCGGCCGGGTACGTCTCAGGCAACGGGGCGATCCGATCCGTTCGATCCGTTGCCGCGGCACGCCCGTTTCCCGGCAGGGCCACGGCCGCCAGCCCGGCTTCGCGCAACCCGTCGACACCGATGAGGACATTGAGCGCCGCGTCGTCGAAATCGGCCGTCGCCTGCGGCCGCCACCCGAAGGCACGCGATGCCAGCACCAGATTGGCCAGCAGGTGCCCGGCGTCGAGCAGCACGTAACGATAGGCCCGGCGACGGTACTTCCAGGCGCTGCGGAAAAATATCGCGCTGATGAAAAAGCCGGCCGCCGGCCGCCGTTCACGCCAGTCCGGCACCGCCGCGGCCGCGCCGACCATCGGGTCTTCCGGCCGCAGTCGGGTGAGCCGGAAGGCGGCGATGTCGTAGTGGTAGAGGCCCGGGGGCAGGTCGGGGCAGCCGCTCAGCGCCGTGTAAAGTTCCGTGGGGTAAAGGGCGCCGGCCGAAGCCACGCTGCGGTAGTAGAACTCGCCGCCCGTGTGTCGGCTGCGCGCAGTCAGGCAGTAGGCCAGGGACAGGAACCGCGACAGGTCGCCGCGCGTGAACACCGCAGCGGGAGGGGGGCCCGACGGCGCCTCGGCCGCCTGCCACAGCGAGATCCGCGGCACATCCCGGCCGGGCGCCTGGAGGTCGAATGTCTCGCCCGCCCCGTACTGTTTGAAGACCGACGGCCGGCCGGCCCAGTCCAGCCCGTGGGAAGCCATGGCGTGGCGGCTGTAACTGGTATCCCGGTGGTATTGACGGCACGTGACCATGAACCGCGCTCAGACTTCTTCGGGCGCCTTGAATTCGTCTTTGAGGCGGTAGGAACGCCGCAGGTAGTGACGGATGCGGGCCTGGGCCCGTCCGTAGACCGAATCGGGCGGAAAACGCCCCGCGTCATCGGCGCGGCCGGCGGGTACGCCGGTGAGGATCTCGATGCCCTCTTCGACCCTTGTCACGGGGTAGATGTGAAAGCGTCCCTTCTTGACAGCGTCCACCACCGACTTTTTGAGCATCAGGTTGCGGACGTTGGCCTGCGGAATGATCACCCCCTGCCGGCGGGTCAGCCCCCGCGCCCGGCAGATGTCGAAAAACCCCTCGATTTTCTGGTTCACGCCGCCGATGGCCTGGATGCGGCCCTTCTGGTTGACCGATCCGGTGACCGCGATCCCCTGCCGGATGGGAACCTCCGAGAGGCTGGAGAGGATGGCGTACAGCTCTGTGGACGAGGCGCTGTCGCCGTCGATGCCCCCGTAGTTCTGCTCGAAGGTGATGCTGATGGAGAGATTCAGCGGGTAGTTCTGGGCGAACACGCGGCCCAGGTAACCGGACAGGATCAGCACGCCCTTGTCGTGGGTCCGGCCGCTGAGATTTGACTCGCGCTCGATGTTGATGACGCCCTTCTTGCCCATGAAGGTCACGGCGGTGATGCGCGACGGCCGTCCGAAGGAGAAGCTCCCGATCTGGTAGACCGCCAGGGCGTTGACCTGCCCCACCGCGCGGCCGCGCACGTCGATCATGACCGTGCCATCCACCACGGCCCGCTGCATCTTCTCCTCGTAAAGGTTGTAGCGGAAGCGGTGCTCTTCGAAGGCCTTGCGCACGTGCCGGTCCGAGACCGAACGCGCCCCGGCCCGGCGCGCCCAGTAATCGGCCTCCTTGAGCAGGCCGAGGATGGGGCCGAAACGCAGCGAGAGCCGCTCCTGGTGGGCCACGTGCCGCTCGCCGATCTCCACCACCGCCGCCACGCCGCGGGCCGTCAGCGGCAGCAGACCCTCCTCGCGGCAGACGCGGGCCACGAAACGCGCGTACTGGTGCACGGTCCCGTCGCTTCGGTCGACCTCGTCGTCGAAGTCGGCGCGCACGCGGAAGATCTTGTTGAACTTGCCGTCCACCTCCTGGATGCGACGGAACAGCGGGTAGCTGCCCAGCAGCACGACCTTGACGTCCAAGGCGATGGGCTCGGGCCGCAGCGAAGTGGTGCCGAAGCCGGCCTGGGCGCCGACGTCCTCGATCTGCAGCCGTTTGTTCTGCAGTGCGCGCTTGAGGGCCTCCCAGACCAGGGGGTTGAGCAGCACCGAGGCCATCTCCATGATCAGGTAGCCCCCGTTGGCCCGCAGCAGGGCCCCGGCCTGCACCATAGTGAAATCGGTAGTCAGCGTGCCCAGGTAGGCGCGCTTTTCGATGTGGCCGAAAACGTTCTGGTAGGAGGGGTTGGTTTCAAAGATCACCGGCGCCCCCCGGCTGCCTTTGCGGTCGACGAGCACGTTGACGCGATAGGCACGCAGCGGATCGCCGGCGGCGGGATCCGCATGGCGGCCCCCGGGCGCTGGCTCCGCGCTCCCCTGGGAGAGAAAGCGATCCACGTTTTCGACGATGTCCTGCTGCACCTCGTCGAGGTAGGCCATGACGTCGGGCCAATCGCCGTAAGCGCGCTTCAGAACGTCGATGCGTCCGCGCACCACGAACAGCGTGGCCTCGGCGGTCAGTTTCTCGAGGTCGACTTCCAGCGCCTGGCTCAGTTCGGCGCTCTGGCGGATGGCGGCCTCGATGTCGCCCTGCAGCCGCGCCATGTTCTTTTCGATGCGCTTCTGCCGCGCCGCCGGCAGGGTTTCGAACTGCTCGCGCGTCATGGGCTTGCCGTCCATGAGGGCCATGGTCTTGAAGCCCGACTGGGTCTTGTCGATATGCAGCCCCAACGATTCGGCCGTGCGGTCCAAGGTGGCGAAGATGCGCTGCTGGCGCATTCCGTATCTTTCCTTGAGGCGGGCCACCTGGTCCTGGAACGAGTCCGCCGCCAGGGCCTTGGGCAGACGGGTCTGCAGGTCTGCGACCAGCCGGGCCATCTGCTTCTTGAAGGCGCCCGCCCTGCCGGCCGGCAAGGCCAGGGGGTGGGGGCAGAATTCATCCCGGAAGTTGTTCACCAGGCACCAGTCGCAGGGGGTGTCCTGCCGCCGGGCGTGCTGCCGCACCAGATCGCCCACGATGGTCGACTTGCCGGTACCGTCGCTGCCGGTGACGAAAATGTTGTACCCGCAGCTGTCCATGTTCAGGCCGAACTCGATGGCCCGCACGGCGCGCTCCTGCCCGATGACCTCCTTCAGCGGCGGCACGGTCGAAGTGTTTCTGAAGGCGAACACCGCCGGGTCGCAGCGCCATTTCAGTTCGTCGGCGGTCAGTTCCCGATGCTCAGCCACGTTCTTCTCCCCTTCCTAACCGTCCAGGCCGATGTCCGCGGCCACCTCGCGCATGCCCATGATAACATCGGCAAACAGCTCGTTGAGTTCCACGCCCAGCATTTCGGCCCCCCTGGCGATGACCTCGCGGTTGGCCCCGGCGGCGAACCCCTTTTGCTTCCACTTCTTGCGCACCGACTTGGGCTTCAGGTCCATGACACTCTTGGACGGCCGCACCAGCGCGCAGGCCGTCACCAGCCCGGTGAGTTCATCGATGGCATACAGCGTCTTCTCCAGCCGGCTGCGGGGCTCCACGTCGATACACAGGCCCCAGCCGTGGGAAATGACGGCCCGCACGTACTCCTCCGGCCAGCCGTTTTCCTCCAGGATCTCCCTGGTCTTGACGCAGTGCTGGTCCGGATACTTTTCGTAGTCCAGGTCGTGGATCAGCCCGATGACGCCCCACTTTTCCTCGTCCTCGCCGTATTTGCGGGCCATGTAACGCATAACCCCCTCCACGGCCAGGGCGTGCTTGATAAGCGACTCGTTCTGGTTGTACTGCCTGAGCAGCGCCAGCGCCTCATTCCGGTCGGGCACGTGTTCCTGCATGATCAATTCTCCCCTCTGTTCCGTCGTATGCCGGCTCCCGGACATCCTTCGGGAAGCCGACTTTCCTTTCAAAAAGAGCTTTTCACAAAAACAAGGGGCCCGTCAAGGGCCCCCGGGCAAATTATTTCCAACAGAACGGATCGCGGGAAAACGGGCGCGGATCAGCCCGTGCAGATTCCCTCCCGCGGCTGCCGTAAAAAAGCCCCCCCGCAGCCAGGCTGCCTTTGCCGGGCCGTGCAGAGGGGCCGCTCTTTTACCCTGCTTCCGATTTCGTCCGGCGTTTCAGCTTTTCATGCGCTCATTTCCGGGGTCGTAGATCGGCATGGCGACCACCTCTGCGGCGCGTTTTTCCCCGAGCACCTCCACCGCCAGGCGCGTGCCGACGGTGGCCATCTCAGGAGAAACGTATCCCAGGGCGATGCTCTTTTGCACCCGGTGCCCGTACCCGCCCGACGAGGTCATGCCCACCTGCCGGTCCTGGTGGAAAATGGGATTGTATCCCCAGGGATCCGAACCTTCGGCCTCGACCACCAGCGCAACGAGCCTGCGCGGCACCCCAACATCGCGCACCCTCTCGAGAGCCGCCCGGCCGATAAAATCCTTGTCCCACTTGACGGTCCAAGCAATGTGGGTCTCAAGCGGCGTGTGGTGCACGTTCATCTCGGCCTTCCACGCCAGGTAACCCTTTTCCAGGCGCATGGACTCCATGGCGTGCATTCCGAACATCTTCAGCTGCAACGGCTCTCCGGCGGCCGCCAGGGTCTGGTACAGCGCAATCTGTTCTTCGATGGGATGGAAAATTTCGTAGCCCAGCTCGCCCACGTAGTTCATGCGATTGACGCGGCACTTGACGCGCCCCACGTAGAGCTCACGGCTGGTGCCGAAGGCAAAGGCCTCGTTGGAGACATCTCCGTGGGCCGCCGCGGCCAGCAGTTCGCGGCTTTTGGGGCCCGCGATCACGAAGCATCCCTGGGTGTAGGTCAGGTCGGTCATGGTCACCGACCCGTCGTCGGGCAGGTTGAGCAGCATCCAGTGCTGATCGTGGCGCTTGCCCACGCTGGCGGTGATGCACAGGTAGTCGTTTGCGCCGATCTTAGTGACCGTCATGTCGCTCTTGAAGGCGCCGTTATGGTCCAGCATGGGACACAGCGCGATACGGCCCTCCTCTGCGGGCACCCGCTGGCAGGTCATGCGGTTGAGCCAGTCCTCGGCGCCCGGGCCGCAGATGCGCGTTTTGGCAAAGCGTGTGAGGTCCAGCAATCCCACGTGTTCGGCGACGTGGCGGCACTCAGCGGCCACATGCCGGAAAGCGTTCGAGCGCCGCCAGCTGGGTTTCTCGTAGCGGTCCTCTTCGTCGTCGGTGAAGTAATTGGGGCACTCCCAGCCGTAGTAGTCGCCGAACACAGCGCCGGCGGCCTTCTGCTGTTCGTAGATGGGGCTGGTGCGGTTGGGGCGCGCCGCATCGCGCCACTCGTTGGGAAAGAAGATGCTGTAGAGCCGCGGATAGGTGTCGGCGATCTTCTCGCGATTGTAGGCCCAGTTGGCCCAGCTGCCGTATCGCCGGCCGTCCAGATGCCACAGGTCGATCTCGGGTTCCCCCTCCATGATCCAGCCGGCGATGTAGTGCCCGATGCCGCCGGCCTGGGTGATGCCGAAGCTGTAGCCGCAGGCCAGAAAAAAGTTCCTGAGCGGATAGGCGGGTCCCACCAGCGGATCCCCGTTGGGCGTGTAAGTGATAGGCCCCACGGTGACGTGCTTGAACCCGCTTTTTTCCAACAGTGGAAAACGGAATACGCCGTGTTCGATGTTTTCCATAATGTTGTCGATATCTTCGGGCAGTTCTTCCTGGGCGTAGTCCCAGGGTACACCCTCGGGGTACCACTGCTGACCGACCTTCTCGTACATACCGAGAATGAGGCTGTCCATTTCCTGGCGGATGTAGATGGAGCGGTCCGGGTCGCGCACCAGCGGCAGCATCTTCTCGCGGTTCTTGACCACGTCCATGGCCTCAAAGAGAATGTGCGTATGGCGAATGGCGATGGAGGGGATCTCCAGGCCCACCATGGCGGCCACCTGCGGCGCCCAGAGACCGGCGGCGTTGACCACCCACTGGCAGACGATGTCGCCCTTGTCGGTATGAACCACCCAGTCCTCTCTTCTTCTCTCGATGCCGGTCACCCGTGTGTGGGTGTTGATCTCGCCGCCGTACTTGCGGGCACCGATGGCCATGGCCTGAGTGACCATGCTGGGATCCACGTCTCCGTCGTCGGGCCAGTAGAGGCCCCCGCTGAGTCCCTCGACGTTCATCAGGGGATGCAGTTGCGCGATCTCATCGGGAGTCACCCAGCGAACGTCCAGCCCCAGGCAGCGGTTCATGCTGTAGTAGTAGCCCAGCTCGTCCACGCGGTCCGGGTTGTCGGCCGTGCGGATGGAGCCGGTGGTGTGCCACCCGGTGCTCTGGCCGGTCTCCGACTCCAGCCGCTGGTAGAGCTCGATGGACTTCATGTTCACCTGGGTCGCGTAGTAGCTGGGGTGATAGTACGAGCAGTTGCCGGCCGCCATCCAGGTGGAGCCCGAGGTCAGTTCGTGCTTTTCCAGCAGCACCGCGTCGTTCCAACCGTACTTGGCCAGGTGATAGAGAATGCTGGTGCCGATGGCCCCACCGCCGATGATGACAACTCTTGCCTGAGATTTCATTGTCGCGCCACTCCTTTCACATGGTCGAAACAGGGAAAATGGTCTTGTACACCGGACCTCCGCCGCCGCTATGCCGGGGATTGCTTCTTCCGGAAATGCTGGTTGTAAAATTCCGCGAACCCGCCCGAGTAGTAGATCATGACCAGGATCAGCAGCAAACCGTAGATGATGAGGTTCAGTCCGGGCAGGCTCGAGAGGCTGGAACGCACCAGCTCCATGGCGAAGATGAAGGGAAAGGCGATCACGGCGCCGCCCCAGAGGCTGCCGCGTCCGCCGATGTAGGCCACCGCCAGCACCTCCACCGTCTTGGAGGTGTGCATCATGTCCGGTGTCAGGATGCCGTAATAGTGGGCGTAAAAGCCGCCCAGCCACCCCGCCAGGGCGCACGAGAGGGTGAAATTGACGATGCGGTAGTAGATCGGGTTGACGCCCGAGGTCCGCGCCGCCTCCATGTTCTGCCCGATGGCCTGGAAGGCCAGGCCCATCTTGGTCTTCACCAGCAACCGGGTGATCAGGTAGGTGGCCAGCAGCATGGTCAAAATGACATAGTAGTAGGGTACGTTGGACGAGGTTTCGAAGAGCCGCGGCGCCCTGAGGCCCAGCGGCCCGCGGGTCAGCCAAACCATCTTGGTGGCCAGTCCCATGAGCGCCAGCCCGAAGAACCACGCCAGGCACGCGGCGAAGATCCCCCGCAGGCGCAGCGTGATCAGGCCGATGACGAAGCCCAGGGCGGCGGCGGTAACGGCACCGGTCCAGATGCCCACCCAGGGCGACAGGCCGGTGCGCAGCCCCAGGATGGCCGAGGTGTAGGCCCCCAGTCCCATGATGGCGCAGAACCCGAAATTGACGATGTTGATGTAGCCGGCGGTGAAGTCGAAAGCCACCGCGAGGGCCGCGATGAAGGCGGCCTGCACCAGCCACCGGACCAGGTACTCCTGGTTGAAGGGCGGTATCAGCGGCAGCACGATCAGGATCGCCAGCCCGGCGAGCCCGGCCGGTGTGAAACACACTTTTTCCAGCAGCCCGGCCAGGCCGCCGGCCTGCGGTGCGGTGTTGGTTGTTTCCATCAGTCCCCCTACTTGTCCAGAATTCCCCTGACTTCCGATCCGAATATACCGCTGGGCTTGAAGATCAGAATGATGATGATCAGCACCGAGGGCACCACGAACTCCCAGCCCGACCCGATGTATTCCACCGTGAGCACCTTCAGAAGCGCCACGATGAAGGCCCCGGCAACGGCGCCCAGCACGTTGCCCAGGCCGGCCAGAATCACCACGAACCAGGCCATGTACAGCGGCTCCAGCCCCACCGATGGATAGGACGGGTACATGAACAGCAGGCTGGCGCCGGCGAAGGCGGCCAGGGCGCAGCTCATGGACATGGTCAGCAGCAGGATGCCGTTGAGGTCGATCCCCACGATGAGGGCGCCGGTCTCATCCTGGGAAACGGCCCGGATGGCCCGCCCGGTACGCGTGTAGGTCATGAACAGCCAGAAAGCGGTGACCATCACGGCCGCCAGTACGAAGGCCATGCAGCGGTCACGGGAGATAAAAACGTCCATGATCGACAGCGGCGCCCCGCGCCAGTAGCCGACGATGCCCTTGAACTCGGTTCCGAAGATGAGCTGGTGCAGGTTGATCAGCACCACCGATAATCCCACGGTCAGCAGGAAGGAGTTCATCACCCAGTTTTCCCGGCTTCGCCTGCGCAGGTTGCTGAACACCAGCTTCTCGGTGAGCACCCCCATCACCCCGCCGGCCAGACCGGCCGTGACGATGGCCACCAGCGGCAGCACGGTCGCGACGAGTGTCCCGGAGTGCTGGTCGATATAGCCGTTCATGGGGGTGAAAATGTAATAGGCCACCAGGGTACCGATCATGAAGTATTCGCCGTGGGCGAACATGGGAATGTTCATCACCCCGAACACCAGCGCCAGTCCCATGGCCACCAGCGACAGCATGCCACCGGTCACGACGGTGTTGACCAGGATATAGGGTCCCCTGTCGATGGTCGCCCCGATGGCGGCGGCGACGGCTAGGCTGATGGTCAGGCCCGCGGCGGATTTGAACCATTGCAGGGGGCTAGCGGTCGGATTGTTGCTCATGAAATGGTCTCCGCAGAAAAGAGTCAAACGGTTGAGACGGAACTTGCCGCCGGTCTTTCAAACTCCCAGGAAAACCTTGCGCACATGCGGATCAGTAGCCAGGTCGCTGCTCTTGCCCGCCAGCTGGATGCGCCCGTTCTCCAGCACGTAGCCCCTGTCGGTGATCTGCAGGGTCTTGGTGACGTTCTGCTCCACCAGCATGATGGTGACGCCGTTGCTGCGCAGGATCTCCAGGGATTCAAAAACCGTCTCCGTCAACTGGGGGGCCAGGCCGAAAGAGGGCTCGTCCACCAGCATCAGCGTCGGGCTGGACATCATGCCCCTGCCGATGGCCAGCATCTTGCGTTCCCCGCCGCTCATGGTGCCGGCCAGCTGTCCGCGGCGCTCGGCCAGACGCGGAAACAGGTTGTAGACGAAATCCAGGCGTTCTTTCTGCAGTTTCTTGTCCCGCACCGTGTAGGCGCCCATGTAGAGATTCTCCTGCACCGTCATGTTGACGAACAGGTTCATCTCCTCGGAGACGTAGGAAATTCCCCGGCGGGCGACCTTGTTTCCCGGCAGACCGTGGATGGGCCGCCCCTCGAAGAGAATTTCCCCGGACATGGGTTTGATCAGCCCGGCGATGGTTTTGAGCGTCGTGCTCTTGCCGGCGCCGTTGGGCCCGACCAGGCACACGTACTCCCCCTTTTCGACCTCGAGGCTGACCTCCCTGAGGATCTGGAGAAAGCCGTACCCGGCATCGATTTTCTTCACTTCCAGCAACATGTTTCCTCCGTGGGCTTTCTCACGGGACGCTTGTGCCGTTTCCCGCGGGCCGTCGACGCCCGCCGGGTCCGTTATTCGCCGCCGGCGCCCAGATAGGCCTTGGCCACCACCGGATCGTTGGCGACCTCTTCGGTGGTTCCCTCTGCGATCTTGGTGCCGAACTGGATGCACACCAGCCGGTTGCATACCTGCATGATCAGCTGCATGATGTGCTCGATCATCAGGATCGAGATGCCCTGGCGGCTGATTTTCCGGATGATTTCCATTAGGTCGTTGAGTTCGCCTTCGGAAAGTCCGGAGGCCAGCTCGTCGAGAAAGAGCAGCTTCGGGTGGCTGGCCAGTGCGCGCGCCAGGTCCAGGCGCTTGAGCTGCACGGTGTTGAGCTGTTCCGAAACGGTGGTTTCGGGCAGCGGGAACTCCACGAATGCCAGCATCTCCCGGCTGAGCGCCACCGGGTCCTTGACCCGTCCGGGCGGGTTCCCGAAAATGGCCGCCGTCATGACGCTCTCCAGGGCCGACATCTTGGGAAACGGCCGCGGAATCTGGAAGGTACGCGAGAGCCCCAGGCGGCACATCTTTTCGGGCGCCTTGCCGGTGGTGTCGCGGCCGAACATGATGACCTTGCCCGACGTCGGTGGGTTGAGTCCCGAAATGGCGTTGATCAGGGTCGTTTTCCCCGCACCGTTGGGGCCGATGAGGCCCACGACGTCGCCCTCCCGCACGTGCATGGAAACCTTGTTGACGGCCACCAGTCCGCCGAAACGTTTGGTCAGGTTGTGGGTTTCAAGTATGTTCATGAAGTGTCCGATCCAGGTTGGAGACGCGGATTGGCGAATTCGGCCCGCCGCGGGCGGCAACCGGCGCGGCGGTGGTTCGCCCGGGGGCTGCAGCCCCCGGGCGAATCGGCACTGCGGCTACTTCTTCTGCTGGAAATCTTTCTGTTTCCAGGCTTCCGGGTAGACGATGGACCCCTTGCCGTTCATGTACTGAATCACCGGGAAGTAGTAGTGATCCCGGTCCACCACCATGTCCGGCATGGTCTCGCTGGTGTACTTGTATTCCTTCATGATCAGGGCTCCGTCGGCCGTGCCGTATGTCAGCTTGCCGGTGTTGACCTCTTCGATCATGGTCTTGTAGATGCTCTCCTTGTCGAGCTTGCCGTACTTCTTGAGGGCCGCTTTGGCCATCTTGATGAACATGTTGGTGCCGTCATAGGACAGTCCGCCCGAAGAGGGGCTGGGGGTGTATCCGAACTTGGCCTTGACTTCCTCGGCCCACTTGCGCGACTCGGGCGTGGTCAGCTGCGGAATCATGTCCAGCACGTAGTTGGACCCGGGGCCCGTCATCTTGTACCAGTCGCCGATCCAGCCGAGGCCGTCGGCCACGATGATGGCCTTGAGCCCCACCTCGGCGGCCTGCTTGACGAAAGCCGTGATGGAGGGCGGCGAGGTGGAGGTGCCGGCGAGAACGGCCACTCCGGCCTTTTTGTACTTGCTCAGCAGCGGATAGAAGTCGGTCTGGGTCAGCGGAAAATAGTCCTCGGAGACAATCTTCCAGCCGGTCGCTTCGAATTTTTTCTTCAACGCACCACCGGCGCTGCGGCCCCAGTCGCTGTCCTCCCCGTAAATGGCGACCAGTTTTTTCTCGGGTTTGAACAGGCCTTTGGCAACCGCGTTGTTGATGCACTCCACATAACCCTTCATCAGCTTTCCGGGAACCGGCCAGCCCTTGCCGCCCCAGTAGTTGTATTTCTTGTTGTCCGAACGCCACTTCTCGTTGACCACCTCCGAGGCGCCGAACCCGAAGAAATGCGGCACCTTGTACTGAGCGGCCACTTCCATCACGGCGATGGCCACCGAGCTGTGCCACCCTAGGATGGCGGCCTGGATGCCGTCCCTCTCGGCGGCTTCGGAATAGGCGCTGGTAGCCTTGGCCGGGTCGGACTGCGAGTCGATCCACACCAACTGAATTTCGTAGTCCCCGATCTTGTTGCCGATCTTTTCGAGGGCCATCTTCACCGAGCCCTTAAACTCGGCACCGGTCTTGGCCGAAGGTCCCGTGAAGGGGCCCAGCACACCGAGTTTGAAGACCTTTGCCGTCGCCGGGCCGCCGCCCGCGACCAGAAAAAAGACCGCCATGACGATGGCCATCATCCAGGTAAACTTTTTCTTTCTCATTGCTCCTCCTCGTGGTGGGTTGTTTTGGAAATGCCTTGAGGCCCTTTCGGATGTGACTTTTTGAAGGAGCACAAACTGTGCCATGATTAGTAAATGAACCGCCTTCATCGGCTTACCGGCATTGATTGCCCGAAATCGCATGAAATCTTTTTTTTTAAAAGGGAGAAGTCGTTCGGGAGACGGGCCTGCCGAATTGTCTAAAAATTTTTCGTTTTAACGATCTAACAGTAAAGTTTTTTTCTTTTTAGCAAAATTTTTTGCTATCTCAGATAAAGTCCCGGCGAAGCAGTCCGTGCTTTTTCATCTTGTAGTGCAGCAGTTGCCGTGAGATCCCGAGTTTTCCGGCCGCCCGGGTGACGTTGCCACGGCAGTCGCTGAGGGCGTCCACGATCATGGCCCTTTCGATCCCCAGGCGGGTGTCGCGAAGCGACCGCATCGAGGGTGAGGGTACGGAGGCATGCGCCGTTTTAACCGGCTGCGGATGGACGGGGTCCGCTGGAACAGCGGGTTGACCGCGGTGGTCCTCTTCGGATTTGGCACCCTGAGGTCGTACGTGACGGCCGTGCCGGAAATAGGCGGGCAGATGGCGGTAGGCGATGGATTCACGGCGGCCGGCGATGTTCATGGCGCCCTCCAGAATGTGCTCTAGTTCGCGCACATTTCCGGGCCAGCGATAGCCGGCGAAGACCTGCATTACGCGCGGGTCCACCTTGCGCACCCGGGTTCCCAGGGAATCTCCGATTTTTTCCAGGAAATGCGCCACCAGCAGATCGATGTCGCCGATGCGCTCCCGCAACGGTGGAATGCGTATGAAAACCACCCCCAGGCGGTAAAAGAGATCCGGGCGCAGCACGCCGTCCTCGATGTCCAGGTGCGGCTCGCGGTTGACCGAACTGACGACCTTGATGTCGATGTCGATCTCGCCCAGCGAACCCAGGCGGCGGACCTTCTTCTCCTGCAGCACCCGCAGGATCTTGGCCTGCAGGCCGATGGGCATGGAATTGACCTCGTCAAGAAAGAGCGTACCGCCGCTGGCGCGTTCGAACAGGCCGGCGCGATCCAGCGCCCCGGTGAACGCGCCGCGGGTGGTGCCGAAAAGGATGCCCTCGAGCAGGTTCTCGGGGATGGCGGCGCAGTTGATGGGAATGTAACGGTTTTTGCGACGCGAACTGCAATGGTGGATCGCCTGGGCGAAGAGTTCCTTGCCGGTGCCGGTTTCGCCGTACAGCATGACCGGCGAGGGCGAATTGGCCGCCATCTTGGCGGTGTTGACGCAGCGCAGCAGTTCGGGGTCCCGCCCCACGATGTCGTCGAAGGTGTAGCCCGCCCCGTTGCGCACCCCCTGCTTCTGCGAAGAGGGGGTAATGGAAGTGATGCTGGCCTCGAGCAGCGTGTAATCCTTTACGAAACAGATGGCGCCGATGAGCTTTTCGTCCCGGATGAGCGGAAACACGCTGTGGATGGTGTTGGCCACCTTTCCCATGCGGGTGCGGTAGAAAAAGGTACGATTGACGATGGGGGCCGCCGCCCGTAGGCAGCGCATGATCATGCTGGTTTCTTCGTTGAGGTCGTAAATCTCGGTGATCCGCCGGCCCACGGTGGCGTCGGGCGCGAGATCGTCGATGCGGGACATGGTATCGTTGTAGTACACGATACGTCCCTGGTCGTCGACGATGATGATGCCCTCGTCGAAACGGTCGAAGATGGACAGGAAGTCCACGTGGTCCAGCGCCAAGTGGCGCATGGAGCGGTATTGGCGGCGTTCGGCCATGGTTTTTGCCCGTCGGCTGTTCAGGCGGAGCGCTGCAGCTCCCGGGTGAGCAGGGGCACGATTTCAAAGAGGTCGCCGATGATGGCGTAGTCGGCCGTTTTCACCATGGGGGCTTCGGGGTCCCGGTTGATGGCCACGATCAGTCCCGAAGTCTTCATGCCCGCCAGGTGCTGAACGGCCCCGGAAATGCCGCAGGCGATGTAAAGCCTGGGATTGACGGTGTTTCCGGTCTGGCCCACCTGCAGGGTGTGCGGCACCCATCCGGAATCGACGGCCACCCGCGAAGCGCCCACGCAGGCGCCCAGCGCCCGGGCGCAGGCTTCGAGCAGACGGTAGTTCTCGGGGCCGCCCATGCCGCGCCCGCCGGAGATGATGATATCGGCCTCGGCCAGATCTGCGGCGCCCGACTGCGGCTCGCGGACGCGGAGAACCCGCAGTCGGTCATCGGGATCGGCTGGGACCGAAAAGGAAACGCGGTCGGTCTCCACCGGCGAGGCCGACGGACGGTACACGTTGGGCCGCAGCCCGAACATGATCGTCCCCCCGGAGAGCCGCACGGTGGCCACCGTTTTACCGGAGTAAAGGGGTTTACGGGCGGTGTTGTCGGCCAGCCGGATCTCGAGACAATCCATCACCAGCGGGGCATCCAGCAGCGCGGCCACGCGCGGCAGCACCTCCCTTCCGGCGGCACTGCTTAGTCCAACCAGCGCGTCCAGCCGGAAACCTCTCGTGGCGGCGGCCACGCCGCGGGCCAGGCGCACGGGGTCGAAGGCCGCCGGCGGGTCGCCGTCGAAATGCATATCGACCACGGTGTGCGCGCCGTGAGAGGCCAGTTTTGCGGCGCAGGTGTCGGCTTGTCCGTCTGCCACCAAGGCGAACAGGCGATGATCCGGTCCCCTGGCGGCGGAAACGGCACCGAGGCTGTTTTTTGTGACGTCCCCGTCCCTGGTTTCGATGACGATGCCGATCCTGCGCATATTTTCCTCTCTGGGGGTCAAATGACCCTTTCGACCTCCCGCAGCCGCTGCACCAGCGCTTTGACGGCCTCCCGGGCGGATCCTTCCAGAACCTCGCCACGCCGCTGCTGGACGGCGGGCTCCAGCGCCAGCACTTCCACCCCGCCGGCGGGTGCGTCGATCGCCAGTTCCCCGGCGGCGATAGTTTCGACCGGCTTCTTGCGGGCCTTGACGATGTCCGGAAAGGTGGGATAGCGTGGCGCGTTTAGCCCCTTGGCGGCACCCGCCACGCAGGGCAGCCCCGTCTCCATGACCAGGCGCCCTCCGCCGGCCGCCTCGCACTCGGCCACCACCCGCCGTCCCTCCAGCGTCAGTGCCGTGGCGGCGTTGACCACCGGCATGTCCAGCAGGGCCCCCAGCCGGAACATGGTCTGGCAGCCCACCGCATCGATGGACAGCTTGCCGGTCAGCACCAGGTCTGGCAGGCCGTCGCGCCGGATGGCGGCCGCAAGGTACCGCGCGGTGCGCCGGCTGTCGAAAACGTCGCCGGCCACCAGGATGCCCCGGTCGGCGCCCATGGCCAGGGCCGACCGCAACGTGCAGGCGGCATCCTCGCCGCCGACCGTCAGCGCCACGATTTCCGTGTCGGGGAGCCGCTCGCGGATGCGCACGGCCTCTTCCACGGCGTTCTCGTCGTAAGGGTTGAGCAGGAAGGTGATGTTTTCGTCGATTCGGCCGCCCGCCATCACCGTGATGGTGGCGGCCGAATCCGGAACGTGCTTCACACAGACGTGGATTTTCATCCCAGGGGTCACCCGTTGACCGAGAAGCTGCTCTCGGTGTTGATCTCCCGTTTTCGCGAAAAGAAGCCGACATCGATGCTGCGGCCGGTGTACTTCAGCTTGAACTGCAAAGGCTCCTTGTCGTGGTCCAGCCCTTTCTGGCAGGCGTCGATCAGCTCAGCCATCATGGCGCCCGCCACCGGGGCGTTCTTGTATTGGTTGCCGCTGCTGCCGATGGCCATGTAAAAGCCGCCCAGGTCCGACTTGTCGTAGAGTGGAATCCAGTCGTCCGAACAGTCGTACAGGTCGCACACGCCGCGCGGCTGGTTGGGTACCTGCAGGGTGGGAACCCGCTTGGCGACTCGGTAGCACTGGGCCTTCCACTGGGATTCGGTCAGCTGGTTGTCGCGGCCGGGGCCGCCCTCGCCGGCGTAGAATTCGTCCGGGTCCACCCACACCTGGGGATCGCACTCGGGGTCTTCACTGCCGATGAGGAACATGTTGCCGACCTCGGGCCGGTAGTAGCAGCCGATATCGCCGTCGGAGGTGTGGTAGCCTTCGTTGTAATAGTCGTATCCCGGAGGCGACGGGCAATGCATGACCTCGTGGCGCAGCGCCTGGGTCTTGATGTTGCACCCTTCCCACACCCCCTCGGCCATCTGATTGATCTTGTAGGAGTGCGGCCCGGCCACGTTGACCACCACGGGGGCGTCGAAACGCGTGCCGTCTTTGAGGGTGATACCCGTCACACGGCGGTTCTCGCTGCGGATCTCGACCACCTCGGCGTTGAAGACGAAACGGCTGCCGCGGGCCTCGGCGGCGCGCATGATGTTGTGGGCCGAGAGCATGGGGTCGCTCATGTAGCCGCCCTCGGGACAGAAAATGGCGCCTTCGAGCATACCGGTGGGCTCGTCGTAAAAACGCGGATCCTCCGGGCGCCGCACCGGCCAGAACTCGTGCAGGTCGTAGACCGGCACCATCTCGTTGATCTTCTCGACGGACCACTCCTCGTAAGGCACGCCCACCACGTCGTAGTTGTTTTTGACCTTGCGCCAGTCGTGGCCCTTGGACTTGATCAGGATGGAACCGGTATTCATGTAGCGCGCCAGCCCCTTTTCGTCCTTCACGTTTTCCAGGTAGTTCTCCCAGTCCAGCCAGTACTTGAAGCCTTCGTAGGCCATGGCCACGCCGTCCACGGTGGAGTAGTGCGCCCGCACGATGGCGCACGAAGCCGCCGTGGAGCCCATGCCGGCATCGGAGAGTTTGTCTACCGACAGGGTCCTGTATCCCTTCTTGGCCAGCTCGAAGGCGATGGGGCAGCCGATCACGCCGGCGCCGATGATGATGGCATCGTACTCGTTGTCCATGCTGTTGTCCTCCCGCTTTTTTTCGGTCTCGCTGTTTTTTATCGGATCTCAGATGAATTTGGGATCGCAAAGTTTCTTCAGATCCCAGGCCTTGATTTTAAACGACTTGTCGTGCACGCCGGGATTGAAATAGACGAAGTCCTTCCGGGTCAGGTCGGGGTCCATGTAAACGGGCAGCGCCGTCAGGTGCCCGAAGGGCGGCACGCAGCCCACCTCGCATCCCACGGCCTCGCTGACGGCCTCCGGTTTTGCGAAAGAGACCTTCTTGGTGCCCATGCCGGCGGCGGCCTGCTTCCAGTTGACGCGCTTGTCGCCGGGCAGCACCAATACGGCCATGGTGCCCTCCTTGGTCTTGAGCACCAGGGATTTGACCGTTTCGGATTCGTGCACCCCCAGCACCTCCGCCATGACCGGATTGGTGTACACCGGTTCATGCTCGAATATTTCATAGGTTACGTTGTTTTCTTCAAGCATCGCAATAATTTTCTCTTCCAAGGTCATGCTGTTCTCCTCGCAATGTCCGGCGTTGTTGAACGCCCCTCGGGATTAGCGGGATGTCATTTCCGGCGGACCGCTTCACCGGCTCAATGAATCCAGCCATTCCGTGAACCGCCGCTCGCCGGCCGGCCGCAGTCCGAATTCCCGGCCCGCGTCCAGCACGGCGTGCACCA
Organism: uncultured Desulfobacteraceae bacterium; assembly: GCA_964476595.1. Classification (GTDB taxonomy): domain Bacteria; phylum Desulfobacterota; class Desulfobacteria; order Desulfobacterales; family JALSRD01; genus JALSRD01. Next base: position 20,025 of record CAYZCL010000082.1, read on the forward strand.
TGCTGCGCCCGTACCCCCGCGAACAGGTCCACAGGATTCCACCGGGGACAGCGCCGTCGTCTTCCCGCATGACCACGATCTGGCAGGGAACGTGGGCCAGCGGTCCCTGCACCAGAAACGGCGGCCGGTGCTGCAGACCGGCCAGGTCCAGGGCGCTCAGCTTCTCGCAGATGCCGAAGACATGCGGCCCGAACATGGCCAGCATCAGGGTGGCCTCGCTCACGTCGGTGTAGGCCGATTCGGACGGCATGTCCCGTGCGGCGCCTTCCAAGTGCCACACGGCCGCCTGTGTGCGGTTCATGCGATTGATCAGCAGCCCGTCCTGCAGTCGGCACTGCCCGATTTCCTCGGGAATCCCTACACCACCGGGCTGCAGCGCGTCAACACGGCCGTCCTGGACATCCCAGCGCACCCGGTGGCTCAGGTCCACCAGCCAGGGTCCCTGCCCCTCGTTTCCGTAACGCATCACCACCTGCCAGCCGTCGCGTTCCTCGCGCTCTTCGGGCACCGCCGCCAAGGATACCGGCGAGATCCGCCGGATCGCGTTTGTCGTTTCGGTCATTGCACTCGCCTCATATTCGCATTCGTTTTCCGTCGGGGTCATAGAAAGGCGTGCGCACCACCTCGGCCTTCAGCAGTTCGCCCCCGCACTCGTCCTCGTAGATGTCCAGCCGGGTGCCGATGTCGGCCAGCGGCGCCTCTACCAAGGCCAGCCCCACGGACTGCTCCAGGGTGAAGCTGCGCCGCGCGGTGCAGACGTACCCGCGGATGCGCCGGTCCACGATGAGGGCACCGTCTTTGGGAGCACGCTGCGGGTCCTGCATGCGGATGCCCGCCAGTTTGAGCCGGCCGGGGTCGTTTTCGGCATGCCGCAGGGCGGCCTCTCCGACCGTTTTGAATTCCCCCTTGTCGCGGGCCCATAAAAACCCCAGTCCCACGTCCAACAGGTTGGTGCGCTGTTCGGATTCCTGCCCCAGGATGATGTGCCCCTTTTCCATGCGCAGCACGTTCTGGGCCTCGACGCCGAAGTTGCGGATCCCCAGGGGTTGGCCCGCCTCTTCAAGCAATTCCCACAGGGCCTGCATGCGCGATGCGGGTACGTGCAGCTCAAAGGACAGCTCGCCCACGAACCCCAAGCGCATGGCGCGCACGGGAATGGCGCCTCCGCCCACGGTGAATTCCCGGTAGGCGGCAAAGGGAAAGGCCTCGTTGGAGACGTTGCTGTCGGCCACTTTTTCGAGCACCTTGCGCGCATTGGGGCCCGCCAGGTTGATGACCCCAAAGGCGTCTGTGAGGTTCACCAGGTGAAACTCCCAGCCATCGTAGCGCGTGTGGTAGCGAAACCACTCGATGGTGGCCCCGGCACGCGCCGTGGAGGTGGTGAAGTAGTAGTCGTCCGGTCCGCGTTTGACCACCACGCCGTCGTCGATGACGCAGCCGTCGTCGTTGCACATGGCGGCGTACTTGATTTTTCCCACGCTCATCTGCGACATGTCGCCGATGTAAATCCGCTGCAGCGCTTTTTCGGCATCCGGACCGTGAAGCCGGAATTTCCCCAGGCTGGAGGCGTCCAGCATGCCGACGTTGTTGCGTACGTTGAGGATTTCCTCGCGGCAGCCGAAGTCTTCGGAAAAATAGCGTGCCCGACGCCACACGCCCATGCGGCGAAACACGCCGCCGGCCTTTTTCTGGGCCTCGTGCACCGGCGTGCGCTTGCACATGTCGTGGCGGCTGCCGGCATAGGCGGCGACGGGCACCGGCACCAGCGGCGGGCGGATGGTGGTGGACACGAAGGCGGCAGGGGGTTTTCCCTGCAGGTGAGCCGTGAGCAGCGGCAGGTTGTGCCCCGGGATGCCGCCCTGCCCCGGACCGGTACCGGCCGAAGAGAAACGCTTGATCAGTTCGGGGATGTCGAAGCCGCGGGCGATGGACTGGCGCACGTTTTTCACCGTGGTGTCCTCGTCGAAGCACACGAAGCTCTTGCGCCCTTTGACCGGCGCGGTGACCAGCTTGGCGCCGCGCGGCGGGCCGGGAAGCCGGTCCGTCTTCCGACGCATCTCCGACACCGCGGTGTCGTCCGCCGCTCCGCATTCCGCCGCAGCCTGCAGGCCCGCCAAGCGCCCCGAGGCCACGACGCTGTCGGCCTGGTGCAGGCCCAGCAGCCGACCGGCCGCAAAAACACCCGGCGGCAGCTCGCGCGGCAGAAAAGTGCCGGTGTGCGGATCGTAGCCCATTTGCGCCCCGGCCAGGGTCAGGGGACCGATCACCGGGGTGAGCCCGGCCGAGGCCGCCAGCAGATCGCACTCCACGCGCTTTTGCACGGTGCCGTCAACGGTGGACAGCGTCACTGCGCGCACGCACCGTCCGCCGTGGGCGCGGGCCGCCACCCAGCCATGGTGCACCGGGATACCCCGGTCGGCCAGCCGCGCCACCAGGCGCTCGTCGTACCCGTCCCGCCGCAGGTCGGCCACGCAGGCGATCTCGAGCCCCAGTTCGCTGAGATCCGCGGCGGCTTCCAGGCCAAGGTCGTGTCCCACGCTAAAAACAGCCCTTTGCCCGGCGAGCAGTCCGTAGGTGCGCGCCAGGCGCTGGGCACAGCCGACCTGCATCACGCCGGGGCGTTCGTTGTGCTCGAAAAGCAGCGGCCGCTCGATACACCCTGAGGCCACCACCACGCTGCGGGCGCGGATCTCGATGTAGCGGTAGTCGAAAGTCTCCTCCGGGCCGCCGGTCTGGAAGGCGGTCACCAGCCGGTCGGTGTAGTGGCCCACCGCGGGTGCGTGCGTGAAGACCCGGATGTGCGCGCTCTCCTCGACCTCCCGGGCCAGGTCCCGGCTCTGTCGGTAGAGGGGTTCGCCGTCCACCGAGGGACCGGTGCGGTAATCGAAACACCCCCCCAGCCACGGCCGCGCTTCCAGCAGGATCACGCGCAGGCCGTTTTCGGCGGCGGCCAGGGCCGCCGACATGCCGGCGGCGCCGCCGCCCACAACGCACACATCGGCGTTGAGGTAGACCTCGTCGCAGCGCCCCTCGTAGCGGAAGTCGGGGGAAATCTTTCCCAATCCGGCGGCCCGGCGCACCTGCCGCATGGCCACAGGCCACAACCGGGCCGGCTTGTGCAGGCTGTGGTAGTAAAAGCCGGCCGGCATCAGCCGGTCCAGCTTGTCCATGAAAGCCATCAGATCGAAAGCGGCCGAGCCCACCACGTTCTGTTCCCTGACCTGCATGCCCTCCCGCAAGGGGGTGTTCTCGGTGCGCACGTTGGGGATGCCGTCGACCTGCATGCACGTGTTGCTGCACTCTCCGTCGAGGCTGTAGAGCCCCCGGGGGCGGTGGTACTTCAGGCTGCGGCCGAAAATGCGCACCCCGTTGGCGTAGAGCGCCGTGGCCACGGTGTCCCCGGCGACGCCGTACAGGGATCGTTTCCGATAGCGGAAGGCGATGCGCCTGGCCGGGTCGATCCTGAAAGTGGGCAGCGTCCTGAGCCTCTTCATGCGTCCTCCTCGGGTGGCGGCACCTCCCGGTTGACGGTGGTGTCCCGGTAGATGGTGAACCACACGCCGCAGCCGTCGCGGTGCACCCACCACTCCTTCTGGATCCCGGCCACGCAGTCGTTGGCGTGAACGTAGCGGAACCACTCCCGGGGAGACAGTTCCCGTTGGGCGGGACGGGGGCCCTTATCCTCTCCGCCGTAGCGAAACTCGTAGCCGTTGCGCCTGCCGCAGACGGGACAGGTGATCGTCAGTGCCATTTTGCCTTCTCCTGCCGGATGCCCCGTGCCCCGGTGTGATCGGCCGGAACAGCGGGCATCGGTCTTCAGCGGTTCATCGTCGGGCGGATCGCGGGGGGAGCGGAAGAAAACCGTGTACGTCCCCGGCGTCTGCCCATGGACGGGTGGCGCGCCCCGCCCGCTTCAGTTGTCCGGCGAGTAGTTGACCAGCGCCGCGGTCTCTCCCATGAGGTGATGCCGCTCGTAGCGCCCGAGGGCGAAAGGCCTCAGGATTTCCGGGCAGCGCCCCTCAGCCATGTACTGGGCCATGTACTTGCCCACCGCCGAACAGGACTTGAAGCCGAAGTATCCCCAGCCGCAGTCCATGAAAAAACCCTCCAGCGGGTGGTTGCCGTCCATGATCGGGGCCATGTCGGGCGTCATGTCGGCCAGTCCGGCCCAGGTGCGCATGAACCGCACGCCAGCCAGGCACGGCAGAATCTCGACCAGGGCCTCGGCCTGGTGTTTGACGTAATAGGCCGTGTTCTGCGTGGTGTAATTGGGCCAAGGGTCCATGTGGGCTCCGGTGGCGATTTCTCCCTTGAGGGTCTGGTTGGCGTACACGTGGTAGGCCCCCGAGGAAATGACGTGGTCCAGCAGCGGCTTGAGCGGCTGCGTGACCATGGCCTGAATGGTCAGGACGCTGATGGGCAGCCTCAGGCCCAGCATGCGGTGAATGACGGCCGCCGAGTAGCCGCCGGCCGAAACCAGCACCCGCGGCGTCACGATCTTCCCGCGGGTGGTATCAACGGCCGTGACTTTGCCGTGGCGCGACTCGATAGCCGTGGCCTCGGTGTGTTGGTGAATGTCCACTCCCAGCGCGGCGGCCCCCTTGGCCAGCCCCCAGACCACGGCGTCGTGGCGCACGATGCCTCCGGGCGGGTGATACATGGCACCCATGATGGGATAGGTGATATCCTCGGAGATGTTCAGGGCCGGCATCATCTCCTTGGCCTGGCGGGCGTCGATGAGGTGGCTCTCGACGCCCAGGAACTGGGCCGTGGCGATGTTCATGCGCGCGGCATTGACGGCCGCCTCGCTGTGCAGCAGGTTCAGGTTGCCGCAGTTGTTGAACATCAGGTTGAAGTCCAGCTCACGCGTCAGCACCGGCCACAGGTCCAAGGCCTCCTTGTAAAGGGGCACGTTCTCCTGGGTGCGCTGGTTGGCCCGCACGATGGCCGTGTTGCGTCCGGCGCCGCCGAAGCCGATGTGGCGCTTTTCGATGACGGCCACGTCCCGCATGCCGTACCGGCTGGCCAGAAAATAGGCGGTAGCCAGGCCGTGCAGCCCGCCGCCGACGATCACGGCGTCATAACGGGACTTCAGATCGGGCCGGGGGTCCCAAAGGGGTTTGGTTCTGCCGAACATGAAATGCTCCCATCCTGTTGGTTGCGCTGGCGTGGCGGGCCTCCCCCTCCCGGCGGAGGCCCTTTGCTTTCCTGCATACCGCCTCTATGCAAAATGTAACAAATTATGTCAAGCAGAAAAATTGTTCTTGAAACACAACTATTTTCACCTCATGCGTATTTCGTCATACCATATTGTATTTTTTATTTTTTTTGATTTGCTTTCTTTTGGCGGTATGTAACATTTATTTCATCGATGGGGTTTTTCCGGCCATCATGGACTTGACAGCCCGCCTTGCCCGATGACACACTGAACCCGGGTTGAACCCAGCACAGACCACCAGGAGCCGACCATGGACAGCAGCCTTTCCCACCCGGTCATCCGGGACCTCATCGGACAGCTTGACTCCCTGACGCCCAAAGGGCGCATCCTGGGGAACTATATCATCCACCACCCGCGCAAGGCCGTGTTCATGACCACCCGTGAACTGGCCGACACCTGCGGCGTGAGCGAGGCCACCGTGGTTCGCTTCGTCAATCAGCTGGGGTACGGCGGATACGGCGAGTTCCTCCAGGCCCTGCGGGAAGTGGTGGACACCGAGCTGACCCTCGTCGACCGCGCCGGCCTTTCCAGGCTCGACAGCCGCGGCGCGGACCGCCTGCTCAAAGTGGTCACCGAGGAGATGGACAACCTGAAACACTTCTATGATAACGCCCCCGTGGAAGTGCTGGGCCGCATCGTCGACGACCTCTGTCGACCGCAGCCGGTGTATGTCGTGGGCTCGAGAATTTCCTACACTTACGCCTATTACCTGGGCTGGTCCCTGACCAAGGTGCGCACCGACGTGCACATCCTGCGGGGCAGCGACAGCACTACCATCGACTGGCTGACCATCGCGCCGGTTCCCAGCCTGGTCATCGTCATCGCCACCACGCGCTACCCCAACGAACTCATCCGCGTGGCCAAGCTGGCCCGCCGGCTTGAGCACACCCTGGCGGTCATCGCCGACAGTTCCCTATGCCCCCTGCTGCCCTTCGCCAACCTGGCGGTGGTCGCTCCCCTCAAGCACATCCCCTTCATCGGGAGCCCCACGGTCATCTCCTGCATCGCCAGTTACCTGGTCATCGAATTGGCTGGCCGCAACGGTGCGGAGCTCCAGGCCCACCAGGAGAAACTGGAACGCATTTACTTGGAGAACGATGTCCTGTTCAACCTCAAGGCCGAACCGCCGGGCCCCAACTGAACTGCACCGCCGCCGGACCGGGGCCGGAGGGCCGCATTTCGCGCCATGGGTACCTGCCGGCGGCCGTTCAACGGCCGACCAATGGATGGAGGGTCAAAAACATTGGAAGGTCCGTCGTCAGGGATCTTGGGCGTGAGTCATCCGGGTCGCAAAGGAAACTTCCGGGTGGCGGGGCTGCCCGGCGCCCGGCCCGCCGGGTTGAGGGCCGCCCGTAAGGGAGTTGGTGTTTCATCGATCGGGGTGCTTCGGGGCGGTGGGGCAGCACCTGTGGGGTCTATAGAAACGGGCACAGGCGCTCTCGGACTTTACGGGAAACCAGCGTGGAAAACAGGGGGGAGTCAGGCCGCCTCGCCGGCGTCCAGGCGTCGGAGCCGCTCGTCGATGCGCGACATTTTCTTTTCCAGCAGATTGAGCTTGTAGGCCATCATGCGTTCAAACTCCGCCACCTGGACCTTGAGTTCCTCGGGCAGGCCCTCGATGCGGGTTTCGTTTTCTTCGATATCCAGCCGGATGCCGGTGACCTCGCTCTTGAAGCGTTTGGCCAGCCGGGATACGGTTTTCTCGAAGCTCTCGCGCAGGATCTTGCTCATCGTTCGGCTCCCTGTTTGAGGGCCCGGCGGCGCGACAAGCTCTTTTCCCAGATGTCCACCTTGTCGGCCAGGCTGTCCACCCGGGTGTCCAGTTCGGCCAGCCGGCGCTCCAGCACCTTCTGGCACTCATCCAAGTAGGCGGTCAGACGCCCGCGGATTTTCTGCAGCCGGCGCTTGTTTTCCAGCACGCGCAGATCGAACTGCTTGACCTTGCGCTTCATCTGTTCCTCGAAGGCATTGAGCACTTCCTGCGGCGTACGGCGCTCGTCTGTTTTTTCGCCGCCGGTGTCATGCCCTTCGGGTGCCGGTGAACTCATGCTGTTTCCCTCTCTTGCGGACCGGCCGCCGGCGCTTCGCCGGCCTCGTCCGCCTTCAGGCGGGCCTCAATGTCGGCCACCCTGCGCTGCAGGCGCACCAGTTTCTTGTTGATAAAGGCGATCCGGTAGTCGATGTGATTCTGCAGCCGGCCGAGGCCCTTCTGCAATTCCACTGGGATGTCGTCGATCTCGTCGCGGTTGAAGCCGATGCGCCGGCTCAGCGCCTCGGCGTACTTTTCCAGCAGGCCTTCGAGATCGTATAGTTCCTGTACCAGGTTGGTCATGCCCGTACCCTGAAACGCAATAAGTGGACATCGCTCGCCCAAGAGGAGCTTTCTTGAAGTATTTTCGGCAGGAAGGCCTCCTTTCTCAAATTTTTTTCACGCTTCGAAGGCGGTACCGGCAAAACCGATGGCGGCGGCCGCCCGCCGGGTGCCGGAACCACCGTCCACGGCACTGGGGCTTCAGTGGCGTGTAAGCACCGCCTCCCAGGTGGCGGCCGTGTGCTGGTAGCGCACCCCGGCGGCTTTCACCAGGTGTGCGGACAGCTCTCCCTGCAGGTACGCGACAACGCGGTCCGTGCGGGCAATGAAGTCGTCGAGCCGCAGGTGGCTGAGGGTCTGGATGATCTTGAGGTCGTCGGTGGCTTCCTGGTAAAGAAAGGTCAGCTGCCGGCTGCCGTCCCGGAACAAGGCGATTTTTTCCTGTAGCTGCCCGATGTAGGAGAGCAGTTGCTGGGCCAGCCTGAGGCGGTAGTCCAGGCCCTGCAGCCGAACGGCGTCGCGGTAGGCGAGCACGCCGGCGCGCAACCGTTGGTCCTGGATTTCCACCGCCAGCCCGTCCAGCTGCTCGTCGAGCTGCCGCAGAATGCCCTCCGCCAGGGTGATCTTTTCACTGATTCTCTTCTGCAGCGCGATGATCTGGTTCATCTTCTCTTCGAGCTGCTGCGTTCCCGAGGTGGCCGCGGCCGGCGCCGACAGGAGCACCAGCGCCGCCAGCAGTATCACCAGCGGCCAGGCGCAGCGTCCCCGGGATGGATGTCGTCTGGTTGTCGGCGGTGGTGTTTTCACTTCTTTCACCCTTTCTTGCCGCCCGCGGGCTTCGCGCCGCGCCCGGCCCCGTCCGCGCGCAAGGCATCCAGCACGCGGCGCAGCCCCGGCGACACAAAGAGTTTTCGTCCGGTGGCTTCCCATTTTCCCAGCGGCGCCAGAATGCGGCGCGCCTGTCGCTCGTCTTTGACTGTCAGTCCGACCATCTCTAGTTCCCTGCCCCCCCAGGCGGCCAGTGCGGTCGCCGCCTGCGGCGAAAGCTCCTCCAGCCCGTTGAGCGACAGGCGGGCGCCCCGCCAGCGGGACAGCTGACGGGCGGCGGCAGGCGAGATGCTGCGCAACCCATTGAGCACCAGCCATCTGCCGGGCCACTTGACGAGGTTTCGGGCCGCGGCGCCGGACAGCTCTTTGAGCCCACCGAGGAAAAGGTCCTTGACCTGGTCGCTGGCCAGACAGGCCGCAGCTTCCGAAGAGATCATGGTCAGTTGTGCGGCATTGCTGAAATCACCGCGGCACAGTTCCTTCCAGATGCGCCGGTCGGCCGCACTGCCGGCCCAGTCCACGAAGGCGCCCCTGATTTTCTCGCCGGAGCCTTCAACCAGCGCCGCCTTTTTGACGGGAGAGCTGACTTCCTGCCAGATGACCGCCAAGGGGCGCGCTTCGACGGTCTGGTCGTCAATGAGCAGACGGTCATCGGTCAGGGCGAACCGGCGCGTCAGCAGGTCGAGTTCCGCATACAGCCGCTGGAGGTCCGCACCGGCCGTGTATGGCGCCATGGCCATGTCGATGCGTGTCCGGCGAATACCGTAATCGACGGCCTCGGCGGCGTGCGCCAGCCAGCCGATGGGCCGGGCGAGCTCGTCGATGGCGGCCAACCGGCGCTGGATGGTGCGCAGGTCCAGCTCGATGCGCTGATCCTTGACGGCCTGTCGGTAGGAACGCAGTCCGTTGTTCTGTATGCGCACGGCCAGCTGGCTGCGCACGTCCTCAATGCCGTCCTGGAAATAGCGTTTCAGCCGCAGGACCTCTTCCAGCTTGCCCAGCAGGGCGTCTTTCAGCCGGCCGGCCTCGTCCAGCTTGCGGGCCAGCCGGGCTTCGGGTGTGGTCTCCTCAGGCGGCCGCCGGACGGCGTGCTCCGTTTCGGGCGGCGGCGACGCCGCCGGTTCGGATGGAGCCGCGACCTTGACCGATCGGGAAGCCTTGAGCGCCGGCACCGGTTCGGCTCCCCGCTGGTGCAGCATGAAAAACCATCCACCCGCCGCCACGGCCGCCAGTACGGCGGCGGCCAGCCAGAAAACGCCTCTGCGCCGCCCGGCGGTCTCCCGATGATCCTCTTCGCCCGGCGCTTCATCCGGCCCGCCGGGGACGGTCTCGTCCGCCGCGTCGATATCGTGGCGCAGTACAAATTTCTCCCGGTCGGGCGCACGGGTTTCCGGCACCGGGGGTTCGGCGGTCTTTTCGGATGCGGCGGTCTCCGTTTCCGGCGCCGGGGCCGCCGCGTCATCCTCGGGCGGGGGAGTGTCCGTCGTTGCGGAGACATCGGCTTCTTTTTCGGTAAGGCCCTTAAAATCCCCCGCCGAAGCGTCCCGGGCGTCTTTCGCCGCGGCCTGCTCCCCGGTATGCGCCGCAGGTCCCTGTTCCGTCCCGCGGGGCACTGCCTGCCCGTCGCTTTGCGCGGGTGCGCTTCCGCGTTCGGCGGCGGCGGCCGACGGGTCCGTGTCGCCTTCTCCGGTGTCCGTGATGTCGGCCATCAGGTCGGGCAGGTCTTCTTCCTCCGACAGGCCGGCAAAATCCTGCCCGGTATGCGCCGCCTCTTCGTCCAGGGGCTCGAGTTCCAGATCGAAGGACTGTTCCCCATCGGAGGCGGCCACCGTTTCCGGCGCCGCCTGTCCGGCCTCGTTTTCGTCCGTGGAGCCGGCCGGCGGGGTGGCATCCGCCGCTCCCGCCGCCGCCCGCTGACCGGCGGTTGCCGGTTCCTCACCGGGCGCCCCGGCCACCAGGCGAAAGTCCACCCAGCCCTCGTGTTTGCCGTGGCGAAACATGCAGCGCGCCCCGCGCTTGAGAGGTGCCGAAACGGACAGCATGTCGTCCCGGGGCGCGATGCGGGGTTCGCCGATCTCGCAGGACAACCCCTCCCGGCTGCCGCACTCCTTGAGCTTGCGCCCCAGGAAAGCGGCCATTTCGCCCAGCAGGTCCGGCACCTCGAACTCGGCGTCGACGTCCTCGATGTTGCCGCCCAGCATGGAAGCCGCCATGAGCAGTGCGAATTCGCCGCCCACCTTGATCTCGAAGCGACCGGCCAGGCCGCCCGTGACTTCCACGGTGACCACGAATCCCTCGCCTTCCAAGACGGCCAGCAGATCGCCGTCGTCCAGCTCCACCCGCATCGAGAGGATCCGCTCGAAAAATTCGGCCAAGGAGGAGGCGATCACCTCCCGGATATCGAAGTCGCCGGTAGTGCTCATCGTGTCTCGCCGCAAAGATTCATGCCGCACCGTGGCCCGTTGCCCGTGCTCCGCCGAAGCTCCGCACCCGCCGTTTCAGGCAGCGGTATGGAGTTTACGATATCGGCATCACGGGTGCCAAAAGGCGTTCGCCCCTCGTCCGGGAGACGTCTTGTTCTCGGCTGCCGACGGCAGAGCGCCGGCAGCAAACCCGCCACAAGTGATCGATTGACAGCCCGCATCCGATTCCCTATATTCCATCCTCGACGTGTCGGCCCGGAGTAGAGGAGTCTTGGATATGCCCATTTTCGAATTCAAATGCCGCGCCTGCAACGCCCGGTTCGAGAAATTGGTGCTTCCCGGTGAACGCGAGGCGCCGCAGTGTCCTCACTGCCATTCGCCCCGGGTCCGGAAGCTGATGTCCGCCGGCAGTGTTCGTCCGCACGGCATTCCTCGGGGATCCGGCGGATTCAAGCCGCCGGGCTGCGCCCGCAGGTCATCGTGAGGGCGGCTCCGGGCACCCCGGACAGGCCCGTAGCCGGGGAACAGTCTTTCACCGCTTATATCGGCCGACCCGCCCCCTTCATTGAGCAAAATTCCCGTGACGACGGGTAGCGACCATGATTCTCCTCGATTTCGACGGCGTGCTGATGGACTCTCTGCCCGAGGTGGCCGTCAGCGCCTACAACGCCTGCCTGGACCGGCTGGTCACCGACGTTGCGGCGCTGCCCGGGGGCCTGCTGGAGGCCTTCCGGCGCTGCCGCCATTTCATGCGCGAGCCCTCCGAGGCCATTCCCCTGATGCGCTGGTGCCTGAGCAGCCTGTCGCATCCCAAGTGCCCACGCCTCGATGCGGTCACGTTCCAACGTTGCTGCCGGTCCAGCCCGCTGCCCGCAGACGTCCGCCGGCAGCGTCTTTTCGCCGCCAGGCAACGGTTGTGGCAGGCACACCCCGAGGCCTTCCTATCCCTGAACCGCCCCTTTCAGCCCCTGTGGAATTTCCTGTCCCGCCGCCGGCACCGGGCCTTTGTGGTGCTGACCACCAAAAATCGCCGGGCCGTCACGGCGCTATGCCGCCATTTCGGCCTGGACATCGACTCCGGAAACATCTACTCGGGGGATGGGGGCACCGCCAAAACCACCCACATGGTGACCCTCCACCGGCGGTTTGCCGCATCGGAGTATGTCTTCATCGACGACCTGCTGCCGAACCTGCGCCGGCTCCGGGAGGGCTTCCGCCAACCCGGCGTCCGGCTGCGTCTCTACCGGGCGTCCTGGGGATACGGCCCGGATACCGATGCGGCCGTCGCGGGGCGCGAGGACATCGTGGACATCGACTTGCAGGGGGCCATCGACCTGCTGCGCCCCTGAATACCACCAAGCCGCCCGGGCGTTAAGAACCGCTCGCCGCCCCCTGCCACGCAGGGCGCAGCTCCGGTGGCAGTTGTCCTAAGCCGGCGGGCAACGCGTCCGGGGGAAACACTGCAAGAACGACGCCTGGCATGCGTCAAAAATCAACTTCCGGCGGGAAAAGGACGGGGGGACGGCGGGCGTCGGTCAGGAAGCGATGTCGACGCGGCCGCCGCCGGAGAGAATGCTGCTGACTTTTTCGCCCAACTGCTCGAGAGTGTATGGTTTCTGAATGAAGCCGTCACAACCGCAGTTCAGAATCTCCCGCGCCTGGCCGTCGATGCTGTAGCCGCTGCACAGCAGCACCTTGAGAGTGGGATTGATCTGTTTGACCTTAACGAAAGTTTCGTTGCCGCTCATGCCGGGCATGATCATGTCCAGCATCATCAGACTGATCTTTTCGGCGTGTCGCCGGACGGTTTCCACGGCCTGCAGGCCGCTTCGCGCGGTGAGCACTTCGTAGCCCAGACTCTCGAGCATGGCACGGGTGGGTTCGACGATGTGTTCCTCGTCGTCGACCACCAAGATGCAGCCGCTTCCCGTCTTGGCGCGGTGCGCGGGGGACTCCTGGGGGGCGGGCTGTTTTTCGGTGGCCGGAAGGTAGAGTTCGAAAGTACTGCCTTCTCCCACGCGGCTGTACACCCGTATGGTGCCGTCGTGGTTTTTGATGATACCGTAGGCCGAGGCCAGCCCCAGCCCGGTGCCGCGCCCCTTTTCTTTGGTCGTGAAGAAGGGGTCGAAGGCGCGCTGCAGGATCTCTTCGCTCATGCCGATGCCGGTGTCCGAAACCTTTATCCTGACGTAGCTCCCCTTTTTCAGATCCAGCTCCCGCGCCTGCGAGGCGGAGAGGCTGACATTGCGCGTCTCGATGGTCAGCACGCCGCCTCCCGGCATGGCCTGCCAGGCATTGACGTAGAGGTTGAGCAGCACTTGCTGGATCTGTCCCTGATCCACGTTGGACGGCCAGAGATCCTCCTGCAGCAGCTTGCGGATATCCACTTCTTTCTTGGCACGCCCGAACATGCTGGTGGATTTCTCGATAAGCAGGTTCAGGTCGGTGGGCTTCACCTGGTACTTGCCGGCGCGCGCGAAGCCCAGCAGCTGGCGCGTCAGTTCGGCGCCGCTCTGGACGTACTGCTCAATGTTTGACAGCCTGACGTAGTTCTTGTCGTTCTTGTCCTTGATGTCGTAAAGCATCAGCGATGCGCATCCCTGAATGCCCATCAGGATGTTGTTGAAGTCGTGGGCGATGCCGCCGGCCAGCGTCCCGATGGACTCCATCTTGGTGGCGTGCATCAGCTGGGACTCGAGGTGCTTGCGGTAGCTGATGTCCCTGGCCACCCCGTAGGTACCCAGAAACTTACCGGCGCGTTTGGCTTTGGCGGAGTTGGCATAGATGCCGGTTGCCTTCAGCTCGATGGTGAGGTGCTGGACTTCACACTGGCGGTACTTCTCGGCCTTGTGGCTGAAACGCAGCTTGAGTTCCTCTCCCGAACAGGCACGCCGGCCGGTTCTGCGCTCGTTGAGCAGCCAGCGGGAATGTTCCCGGTCCTCGGGTGCCACGATGGTCTGGTAGCTCTTTCCGATGAGTTCCTCACGTCTGTACCCCAGCAGCCTCTCGATGGCGTCGTTGACGAAGGTGAAGCGCCCCTCGCTGTCGAGGGTGTAGATGATGTCCGGGGAGTTCTGCACGAGGAAGCGGTAGCGGCGCTCCGAATTACGGAGTTTTTCGTTGATCAGGCGGTTTTCTTCCCGCAGCCTCTTCTGAATGAGAACATTACGGACGGTTTTGAGCAGGTCGTCGGGTTCGAAGGGCTTTTTGAGATAGTCACAGGCTCCTCTCTTGAGGGCCTTGACGGCGGTCTCGATAGACGCGTAGCCGGTGATCATGATCACGAAAGCCTCCGGATCATCGGCCAGGATCTTTTCCAGCACGTCGAATCCGCTGATATCGGGCATACACAGGTCCAGCAAGAAAAGATCGTAGCGTTTCCTGCCGAGGGCCTCTCCGATCTCCGCCGGGCAGGTAATGTAATCGACCTGGTAGTTGTGACTCTGCAGCAAGGCCTTGATGCTCTCGCAAATGCGCAGCTCGTCGTCGATTACCAAAACCTTTGGTAAAAAATTCATGCACGCTTCTCCTGTGAGATCCGGGATCGAGACCGCCTCCGGCCACAATGTACTAGTTGGGGGGTATATAAAAGACCCATAAGGATGTCAACCGGTTATTGGTCGAAAAACCGGGCAATCCAGTGGCCGGCAGACGTGTTGCGGGTTTGCTGCGCAATCCGCGTTCGTCCGCAGACGGGAGGGACGGGCGGGCATCGCATCGGCCGGGCGCAGTTGACGGACCGGCGGAAAAAAGATGTGCTGGTCCCCGGGGGTTCACACGGCGCAGGAGATGGCTGTCCCCAATGGGGTCCGTCCTGTAGATAACGCCTCCGGGCAAAAAAGGGCATTACCTGCGATGGTGATCGTACGAAAATCGCTCGCGGAAAAATACGGCGGGGACCGGGAATCCCGGGCGGTTTCGCCGGGGGGCTCATACGGGCAGCAGAATCCGGAAAACGGTTCCCTTTTGGGGCCGGCTGCCGAATTGCAGCCGGCCGCCCAAGGCACGCACCAACACGCGCACCGCGTACAAGCCCAGTCCCGCGTGCCCCTCTCCCTTGGTGGTGACGTGGGGCTCGAGCAGGCGCCGGGCGACGGCCGGGTCAATCCCCGGGCCGGTATCGGCGACCGTGATCTCGACCCCGGAAAAGCGGTC
>CAYZCL010000083.1:0-10076 GCA_964476595.1 uncultured Desulfobacteraceae bacterium
CGCGACATGATCCTCGACACCCCCTCGGGACCCGCCGTCGGGGTGCCCGTCAAGCTGGGCCGCAGCCCGGGCGCCGTGCGCACGCCCCCGCCGGCCTTCGGCCGGCACACCCGCGGCATCCTGGAAGAACTGGGTTACGACGCCGACCGCATCGCGGATTTCATCCGCCGGGGCGTGGTGTGAGGCCGCCGTGACCCCGGAACTCGTCGGGCAGATGGCGGCGTCGGCGCTGGTGCTGGGCCTTTCGGCCGGCATCTCGCCGGGACCGCTGCTGACGCTGGTGATCTTCGAGTCCCTCAGGCACGGGGCGCGCGCCGGGCTGGCCGTGGCCCTGGCGCCCGTGGCCAGCGACTTCCCCATCGTGGCCGGCGCCCTGCTGCTGGCCGCGTGGCTCGCCCGGCACTTGGCCGTGCTGGGCGCCCTGTCCCTGGCCGGAAGTGTCTTCATCGGCTACCTGGCCTGGGAGAGCATGCGCTTTGCCGGCAGCCGCCTGGACACCGACGCCACCTGCGGTTCGCGTTCCCTGGCCAGGGGCATCGCCGTCAACCTGCTCAACCCCCATCCCTACCTCTTCTGGCTGACGGTGGGAGCCCCGATCCTGATCAGCGCCCACGCCGGCGGGGGCGTCCTGCCGCCGGCGGTCTTCCTGGCCGTGTTCTACACCTGCCTGGTGGGCGCCAAGATGATCATGGCGCTGGCCGTGGGCCGCTGGCGACACCTGCTGGGCAGCCGCGGCTACGTGTGGACCATCCGGGCCACCGGCGTCCTGCTGGCGCTCTTCGCGCTGCTCTTTTTGCGGGACGGTCTGCACAAGCTGGGGGTGTTGGGATGATCACGGTGGGACTGACAGGCGGGATCGCCACGGGAAAGTCCACGGTGGCGCGCATCCTGCGCGAGGCCGGGGCCCACGTCATCGATGCCGACCGCATCGCCCGCGAGGCGGTCGGCCGCGGCCGCCCGGCCTGGCGGGACATCGTGGACCACTTCGGAAAGGGTGTGCTGCGGCCCGACGGCGAGATCGATCGCGCCCGGCTGGGCGACATCATCTTCAACGATCCCGATCAGCAGGCCGCGCTTAACCGCATCGTGCACCCGCGGGTCTTCACGGACATCGAGACCCGGCGGGCGCGCATCGCCGAGACCGCGCCCCGCGCCGTGGTCGTGCTCGACATCCCGCTGCTCTTCGAGGCCGGCAACCGCCGCGACCTGGCCGAGATCATCGTGGTCTACGCCCCGCAGCGGGTGCAGCTGACGCGCCTGATGGCCAGGGACGGGCTGTCGGAGCGCGACGCGCTGGCGCGCATCCGCTCCCAGATGCCCATCGAGGAGAAGAAAAAACGCGCCACGCGGGTCATCGACAACAGCGGCGACCTGGCGGCCACGCGCCGCCAGGCGCTGGCCCTCTACCGGGAACTCTCCCGGCGGGCGTGAACCCCTACTTCGTGCCGAAAATCTTGTCGCCGGCATCGCCCAGGCCGGGCAGAATGTAGCCGATGTCGTTGAGCTTTTCATCGATGGCGGCCACGTAGATCTCCACGTCCGGGTGGGCCTTGGTGACGCGCTCGAGGCCCTCGGGGGCGGCCACCAGGAAGAGCCCCTTGATCAGCTTGCAGCCGCCCTCTTTCAGCATGTTGATGGTGGCCGACAGGGTGCCGCCGGTGGCCAGCATGGGGTCCAGGATCAGCGCGATGCGCTCCTCGATCTTGCGGGTCATCTTCACGTAGTAGCGCACCGGCTCCAGGGTCTCCTCGTTGCGGTACAGCCCCACCACGCTCACCTTGGCCGACGGGATCAGGTTCAGCACCCCGTCCATCATCCCCAGGCCGGCCCGCAGGATGGGCACCACGGTGATCTTCTTTCCCTTGATGCGTTGGACCTCCACGTCCCCGGCCCAGCCACGGATGGTGCGCGTCTCGGTCTGCAGGTCTTTGGTGGCCTCGTAGGTCAGCAGAGTGGCCAGCTCCGAGGCCAGGTCGCGAAAGTCCTTGGTGGTCACGTCGTGTTCCCGCATGAGGCCCAGCTTGTGCTGGATGAGGGGGTGTTCGACAAGCGTTACAGGCACGGCAGTCTCCTTTCTCACTGGCAGGTTGGCGACAGGCAGGCAGGTGCACCGGCGGGCGGTCCCTGTTCCTGGCACCGGGGTATAGGGGAATCCCTGCGGACTGTCAAGAGCGGCCGGGGCAATCACGAACGACGGAGAGGGACTTCCCTGAAAAAAGAAAAACACGCCGGCGATCACCCTGTGCCGGCTTTCACCCCCGGTTGACTTGGCAGGGCCCTTCTGTTATGGGCAGCTCACATTCATTCCAACGAAAGGAACCGAGACATGAGCATGCAGAGAACGCTTTCCATCATCAAGCCGGACGGGGTGTCGCGGGGGCTGATCGGCGAGGTCGTCAAGCGCCTGGAGGCCGCCGGTCTTTCCATCGTGGCCATGAAGATGCTGCACCTGACCCGGACCCAGGCCGAAGGGTTCTACGCCGTGCACCGCGAGCGGCCCTTTTTCGAGAGCCTGACGAAGTTCATGACCTCCGGGCCGGTGGTGGTCATGGTGCTGCAGGGCGAGGACGTCATCGCGCGCTACCGCGACCTGATGGGCGCCACCAACTACGAGGAGGCCGCTGAGGGCACCATCCGGCGCGACTTCGCCACCGACATCGAGAAAAACGTGGTGCACGGTTCGGACGCCCCGGAGACGGCGGCCTTCGAGATCGGCTACTTCTTCAGCCAGCTCGAAATCATGGCCTGATGCCCGCCGCCGCGCCGGAAAACGTGACCGTGGTGCTGTGCCGGCCGCGCTACCCCGAAAACATCGGGGCCACGGCGCGCGCCATGCGCAACATGGGCCTGCACGACCTGATCCTGGTGGCGCCGCGCAATCCCGACAGCGAAAAGATTCTCAAAATGGCCACCCACGCGGCGGCCGACGTGGCCCGCCGGGCGGCGGTGTTCGACGACCTGGCCGCGGCCCTGGCCCCCTTCCGCTACGTGGTGGGTACCACGGCGCGCTTCGGCGCCCACCGGCAGACGGTGCAGCGGCCGCGGGAGGTGGCCCGGCAGGTGGCCGCCCTGTCGGCCGAAAACCGCGTGGCGCTGGTCTTCGGTCCCGAGGACAGCGGCCTGACCAACGCGGACGTGCGCCTGTGCCATACCCTGGTGACCATCCCCACGGCCGATTTCTCGTCGCTCAACCTGGCCCAGGCCGTCATGGTGCTGTGCTACGAGCTGTTTCTGGCCGCGCAGGAGGAAAAGCCGCCGCACGTGCCGCGCCTGGCCACGCGCCACGAGCTGGACGGCATGTACGCCCAGCTCAGGGACGTGCTGGTGCGCATCAGCTACATCAACCCCGAAAACCCCGAATACTGGATGGACCGGCTGCGGCGGTTCTTCTCGCGGGTGGGCCTGCGGGCCAGCGATGTGAGCATCATCCGCGGCATCTGCCGCCAGATCGACTGGTATGCCGGCAAGCGCTACCGCGACGGCCTGGCCGCGGGCGACGGGTCGCCGCAGGACGCTACTCGGAATCGGTCTTGAGCACCGCCAGGAAGGCCGACTGCGGGATCATGACCTTGCCCACCATCTTCATGCGCTTCTTGCCTTTTTTCTGTTTCTCCAGCAACTTGCGCTTGCGCGTGATGTCGCCGCCGTAGCACTTGGCGGTGACGTCCTTGCGGAAGGGCGAAACCGTCTTGCGCGCGATGATCTTGCCGCCGATGGCGCCCTGGATGGCGATCTTGAACATCTGGCGCGGGATCTCGTCGCGCAGCTTCTCGCAGGCGTGGCGCGCGCGCTGCACGGCCCGGTCGCGGTGCACCAGCTGCGAGAGCGCGTCCACGCGCTCGCCGTTGATCAGGATGTCCAGCTTCACCAGGTCGGTTTCGCGAAAGTCAATGATCTCGTAGTCGAAAGAGCCGTAGCCTTGGGTGACGGACTTGAGGCGGTCGTAGAAATCGTAGACCACCTCGGCCAGGGGCATGTCGAAGATCATCTCCAGGCGGTTGCTGGTCAGGTACTGGTAGTTCTTGCTGATGCCGCGGCGGTCCAGGCACAGCTGCATGACGGCGCCCATGTACCGGTCGGGCACGATGATGGAGGCCCGGATGAAGGGTTCGCGGGCGCTCTGGATGAGGGTCGGGTCGGGGTACAGCGCCGGGTTGTCGATGGTCACCACCGTGCCGTCGTTCATCTCCAGTTCGTACTGCACCGAGGGCGCCGTTAAAATCAGCGACAGGTCGTACTCGCGTTCCAGGCGCTCCTGGACCACCTCCAGGTGCAGCAACCCCAGGAAACCGCAGCGGAAACCGAAGCCCAGGGCCACCGAGGAGTCCTTCTCGTAGATCAACGCGGCGTCGTTTAGCTTGAGTTTCTCCAGGGCCACGGCCAGGTCCTCGTAGGCGTCCGAGGCCACCGGGTAGATGGAGGAAAAGACCACCGCCTTGGCCTCCTTGAAGCCCGGCATGGGGGCCTCGCAGGGGTTGTCGTTCAGGGTAATGGTGTCGCCGCAGCGCGTGTCGCTGACGGTCTTGATGCCGGCGATCAGGTAGCCCACCTGCCCGGCGGTCAGTTCCCTCTGCGGGACGCGCTCGAGCCGGAAGATGCCCACCTCCTCCACCCGGTAGACGGCGTTGTTGGACATGAAGCGGATCTCGTCGCCGCGCCTGAGGCGGCCGTCGAACACGCGCAGGTGCACGATGGTGCCCCGGTAGGCATCGTAGTGCGAGTCGAAGATCAGGGCCCGCAGGGGCCGGTCCGCATCGGTGGATGGGGCCGGCAGGCGGGTGACGATGGCCTCGAGCACCTCGTCGATGCCGGTACCGTCCTTGGCCGAGGCCAGGATGGCGGTCTCGGGGTCCAGCCCCAGGTCCTCCTCGATCTGTTTTTTAGTCCACTCGATGTCGGCCGACGGCAGATCGATCTTGTTGATCACCGGGATGATCTCCAGGTCGTGCTCCATCGCCAGGTACAAGTTGGCCAGGGTCTGGGCCTCGACGCCCTGGCTGGCGTCGATGAGCAGCAGGGCGCCCTCGCAGGAGGCCAGGGCACGGGAGACCTCGTAGGTGAAGTCCACGTGGCCGGGCGTGTCGATGAGGTTGAGGTGGTAGGTCTTCCCATCCCTGGCCGTGTACGGCAGGCAGATGGTCTGGCTCTTGATGGTAATGCCGCGCTCGCGCTCGATGTCCATGGTGTCCAGGATCTGGTCCTTGAACTCGCGCTCGGAGACCACGTGGGTGGCCTGGATGAGGCGGTCCGAGAGCGTCGACTTGCCGTGGTCGATGTGGGCGATGATACTGAAGTTGCGAATGTGGGTCATCTGTGAGGGTCCTGTCTGTTCCCCCGCCGACAGCGAAAAAAATTCGCGGCCGGGGTTGAAGCCCTGCGCCGGTTCTGCCGATAGTTAGGGGTATAGGTGCCGCGATGGTTTGAAGGTTGACAGTCGGCGCCTTTCCGGATAATTTAGATTTCTTATAGCACAAAAGCGTGGATCCCCCTACCAGAAATCCTTTCCGGCTGTCAATGTCGGGGCGGGGCACTCAAGGCCGGCGGGATCGGCGGCACACAGGAGTGAATGCGCTTTGCAGCAACGGGTACTAGTGGTCGACGACGATCAGGCCATTCGTGATTCCATGACCGAGTTCCTGGGCCTGTCGGGTTTCCACGCCGAGATGGCGGCCAGCGCCGAGGAGGCCCTGGAACTGATCTCCCGGCAACCCGTAGACGTCATCATCACCGACATCATGATGGAGGGTATGAACGGCCTGGAGCTCACCGACCGGGTCAAAAGGGAATACGATATCGATGTCATCGTGATGACCGGCTACAGCGACGACTATTCCTACGAGGAGGCCGTGCGCATCGGTGCCAGCGATTTCGTCTTCAAGCCCATCCGTTTCGAAGAACTGCTGCTGCGCCTCAAGCGGGTGCTCAAGGAGCGCACCCTGACCCGCGAACGACGGGAAATGATGGCCAAACTGGAAAAGCTGGCCATCACCGACGGTCTGACCAAGCTGTACAACTCGCGTTATTTCTACGCCCAGCTGAAAATCGAGATCGACCGCTCGCTGCGCTATCACCACCCACTGGCGCTGATGCTGCTGGACATCGACTTTTTCAAGGATTACAACGACACCTACGGCCACCTGGAGGGTGACAAGGTGTTGATCCGCATCGGTGAGATCATCCGTTCCAGTCTGCGCAACATGGACTCGGCCTATCGTTACGGCGGCGAGGAGTTCACCATCATCCTGCCGGAGACCTCGGCCGAGGAGGCGGTGCGCGTGGCTCCCCGTATCCAGGCGGGGCTCAAGGCGTCGCCTTTTAGGCCCGGCGGCGGTCCGCCGGTCCACATTACCATGAGCATCGGTGTCACCCAGTATTGTCCCGAGGAGGACATTTCCACCTTCGTGCAGCGCGCCGACCGGGCCATGTACATGTCCAAAAACAATGGACGCAACCGCATCTCGGCCCTGCCGGCGGACGCCGACTGCACCTTCCCGCGCCCATGACGGTCTACACCTTCGTCACCGGCGCGGGAGAGGGTCTGCCCACCGGCTACGCCGCCCAGATCGTGGCGCTCTACCGCGCCGCCGGTTGGTGGGACGAGGCCGGCGACGACGACCGCCTGGTGGACGCCATCATCGGCGGCAGCCACTGCTTCCTGGCGGCCGTGGAAGGTGAGTGCGTGGTGGGCATGGGCCGCGCCATCAGCGACGGCGCCTCGGATGCCTACATCCAGGACGTCACGGTGCGGCCGGACCGCCGCGGGCAGGGCATCGGCGGCCAGATCGTCCGGCGTCTGGTGCGGCGTCTGGCGGACGACGGCATCGGCTGGATCGGCCTGATCGCCGAAAACGACTCGCTGGGATTCTACCGCCGGCTGGGCTTTGCCGTCATGGAGCGCTCGGTGCCCATGCTCAGGAAACGATGATGGATTTCAGACCCCTGACCCCCGACGACTACCCGCGGCTGAAGCCCTTTTTCGAGGGCCAGCGCCACGAGCTGTGCATCTACTCGCTGCCCTCGCTGCTGTCCTGGACCAACGAGGCATACCACCCCTGCGGCGCCGTGGACGGCCACACCCTGATCATCGGCGCCGAGTTCACCCACCGCACGGAAAACCGCCACCTGATCCTGCCGGTGGACCCCCGCCGCGACCCGCCCCCCGAGCGCCTGAAAGACTACCTGCGGCGCCTGGGATTCGACCAGTACTGGTTCATTCCCGAGGGCTACCTGGAGGCTTACGGCCGGGCGGCCGTGGAAGCGCACTTTGCCGTCGAGGAGCAACCCGAGTACGAGGACTACGTCTACCGCAGCGAGGACCTGGCCTGGCTGAAGGGCAACCGCTTCGCCAAGAAACGCAACCTGATCAAACAGTTCACCCGCGAATACGTAGACCGCGAGCGCGTCGCGCTGGCGCCCATCACGGCGGCCGCCTTTGACGAGTGCGCCGATTTCCTGGAGGAGTGGTGCCTGCAGCGCGGCTGCGAACAGGCCGACGACGAGGACCTGGCCTGCGAAAAGCAGGCCGCCCTGAACATGCTGGCGCACATCGAGCGCTACGACGCGCGCGGCCTGCTGCTGCGCATCGACGGCGAAGTCTGCGCCTTCGGCATCGGCACCCGTCTGATGGCCGGCATGGGCGCGCTGCACTTCGAAAAGGCCGATGCCAACCACAAGGGCCTCTACCAGTATTTCGACATGATGTGCGCCCGGGAGCTCTTTTCCGACTGCGATTTCATCAACAAGGAGAGCGACATGGGCGTCCCCGGCCTGGCCAGGGCCAAGCGATCCTACCACCCCGTCAAACGCGTCAAGTCCTACGCCCTGCGGTTGCGCTGAAAAAAGCCCGGAAACGCAGGGTTCAATTCCGTCAGAAGGCGATGTGCACCCGCAGCATCAGGTCGCCGCGGGTGCCGTCGGGCAGGGTGCGCCCCAGGCCGCGCAGCCGCAGCACCGTCCCCTCCTTGACGTCCGGCGGCACCGTCACGCGGATCAGCCGCCGCGAGTAGCTGCCCGGCACGGTGACCACCTTCTGCGTGCCGGTGAGGGCCTCGAAGGGCGTGATCACGATGGTGCCGTACACGTCGGCCCCGTCCCTAGCGCCGTCGGGGTGCACCACCTGGAGGCGGCTGGATTTCCTGCGGGCCGTCACGCGCCGTACTTTCGGGGCCAGTCCCGTGGAGGGCAGCTGATCGAAGGCCTTGACCAGCAACATGCCGAAGACGAACCCGCCGATATGCGCCCACCAGGCTACGCCGCCGGCGCCGGCCCGCGCGGCCGTGGCGCCCATGAACTGCATCACGAACCACAGCGCCAGGAAGAAATAGGCGGGGATCTCGAAAAAGAACGGGATGATGATGATGGGGATCAGGGTCAGGACGCGCGCCCGCGGGTAGAGCAGGAAATAGGCGCCCATGACCCCGGCGATGGCGCCGCTGGCGCCGATGGTGGGGATGTTGGCGTGCCAGCTGATGAACAGCTGGGCCACGCCCGAGCTGACGCCACACAGAAAGTAGAACACCAGGTAGCGCAGCGAGCCCAGATGGTCCTCCACGTTGTCGCCGAAGATGTAAAGGAACCACATGTTGCCCAGCAGGTGCCAGAAGCTCCCGTGCAGAAACATGAAGGAGACGAAGGAAAAGACCTGCTGGAAAGGCGAAAAATAGGCCGCGATCTCCGGCACCGAGTACCGTGCCGGCACCAGGCCGTATAAATAGACGAAACGGTCCAGGTTGGGGCCCTGCCCCATCTCGATCAGGTACATCACCACATTGACCGCGATAATGGTCATCGTGACCACAGGATAATTGCGGGACGGAGTGGTGTCGCGTAACGGGATCATGGCGGCGGCCCTCCGGGACCGGCCTTACTCCTGGTAGGCCTCGATGCGCTCGAGACTGGTTTGCAGTTTCTGCTGTTTTTCCAACAGCCCCTGGTAGCGGTTCTTGGCTTTTTCAACCACGGCCCCGGGGGCTTTTTCCAGAAACTCCTCGTTGTTGAGCTTGCGCGAAAGGGCCGTCAGTTCGCCGGTGATCTTGCTGATCTCCTTTCCCAGGCGCCGGATTTCGTGCCCGAAATCCACCACGCCCTCCAGCGACACGTAGATGGACACGTCGCCGGCCACGGCGGCGGCCGATTTTTTAGGGTGCTCTCCGGGGGCCTCCACGGAGAGCGTTTTGAGGCGCGCCAGGTCGCTGATCAGGCCCCCTTGGCGTCGGATGCACGCGCGATCCTTCTCATCCGGGGCCTGCACCAGGGCCGTCAGCTGCACCGAAGGCGCGATGTTCATCTCGCCGCGAATGTTGCGCACCGCCGAGATGATGTCGATCATCAGCGCCATCTCGGACTCGGCCTCCGCGTCTTCGAAGCGGCGGCCGGCGGCCGTTTCCGGGAAGGCGGCGCGCATGATGGAGCCCTCTGTGCCGGGCAGCTTGTGCCAGATCTCCTCGGTGACGAAGGGCACGAAGGGGTGCAGCAAAATCAGGGTGTCGTGCAGCGCGCGGGCCAGCACGGCGCGCGTCTCGGCCTGCAGCGCATCGCCCTGCTTTCCGTACAGGGCCGGCTTGACGGCCTCCAGGTACCAGTCGCAGAATTCGTGCCACACGAAATTGTACAGGCCGGCGGCGGCATCGTTGAAGCGGTAGCCGTCCAGAGCCTCGGCCGTGGCCGCGGCGACGTCCGCCAGGCGCGCCAGGATCCAGCGGTTGGGCAGCCACTCGGGGGCTGCGCTCTGCGCTGGCCGGGTTTCGTCTTCCAGGTGCATGAGGGCAAAGCGGGCCGCGTTCCACAGCTTGTTGACAAAGTGGCGGTAGCCCTCCACCCGTTTTTCGGACATCTTGATGTCGCGTCCCTGGGCGGCGAAAGCCGCCAGGGTGAGGCGGAAGGCGTCGGTGCCGTACTGGTCGATGACCGTCAGGGGGTCGATGACGTTGCCCTTGGACTTGCTCATCTTCTTGCCTTCCTCGTCGCGCACCAGGGCGTGCACGTACACGTCGCGGAAGGGCACCTCGCCCATGAAGTGAATGCCCATCATCATCATGCGCGCCACCCAGAAAAAGAGGATGTCGAAGCCCGTGATG
>CAYZCL010000084.1:0-28238 GCA_964476595.1 uncultured Desulfobacteraceae bacterium
AAGCATTGGAGATCAACAAACCGCTGGCGACCGCCTACTATCTCAAAGAGGATTTACGTCAGCTTTGGAACCAACCCTCCAAAGAGGTTGCCGAGGCCTTCCTTTATGAGTGGATGGAGAAAGCCGAGTCTTCGAAAATCCCAATGCTGATGCGTTTTGCCAGAACGCTTGCCGCCTACCGTAGCGGCATACTGGCATGGTACGATTACCCCATTTCCACCGGGCCGCTGGAAGGCACCAATAACAAGATCAAAACCATGAAACGCCAGGCCTATGGGTTCCGTGACTTGGAGTTTCTCAAACTCAAAATCATGTCTATTCACAAGGCGAAGTACGCTTTAATCGGATGAACCTTTTTTCCGCCGGTCGACCTTCCGGCAAAACCATCTCCATGCCGCTGTTGAATTCAGGTTTTTGAAAATGAAATAACCTGAAAGCCCGCAACATCCGCGGTGAAGCTATCGCCTGACGGCAAAGGCCGGAAAATGACAGTGTTTCAGGAAACGCCCCAATCCTCAAACAGGGCGGACCGTTATTTCAGGTTACGCTGCCGGATTCGCCGTGTGTCTTTTGTTATTTTAACACCGGCTGTTAACCTAGGATACGGGTTGTGAACGCGCGCCCGGTGAAGCGGGCGTAGAGGCCCAGGATGCGGTCGCAATGGTGTTCGGCGTCGTGGGTTGACCGGACATAGCGCAGGGCCTTTTGGCCCATCCGGACCGCTTTTTCGGGATGGCGGTAGAGGTATGTGATTTTTTGCCGCAACGCGCGGGGTGAGAAGTCATCCAGGATGTAGCCGGTTTCGTCGTTTTGGACCAGTTCCGGGATGCCCCCGATATTGAAGCCGATCACCGGTTTGGCGAAGGAGAAGGCTTCCAGCGCCGTCAACGGGCCGACTTCATACACCAGGGAGGGAACCACGCAAAACAGTGCCCCGGAGAGAAGGGCCTCCAGCTCGTTTCCCGTCTTAAATCCCGTAAACGCCACCTGCCCCAGGTTCATCTCCCGTGCGCTGCGCACCAGGTCCCGCCTGGCGGCGCCGTCCCCGACAAACTTGAAGGGGATGCCGGTGCCCGCCAGGGCCTCGAGCAGCAGATACACGCCCTTTTCGCGTTCGATCCTGCCGAAATAAAGGCCGTATGCGCCTGCCCGGGACGGCCGCGCTTGCGGCAGGTTCACGAAGAGCGGCAGGCGGAAGAGCTTTTCAGGGGGGAAGTTGAATTCGATGAACTTGTCTCTCAGAAACCGGGACGGGCAGACAAAGGCGTCCACAAACCTGAAAAAATCGAGCGTGTGGTTGAAGTAGTGGACCAGGGCGCCCGTCACGCTCGCCGGCAGGCTGCCGTTGTTGCAGCGCTTCAGGGCGGCCATGTAGAACCGGTTCGGCCGGCAGGCCTCGCAGACACGCCCCGCCCGGCGGTCATAGAGAAAGTAGTTGATGCACAGCGGCGCGAAGGTGTGCAGGGTCCAGACGACCGGTATGCCCGCCTTCCGGATGGCCGGCAGAATCGAATAGGTCAGGTGCGTGTCCAGGCTGTGGATGTGAACCACGTCCGGCCGGAAGTCCCGCAGCAGCCGCGTGATCCGGGATCCGGCCGCCGGTGAATAGAAGGAGCGCAGAAAGGCTTTGATCCAGACGAGGGGATTGCCGGCGTGCAGCGCATGCCCGAAGGTGACGTTGGGCACGAAATACCTGGAAAAAGGGCTCGGCAGGTTCCCGGGGTAGTCCATGGCGAAATAGCCGACCTCGTGCCCCCGGCGGCGCAGCAGCTTTTCCAGGCCGAACATGTAGGAACGGTCCCCGGCGCCCGGCCGGTAGTGTTTGGTCACAAAGAGAATCTTCATCTTTTCCCGATCCGCACCGCCGTCACGGCAGTGCCCAGCAGCTTCCCCCGGGGCCGCTCCGGAAGAGCTTCGCCCCGGGGTGCAGCTTGGCGACGAACTTCGCGTCCGCGGCCCGGCCGCGGCTGATGAGACACAGGACGCGGTCCCGGAGAAAGGGGTCGTTTTTCAAGAGGTCCTCGGCGGCGTAACCGTACTGCGTGTTGATGAAGCAGACGGCGCGGCCCTCGGCGGGCGCCGCCGGCAGCTCCGCGAGGCGCCGGGAAATGTAGCGCTCCACCTGCACCGCGCGCAGGGTGGTTCCCAGCACCAGGCTCAAAAGCGCCGCCGTGACGGCGAAACGCAGCAGGTTTTTGCGCCACGCCGCCCGCGGTCCGCGGTCCTTCAGCAGCGCCCCGGCGGCGAAGATGGGCAGCACGCCCCACACCGAGTGAAAATAGCGGTATCCCCAGCCGTGGCCCTGGGTGAAGCGCACGAAGAAGTAGGCCAGGAAGGTCAGCACGGCCGACGCCGCCAGCAGGCGGACGACCGGCTCCCTGCGCCAGCGCCACCCGCCGAAGACCGCCAGCACGACCAGGCCCGGGACCGCCCACGAACAGATCTTGACCAGGCACATGAAGCGCACCACCAGGATGCGGAGCGAGGGCGCAACCAGCCACGTTCCCCCGCCGGCGATGCCGGACAGTATTTCGGGCAGGGAAAAGGCCCCGCCGGCGCCCGCGACCGCCTCGCGGTACAGCACCCAGGCGACCCCCACGCCCACCGTCAGCGGCAGGTAGCCGATGCCCAGCAGCGCAAGGTTTCGCGCGCGCCGCGGCCGAACCCCGAGCCACACGATCCACGGCAGCGCGAACAGCAGGTGCGACAGGGGGTTGTGCAGGATGACGGCCACCGAGCCCGCCAGGCCCGCGGCCAGGATGCGCCGGGGCGTCGGCCGCAGCAGCAGCGCCACGAAGGCCAGGTTGAAAAAGAGGTGCGCGTTCATGGAAAACAGGCTGATGGCGTTGATGGTGAACGCAGGCGAAGCCACGGCGAAAAGAACGGCCAGGCCGGCGGCGGCGTCCGAGTCGAAAACCCGCCGGGTGATCCGCCAGATCAGCAGCAGGCTGCCCATCGCCAGCAGCGGGTTCAGCAGCCAGGCCGCGTGCCACTTCACAAAGGGCGTCAGCAGGAGTGCGAAACCCGGCCAGTAGCGCGAAACGACCCTGCCGTCGGCCGGGGAGACGGAGAAGAAGTGGCCGATGGCGCGGGGCGGAAACAGCCGCTCGATCAGCGGCGGCGGGAACTGGGCCGCCAGTTGCCCCCGGGCGAAAACCCTGGCCTGAAACAGCGGCGCATACTCGTCCATGGAGAGGGGGTAGACACGGTAGATCCACACTGCCCCCGCGCTGAGCAGCACGGCGGTCAGGCCCGCCACGAGAAAACGCCGAGATGCGAAAAAGCGCGCCGCCTGTTCGGCCCGGCGCCGGGAGACCAGCACGAAAAAGGTGGCCAGCAGGATGAGGACGCAGAGCAGGGTCCCCGACGTGTCCATGACGATGAACTGGTTGCGGAAAAGCCCCACGCTGCGGCTGTACGGATGGGGGGTGATCCGGCGGAGATAGACCGCGAAGCAGAACCCGGCCGCGTTGATCAGCAGGGAAAGCGACCGGATGGTGCGCAGGTCGGAGGCGGATCGGAATATTCGGCGGCGCTCAGGGTTTTTCATCGCTTCCTTCCCGGCGCAGGTGCGCCGCCCGGCGGCCCCGGCACGCCCTTGCCGGGCGCGGGCCCCGGGGCGTGCAGCGACAAAAGGCCGCCCAGCAGCGCGTTGAGCAGGATCTGGACGGACAGCAGCAGGCCCAGCGCCACGCCCGCGGCGGCGTCCGCGCCCACCCAGTGAAACAGCGTCCCGTAGCCCAGTTCCCGCAGGCCGATGCCGCCGACGGAAAAGGGAAGCACCAGGAAAAGCATCACGCCCGTCACCATCCACAGCAGGTCGCACCCGGAAATACCGGCCCCCAGGGCGCGGGCCAGCACGCCCACGTTGAGCACCGAAAGGGCCAGGAACAGCACCGTCAGCAGCGCCGCCCGGCCCAGCAGACGCCCCCAGGCCACGTCGGGACCGGGGCGGTCCGGGTCCCGGCTCCCGGCGGCCGAGTCGAAACCAGCCAGGCGCGCCAGCCGGCGGTACCCCCTTTGCCCCCAGCCGGCCGAAACGCCCCGGCTCAGCAGCGCCAGCGCGGCCAGGGACGCGCCCAGCACCGCCAGCAGCAGCACGCACAGGCGCCCGGCGAGACCGTCCGCAAGCGCGGTGTTGCTCATCCACAGCCCCGCCAGGCAGAGCGCCGCGGCCGTGGCCATCATCAACAGGCGCTCCTGCAGCGTCACCAGCAGAAACGCGCCCCTTCCGGTGCGGTTTTCCGTCACCAGGAACCAGCGCGCCACGGCCATGCCGATATCCGAGGGCGCCACGAACCCGATGAAGTGGCTGACCAGCTGGATGCGGTAGAGCCGAATCCAGCGCCTGCGAATGGGCGTCCACTCCAGCAGCACCCGCAGCCGCGCGACCACGACGCCCCAGGCGGCGAGCAGCAGCAGGTACGAGAGGGCGAAGTCACGCGGCCGCACCGCCAGCAGCGCCTGGCGCATGCGGTGCCAGTCGCCGGTGCCGACGATCCACGCGATCAGGGCCAGGGTGACCCCGTAGCGCAGCGCCAGCCCGACGCGCCCCCGCAGGAACCCGCCGCCCGCACTCACGCCGCCTCCCCTTCCGGTCCGCTTGGTCCCCGGACCGGCCGGAGGCGCGGGAGACGCTGCAGGCCCGGCCGGCGTCACCGGTCCCGCCCCTGCGGGCCTCGGTCCGCGGCCGGGCGGCGCGAAGCGGCGGGCAGGCGTGCCATCCTGCGCTCCAGCAGCGCCTGCAGCCGGAACATGAAGAAAAACAGGACCAGGTTGCAACCGGTGCCCGCGAAGAGCAGCGCCGTGGCCACGAAGCTCCAGTGGATGGTCACCCGGCCCGTGGTGATGTAGCTTTGCAGCCCGGGGAAAACGAGCGCGAAGGCCACCGCGATGAAAACCAGCCCGGCGATCCAGGAGTACGGCATGACCGAACGGCTGAGAAAACGGGAAAATTTCGCGGGGCGGGCGGCGTCGTGCAGCAGCAGGCGCGAAAGGTCGCCGGCCAGCACGCCCACCAGCAGGCTCGTGAGGCCCAGGTTGCCCAGCATGACCACCGTCATGATGCGGTAGAACTGCCAGGTCTCGATGCGCCCGGTGTGGGCGTAGCGCACCAGCACCGGCACACCCAGCACCAGGCCGCCCGCCAGGGCCAGCAGGCCGGCGGCCAGGAAAAAGCGAAACGGCAGGTAGGAATAGGCCGTGCCCACGATGATGCCCATGAAACGCAGGCCGTCTCTGACCACGCTGAGCTTGGACTCCCCGCGACGCTCGTCGTAGGGCATGGGGATTTCGGCGATGCGCAGGTTGCGGTTGAAGCAGGCCATGGCGCTCATGGCGGGAGTGAAGTGCAGCCCGTCCGGCAGCACGTCGATCCACTCCAGGCAGTCGCGCCCGAGGACCCGCATGCCGCTGGCCGAGTCGCGCACCCGGGTGCCCGAGAGAAGCGAGAGCAGCGCCGCGAAAAAAGTGTTGCCGATGCGCCGCAGGCGCGGCATGCGGGAGTCCGGGTGCAGGCGCGAGCCGAGAACGATGTCCGCGCCCGTGCTGCGCATCTCGCGGATCAGATCGGCAAAAAAAGCCGCTTCGCAGGTCCCGTCGGCGTCCATGAAGCCCAGGTAATCCCCCCGGGCGGCCCGGAACCCGGTTTTGAGGGCCGCGCCGTATCCCCGGTTCTCCGCGCAGACGATGAGCTTCACGCCCTCGATTGCCCGCGTGCGTTCCACGGTCCGGTCGGTGGAGCCGTCGCTGACCACGATCACCTCGACATCGTCCAGGCCCGTGGCCGCGCAGATGGGCGCACGCGCCGCCAGCGCGGCCCGCACGGTGCCGGCGACGGCCTGCTCCTCGTTGTAGGCCGGAATGATGATGGAGAGGACACCCCCCCTTTTGTCAGGATCCATGGGTATCGCTTCGCCCGGGCGTCAGCGGGTCGATGCTGCGCCGCATGTCAAAGGGCGGCCGGAGGCGGTTGGCCGCCATGCGCACCCAGAACGCCGCCGAAAAAAACAGGACGGCCGCCCCGGAAAAGGCCGCCGTCCGCAGCACCCCGATCCGGGTTCGCAGGGCCAGGATCCCCAGCCCCAGCCCACCGGGGACCACCGCCGCCAGGAGCCAGGCGGCTTTTCCCGCCGCCAGCATCCCGGCCGCGGCGGCCAGCGCCGCCGCCGCGGCCGGGGGCACCAGCTGGATGCCGCGAAAAAAACCGTGAATACAAACATTATCGGCAGAAGCGCGGCCGTAGCTTAGCAGCATGCGCCGCAGTTCCGCCCAGTCCTTCGGCCGGTGATGACAGACCACGGCGTCGGGGGCGAACCAGATCGTCCAACCCCTGTCGGCCAGCCGGCGGTCCAGGTCCACGTCCTCGCCCGGAAACATCCCCTCCCGAAAACCGCCCGCTTCCACGAGCGCGTCCCGCCGGTAGGAGGCGTTGCACGAGGCGTTGTGCCCCACCCTGCGCAGGCGTTCGTGCGGCTTCACGTAATCGCCGATGAAACCCACCGCCGCCAGGAAGCGGTCCACGCGCCGGCCAAAGGGAGGATCGTCGGGGTGGCCCCGCTGGCGGCCGCCCACGGCGCAGCAGTGCGGCGACGCGAGCCGCCGGTGGGCGGACACTAGGCGCGCGACCCAGTCGGGAGCCGCACGGCAGTCGGCGTCGGTGAAGCACACGATCTCCCCCGTGGCGTTGACAATCCCCAGGTTGCGCGCCGCGGAAGGACCGCGGTTGCGCTGCCGCAGGCAGCGGACCGCCGGCGCGTGTGCGGCCAGGATCCCGGGCGTGCCGTCGGTGGAACCGTCGTCCACGACGATCAGTTCCAGCAGGTCCCCGGGATAGGTCTGGGCCAGCAGGGCCTCCACGCACTCGCCGATAAAAGCCTCGTCGTTGTACGTGCAGACAACCACCGAGACCCTGGGAAGCGCCTGGTTTTCGGTCATGAAGAAGTCTCCGGCCGGTGCGCTTTTCCGGAAACCGCCCTCACCCGGCTCCCTGCGGGCGGCAGGCGGCGCCCGTGGATTCACTTCTCCCTACCAGACCCCGATGCCGCGCCGTTGTCAAGAGCGATTTCCCGGAGACCGGCCACGCGCGCCGCCCGGTGTTCCCGCGCGCCGGCAGCCGGCGTGACCGTGTTGCGGCGGAAGGGTCCCACGCAGGTGCGGCACGAAAGGTCCCGAGACCACGGGAGCGCAACGTGCCGGCCGGGGGAAATGACACTTCAGGGAATCGATCCGGGAACCCGCGGAAGGGGAGGAACAGGGCGCAAAAAGCACCTCCCGTTCGTCCGCGCAAAGAGGCGCACACGAAAAGGTCATGTCATCCGGTTCGGTGAAGAGAAGGGCTGGGGGAACGAGGGACGCAGAAGCTGCGGAGAACACGCGTACGGCTCTCTGCAGCTTCTGCAATTACAGCGGCTGTGCTTCAGGCAGTATTTTAAAGCAGCGGGCTAGAGAATTCCGGCATATCGAAGTACTACCACTGCCACAACGATCACTCCGATTACATAAAAAACGTTTCGCATCGATTCCACCCTTCGTTTCTGTCATAAAAAAATCAGGTTCCGGGAACCCCCAAACGACAACAGCGAAAAGCTGCTTTCAAAAACATAATGCACATATTGCCATATATCAATAAATACCCGCTCCATCCCCTTCTCTCCCGGAAAGCGGAACGACGGCTCAGGGAATCATGAAGAAATAGACCACGGCCAGCGTGACGAGGAAAAAGGGGACCGAATATGCGTGAAACAGCAGGTTCTTGCGGGGCTTGTCGATGAACCGCAGGGCGATCAGGTTGGCGAAGGATCCGATCACCAGGCCGTTTCCCCCGACATTGACGCCGTAGGCGATGATCTTGAAGGCGGAAGAATACTTGGCGAGCACGATGGCCGAAGGCACGTTGCTGATGGCCTGTGAGATGAGCGCGCCGGAGAGAAAGAGGACCCGCGGGCGGCTGAAGTCCGCCATGGCGATCAGGTGCTGCACGGGCGCCAGCCGGCACACCAGGTACAGGTCGATGAAGAGCAGGACAAAAAGCAGTATGAGACCCCAGTCGGTTTTGAGGATGACCCGAATACGCGCCAGCAGCATGCAGAGGAACACGACAGTCAGAAAGTACTTTTCGAGGTCCAGTTCGATGGACGCGATGAAAGCCACCAGCAGGAACGCGCTCAGGCCGAAGAGCGCCCGGTCCACGCCCGGGTGCTGCCGGTCGGTCACGCGAATGGACGCGGACGGGAAGCCGATCAGCGTGGCGGCCAGCAGGCAGATCGACAGTACGGCCACCACGGGCGCCATCTCCCGGACGAAAACGGGAAAGGAAACGCCCCACCGGTGCCACAGGAAGATGTTCTGGGGATTGCCGATGGGGGTGAGCGCCGAGCCGACGTTTACCGCCAGGGCCTCGAAAACGACGATCCGGCTGTAGTCGTCGTTGGATATGCGCTGCAGGCCGAGGGTCAGCGGCACGACGATGAACAGGGCGATGTCGTTGGTCAGGAAAACCGACAGCAACGCCGAAAGGAACACCAGGAAAAGCGCCAGCAGCCGCATGTTGCCGATGTGCCGGGAAATACGGTAGGCGGCCAGGTAGAAAAAACCGCTCTCCTTGACGCCGGTGGTGATCAGCAGCAGGCCGCACAGGGTGATGATGGTGTCCCAGTCCACCATGGCCGGCAGCCGCTCCAGGGGCTCGCGCAGCACGACGGCCAGCACGAGTCCCAGCGCCAGCAGAACGGCCGGCAGCGTGTTTTTCCGCAGCAGCCGGATTCCTGAAAAATTCGCGTTACCGGGCATCGGGTATCCGTCCGGGTTCGACAATGCGCTGCGATGCGATGCGAGTGCCGTCGCGGTACACCTCGATGCGCGCCACCACGGTGTCCGCCCTGACGACCGGAAACGACCAGGCGGCCTCGGGCGCACGGTATTCGGCTGCTGGAAGCACCTTCAGCTTCCGCGCGACGCAGGCCAGGCGGTCCCTGACGGCGGCGGGCGGCACCCCGTCGCGAAAGGCGCGCGAAGGCATCCCCAGGGGCAGCAGGCGGCCGTCCCGGGGATCGAAGTGCAAGACGGTCACCGGGGTCCCGCGGTAGAGCAGTTCGGCGGCCAGGTCCACCGCGCCGCCGGGGCCGCGCACGAGCCGGACTTCTCCCGGCGCGAGGTTTCCGCTGATCTTCCGGGCCGTGGCTTCGGCGCGGGGCAGATCCGCCATCAGGGCCTGCACCGGTACGGCCGGCCCGGCGGCAACCGGCGGGGCCGGGGGCGGCTGCACCGCCGGAGGCGGAGGACCTCCGGGGAGCGGCGGAGGAGGGCTTTCCGCCGGCGGGGGTGTGGCCGGGCCGGGCCCTGGGGCCGGCAAGACCGCGGCTGACGGTGCCGGCGGCACCGCCGGGGATGGGCCGACGGGCGCCTGGGCCGGAACGGTGAGTCCGGCGGCAACCGGCGGGGCCGGGGGCGGCTGTACCGCCGGAGGCGGAGGGCTTGCCGCCGGCGGAGGTATGGCCGGTCCGGTCCCCGGGGCCGGCAAAACCGCGGCTGACGGTGTCGGCGGCACCGCCGGGGGTGGGCCGACGGGCGCCTGGGCCGCGGCGGTGCAGGCCGGGCCGGCGATTGCCATGAACACCACGATGCAATAGACGACGATGTGCTTTTTCATGACGTCCTCCCTGCCGGAAACGGGATTACCCGTGCTTCCCGTCCCGGCGCTTTTCCAGCTGCTCGATCCGGTCCTCCAGAAGGTTCAGCCGTTTGTGAATCCCGTTGATGGCCTCGGTGAGGTAGTCGGTTCGCCGGGGCGGTTCCGGGCCGCGTCTCTTCCACAGCATGACGCCGATCCAGGCCAGCAGGCCCACGATCAGCCAGCTCACGCCGAAGCCGAACAGCGCCGGGAAAACGGGCGGCGGGGGACCCGGGGCGCATCCCCCCGCCGTCAGCACGACGGCCAGCAGCGGGGCACTCCTGATTTTCAGATGTCGGACCGTATGCATGCGCATCTCCACGTCTTGTGTCTCCTCATCCCATGAACAGATCATAAGTCCCGGAGGTTAAG
Source organism: uncultured Desulfobacteraceae bacterium (assembly GCA_964476595.1). GTDB lineage: Bacteria > Desulfobacterota > Desulfobacteria > Desulfobacterales > JALSRD01 > JALSRD01. The sequence goes on from CAYZCL010000084.1 coordinate 10,043, forward strand.
AAGTCTCGAAGCGAACATTAAGAAAAGGTTAAGATTTCGGAGGGCCGACCGGTCACGGGTGCGGCGGGCGGGACGCCGGCACGGGGGACTAGTCAAGCGGGAGGGTGAAGAAGACGGTGGTGCCCCGGCCGGGGGCGCTTTCGATGCGCATTTCGCCGCCGTGGGCCGCCACCATGGACCGGGACAGCGCCAGCCCCAGGCCGGCGCCCTTTTCCCCGGCCGCCGGGGCGTTTTTTCCGCGGAAGAAGGGTTCGAAGGCCCGGTCCCGGGTGCGCTCATCCATGCCGGCCCCGCGGTCGGATACCCGGATCTCGACGGCCCGCGGCAACAGTTTCCAGCCGATGGTGACCGGCGACCCGGGCGCCGAGAAGCGCAGGGCGTTGGACAGCAGGTTGAGCAGCACCTGTTTGAGCAGGTCGGGATCAGCGGAAACCGTCACGTCGGGACCGGTTTCGATCACCAGCGGGTTTCCGGCGGCCAGGGACTCGCTCTGGACGCGAAAGGCCTCCATGAATTCGGGCAACACGACGGGCCGCCGCTGCACGTGGGCGGCGCCTTCCAGCCGGGAGAGCCCCAGCAGCCGGTCGCAGAGCCGGATGAGGCGGCTCAGCTCGCCGTACATGCCCCGCAGGAGGCGGGCCGCGGCCGCGGGATCGTCCTGGGCGCCGCGCAGCAGCACCTCCAGCGAGCCCCGCAGCCCGGTCAGGGGGGTCAGCAGCTCGTGGGCGGCATTGGCCACGAAACGCTGCTGGGAGGCGAAGGCGGCCTCCAGCTGGGAAGTCATGCGGTTGAAGGCCTCGGTCAGCCGGCCGATCTCGTCACGGCGCCCGACGGGGTCCACCCGCTGGGCCAGGTTCCCGCGGCTGACCTGGTCGCAGGCCGTCAGCAGGTGGCGCAGGTCCTTCAGGCTGAGGCCGATGAGCCAGAAGCCGGCGGCGGTCCCCAGTATCAGGATGACGGCCAGCAGCGCGATCAGCGTGGCCCCGTGGCGGAAAAGAATCCGGTTGATGTCCGTCAGCGGCGCGCTGATCTGCACCACGGCCATGATCTGCGGGCCGGCGGGCCGCGGCCGCAGCGGTATCAGCACCACCAGCACCGGGTCCCCGTCCACCCGGCCGCGGTAGGTGACCTCGTTGTCGCCGGCCAGCGCCCGTCGCAGCTGCTTCGGGTCGGGCGGCGGAGACGACGGCTCCTCGGGAAGGCGTTTGCCCGTGGCCAGCACCCGGCCGTCGCGGTCCACGACCACGGCCACGGCGTCGCGGGAGGTCAGGTCGCGGGCCAGGGCGCGCAGGTCGCGGCGGTCGAGTTCCGGAAAGCGCGCGGGAGAGTCCGCCAGCCCGGTGGCCGCCAGCCAGTGCGCGATGACCGGCTTGGCCCTGGCGCGCAGGTGGCTGCTCTTGCTGCTGATGAACAGCTGCCAGATGTTCCAGTAGGAATAGGTCCCCACCAGGACCAGGGACACCACCAGCAGCGCGGCGTAGAGCACCGCCAGCCGTCCCCGCAGGGAGCGCGCCGCGGGGGCCTTCACGCTTCGCCCTCCGGGTGGAAGGCGTATCCCACGGCGTAAACGGTGCGGATCAGCCGCGGCGGCCGGTCGCCCAGCTTGTTGCGCAGGTGGCTGATGTGAACGTCGACGATGTTGGTGCCCCCGTCGTAGCCGTAACCCAGCACCCGGTTCAGGAGCGTCTCGCGGGTGAAGACACGCCGCGGGTGGCGCATGAAGAGCCTCAGCAGGCCGAACTCCGTGGGGGTCAGATCGATGGGCCGGCCGTCGCGCCGCACTTCCCGTGTCTCTTCATCCAGCACGATGCCTCCGCCGTGCAGCCGGGGGTCTTTGCGCCCGTGCCCGCTGCGCCGCAGGAGGGCCCGCATGCGGGCCAGCAGTTCGTCGAAGCTGAAGGGCTTGGTGAGATAGTCGTCGGCGCCGCTGTCGAGGCCCCGGACACGGTCGGAGACCTCCCTGCGGACGGTGAGCATCAGGACGGGGAGCCGGAACCCGGCGCTGCGCAGCCGGCGGCAGACCTCGAACCCGTCGATGTCCGGCAGCATGACATCCAGGATGACGAGGTGGAAAGCACCGCCCTGCAGCGCGGTCAGCCCCTCTTCACCGCTGCCGGCGGCGGCCACGCGGTAGCCTTCGTAATTGAGTCCGGTGCGCAGAAACTCGGTGATGACGGGGTCATCCTCGATGACCAGGACGGCCGTCGGCGCGTCGCCGGAATCCGCAAGGTCGTGTTCCATGATGTCCTCGGCTGAAAAGAATTCCCAGGCCTGCGTGCAGCCACCCGATGCGCCATTATACCAGACGGCGCACTTTTTTACTTGAAAAAAGGTCCCGGGATGAAAATAGTATATTTTATCGCAACCACCAGCGGCATCCGCACCACCACCGAAAACCTTCCCGAAAACACGAAAACGACAAACCAAAAGGAGAAAAGTGCCATGAAGAAGATGTGCAGCGGCCGGGTGGCTTTATTGTGGGCAATGATCGTCATCGGCGGGCTGGTCCTGCCCGGACAGGCTTTTTCGAAACAGAAGTTTCCCCAGGGCAAGTGGTGGATCGACGCCAACAACTTCAAGGGCGAACTGGTGCTCTCGCCCCACGGCGGATCGGTCTTCAACACCCCCATCACCAACGTGTCCTTCAACGACAAGACCGGCCAACTGCGCTTCTTCCGGCCCGCCTCCGGCCAGCAGTACACCGGCACGGTCACCGGCAACCAGATCAACGGCACCTTCACCCAGAACGGCAAGACTTTCGGCTGGAAGGCCTGGCGGGAAAATCCTAAGGTAAACGCCCCCAAGGGCTTTCCCCAGGGCAAGTGGTGGATCGACGCCAACAACCAGAAGGGCGAACTGTACCTGACGCCCGGCGGCGGCACCATCTTCAAGACCCCCATCACGGGAACCGCCTACGACAAAAACTCCCGCCAGATTACTTTCACGCGGCCCAGCTCCAACCAGCACTACCAGGGCACGGTGACCGGTAACGAAATCAACGGTACCTTCACCCAGAACGGCAAAATATACGGCTGGAAAGCCTGGCGGGAAAAATAGCACATCCCGAGCGGGTCGGACACCCCGGGCGGTCCGCCGCCCGGATTTTTTGATGGCGCACACCACGCGGTCCGCGAGCGGGGCTACCCGATGGTCCCCAGCCGGTACATGCCGTACAGGATGAGGGCGAAGTAGGCCAGCAGCAGGACGTACACGGGAATCCAGCGGACTTCCTTGCGAATGTGACCGGCGCTGTGCAGCACGTAGTTGTCGATCTTGTCGGAGTACGGCAGCGGCCACACCAGGCTGACGCCGTAAGCCAGCACGGACGCCACCACGAAGCCCGTCACGTTCCACCACATCCAGTGCACGCCGGGCTGGGTCACCCACAGCCAGATGTTGAAGACCACGCCGGCGGCGGCACCCAGCAGGATGCCGGCCGTGTTGACCTTCCTGAAGAGCACGCCCATGAGAAAAGTGGCCAGGATAGGGCCGTAGAAGGCGGAACCGATCTTGTTGATGGCCTCGATGACCGTGTCGGAGATGCGCCCCACGAGAAAGGCAAACCCCGTGATGGCGATCCCCCAGCCCACCGTGGTCAGCTTGCTCATCAGCAGCAGGCGTTTGGGGTCGCTGACCCGGCGGCCGATAAAATCCCGCACCGTGGCGGCCGAAAGGGAGTTCAGGGCCGAGTCCAGGCTGGACATGGCGGCCGCCAGCAGGGCGGCGAACAGCAGGCCGCGCACCCCCGCGGGCAGGTAGTAGAGCACGTACTGCGGAACGAGGTAGTCGGGTTTTTCAAAGGGCACTCGGGTGGCGAAATCCGGGGACATGTCGTAGACCGTCCAGACGGCCATGCCCATGGCGACGTACAGCAGCGTCAGGGGGAAGCGCGCCAGCCCGTTGAACACCAGCGACCACTTGGTCTCGGCCGTGGAGCCAGCCGACAACTCCCGCTGCACCTGGCTCTGGTCGGTGCCGTAGTAAGACGTGTACAGAAAGAAACCGCCGATCAGGAAGGCCCAGAAGGGCACGGCGCTGCCGTCCCCCACCCCCAGCGCGGCGTCGATGGCCGAACGCCGCGTGAGGGGAAACTGATGCCACACGGCCGACAGGCCGCCCACCATGTCGGCGGCGTAGTAGATGGACAGCAGGATGCCGCCCAGCAGCACTCCCATCTGGATGACGTCGGAGTAGACCACCGCCGAAATGCCGCCGATGGTGTCGTAGATGATGGTCACCACGCCGATGAGCAGGATGGTAATATACAGCGGTACGTTGAGGCACACGGACAGCACGATGCCGCTGGCGTAGACCCCCACCCCGGTGCCCAGCCCGCGGCTGACGAGAAAGACCATGCTGACGAAGTAGCGCACGGCCGGGCTGTAGCGGTCCTCCAGGTACTCGTAGACGCTGACCAGTTCCAGGTGCCGGAAGAAGGGAATCAGGAACACCATGACCACGATCATGGCCAGGGGCACGGCCAGCTCGTACTGCAGCCAGGTCAGGCCGCCGCCGGGCTTGAGGGCCACGAAGGCCGGGATGGAGATGAAACTGATGGCCGACGTCTGCGTGGCCATGGTCGACAGCCCCACGGCCCACCAGGGGAGCTTGCGCCCGCCCACGAAGTAGTCTTCCTGGTTCTGCTGGTTCCTGCCGAGAAATACGCTCAGCGCGATCATTCCCACCAGGTAGGCGGAGATTACGATCCAGTCCGGAAGGGTCATGCGCAGGCTCCCGGCAAAACGGCTGGGCGCAGATCCTGTTTCACGTAGCTCCTGTTTATTTTCGCGTACATGCAGCTCACAGGGTAAAGAAACGCCTGTAAATTGTCAACCGTCCAGTGGCGGCCGCATTCCCGGGAAATCCCAGGCCGCACGCCGGTCCCGTCCGGGACAACGACACCCGCCGTTTGATTCCGGCGCCGGCTTGGACTATGATGCCGGGCGCACCTGGACACCTCGGGACACAAAAGGTTTACCGACCATGAAACGCAGGATCGCCGACAGACGCTACAACGCCTACCTGACGGACGGACGGACGCCCCACCGCCCCACGACGGTGGCGCCGCCGGGACTGCTGGCGCCCCACGGCGGGGAGCTGGCCGCGCGCGTGGCCCGGCGCACCCGGCGCCTGGCCGACACGCTGGCGCCGTTGGCGGGCGCGCCGTATTTCCACCGACCCGGCTTCATCCTCTATCACGGGGACTGCGTGCCGGCGCTCGAGAAAATCGCGCGCCGCACCTCGCCGGTAGCCCTGACGGTGACCTCGCCGCCGTACAACATCGGCAAGGACTACGAGCAAAAGACCGCCTGGGACCGTTTCGTGCAGTGGTGTGCCCGCTGGCTGAGGCTGGTCCACCGGGTGACCCGCGACGACGGCGCCCTGTGGTTGAACCTGGGCTACTTCGAGGTGCCCGGCAAGGGGCTTTGCGTGCCCATCGCCTACCTGCTGTGGGACCGATCCGACTTCTACCTGCTCCAGGAGGTGGTCTGGCATTACAGCGCCGGCGTCTCCACCCGCCGACGCCTGAGCCCGCGAAACGAGAAGTGGCTGTTCTACGTCAAGAACCCCCGCGCCTACACCTTCAACCTGGACGACATCCGGGACCCCAACGTCAAGTATCCCAACCAGAAGAAAAACGGGCGCTACCGCTGCCACCCCCTGGGGAAGAACCCCTCGGACGTCTGGCACTACCCCAAGGTCACCACCGGCAGAAAGCGCGCCTCCAGGGAACGCACGGCCCACCCGGCGCAGTTTCCCCTGGGGGTCGTCGAGAGAATCGTACGGGCCAGCAGCAACCCGGGCGAGGTGGTGCTGGACCCCTTCGCCGGCGCCTGTTCCACCGGAATCGCGGCCTACGGGCTGGGGCGCATCTTCGTGGGCTTCGAAATCCGGCGCGACTACTGCGCGCTTTCCGTCGAGCGCTTCCGGGCGTTCGAGGACGAACGCCGCCGCTACGCCGACCGGCGGCCCGCTGCAGACCCCGCGGGGGGTTGACTGCGCCGCGTTCATCACCATATTGTAAAGTCGCCCCTTGCGGGCTGCCATCGATCCGCCAAGGGAATAAGGTCTGCACAGACGGGATGAAAAACCACCTCTCCGAAAACCTGGGCCGCCTGCTGGGTGCCTGGGTGGCCTTTGTCGGCCGGCACGCCTGGCTGGTCCTGGCGGCCGCCCTGCTGTTCGGCGCCGGCACCCTGCGCTACACCGTCGGTCACCTGGGCATGATCACCAGCACCGCCGACATGCTGTCACCGGACCTGCGTTTTCTCAAGACCCACCGCGCCTTCGTGAAGGCCTTTCCGCAACTCAAGGACACCATCGTGGTGGTCATCGACGGCCGCACCCCCGACCTGGCCGCGGACGCCCGCCGGCGCCTGGCCGAGGCCCTGGAGCGCAGGAAAGAGATTTTCAAGAGCGTCTACACGCCGGGCGACGAACCCTTTTTCCGCAAAAACGGCCTGCTCTACCTCTCGGTGGACGAACTCGAAACGCTGGCCGACCGCATCGCCGCCATCCAGCCGCTGCTGGCCGAGCTGGTGCGCCGGCCCGACGTCGCGGGTTTCTTCACCCTGCTCACCGACGCCCTGGACGCCCCCGCACACGGCCTGGAAATCGACCTGGCACCGGTGTTCAGGCCGGTTTCCGAGGCCCTGCAGTCGGTACTGGCCGGGCGCTTCTATCGTCTGTCCTGGATGACGCTGATGGACGGCGGCACGCAAGACACCGCCGGTCGCAAGCGCGTCTTCATCATCCTGCAGCCCCGCCTGGACTACAGCCGCTTGCTGCCGGGCAAGCTCGCCATGCAGACCGTGCGCTACACCGCCGCCGCGCTCGGCCTGGACGACACCCACGGCCTGCGGGTGCGCCTGACCGGCGACATCGCCATGGAATTCGAGGAGTTGCAGAGTGTCACGCGCGGTGCCAAACTGGCTGGACTGCTGTCTCTGGTGATGGTCGGCATCGTGTTGTTCGCCGGCCTGCGGTCGTCCAGGCTGGTGGCCGCCGCCCTGATCACCCTGCTGTTCGGCCTGATCTGGACGGCCGGTTTCGCCGCCCTGGCGGTGGGTCACCTGAACATGATTTCGGTGGCCTTCGCCGTTCTGTTCATCGGGCTGGCCGTGGACTTCGCCATCCACTTCTGCCTGCGCAGCCGGGAACTGCTGCTGGGCGGTCGGCCGCTGGCCGAGGCGCTGCCGGAGACGGCCCGCGACGTGGGCGCCTCGCTGGTGCTGTGCGCCGTCACCACGGCCATCGGTTTTTTCGCCTTCATCCCCACGGCCTTTTCCGGGGTGGCCGAACTGGGCCTCATCTCGGGCACCGGCATGTTCATCGGGCTGGCGGCCAGTCTCACGGTGCTGCCGGCCCTGCTGACGGTGATGCGCTTTCGAGTCAGGCCGCGCGGCGCTGGCGCCCCGGAAAAAGCGCGGCGGCGGCCCGGCTTCCTGGCGGCGGTCATGGGCCACACCCGCCTGGTGCGCGTGCTGGCGCTGCTGGCGGCGCTGGGCGCCATCGCCCTGCTGCCGCGGGTGCACTACGACCGCAACCCCCTCAACCTGCGTGATCCCGCCAGCGAATCGGTGGCCACTTTCCGGGAGCTGCTGGCCCGGGACGACCACTCCCCCTGGAGCCTGAGGGTGCTGGCGCCCGACAGGCGCGCCGCCGAAAAGGTGGTCTCGCGCCTCAAACCGGTCCGGCAGGTCAAGGCCGTGGTCACCGTCGACGATTTCATTCCCGGCGACCAGCGCGACAAGATGGACATCATCGAGGACATCCAGTACATGGTGGGCGGTTCGCTGAGCCTCCCCCGGGACCCCGCCCCCGCGTCCTCGCCCACCCAGGCGCTGGCGGCCATGAAAAAATTCGACCGGCGGCTGGAGGCCTGGATCGCGGCCGGCGACGCGGGAACGGACCCCTCCGCTCCCGCCCGCGGACTGGCCCGCGACCTGAAACTCTTCCTGGATCGCATGGCGCTTGCGGACGGGCACCGGCGGGAACGGCTGCTCGACCGGCTCTCCGCCAGCCTGCTGGGGTCGCTTCCCGGCCGGCTGCGCGCCCTGCAGGCCTCGCTGCAGGCATCGCCTTTCGCGCTGCAGGACCTGCCCCCGGACCTGCTGCGGCGCTGGGTGACGCCCGACGGGCGCTACCGCGTGGAGATCCTGCCCCGCGGCGACCTGAACCACCGGCAGGCGATGCTGGACTTCATCGCGGCCGTGCGGCGCGTGGAGCCGGACGCCACCGGGTACCCGGTGGTGATCCACGACAGCGGCAAGGTGGTGGCGGATGCCTTCAGGGAGGCCTTCACCCTCAGCCTGGCCGCCATCGTGCTGCTGCTGGCGGTGCTGATGCCCAAAAAGACCGATGCGCTGCTGGTGCTCCTGCCGCTGACCCTGTCGGCCCTTTTCACCGGCGCCTGCATGGCGCTCTTCGGCCTGCCCCTGAATTTTGCCAACATCATCGCCCTGCCCCTGATCCTGGGCATCGGCGTGGACAACGGCATCCACATGGTGCACCGCTACCACACCATCGGCCGCGACCCCTACGCGCTGCTGCACTCGAGCACCGTGCGGGGCATCGTCTTCGCCACCCTGACCACCATCTGCAGCTTCGGCAACCTGGCGCTCTCGCCGCACCTGGGCATGGCCAGCATGGGCAAGCTGCTGACCATCGGCATCGGCGCCAGCCTGCTGTCCACCCTGCTGATCCTTCCGGCTTTTTTCCCGAAAACGCCCGGGGAGGCGCCGGCCGCCGCAACCCGTGAAATGGAGACCGCCTGAGGGACCGCCATGAAAAAGACGCTCCTGCTGTGCACCGCCCTGGCCATCCTGCTGACCGCCGCCGCCCCGTCCGCCGCGTCGGACCCGACCCCTGCGCGGCTGGTGGAAACACTGCACGCCGCCCTGCTGGCCGCCATGCAGTCCGGCGACCGGCTGTCGTGCGCGCAGCGTTTCGAAAAACTGCTGCCGGTGGTGCGCGGCTGCTTCGATTTCACGTTCATCGCCCGTTTGGCCGTGGGGCGGCACTGGCGCCGGCTCACGGACCCCCAGCGCCGGGCGCTGGTCACGGCCCTGACCCGCATGAGCGCCGCCACCTACGCGCGCAACTTCGACAGCTTCTCGGGCCAGCGCTTCGAAACCCTGGAAACCCGGCAGACCAAAGAGACCAAGGCCGTGGTCAGGACCCTGCTGATCACCGCCGGGGACAAGATCGACCTGAACTACATCTGCCGCAAAACCGAAGACGGCTGGAAAATCGTCAGCGTGGCCGCCCGCGGCGTCAACGACCTCTCCATGAAACGGGCGGAATACACCCGCTTTCTCAAGGACCACGACATCGCCGAGCTGATCGAAAAGATCGACGCCAAGACGGACAAGTGCACCCGGGAGGTGGGGGCCGCCGGGAAGGAGGGCGCTTCATGACCGCCGCTCCAAAGGCCGTCTTTCTCGACTACGGCGGCACGCTGGACGCCGACGGCGTCGCCTGGAAGGCCCGTTTCGGCCCCATCTACCGCCGCGCGGGCGTCACGGCGGAGCCGGAAGCCTTCGACCGCGCCTTCTACCGGGCCGACGACAGCCTGGCGGACGAGGCCGACCCGCGCCTGAGCCTGTCGGAGGTACTGCACGAACAGGTGCGGCGGGTGCTCACCGGCCTGGGCTGCCGCCGCGAAGCGCTCGTAGAGGAAATCGCGGGCGCCTTTTTCCGGCAGTCGGTGGAACACATCCGGCGCATCCGGCCGGTGCTGCAGCGGCTGCGGGCCGGCTACCGGCTGGGCATCATCTCCAACAACTACGGCAACCTGGCCGCCATCTGCCGCCAGACCGGCCTGGCGGAGTTCATGGAGGTGCTGGTGGACTCGGCGCAGGTGGGGGCCGTCAAGCCCGACCCCGCCATTTTCCGCCGGGCCCTGTCGCAGATGAACGTGCGGCCCGAAGAGGCCGTGATGGTGGGCGACTCGCTGGCGCGCGACATCCGCGGCGCGCGTGCGGCGGGCATGCGGGCGGTGTGGCTGTCGCCGCGGGACGCGCTGCCGCCGGACCTGGCCGCCGACCCGCACGCGGCCGTCATCCGGCGTCTCGCGGAACTGCCCGAAAGGCTGGCGTCATGGACCTGAACACCGTTTCCGGCGGCCTGATCGCGGCCGGCACCGGCAGCCGTTTCCGGCAGGCGGGCGTCGACACGGTCAAGCCCATGATCGAGGTGGGCGGCCGGCCCCTGCTGGGCTGGAGCCTGCTGCAGTTCGCGGCCGCCGGCATTCGCGACGTCAGCATCATCTTCAACACCACCAGCGGCCCGCCGTGCCGGCGCTACCTGGCGCGGGGCTTCGACCGGATGCGCTTTGCCGTCACCTGCCGGGACACGGCCTCCTCGTTCGAGAGTTTCCTGGCCGTGCTGTCCGCGGGCCGCCGGGAGCGCATGCTGATCACCACGGTGGACGCCATCTACCTGCCGGGGAAAATGGCCGACCTGCTGGCATTCGCCGACGAACTGCCCGACGACGCCATCGTACTGGGTGTGACCGATTACATCGACGATGAAAAGCCCCTCTACGCCGCCCTGGACCCGGACGGGCGCATCACGGCCCTGGGCGGCCCCGCCGGCCCGCGGGTCACCGCCGGCGTCTACCTTCTGCCCTGCAGCGCCGCACGCCTGGGCCGGGGCCGCTCGTTTCCCGCCCTGCGGGCCTTCCTGGGGTTTCTCATCGACCGGGGACGGCCGGCCTACGGCTTCGATATAGGCACTTCCATCGATGTCGACCGCCCGCGGGACCTGGCCAGCGCCGAAGCGTTCATTGCCGCCCACTACCCGGATACCCTGCTGAAAAAAGGGCGCTAGCGAGGGGGCCGCGAAGCGCCCCTCACGCCGGGACGGAGCCGGATCCGGAGGGGCGTCGGCCCCGGTGTGCCGACGGCGGCTTGCGGTTGTCCTGCGCACGGTGGTATTTGGGCTTTAAAAACGTTTCCAAATGGATTAAACAGAGGGGTTGCCGACCCTTGCGGCGTTTTACGTAACCCCATCGACCGCTTGACGAAAGCGGAGGAAGCATCATGACATCCACGACGGCCCTCGGCGTTTTCCGGGAGCAGGAGCACTCCCCCGAACGGGAAAGCGACGACGAGGCGATCCTGACGGCCGTGGCGCGGGAACTGGCCCGCCGCCACGACTTCGACGTGCACACCATCCGGCCGGAGGAGATCCCCCGGCTCGAGGGAAAACCCGACGTGGTCTTTTACATGTGCGAACGGCTGCCGGTGCTCGAACGCCTCGAGCGCCTGCAGGAACGGGGCAGCCTGCTGATCAACCCCCCCGAGGGCGTGCGCGCCACCTTTCGCGAGGCCATGCTGCAGCGCCTGGCCGATCTCGCCTTTTTCCCGGAGACGTGCCTGATGGACACCGATGCGGCGTCCAACGGCCTGCGGCGGGTGTGGGTCAAGCGCGGCGACTACCACGCCATCGAAAAGAGCGACGTACAGTTCGCCGAGACGGCCGAAGACCTGCGGCGGGTGATGGCCGATTTCCAGCGCCGCCGTATTGCGCGCGTGCTGGTGCAGCGGCACGTGGCAGGCGACCTGATCAAGTTCTACGGCGTGCGCCGCCCGGGCCACGCCAGCCGCTGGTATCACTGGTTCTACCACCGCGGCCAGCGACTCCGCCGCCACGACTTCGACCCCGGCCGGCTGCAGCGCCTGTGCGAGCAGGCCGCCGACCGGATGAACCTGGAAATATTCGGCGGCGACGCCATCGTGACGGCCGACGGCGACATTTTCGTCATCGACGTCAACGCCTGGCCCAGTTTCGCCCTGTTCAGGACGACGGCCGCGCGCCACATCGCCGACCACATCGCCGCACGCGTCGAAATGCAGAAAGGATCCAGCGATGCCCGATGAAACCCGCAGCCACCGCGTACCCGGCCCCCGCAGCCGCGAGCTGTTCGCCCGCGAGAGCCGTCACATGGCACCCGGCCTGCAGTCCATCGCCCTGTTCTCGCAGATCGTGATCGAAAAAGCCCGCGGCGTGCGCCTCACCGACGCCGACGGCAACCGCTACATCGATTTTACGGCCGGCATCGGCGTCGGCAGCGTGGGACACTGCCACCCCCACTACGTCGAGGTGCTGACCAAACAGGTCCGCAATGCCTGTTTCGGCAGCTTCTGCACCGAAAACCGCCTGACGTTCCTGGAGACGCTGGCCTCCATCACGCCGGCGGGCATCGACAGCATCCAGATGTACTCCAGCGGCGCCGAGGCTGTGGAGGCCGCCCTGCGCCTGGCCAAATCGGTGACCGGCGGCTACGAGTTCGCCGGTTTCTGGGGCGGGTTTCACGGCAAGACCGGCGGGGTGCTGGGGCTGCTGGGCGACACCGGCTTCAAGGAGCGGCTGGGACCGCTGATGCCGGGCCTGTACCTGGCCGGTCCCTATGCCTACTGCTACCGCTGCCGCTGGAACCTGACCCACCCGCAGTGCGGCCTGGCCTGCGTGGAGTGGTTTCGCGACAGCCTCAGGCACCAGAGCACCCACCGCCTGGCCGGCATCCTGGTGGAGCCGGTGCAGGGCACGGCCGGCAACGTGCCCCCGCCGGACGGATTCCTGGCGGCGGTGCGGGAGGTGGCGCACGAACTCGGTGCCCTGCTGATCGCCGACGAGATGATCACCGGCTTCGGCCGCACGGGGTCCATGTGGGGCGTGGACCACGACGGGGTGGTGCCGGACGTCATGACCCTGGGCAAGGGCATCGGCGGGGGGTTCCCCATGAGCGCCGTGGCGGCCTCACGGGAGGCCACGGCCGCCAAGCCCTTCGGCAACCCCTCGGGCAGTTCGTCCAGCTACGGCGGAAACCCCCTGGCGGCGGCGGCCGGGCGTGCGGCCCTGGAAATCATCCTCAACGAAAACCTGGTGCAAAACGCCCGCCGCGTGGGGGCCCTGATGATGGACAGTCTGCGCGATTTCCAGCAGGAGTGCGGCCTGATCGGAGACGTACGCGGGCGGGGGTTGATGATCGGCGTGGAGCTGGTACGCGACCGCGGCACCCGGGAACCGCTGCCCAAAAAGTTCACCCGCGCCCTGTTCCACGAGTGCCTGGACCGCGGGTTGATCAGCATGTGCTACACCGCCAACATCCGCATCAACCCACCGCTGGTGATCACGGCCGAAGAAGCGGCCGAGGGACTGGAGATACTCAAAGAGAGCCTGCGGGTCATCGAGGCCCGGGTGAGAAAGGAAGGATAGGCCATGGGCCTGCGCGGCGCCATCATCGGATTCGGCAACATCGCGGTAAACGGCCACCTGCCGGCCTATCGCGAGCGTCCCGACATCGAGATCACGGCGGTCATGGATGCGCTGCCGGCCACCGGGGAAGTGTGCCGCAGGGTGCTGCCGCAATCGACGTTCTACAGCGACGCCGACGCCCTGCTGGCCAGCGAAACGGTGGATTTCGTGGATATCGCCACGCCGCCCGGAACCCACGCCGGGCTCATCTGCCGGGCGCTTGAAAACGGCGCCCACGTGCTGTGCGAAAAGCCCTTGGTGACCGACGACGACGATCTGCAGAAAGTGGCCCGCCTGGCGTCGGAGCACCGCCGGACGGTCTTCACGGTGCACAATTGGCGCCACGCGCCCATTTACCGCGAAATCAGCCGCCTGCTCGCGGAGGGCGCCGTCGGCGACGTCCACAGTATCTCCTATGAAGTCATCCGCACCCGTCCCTCGGTGGCCGTGGGGGAAACGGACGCCGGCGGCAACTGGCGCCTGGACCCGCAGATGGCCGGCGGCGGCATCCTGGTGGACCACGGCTGGCACGCTTTCTACATGGTCAACCAGTGGGCCGGTGACACCCCCCGGTGGGTGCGCTGCCGGCTGGAAAACCGCAAGTACGACCGCATCCCGGTGGAGGACACCGCCACCGTGGAGATCGGTTACCCCCGCATGCGGGCCCGTATTTTCTTCACCTGGGCCGGCGACCGGCGCCGCAACCGGGTGATCATCGAGGGCCAACGGGGCGTCCTCACGGCCAACGACGACGTCATCGTGCTGACCCGCGACGGGCAAAGCCGGCGGTACCGGTTCAGCGAAGCGCTTTCGCAGGGCTCTCACCACCCCGAGTGGTACGGCTTCATCGTGGACGAATTCGTCGGCGAGGTGCGGTCCGGGAACGTTCCCGGCCGCAACCTGGCCGAGGCGGCCTGGTGCCTGGCCCTGCTGGACGCCTGCCGGCGGGCCCACCGCAGCGGCGAGCGGCAGGCCCTGCCGGAATCCGTGCTGGAGGAGATCCGGTGAGCGCCCGCATCGTGCTGGTGGTGCCTGCCCAGGAGCGCGAGGACGTGCTCAACATCCGCCTGGGGGGCCTCGACCTGTGCCGGCGCCTGGTGTACACGGCCGCCAAAGCCGGCATCGAGGAAGTCGTCTTTCTCTCCAGCCGTCCCGACCGGCTGCCGCGGGTCGTCGCGCCGGGAAAGATCCTGCCCGGTGTCGGCAGCCTGGCCGAAACGCCCGACACGCTCTACCTCCTGCTGGCCCCGGACTACCTGCCCGACGCGGCCTTCCTGAGCGACCTGGCGGCGACCATCCGCGACACCGGCCCCTGCGTAACCCGCAACAGCCGCATGCTGGCGGCCTGCAACCATCGCCAGCTCATGGAAGTGGCCCACATTGTCGCCGGTCCGGGAGGGGTCCCCCAGGCCGCCGACCACCTGGCAGAAAGCCACGGCCTGCCGGCCGTGGTGGTGCGGCGAGGCATGCTGTACCGGCTCAGCGAACCCACCGACCCGGCTTTCGTGGAGCGGGCCCTGTTCAGCAGCCTGGTCAAGGAAACCGAGGGCTTCATGTCGCGCCACGTGGAAAGGCGGCTTTCGCTGGCGCTCTCCAGGCGGCTGGTCAACACCCGCGTGACGCCCAACCAGATGACGCTGGTCAGCGTCTTCATCGGCCTTTTCGGGGCGCTGCTGATCGCCTTGGGCGGACGCGGGTGGCAGACCGCCGGGGCGCTGTTGTTCCTGGCGCACTCCATCCTGGACGGCTGTGACGGCGAGATCGCCCGCATCAAGTTCATGGAAAGCCGGCTGGGGGGCATCCTGGACTTCTGGGGGGATAACGTGGTGCACGCGGCCGTGTTCTACGCCATAGGCCACGCCTGGTGGCGCGCCACCGGCAGCCCCTGGCCCCTGGTGCCGGCGGCCCTGGCCGTCACGGGCACCTTCGCCGCGGCCTCGCTGGTCTACCTCAAAACCATGCGGGCCCGCAAAAGCGGCGGCCCCATGTACAGCTCGCTGGCGCCCGACGGGGACCGCTCCGCCATGGCGCGCATGGCCGACTACCTCTCGCGCCGCGACTTCATCTACCTGGTGGTCATCCTGGCGGCATTCGGGCACCTGAACTGGTTCCTGTTGCTGACCGCCGTGGGGGCCCCCGTCTTCTCCCTGGTTCTGGCGCGCATGTATTTCCACCGCAAGTGACGACCGCGGCGCGGGGACGCACTTTCCGCCGCAGGCATAAAAAAACGGCCCGGGGTCTTGATGTCGGCGGCCTATTCATGTATCTTTCGGTCAGAATCGGAAATCCCATCTCGACCCTCTTTCCAAAACAGGCGCCACCGACACCGATACGGGAGACACGAGAGCATGAAAGCCAAAATCCTGGTCATCATATCGACGGCCGAGAAAGAAAAGGCGCTGACCGGCATCATGTACGCTTTCAACGCCATCAAAAACCAGTGGGTGGACGACCTGAAAGTCATCTTTTTCGGCCCCTTCGAAAACCTGCTGGGGGAAGACCCCGAGGTGGCCGAAGCGGCGAGGCGGCTGCTGACGTACCAGAAGCCCACGGCCTGCAAATTTCTCGCGGACCGCGACGGCATCAGCGACCAACTGGAGCAGATGGGCATGGACGTGGACTACGTAGGCGCCATCATCTCCGCTCACGTGGCCGAAGGCTATGTCCCCATGGTCTTCTGAGACCGCGGCGACGGTATCCGCCGACCCCCCGGAGCCCGCGCGCGCGTCCGGGGCAACAAACGGGAATCACATGATTCGGACAAAAGGAGAAGGCATGAAGACGAGGATAGCCCTGTTTTCGATGATCGGCATGCTGATTGTGGGTGTGGCCGCCGCCGGTGCGGCCACGACACTGAAAAGACTGGGACGCCACCCGTTTTACAAGCCGCCGCTGACCTCGGTGGCCGATCTGCAGAAAATGGTTGCCGAGCGGCAGGCGGACCTGTCCCACGGCTTCGCCAAGGCCGGCGAGCCGGCGCTTTTCAAGGCTTTCCAGGAGCAGTTTCCGAAGGCCGCCATCACGGCCGTCAAGTTCGGCTACGGCGAAACCATGCGCTGGATGCTGTTTAAAAGGGGCGGCAAGGTACGGGTCCTGCGGGACGTCACCTGGCACGGCAAAGATCCCTTCGACGCCTTCCAGTTCAGCATCGACATGGACGGCCGCCGGTACGTGTTCGTGGTACCCCTGCGCTGCGGCAACCTGGGACTCAAAGAGGTGGGCGCAACGCCGGCGCCCGAGAAGGCCGCGGCACCGCCACCGCCGCCGCCACCGCCCAACCAGGACCCGCAGTGCATGCTCAGCGTCACGCCGCAACGGCTCTTCAGCGGACAGCAGGTCACGGCCGACGCCGGCGGTTCCTCCGACCCCGACGGCAGCATCGCCGCGGTAAAGTTCACGCTCATCGACCCGGACGGCAACACGGTGGATGAAAAGACCGTCGCCGCCCCGCCTTTCGTGCAGCAGATGACGGTTCCGGGCAGCGGCAACTATCGCCTCGTGGCCACGGTGACGGATGACAAGGGGGCCTCGGCCACCTCAGCGCAGTGCGAACAGCAGGTGACGGCGGTGCGCCGCGGCCAGTTCATCGGCGACGTGGGCTTCTTCCGCCAGTACGACCCCCAGAACTACCTGGCTGTCCGCGTGGGGTACGAATACTACCTCAACGAGTCGTTCTCGCTGCTCGGACTGGTAGGCGGATTTCCGACCCTCACCGGCAACGACGGCGCCGGGGCCTTTACTTTCGACGCCCTGGCCAATTACCACTTCGCACAGCGCTTCTTCGTGGGCCTCGGCGTGGGCGGCTGGATCACCAACGGCGACCAGGACCTGGACGCCGAGGACAGCCAGGCGGACCTGATCCTCGACCTGGGGGTTCGGGTTTACGGCGAGCCCCACACCTTCAACACGTCCATCTATTTCGAGGCGCGTTCGGCCTTCGACGAGTTCGACGACATCGACAAGTACGGCCGCTTCGGCGTCGGTCTGCGCCTGGGGTTCTGAACCCCGGAAAACCTAAGAAAACAGGGCCACCGCAGAGAGCGGGGCGGAAAACCGCCGTGCGCTCCGGTGGCCCTTTCGGTTATAGCCGCGCCTTCCCCCGGCGCCGGGTGAAACGGCGCTTTATTCCGCGGTCAGCTCCAACAGGTCGCAGACGTTGAGTTCCAGCATTCTGACCGAGGCCAGGATGCGGTCGGCATTGCGCACCAGGGCCGGGAATTCCGGCTGCGCGGCCTTCAGGCGGGCGGCGATCTCCCGCAGCCGACGGATGTCGCGGTCGATCTGTTCGAGCTGCTTCAAATCCTGCATTGAATCCTCCGGTACCGGTCACAGGCCCGCACACCCACATTTTTCACGCCCGCTCCGGCCCCTCTTCGGCAGCCGAGGTTCCGGGGAAACAGGCGCTTTTCAATCCTTCGGTGCGGGTCCGCAGCCGGGTTATCCGTGCTGCTTTCTCAGGTCCTTGAACCGCCGGGCCTTGACTTCGTAACGCGGCAGGCGGCCGTACTCGTGAAACTCCAGCTTGTAGCCCAGGTTGGTCTTGAGGCGCAGCTGGTCTTTGAGGCGCGCCTCGATCTCTGCGGCGCGGCCCTCGGCGCCGGGCATCAGCTCCACCTTGAGGGTGATGCGGTCGATGTCGCCGGGGCGGTCCACGACGACCTCGTACTCGTTTCCGAGGCCCTCGATGCCGCGCACCACCTCCTCGATGGCCGCCGGCGCCAGCAGCACGCCCTTGACCTTGGTGATGTCGTCGGCACGCCCCACCACGCCGCCCTTGACCAGGCGGAAGGTGCGGCCGCACTCGCAGGCGCGCTCGTCCCACTCGATGACGTCCTTGGCGTCGAAACGCACGCAGGGCTGGGCGCAGCGGTCCAGGGCGGTGATCACCATCTTGCCCCGGCGGCCGGGCTCCTCGATGATCTCGCCGGTCTGC
>CAYZCL010000085.1:0-63686 GCA_964476595.1 uncultured Desulfobacteraceae bacterium
CAGGGTGAAAATCCGCGCTGGTCCCCGGACGGGGAGAGATTTGTTTTCACCCGTGGGCACGACGTGTACCTGATGGACAACCGTCTCGACAGACCGCGCAAAATCCTCGAATCCGTGGTGACCGAATATGCCACGGGGGCATTCTGGACCCAGGACGGGCACGCGGTGGTGGCCATATCCCGACGCAACCCGCGGCGGGTGATCCTGCTGGCGCTGGACAGCGGCAGGCGCAGCCTCATCCACGACGAGGGACGGCCGCCGTTCAAAGGCTATCGGCTCTCCCAGGGGGCGGACCTGCGCTTTGACCGGCGTTATCTGCTGACTTTCACCGCCGATGCCGGGCACCGCAGCATGATCATCGACCTGGTAGCCCGAAATTACATCACCAACGAACTGATGCGCAAGGGGGACTGCGGCCCCAGCTGGTCGCCGGACGGGCGTTTCATCGTGATGACACGCCGCAACCGCCTGAGCCCCACCCGGCCGATCTACATGGCGTACTTCGACCCGCAGAAACGGTCCCTGACGCCCTCGCGCTACCTCATCGGCCGGGGACGCTGCCACCGCCCCCGGGTTTCCAGCGACTCCCAGTGGGTGCTCTACGTTCTGTCGGGCAACATCTACTGCTGGCCGGTGCGGCGGACGGTGGAGAAGCCGCGCAACGGCATCCAGCTCACCTTCGACGGCGAGAGCACGGATCCCGGTCTGTACGTCTTCCGCAACCGGGTTCCGCAGGCCTTTCGATAGGCACAGGGGCGGGATGCGCCGGGTAAATCGCGGCGAGAGGCTTGACGCCCGGACCGATCCCGCGTAACACACCCGCATTGCAGACGGCCGCGGAAACGGGCCGCGCCCTGCAGATACCCGGGCGATTCACCGTATTTTCACTATCCGATCAACGAAAAGGAGGACGCAGTCATGAAAGTGATCCGAAGTTTTGTGGTTCTTTGTCTGTTGTGGGGACTGGCCGCCGGCGGTGCCGACGCCGCCGAGACGGTGAAAATCGGCCTGATGGCGCCGCTGACCGGCTTTGCCGCGGCGGACGGCCTGAGCGTGCTCAACTCCGTCAAGCTGGCCGTGGAGCGGGTCAACAACGAGGGCGGCGTGCTGGGAAAAAAGGTCGAACTGGTCGCCTATGACGACCGCGCCGACGCCAAGGAGGCCGTGGGCCTGGCCCGCAAGCTCATTCAGCAGGACCGCGTGGTGGGTGTCGTGGGCGGCTCCTACAGCACCCCCAGCCGGGCGGTGGCTCCCATCTTCCAGGACGACGAGGTGCCCTTCGTGGCCGCCTACGCCGTGCACCCCGACATCACCAAGGCCGGGGACTACTGCTTCCGCAACGGTTTCCTGGGCATGGTGGAAGGCAAGTCCGCGGCTTACGTGGCCGTCAACATGCTCAAGGCCAAGAAGATCGCACTGCTCACCAGCGACAACGATTTCGGCCGCACCCTGGCCGAGGGGGTCCGGACTTACCTCCAGGGGCAGGACGCCGCCATCGTCTACCAGCAGACTTATCCCTTCAAGGAAAAGGACTTCAAGCCTTACCTGGCTAAAATCAAGGAAAAGGCACCGGACCTGATCTTCGCCAGCGGCTACTACTTTCAGACCGGCCCCATCGTCAAGCAGGCCCGTGAAATGGGCATCCAGACCCAGATCGTAGGGGAAGAGGGCGCGGACTCGCCCAAGTTCCTGGAAATCGCCGGCCCCGCGGCCGAGGGATTCATCATCACCACCAATCTCAACCGCGACGACAAGCGCCCCGAAGTGCAGGCCTTCCTGAAAGAGTACCGCAAGCGCTACGGCATCGAGCCGGACATGGTGGGCGCCTCGGCCTATGATGCCTTCATGATCATCGTCGACGCCGTCAAGCGCGCCGACGCCACCCAGGGACCAGCGGTGCGCAAGGCCATCGCCGCCACCCACGATTTCGACGGTCTGACCGGCCGCCTGAAGGGCTTCACCAGGATCGGCGAAGTGGTCAAGGAGGTGCAGGTGCAGGTGGTCAAGAACGGCGCCTTCCACTATTTCGGCGTGGTCAGCGACCCGCAGGTGATCACCCCCTGAGGCCGCAACCCGACCCACGGGCAGATGCCGGCGCCTGTGTGACGGTGGGCGCCGGCGACCTTTTTATTGACTTCCCACCGGAATTATCTTAGCTAAAAACGGTCGGGGTCAGGAAGGAAATCGGCTCCGCGCGCGTTGCGATTCCTGCCGGAAAGGTTTCACGCCCGATCCCCGGGGCGGCGCGGAACGGAAGCGACGCCCCGCAGGACGCCCGGCTTGGACCAGACTGCGAAAAGCGCACTCCTCGTATCAGCACACGCTTTTTCACTAATCAAAGGCACATGTACGCATTACACCAGCCAGCTTCAAGCATCCTGCCCTCGGCACCGGACACCGGTGACGAACTGCAGGCCGACCTGCTGCAGGGGGTGTCGCGTACCTTCGCCCTGACGATTCCCCAGCTGCCCGAACGGCTCAGCCGGGTGGTTTCCAACGCCTACCTGCTGTGCCGCATCGTCGACACCATCGAAGACGAGGTCAACCTGACGGCCGACCAGAAGCGCAGTTTCTGCACGGGTTTCATCGACGTGCTGGAAAGGGGAGCCGACGCACGGCGTTTCTCCGAGCGCCTGGCGCCCCTGCTGTCGGAAAACACCTTGGCAGCCGAGCATCGCCTCATCCGCAGCATTCCCTACGTGGTGGGGATCACCCGCCGGTTCGACGCCACCCAGCAGGATGCCCTCACGCGCTGCGTGAAAACCATGGCCAACGGCATGTGGAAATTTCAGGCCCAGCAACTCAATGCCGGTCTCGACGACCTGCAGGCCCTCAGCCGGTACTGCTACTACGTGGCGGGCTGCGTGGGCGAGATGCTCACCCGCCTCTTCTGTCACTACTCACCCGAGGTCGCCCGCAACGGTCGGGAGCTGTTTGCCCGGGCGGCGGCTTTCGGCCAGGGGCTGCAGATGACCAACATCCTGAAAGACATCTGGGACGATCAGCAGCGCGGGGTGTGCTGGCTGCCGCGGGACGTTTTCGACCGCGCCGGCTACGACCTGTCGAAACTCACGCCCCACCACCACGACGAGCGCTTCTGCGCGGGGCTCCGGCAGCTGGTGCGCATCGCCCACGGCTACCTGCACGAGGCCCTCACCTACACCCTCCTGATTCCCAGGGAGGAGACCGGCATCCGCCATTTCTGCCTGTGGGCCATCGGTATGGCGGTACTGACCCTCCAGAAGATCCGACATCGGCCGGATTTCAACGACTCCAGCCAGGTGAAGATATCGCGCCGCAGCGTGCGCGCCACCATCCTGACCTCCAAGATCAGCGTGCGGCACGACGCCCTGCTGAAAATGGCCTTCCGGGCCGCCAGCGTCGGCATCTGAGCCGGGGCCCCGCGGGGTCCCCCGCCGTGGGGCCGTGGCCGCCGCCCGGAGGCACGCGCCCCTTCTCTTCCTGATATCTTTACGGCCGCCGCAGGATCCACCATCGAACCCGCCGGCTTCAGGCGTTCGCGGACGGCCCGACGGGTGAATCGGGACAGGCGATCCGCAGCCGCACGCGGGGCACGCCGCTCAGGGCACAAACGAGGTCGGCAAACGACGGCGGACGGCCGTCGAGCCGGATGGACCGGCAGTCCCGGCGGAAGGCTTCCAACCGCCTCTCCAGGAAATCCGCCAGGTCGCCACCCGCCACCCGGATGCCCCGGGACAGGAACAGCGGTCCGAGTTCGGCGGCCACCATGCTGAAAAACTTCAGCCGCAGCGTCCCGTTACCGGCGCCGGCCGGCAGGTCGTCCCGGCCGTGATAGGAGATGACGTCGCGCAGGGCGGCATAGCGTCCGCCCTTGCGGAAGGTGGCGCCGTCGCGCAGTAGGGCCTCGTCGACGTCGTCCACGGCCCGGCCTTCCAGGAAACTTGCATGCCTGGTGTCTCCTGATTCGCGGGTCGGACAAAGAGGGAAATGAAAGCGGGGAGGCCCGTGGCCGGACCTCCCCGCGGCGGGTCGGGGAAAAAGCGTCGCGTTACCAGTTGAAGACCTGGTCCAGTTCCTCGTCGCTGACGCCGAAGGTCACGTTGTGGGGTGCCAACTTTTCACGGTAGAAGTACCCCGGCAGCCGGTCGTCCTTGGACGTGAAGCCGGCCCGGCTATTGAAGTCGCGCTCGATCTCAAGCACCTTCTTGCCCAGCGCCATGACGTCGTCGGCCGTCATGTCGGTGCCCGTGAAGGCCGCCAGCATGTCCACCAACGCCTGGAACGTGTCGGCCTGGTCCAGGATAGCGAAGGCGATGAACAGGCACATGCCCGAAGAGTCGATGGCCGCCGTGGAGATCTGCAGGTTGCGCGACAGTTCCACCTGTCCCTCGGGTTTCAGCGGGTCCACGCTGCCGCCCACGCCCAGGATGTTGGTGGCCACGGCGTAGCCGGCGGTGTGGTCGGCGCCCATGGTGGTGGTGGCGTAGGTGACCCCGATGCCCTGCACGGCGCGCGGGTCATAGGCCGGCATGGCCTGACCCTTGACCACGGGCACACGCTCGACACCGAAAACCTTGCCGGCCACGGCGGCGCCGCTGCCCAGGATGCGGCCCAGGGGCGTGCCCTCGCCCACCTGTTTGACCAGCTCGATGGCCGCCTGCGCGTCACCGAACTTGGCGATGCCGGCCTCCATCGCCACCGCCAGCGTGGCGCCCATCTCGATGGTGTCCAGGCCGAAATCGTCCTCCAACCGGTCCATCATGGCGATGGCGTCCAGGTCGTCGATGCCGCAGTTGCCCCCGTGCGCCCAGACGGTCTCGTACTCGGGCTGCTTGGTCAGGTAGTTGCCGTCCTTGTCATAGTAGGTGCCCGAACAGCGGATGACGCAGCCCCGGTGGCAGCCGTGGGTGGCGGAACCCTCGCCGCCGCGGGCGTTCTCGGTCTCCGCCAGGGTCTCGCCGCTGATCTTGGCGGCCCCGTCAAACTGGCCTTTGGAAAAATTATGAGTGGGGTAGGCCCCGGCCTCGTTGATCACGTTGGTCAGCACGTTGGTGCCGTATGCCGGCAGGCCCTCGCCGGTCACCGGGTGTTTGCGCAGACCGGCCACAAATTCCTTGTTGGCGGCCTTGAACTTCTCCGCATCGGCGGGCTTGCGGTTGGACAGGCCGCTGTCGTCAAGCACGATCACCTTGATTTGTTTGGAGCCCATGACGGCCCCCACTCCACCGCGCCCGGCGTGACGCGTGGGTCGCAGTTCCATGTCCGAAAAGGCCACCGACGAGTTGGCCAGCTTCATCTCCCCGGCCTGCCCGATGGAAATGGTGGCGATCTTGTCGCCGTACGCGGCCTTCATCTTCTCGACCACGGCGTAGTTGCCCAGCATCTTGAGGCTGTTGTCGACCATGATCTGCGCGCCGTCCTTGTTGATGAACACCCGGTAGAGGTTGTCGTCGGCGGGTTTGCCCTCCAGCACGATGGCCGCATAGCCCAGCCGCGCCAGCACCTGCGCGCCCTGCCCGCCCGAGTTGGACTCCTTGATGCCGCCGGTCAGCGGACTCTTGCAGCCCACCGAAATGCGGCCGGACATGGCCG
Organism: uncultured Desulfobacteraceae bacterium; assembly: GCA_964476595.1. Lineage (GTDB taxonomy): Bacteria > Desulfobacterota > Desulfobacteria > Desulfobacterales > JALSRD01 > JALSRD01. Next base: position 5,575 of record CAYZCL010000085.1, read on the forward strand.
CGGCGCTGCCGCTCAGAATGCCCGGTGCGATGACCAGCTTGTTGTCTGCACTCAGCGGATGGCAGGTGGGCGGAACTTCCCCGGCCACGATGGAGGAAGTCATGGCACGCCCCCCCAGGCCGGCGTATTCGCCGACGGGCTCTTCGGTCAGCTTGGGGCCTCCCTCGGCCCCCATGTCGATTCTCAAAATCTTGTCCATTTCCGGCCTCCTTTTGCATGTGGGTGAACGCAGTTTAGGCTGCTCAGTGTTTGACTTTGCTTCATTGTCTAACTATTGTTTGTACACGTTTCTGTCAAGTAAAACCCATTCCGGCGGACCAATGGATTGCCCACCGCCCCGGGCATGGACTGAAAAAGGAAACCGTATCGTGCAGATCGCTACTTTCAACGCCAACGGCATCCGGGCACGCATGCCCCTGCTGCTGGAGTGGATCGAGGAAAACCGTCCGGACGTGCTGTGCATCCAGGAGACCAAGGTCCAGGATCCCGACTTTCCCCGTCAGCCCCTGGAAGCGGCCGGTTACCATTGCGCCTTCAAGGGCGAGAAGAGCTACAACGGCGTGGCCCTGCTGAGCCGCAAGGCCCCGCAGGAAGTCGCCCCGGGATTCACGCCCGGACCGGGCGACGAGCAGACCCGCCTGATTTCCGCCGTCGTCAACGGCGTCCGCATCATCAACACCTACATCCCCCAGGGCCAGGACCCGGCTTCCGACAAGTTCCGCTACAAACTGGACTGGTTCCGACGCCTGCGGGAGTGGTTCGAGGCAAACTTCGATCCCCGCGACCGCATAGTGTGGGTCGGCGACATCAACGTGGCGCCCACGGCCGACGACGTCTACGACGCCGACGCCCTGGTCGGCAGCACCGGCTTTCACCCTGACGAGCACCGGGCGCTGCAGCACGTCCTGGACTGGGGTTTCGTGGACGTCTTCCGCCTGCACCACCCCCACGAGAAAAAGGCCTTCACCTTCTGGGACTACCGCATCCCCAACGCCGCCAGACGCGGACTGGGCTGGCGCCTCGACCACGTTTTCGCCACCGCGCCCATGGCCGACCGCGCCACGGACATCCGCATCGACAAGCAGGCCCGGCTGCGGCCGCGTCCCTCGGACCACACTTTCGTGGTGGCGGCCTTCGAGCTTGCCTGACTACCCCCGCGTGCGCTCGAATTCGCGCATGAACCCGGCCAGCGCCTGGACGGCATCCAGGCCGGTGGCGTTGTAGATCGACGCCCGGCACCCGCCCACCGAGCGATGCCCTTTGAGCCCGCCGAACCCGGCCGCCAGGGCCTCTTCCACGAAACGCGTCTCCAGCGCTTCGTCGGCGATGCGGAAGGTAACGTTCATCAGGGAGCGGCTGCCGGCCTCGGCCGTGCCGCGGTAAAAATCGCTGCCGTCGATGAGGTCGTAGAGCACGGCGGCCTTTTCGCGGTTGACGGCTTCCATCTTTTCCAGCCCGCCCATGGTCTCCTCGAGCCACTTGAGCACCAGCTGGACGGTGTAGATGGCGAAGCAGGGGGGCGTGTTGTAGAGCGAATTCTTGGCCGCATAGGTGGTGTACTTTAGCATGGAGGGCAGGTTGTCGGGGACGCGGTCGAGCAGGTCCTGCCGGATGATCACCAGGCACACGCCGGCGGGGCCGATGTTCTTCTGGGCGCCGGCGTAGATCAGACCGAAACGGCCGGCGTCGAAGGTCCGGCTCATGATGTCCGAGGACATGTCGGCCACCAGGGGAACGCCGCCGGTGTCGGGAAAGTGCGCGTACTGTGTGCCCTTGATGGTGTTGTTGGAGGTGATGTGGACGTAGACGGCGCCGCGGTCGAAATCGATGCCGTCGGGAATGTAGCTGAATCCGCGGTCCTCCGAGGAGGCCGGCACGCGGATGTTCTTTTCCAACAGGCGGGCCTCGGCGATGGCCTTGGTCGACCATGTGCCGGTGTTGACGTAGTCGGCGCGGTCGTCGCCGTGCAGCAGGTTCATGGGGGCCATGGCAAACTGCAGGCTGGCACCGCCCTGGATGAAGAGCACGTGGTACTCTGCATCCAGCTTCAGCAGCCGGCGTGTGCGTGCCACCGCATCGTTGATGATCTCGTCGAACCAACGCGAGCGGTGACTGATCTCGGTCACCGACATGCCGGAACCGTCGTAATTGAGAAAGGACTCCTGGATTTCTTCGAGCACCTGCAGGGGAAGTGCCGCCGGGCCGGGGTTGAAGTTGTAGATGCGATTGGCTTTCATGGTCGTCCTCCTGCCTTGTGGGAGTGAAGGGGGATGCGGGCGCAGCGATGCGGCCGCAGGCGTCTGGAACCACCCGGTTATCTGCACAGATTGCTCCCCGGAAGTCAAGGCCATTGACAGGCCGCGCGGGGCGGACTAAGTTCCTGAAAGCCGGGCAGCCGCAATCGGTCCCGTGGGGGGGGTGACGGCAGGGGGACGGAAGGGCGCAGGCGACGGCGGGAAACGGCCCGCCGTGCGCCGTCAGACGAAATCCGGATCGTCGTCGGTTTCCTCTTCGTCCATTTCGACGTCGTCGGGGCAGATGCGTTCGAGGGGGTGCTGGGGAACGCTGGTTTTGTCCTTGAGGCGCAGTTTTTCGATCTCAATGTGCTGCCGGACCAGATTTGCACCGCCGATTTTAAGATACACCAGCACCATCTTCCGGAGCGACGACTCCTCTCGAAGCTCCTCGGGGACGTCGTTGAGCAGGCGCGCATAGATATCCTGGAGTTCTTCGGGAATATTCAGTTCGTGGTCCATAACGGCTCCTTAAAAACAGCGGCAGAGATTGTCAACAGATAATAAGTCATGTCCAAGCATTGTAAAGACTCCCGCCCGACAAAAGCCGGGAGCGTACGATGTCCGTGGCCGGGCAACGACCCGCTCTACATCCGCTACCACGACCGGGAGTGGGGGGTGCCCCTGCACGACGACCGCAAACTGTTCGAGTTCATGGTGTTGGAGACCTTCCAGGCCGGCCTGAGCTGGCTCACGGTGCTGCGCAAGCGCGACGCCTTTCGGGCCGCCATGGACGCCTTCGATCCCGAAAAAATCGCCCGTTACGATGAATCCAAAATCCGGGGCCTCATGCGCAACGCACACCTCATCCGCAACCGGCGCAAACTGGAGGCGGCCGTGAAAAACGCCCGCACCTTCCTGGCGCTGCGCGCGCGTTTCGGCACCTTCGACGCCTACATCTGGCGTTTTGTCGACGGCCGCCCCGTGGTCAACCACTGGCGCCGCCCGGAGCAGGTCCCATCCCAGACCGCCGCGTCGCGGAACATGAGCCGGGACCTGAAGCTTCACGGCTTCACCTTCGTGGGCCCCACCATCTGCTACGCCTACATGCAGGCCGTCGGAATGGTCAACGACCACATAGTAGACTGTTTTCGGCACAGGGAGATTGCATCTTGAGAATCGTCACACGCCCCGACTTCGACGGCATCGTATGCGCCGTGCTGCTCAGCGAAGCCGAAGACATCGATGAACCGATTTACTGGACCCAGCCGGGACTGGTGCAGGCCGGGCGGGCGGAAATCCGCAGCGGTGACATCCTGGCCAACCTGCCTTTCCACCCGGCCTGTTCCCTGTGGTTTGACCACCACTACACCAACTACACCGACAGGCCCTTCAAGGGCGTGTGTGAGATTGCGCCCTCGGCGGCCGGCGTCATCTACCGCTACTACGCCGGAAGGTTCGATCGCGACTACGACGAACTGGTGCACTGGGCCGACCTCATCGACGCCGCCCGGCTGACCCGCAAACAAGTGCTGCGGCCGCAAGATTACCCCTACGTGCTGCTGTCCATGACCATCGACGGCAGCGACCCCGGAGGAGAGCCCTACTGGAACCATCTGGTCGACCTGCTGCGCCGCTTTCCCATCGAAGCCGTCATGGCCGACGATGAGGTCGCCGAACGCTGCCGCCGCACGGTGGCCGACAACGAGATCTACCGCCGGCTGCTGCAGGACTGCACCGAGGTCCGGCGGCACGTGTCCATCACCGACCTGCGCCCCGTGTCCAAACCGCCCAGCGGCAACCGCTTCCTGGTCTACTGCCTGTTTCCCGACACGGTGGTGAACGTCAAGATCCGCTACGACAGCCGGGACCCCGACCTGGTGGCCGTCAGCGTGGGCCACAGCATCTTCAACCCCGGCTGCCGCGTCAACGTGGGCCTGATGCTCACCGCGTTCGGCGGCGGCGGACACCGCGGTGCCGGCGCCTGCCGTTTCGAAAAGCGCCTGGCGGAGCGCTACATCCCGCGGATCATCGACATCCTGCTGGCCAACGAACCCAACGAGCCCGACGCACGGTAGCTGCTGCACGCCGGCCCTTCGGAATCGTCTCACGAGTGGGCCAGACGCTTCAGTCGCGACAGCTCGCGCCAGGAGAATCCCTCCGGGCGGCAGGGGGAAACGGCGTTGTTGGTGAAGACTGGATCGGATTTCAGGTCGTAGCGCGAGCAGCGGCAGGCCTCCGGCCACAGGGCCGTGTGGGGAATGGGGGTGTAGTGGGCGATCACCGGGGTGATCCCCTCGGCGCGCACGGCCTCAATGGATCGGGCCACCTCTTTCGCGGATTGTCCCGGCAGGCCGGCCAGCAAGTAGGCGCCCACCTGCCCGGAAGTAAAACCGGCGGCCCGCAGGTGCCCCACGGCCCGCCGGAAATCCTCCGCGCCCAGTTTGCCGTCCAGGCGCCGGGCGGAACCGAAATCCGCGGTCTCCACCCCCAGGCGCAGGGTCTGGAAACCGACCCGGTGCATCAGGCGCGCCACGTCCCGCGAAATTTCACGCACGTGAACCGCGTTGGGGGTGTGGAAACGCAGCCGCAGGCCGGCGGCGGCGATGGCCTCGAACAGCGGGATGGCGTGGTGCGGCGCGTCCACCAGCAGGGCGTCATCGTAGAAAACGAAATCACGCACGCCCCAGCGGCCGTGCCAGTGGCGGATCTCGGCCATCACGGATGCCACGCTGCGCCGGCGCATCACCGGCTCCAGCACGCCCGAAGCGCAGTAGGCGCAGGAGAAGGGACAGCCGCGGGTGGTCAGCAGGGGCGCAAAGGGAATGCAACGCTGCAGGTCCAGGGCCGGAAACGGAAAGGCGTCCAGGTCGGCGGGTTCCGGCGTGCGCATCGCACCCCAGCCGGTGTACACGGACAGGATTTGCGGCAGCAGGCCCTCTGCCTGCCCGGCGAACACCGCATCGGCGCCGCTGCGGCGGCGGGCGTGTTCTTCGCAGAGCGTGGCGTAGATGCCGCCCAGCACGACCGGCACGTCCGGGAAACGCGCCTTGAGGTGCGCGACGGTCTCCCGCACCCCCGGGTACCAGTAGGTCATCATGGAGGTCACCAGCACCAGATCCGGCGCCGGCAGCCGCGCCAGGTCCTCGATCAGCCAGGCGGGGTCGATGCCGTAGCGCGCGTAGGTGCGCGGGATGTGCCGCAGGCCGGGAGGGCTGGCGATGGGCGTCTTGCGATAGGGTCCCCTGCCGAAGCGCGCCCCGGGGTCGGCCGCCGGCGCGCGGGGGTGGAAGCGGTCCAGGCAGTCCACGTAGCGCACGGCCAGGCCCTCCCCGCGTAGGAAGGCCGCCAGGTAGAGCAGCCCCAGCGGCCGGGCCCAGAAGTCGTAGGCCGCGAAATCGTGGATCCAGGGGTTGACCAGCAGGATGTGGGGGACATCTCGTTTCAAAACGCGTTGCCGGGCGGCGCGTTGCGGTCCGCCGCCCCGTGTGACGTCCGCGGCGGCCTCAGGGAACGCGGGATTCGTCCCCGCCGCCGGAGGGAAAGTAGGTCATGGAAGTCTTCTTCAGCTCGCGGCGGCTGAACAGCAGGGTGTAGTCCGTCACGCCGGTGGCCTCGGAAATCCGGCGGGCCGTCTCGAGGCAGGCCGCCTCGTCGGCCCCGTGGATCATGGTGTAGAGATTGTAGGGCCAGTCGCGGTTGGGATTGCGGTGGTAGCAGTGGGTCACCTGGCCGAAGCCGGCCATGGCCTGTCCCACCTCGTCCACCCGCACCTCGTCGACCCGCCAGGCCACCATGGCGTTGGCCTCGAAACCCGACTTCTGGTGCCGCAGGGTGGCGCCGAAACGCCGGATGACGCCGCGCCGGTCCAGGTCCCGCAGGACTTCCAGCAGCCGCTGTTCTTCGATGCCCAGGCGCCGGGCGATCTCCCGGTAGGGGTGGCGCACGATGGGCAGATCCCCCTGGATCTGGGCGATAACCTTCTTTTCAAGATCGCTGAGCATGGGTGCCATCCGTGTGTTAAAAAGGGGTCAGCAAAAGGGGTTCCGAAAACCCGGCGTTCAGGAACCGCCACACCATCCTGCCCGGCACAACCCGCTGCATGCGACACCCGGCAACCGGGTGCCGACTCCCGTCAGAACAACGCCCGAATGGCCGCCTCGTCGGCCGCACAGACGCCTTTTTCGGTGATAAAAGCGGTCACCAGGCGCGCCGGCGTGACGTCGAAGGCGTAGTTGGCGGCCGGGCTGCTCTCGGGGCACACCAGCACGCGGGTCAGCCGGCCGTCCTCGACGCCCTGCACGAAACGCACCTCGTCGGGATCACGCTCCTCGATGGGGATCCGGCCGACGCCGTCGCTCAGGTCCCAGTCGAAGGTGCTCGACGGCAGCGCCACGTAGAAGGGCACCCCGTTGTCCCGCGCGGCCAGGGCCTTGAGGTAGGTACCGATCTTGTTGGCCACGTCGCCGCTGCGGGTGGTGCGGTCGGTGCCCACGATGACCAGGTCCACCATGCCGTGCTGCATGAGGTGCCCGCCGGCGTTGTCAGTGACGATGGTGTGCGCCACGCCCTGCTGCGTCAGCTCCCAGGCCGTCAGGCGCGCCCCCTGGTTCAGAGGCCGGGTCTCGTCCACCCAAACGTGGATGTCGATGCCGCTCTCGGCGGCGGCGTAGATGGGCGCAGTGGCCGTGCCGTACCGGCCGCAGGCCAGCCAGCCGGCGTTGCAGTGGGTCAGCACGTTTACCCGGCGGCCGCCCCGGGCGGCGCTGATTTTCTCGATCAGCGGCAGGCCGTGCACGCCGATGCGCCGGCAGCGCTCGGCCTCCAGCCGGAAGATTTCGTCAGCCTCGCGGCGGGCGGCCTCGCACCTCCCGTCGGGGTCCGTCACGCCCTCGATCCGGCGCAGCACGCGGTCCACGGCCCAGGCCAGGTTGACGGCCGTGGGGCGCGCGGCCTTGATGCGCCGGGCTTCGGCCGCCAACGGTGCGGCGCCTTCACGCAGCGCCAGGTAGATCCCGTAGGCCGCCGTGATGCCGATCAGCGGTGCGCCGCGCACCACCATGTTCCGAATGGCCGCGATAGCGTCATCGGCGCTCTTGAGGTCCAGGATGCGCTCCCGGTGGGGAAGCACCCGCTGGTCGATGACCTGCACGTTCCCGCTGCGCTCATCGAGCCAGATGGGTGTGGTCAGCGGCGTTGGTCGCGAATCCATGCGTCGTTCCCCGGCATCGTGCGATGGCCTCATCCCGCCTTGAGCGCCCGCACCTTGCTGCGCTCGATCCTGGCCTGGCGGGCCATCTCGCTGTCGGGCTGCAGCTCGATCACCTTGCTGAAGACGTACTCGGCGTTGTCGTACTTCTTCATGGCCATGTACACCCTGCCCAGGTCGAAGTACAGCATGGCCAGCCTGGGGGCGTAGCGCACGCCCTCCTCCAGTATCTGCTCGGCCCGATCCAGTTCCTTCAGTTCCAGATAGGTAAGGCCCAGCCAGTGGAGGCAGTAGATGTAGGTGGGATCCTTGCGGTAGCCGTCGTAGTAGTACTGGAGTGCTTCCTTGAAATACTTCTCGGCCTTGCGGTAATTCCCCTTGTTATACCACGCCAGGCCCAACCCGAAACGCGGGTACTGGGGCGTGGCGTAGAGCAGGTTGCCGGTCAGTTCCTCGAAGGTTTCGATGGCCTTGTCCCACTGCTTGTCGGCGATGTAGGCCATCCCCAGGTTGTTCATGGCCGGTGCGAAATCCGGCTTCAGCTCGATGGCCCTCTTGTAGTGCCTGATGGCCAGGTCCAGGCGCTTTTTCTTGCTGTACACCAGCCCCAGGTCGTTCTGCAGGATGTGGTCATCGGGGTTCATCTTCTCGGCCTTGAGCAGCTCCTTCAGGGCCGCGGTGTAATTGCGCTCCAGCATGTAGGCCTCGCCCACCCGCCGCGTGGCCTCGGCCTGCTTACTGATCTCGGCCTTGTCGGGGGCGGTCGCACAGCCGGCGGCCAGGGTCACGGCCACGACCGTCGATACGATGAAAGCAAGTCGCCTGTTCTTCATGGTACGGCTCCTTTTGCGGCACGCAGGAAATGCGTTCACGGGGGCATGCGCCGCTTCAGCGCCTCCCGTCGTCGGGGGGGTTCGCGGCGGACAGCCCCAGCTCCCGGGCGATGGACTCGGCCACCTCGGATGCGAAGCGCGCCAGGTCATCGCCGGACAGCGGCTTTCCCGGCAGCGGCTCGGGGACCCCCTCGGCGGTACGCACGTGCAGCGGCGCATTGGCCAGCTCGGACCGCGGGACCACCTCGAACTCGGGGGGAAAGCGGTTGTCGAAGTACATCTGCTGGAAACCGGCGAACTTCAGGGCATGGGCCGTGGAGTCCAGCACCGCCGTGTGGGCGGCGTCCACCAGGCCCTGCTCCAGCGCCGCCACCAGGCCGGCCAGGCTCTCGCCGCCGTGGGTGCAGGCGATGTGCCCGTTGCGGTTGGCCGTCAGCTGCCAGTCCATGATCTGCTGTTCGCTCACGTGCACGAAGGACACGGCCTGCCGGCCGGCCAGGCGGTTGTAAGCTTCGGTCAGGCGGATGACCCGCGGCATGGAGACGGGATTGCCGATCATGGCGGCCTGGGCCACGCTGGGGCGCACGGCCACGGGGGTGAACGTGCGCGCGTCGCCCGGCGGCTGGGCGTAGTAGCGGTACACCGGGTCGGCGTGCTCGGACTGTACGCCCAGGATGTGCGGCAGGGCATCGATGACACCGGCCCGCAGGAACTTCATGAACCCGCTCATGACGGCCGTGATGTTGCCGGCGTTGCCGATGGGCACGACCACCACTTTGCCGCCCAGCTCGTACTCGAAGTCCTGGGCGATTTCGTAGGAGTAGGACTCCTGGCCGAGGATGCGCCAGGCATTCTTGGAGTTTAGCAGCGCCACGGGATAGCGCTCCGAAAGGGCTTCGACCACCTTCATGCAGTCGTCGAACACGCCGGGAATCTCGAACACCCGCGCGCCGCTTCCCAGGGGCTGGGCCAGCTGCTGGGGGGTCACCTTGCCGCGCGGCAGCAACACCGCCGACCGGATGGCCGGCTGCAGGTAGGCGGCGTACAGGGCCGCCGCCGCCGAGGTGTCCCCGGTGGAGGCGCACACCGCCAGCACGTTCTCCAGCCGGCCGCTGCGCAGCAGGAAGTGGATGTAGCTCAGGGCGCTGGCCATGCCGCGGTCCTTGAACGAGGCGCTGGGGTTCTGACCGTCGTTCTTGAAGAAAAAGCGCATACCGGCCATCTCCTGCAGCCGGGCGTTGGCCTCCACCATGGGCGTGCCGCCCTCTCCCAGGTAAACCACAGCCTCCAGCGGGAGCACCGGCCCGATGAACTCGTGGAAGCGGTAGATGCCCTTGAGGGCCGGGAGAGTCAGCATCTTGCGGTAGTCGAAGAGCCGGCGCCAGCGGCTGCCCGGCACGGCTTCGAGGCGCTCGAAAGCCAGGTCCTCGATCAGCAGCACCTGCCGGCAGTCAGGGCAGGTGTACAGCAGTTTTTCGATGCCGTGCTGTGCGCCGCACCCGATGCAGCGGTAGACCAGCTCCCCCCCGGGTTCGGGGATCAGGGAGCCGCGGATGTCCTCGGGAAAGTCGCCGAATTTCATGCCGTGATTTTCTCCATACCGCCCATGTAGGGCCGCAGCGCGGCCGGGATCACGACGCTGCCGTCGGCCTGCTGACCGTTTTCGAAAATGGCCGCCACGGTGCGGCCCACGGCCAGGCCCGAACCGTTCAAGGTGTGCACCAGGCGCGTTCCCTTCCGGCCGCGGGTGCGGAAACGAATCTGCCCGCGTCGGGCCTGGAAGTCCTCGAAGTTGCTGCAGGAGGAAATCTCGCGGTAGACGTCCTGGTAAGGCATCCAGACCTCGATGTCGTACGTCTTGGCGGCCGAGAAGCCCAGATCCCCGCTGCACAGGGTGACCACCCGGTAGGGCAGTTCCAGGCGCTGCAGGACGCTCTCGGCGTCGGCCAGCAGGGATTCGAGCTCGTCATAGGAGTGGTCGGGGTGCACGAACTTGACCAGCTCGACCTTGTTGAACTGGTGCTGGCGGATCAGCCCGCGGGTGTCACGGCCGTAGGAACCGGCCTCGGACCGGAAACAGGGCGTGTAGGCCGTGTAATAGACGGGCAGCTGGTCCTCGTCCAGGATCTCGCCCTGGTGGATGTTGGTCACCGGCACCTCGGCGGTGGGCACCAGGAAGTAGTCCCACCCCTTGAGGGCGAAGAGGTCTTCTTCGAACTTGGGCAGCTGGCCGGTGTGGGTCATGCTGTCGCGGTTGACGATGAAGGGCGGCAGCACTTCGCGGTAGCCGTGTTCGCCGGTGTGCAGATCGAGCATGAAGTTGATCAGGGCACGCTCCAGGCGCGCGCCGGCGCCGAAGTAGAGCGGAAAACGGGCGCCCGTTATGCGTGCCGCGCGTTCGAAGTCGAACACGCCCAGCCGGGTGCCCAGGGTCCAGTGCGGCAGGGGCTCGAAGTCGAATCGCGGCACCTCGCCCACCACCTTGACCACTTGGTTGTCGGACTCGTCGCGGCCCTCGGGAACCGACTCGTGGGGGATGTTGGGCAGGCTCATGAGCACGGCGTCGGTCTTTTCCTCGATTTCGGCCAGTGCCTTCTCCAGGGCCTTGATACGGGCCGAGACTTCACGCATCTCGCGCACCTGCTGATCGGCGTCCCGGCCCTGTTTCTTGAGCTGGGCGATCTGGTCCGAAACCGTGTTGCGGCGGTGCCGCAGGTCCTCGAGTTCCAGCAGGATCTTGCGGCGGGCGGCGTCGTCGGCCTCGAAAGCCGCCAGGTCGATGTCGGTGCCCCTCTTGTCCAGGGCCCGGGCCACCAGGGGCAGGTTCTTTCTCACGAATCGGATATCGAGCATGGTGTCCTTCCTGTTTGAAAACCGGCGGGGATGCGCCGGTCGGTCTTCGCTGCTGCGGGCGGAACGGGCCCTCACGCCGCGGCGGCGCCGTCTCCGGCACGCCCACCCCAAGCGGTACGGCTGCGTTTTAACAAGCGCTCTGTCAATAGTCAATGTTTATTGTCTATTGACATTTTGATCATTTTCCTATATATTTCGAAGGTTGTGTAACAAAAGACTGCCCGCTCAGGAGATTTTCATGGACGAGATACAGGAAACCAAACAGCAGATTCGCAGCGACGTCCTCAAAACCCTCGGGAGCTACAGCGAAGAAGACTTCCGGCAAAAAAGCGCCGCCATCGAAGAGCGTCTTTTCGAATTCGCCAATTTCCTGGAGTCGACGGTAATCCTGCTCTACGTTCCCATCGGCCGCCAAGTGCCCACCGCCGATATCATCCGGCGCAGCATGGATCTCCACAAGATCATCGTACTGCCGGCCTTCGCGCCGGACAGTTTCGAAATGCAGCTCATGAAAGTCGACCACCCGGATAAGGACCTGGTCACGGGACCGCGCCGGATCCTGCAGCCCGATCCTTCACGCTGCAAGGCCATTCCCGTGGACCGCATCGACATCGCCATCGTACCCGGGGTGGCCTTCGACGAAAAGGGCGGCCGCCTGGGCACCGGAAGCGGCTACTACGACCGGTTGCTGCCCCGGCTTTCCATCACCACGCGCAAGGTGTCCCCGGCTTTCGAGGACCAGGTGATTCCGCAGGTGCCCATGGAGTCCCACGACCGCTACATCGATATCATCATCACCGAAAAGCGCAACATCTACAAAATCTGACCCCGCCGCCCGCTTCAGACGCCCAGGTGTTCGGCGAAGCGTGCCAGACTGTCCACCTCCCCGACGGCGATGAGCATGTCCCCCTCCCGCAGGGGTGTCTCGAAGGAGGGGTTGAAGATCATCTCGCCGTCGGGTTTCTTGATGGCGATGATGATGAGGTTGAACTGCTGGCGGATACCCGAATCCTTGAGAGTCACATCCACCAGCGGAGACGCGGCCGGTATCACGATTTCCTCCATCTGAATATCCTTGCGCGAGTCCGCGAAGGCCAGCTCCAGGAAACTGGTCACCGTGGGGCGCAGGATTTTCTGGGCCATGTTCATGGCCCCCATCTCGTAGGGCGACTCCACGCTGTCGGCGCCTGCGGCCAGCAGCTTCTTCTTGGCGTCCGCGCTGCCGGCCCGTGCGGTGATGAACAGCGACGGGTTGAGCTGCCGGGCCGTCAGCACCAGAAAGACATTGTCCACGTCGGAGCCCAGCACCGCCACCAGCCCGGCAGCCCTTTCGATGCCCACCGTCTGCAGGTGGGCTTCCTCGACGGCGTCGCCGATGTGGTAATACACGCCGTCGGCCTCCATCTCGGGCACACGCGACTCCTGGCTGTCGACCACCACCACTTTGAGCCCGTTGCCGATCAGGCTGCGGGCCAGCACCCGGCCGATCCGGCCGTAGCCGCAGACGATGTAATGATTGTGCAGGCGTTTGATCTTGCGGTCCAATCTTCTTCTCCCCAGTATGGTCCGAATGTGGCCCTCCAGCATGAACTGCACGATGGCGCCGGCCACGTAAAGCGTGAAGCCCATACCAAACACCACCAGCGCCATGGTGAAGATGCGGCCGCTCTGATCCACGGGCCGTACCTCCTTGAACCCGACGGTGGAAACGGTGATCACCGTCATGTAGAGCGCATCCAGGAAGGGCCACCCCTCGAAGTACATGTACCCCAGGGTGCCCCCCACCAGGATCAGCAGCACGACGACGCCGGCGATGATGAAGTGACGGATGGTTTTCATGTTTCAGTGACGGGTCCGGGGGGCAAATCTCAAATTCGGCGACCTCCTTCTTGACCTGCATCGGTTGAATTGCTACCTAATGATTCGCCCTTGGCGGCAGGCTGTGCGGCACGCGGACGCCCCGCTCCCCCGCCGGCGGACGGGGGCGGCTGTCCGCCGCAGGGGCAGGATCCCATTGACCATCACGATCAACCAACAGGAAGACAGGCCCGATGAGATTTGAACGCCAGCGCGAAGACATGGTGCGCCAGCAGATCGAAGCCCGCGGGATCACCGACCCCGCTGTCCTGGCCGCCATGCGCAAGGTGCCGCGCCACCTGTTCGTCAGCGAAGCCCTGAGAGACCAGGCTTACGGCGACTACCCCCTGCCCATCGGCGAGCAGCAGACCATCTCCCAGCCCTACATCGTCGCCGAGATGACCCAGGCCCTGGCGCTGTCCCCGGAAGACCGCGTGCTGGAAATCGGAACCGGCTCCGGCTACCAGGCGGCCGTGCTGGCCGAGATCGCCTTTCGGGTCTACACCATTGAGCGTATTTACCCCCTCTACACCCGGGCACGTAAGCTCTTCGACCAGCTGCGTTACCACAACATCGTCATGCGCTACGGCGACGGCACCGCCGGGTGGGCCGAGGAGGCGCCCTTCGATGCCATCATCGTCACCGCCGGTGCTCCCCGCATCCCCCGGGTGCTCGTTGACCAGCTGGCCATCGGCGGCCGTCTGGTACTGCCCGTGGGCGACCAGTACACCCAGGACCTGATCAAGGTCTACCGCGACGAAAACGGCCTGCACCAGGCCAACCTGGGCGGCTGCCGGTTTGTTAAGCTGGTGGGGGAACACGGATGGAAGCTTTGACCGCCCGCGGTTCGCTCAGGATCCCTTGACACTGACACGCCCGGCGAATTTTTCGGCCAGTTTGCGGTTGACCACCGGGGGCACCATGCCATTGATGTTGCCGCCGAATTGCGCGGCTTCCTTGATGATGGAGGAACTGGTGAAGATCCAGCGCAACCCGGTCATCAGGAAGACCGTCTGGACGTGCCGGTTCAGCCGCCGGTTCATGAGCGCCAGCTGGAATTCGTACTCGAAATCCGAAACGGCCCGCATCCCCCGCAAAATAGCGTTGGCCTTGCGCTGGGCGGCGTAATCCACCAGCAGGCCGTTGAAAGTGTCGATCTCGATATTGCCCACGTCCTTCAGGCTGATCTCCAGCATTTCGATGCGTTCGGAGATGCTGAACAGCGCTTTCTTGGCGGGGTTGTGCAAAATGGCCACGATGATGTGATCGAAAAGGGTCAGGCCCCGCTTGATGATGTCGATGTGGCCGTTGGTCACCGGGTCGAAGGAGCCTGGGTAAATGGCGGTTCTGGGCATGGGTGTTCACATCCTGTGCTTTGCGGTTTCAGGCAGTCGGTATCCGTTTCCGTTTGTCATCATTCCAAAGGCACGCGCCGGTCCCCCGTCGTCAGGAACACAACCTCGCTCCCGCCGTAACGCCGCCGGCGTTCGACCTGCAGGCCGGCCGGCGGCGTGAGCCGGGTGCCGGCCCCGACCTCCACCACCAGCAGGGCCGCCGGGGCCAACGCGCCGCACCCCGTCAGCGCCGCCAAGGCCGGCGCCAGGATGTCCGCTCCGTAAGGCGGGTCCATGAACACCAGGTCGAAGGTACGCGGCCAGGCCGACAGGCAGTTGAGGTTGCGGCCGATGTCCCAGCGGATCACCCGGGAGCGGTCCGCCAGGCCGCAGGCCGCCAGGTTGCGCTGTACCAGGCGGACCGCCGCCCGGCTGCGGTCCACCAGCACCGCCTCCCGGGCGCCCCGGCTGAGCGCCTCGATGGCCAGCGCACCGGTGCCGGCGAACAGGTCCAGCACGCGGGCGTCACGCACCCGCTCCCCCAGGATATTGAAAACGGCCTCCCGCAGGCGGTCGGCCGTGGGCCGGATCTCGCGGTCGGGGGGACGGAACAGTTTCCTGCCGCGCAGTTGTCCGCCGATGACCCTCATGCGCCGCGGCGTCCCCCTACGTGCCCAGGGCCTGGATGCGGGCATCCAGGAAATCGGGTGTCACGCCGATGGCCCGGGCCGTGCGTTCGGGGTCGTTGTCGTTTTCCAGCAACTTGAGGCGGATGAACTCGCGCTCGAACGCCTCGCGGGCCTCTTCCCAGGAGGACATGAAAAAGGGTGCCGAGGTGGCCGGCGGGATCACCGGCCGGGCCGCCGGATTGTAGGGCACCGGAATATCAGCCTTTTCGATGACCTCCTTCTTGACCATGATGGCCAGCCGCTCGATCAGGTTCTTGAGCTCCCGTACGTTTCCCGGCCAGTGGTAACCGCACAACAGCGCCATGGCCTCGGGGGTCATTTCCTTCTTGGGGCTACGGTTCTTGCGGGCGCTCTCGGCCAGGAAAGTCTCCACCAGCAGGGGCACGTCTTCCAGCCGCTCGCGCAGGGGCGGCACGTGGATCGGGATCACGTTGAGCCGATAGAAGAGTTCCTTGCGGAAGCGGCCCTTGTCGATTTCCTCCTCCAGGCGCTTGTTGCTGGCGGCGATCACGCGCACATCCAGGTCCAGCGTGCGGTTACCGCCGACCCGTTGGAACTGCTTTTCCTGCAGCACCCGCAGAATCTTGCCTTGGGTGCGGAGGCTCATGTCGCCGATTTCGTCGAAGAAAATGGTTCCGCGGCTGGCCAGTTCGAACTTGCCGCGTTTTTTGGTGGTGGCCCCGGTGAAGGCGCCCTTCTCGTGTCCGAAAAGCTCGCTTTCGATCAGCTCGTCGGGAATGGCGGCGCAGTTGACGTCCACCATGGGTTCGGCCGCCCGGCTGCTCAGCTGGTGAATGGTGCGCGCCACCAGCTCCTTCCCGGAGCCGTTTTCACCGCTGATCAGAATCCAGGCGTCCGAAGGCGCGGCCGTCATGATCTGCCTTTTGAGCTCCTGCACGGCCGGCGAATTGCCGTTGATGGAGTGGCGTTCGAGGGTCTTCTTGCGCAGGTACTTGTTCTCCTCTTCCAGGCGCCGGAAGTTCAGGGCGTTGTTGATGGCCACGATGACCTTGTCGATGGACAGGGGCTTTTCGATGAAGTCGAAGGCCCCCAGCTTGGTGGCCTGCACGGCGGTCTCGATGGTGCCGTGGCCCGTGATGATGATCACCTGGATGTAAGGGCTCTCCCTCTTGATCTCCTTGAGGGTCTCGATGCCGTCCATACCCGGCATCCAGATGTCGAGCAGCACCAGGTCCGGAGACTCGGCGTCGATGACCTTCAGCGCCTCGTACCCGTTGGAGGCCGTCAGAACCTCGAACCCTTCGTCGGAGAGCAGTCCGCTCAGCGACTGCCGAATGGAAGCCTCGTCATCTACCACCAGAATCGTCGAATACATGCATCATCCTGTTGTTTGATAAATCGCTTTCGAGGGTGTCCGCCGACCGAAAAAAGCCGGCCTTCTCGTCCCTGCCCCTGCAGCGGCCGATCATGCCAGGGCCGCCCGCTGGGCGGCGCGGGTCAGGTCCACCGGCAGTTCGATGATGAACTTGGCGCCGCACGGCTCGTTATCCTGTACCCGAATCATGCCGTTGTGATCAAGGACAATCGAGTTGACAATGGTCAGGCCCAGCCCCATGCCGCTCTTCTTGGTGGAAAAATTGGGCTCGAACAGCCGCGTCTTGTCCTCGTCGGAAATGCCCGGTCCGTTGTCGGCCACCTCGATGCGCACCAGTTTCAGGATGGGGTCCAGGGAGACGCTGATGGACACCCGCCCCTCTTCGCGGATGGCCGCCACCGCGTTGTCCACCAGGTTGATGAGCGCCTGCTTGATCTGCTGGCGGTCCAGGTTCAGCAGCGGGATCTCGTCGGTGATGTTGATCTCGAAAGTCACCCCCTGGTGCCCCTCCCGGTAGAGCGACACGGTCTCCTCGATGATGGGCGGCAGGGCTTGGGGCCGGGGATTGGCGGTCGGGAACCGCGCGAAAGCCGAAAATTCGTTCACCAGGTTGCGAATCAGCTCGACGTGGTCGATGATCATACGGGTGCACTCGTCGAAGACCGGTTCATTGAGCTGCCGGGAGTATTTGCGCTTGAGCCGCTGGGCCGACAGGCTGATGGGCGTCAGGGGGTTCTTGACCTCGTGGGCGATGCGCCGCGCCACCTCGCGCCAGGCGGCCATGCGCTGGGCCTTCTCCAGTTCGGTGAGGTCGTCGAAAACCATTACGATGCCCATGTGCTGCCCGGCGTCGTCCTTGAGGGCATTGATGGTCAGCAGAAAGGTCCGCGGGCTGCCTTCCACCGTCAGCCGCAACGTCAGCTCGACGGTGCTGTCCGAGGTGGTGTTGAGGCTGTCGAGGACCTCCTCGGCCAGGTTGCGATGCTGCCCCCGCAGCAGGTTGCGGTAGCTCTGTCCGAGCACCTCCTCGGCCTTGAGGTAGAGCATCTTCTCGGCCGAGGTGTTGATGGTGGTAACGTTTCCCTCGGCATCCAGCGTAATGACCCCGGCCGAAACGTTCTTGAGCACGATCTCCATGTACCGCCGCCGCTCCTCGATCTCGACGTTCTGCTGCTGCAGGATGCGCGAAGACTGTTCCAGCTGCTCGCGGCCGGTGCGCAGATCGGCGGTCATCTTGTTGAAGGACTGGACTAGAGAGCCGATCTCGTCGTCGGAGGTCATGCCGATTTCGAATCCCAAGTCTCCCTCGGCCACCCGCCGCGTGCCCTCGGCCAGCAGCTGAATGGGCACGCTGATGGACTTGGCTAGGTAGAACCCGAACCAGATGGCGCAGAAGACCACCAGCAGGGCCACGATGGACAGGGTGATGTAATAGGTGCTCTGAATGGGCTTCTTGAGCAGCTTGATCTGCTGGTATTCCTCGAATCCGCGCGAGATGGAGGCCATGTTGTTGACCATGTCGGACGACAGCAGGACCCCCACAACCACGAAACCGCCCGCCCGGGCCGGGTCCGTGCCGAACGGAACGGTGGCCACGGAACGCACCAGTTCCCCGTTGGGCAGCGACTTGGTCATGGACTTGTAAGGGGTGTCGGCCGCCTTCTGCTTGAGGTCGCCGACGCCCACCACGCCCACCGGGGTGTTGGCCAGGCGGGACGAAAAAGCGACTGCCAGGCGACGTCCGTCCCTGCGGTAGACCTCCACCAAGTCCAGGTTGAAGGCGCTCTGCACCACACGGACGTAATTTTTGAGGGCCTTCTGTTTCCTGCGCTTGAGCAGCCCCTTGCTCTTGATCTGGTAGGAGATGCGGCCCAGGAAGAAACCGTTGTTCTCCTCGATGTGGGTGTAGAGCTGGCGGCCGACGGTGAGGGAATTTTCCAGGGCCTGCTCGATGGGCACGTTGAACCAGAACTCGATGCTGGTAGTGATGAAGTTGATGGAGAAAAAGAAGAGTACGATGGTGGGCAACAGCGACAGCGCGATGAAGGCCACCACCAGCTTGGTGCGCAGCTTGGCCCCCAGCACGTTGCGCCGCCGCTCGAAGAAGAGCTTGACCAGGTTGCGGAAGACCAGGAAGATGAGCAGCAGAAGCAGCAGCAGGTTGATGTTTATGAGAATAAACATCAGGATGGTGTTGGAGACCGGAAAATCCGCTCCGAAGTGGATGACCCGGTTTTCGGCGTAGGTCAGCAGCACCACCACGGCCAGGATGACGAATATCAGAATGATTTCCCGGCGGCGACGGCGAAGCCCCTTTTCCGAAACCAGGGGAGACGATGTCCTGTAGACGTTCTTTCTCATCGTACTCGGAGGAGCCGGGCGGGTCTGTCACGCGGAGGCGCGCACGCACCGCCGCCCTTCAGGCCGGCACGGCTCCCGCAGGCACCTCTCAGTAAATGAAATCGATGGTGTACCAGTCCGTCTCAAAATCCCACAGCGAGAGGAAAAACAACACGTAATGCAGGTAAAAGGGAAGCGTGTGCTTGCTCAGCTCGGCCTTGGCCCGCAGCTGGTATTGGAGCCCCTTTTTGAGCTGGCTGAGCGATACAATGCGCAGGCTGTCGATATCGGTCATGAGCTTCTTGGCTTCCTCGAAGGATTTGACGACACGCGGGTTGTCGGTCTTCCAGGAACGCGTGACCCGGAACTCCTTTTTCAGGTTGTCGTACTTGATCGTGTGGGTCAGCTTCAGGTCGGCGATCTCCTCATCCGGCCACAGGTCGCGCACCCGGTAGAGGGTGATGAGGAATGAAAAGGAGGTGGGCACCCCCGACATGATGGCCTTTTCGATTTTCTCGGTGAAGGCGCCCTGCACCTTGAGGTACACCAGGAGGTCGTCCCGGGTGTTGGTGATGATGATGTCTTTCAGCACCGCCTCCTGGGCGAAAGCCCCCGGCGGCCACACGAACAGGGCCGCCAGCAGGACGAGGAAAAGCTTTTTTACCGGGAAACGGTTTGTTTTCATAGCTTTTGATCAAACGGTCGGCCTTTTGAAAACCGCCGTATTTTCCGGTCGATTCTCCTTGCGGGCGATCCCGCCGGGCCGGGTACGGGCGATGGGCGGGATCCTCCGCGCGGGTCGGCGGGCGTCTTCCGTGTCCGCGGGGTGAGGCACCGGCGATCCCCTTCGGGCGGATCGCAAAAAAAACGGTCGCCCCTTCAAAAAAGCATAACCAATGGCCGATTAAATGGCAAGCGCTTTTGGCTGCAGCGAAGTGGAGCAGGCGGGGAGGGAAGCGGCTTCATCCATGAAGCGGGTTTCCCAGCAGTGGCGGTTGTTGAAAAAGGTCTTGAGGAACTCGTGGTTGAAAGCGTGGCCGGATTTGCGCACGACGATATGCCCCAGGATGGGCATACCCAGCAGGGAGAAATCCCCCAGGCAGTCCAGGATCTTGTGACGCACGAATTCATCGGGGTAACGCAACCCGTCGGGGTTGAGAATACCCTCTTCATTCAGCACCACAGCGTTGTCCAGGGAACCGCCCTTTGCGAAACCGTATCGCTTCAGGTATTCGATTTCATGGAGAAACCCGAAAGTCCGCGCGTGGCTGATGTCTTTTTCGAAACTCTGGTCGGACAGCCGCAGGCAGAAGTGCTGCTTACGGATGAGTGGGTGTGGGAAGTCGATGGTGTAGGTGACCTTGAATTCCGGCGAGGGGTAGACGCAGACGCTCTTGTCGCCCTTTTCGTACCGGATGGGTTCGTTGACGATGAACACGCAGCGCGATTCGGCCTGTTTGCGGATACCGGCGGACATGATCAGGCGGGTGAACGGACCGGCGCTGCCGTCCATGATGGGCATCTCGTAGGCATCGAGTTCCACCAGTGCGTTGTCGATGGAAAGCCCCGCAAAAGCGGCCATGAGATGCTCAATGGTCGAGACGATGAAACCGTTGTACCCGATCACCGTGGCCAGGCTGGTGTCGACCACCATGTTGAGGTGAGCCGCGATGCCGGGACTGTCCGGCAGGTCGGTCCGGACGAATTTGATACCGTGATTGACGGGGGCCGGCTTGATGGTCAGGTTGACTTTTTTACCGGAATGAACCCCGACGCCGGAACAGGAAACCGCCTTTGCAAGCGTACGCTGTTGAAAATACATGGAATCCCTTTTATCGGGTGTTTTGCAAGTCGCTGCTCTCCAGCACAAGATCTTCCGACCAGAACACGACCGCCTGGTTTCCGCCGTCGACTTTCAACGAAACGTTCGGCCCTTCGAGGCTTCTCAGGCCCGGGCACACCGGGAAGACGTTTAGATTCCATAATAATGCTTTTTACCCGTTTTGCAAGCATTTTTCAAGGGTTGGACCAAAAAACATCAATCGAAGCCGCCGATTTTTCAAGTCCTTAGCTAACCGTGCGTCAAGGCCCTCATCAAGTTTCCCGCACGACCGCCGAAAATGAGGTAGAGGCAACGGGACCGCAGCAGCTCATTTTCGCACGGCACGGCAGGCACCGCCTGCACCTGACAGCCGGCCCCACGGGCCGCGCGGGGGAATCACGATTTGCTGGCCAACATCCTGAGCAGCGCGCTCATCGGCATCGACGCCCACGCGGTGGAGGTCGAAATCGACATCGCCAACGGACTGCCGGCCTTCACCACGGTGGGTCTGCCCGAAACGGCGGTCCGCGAAAGCCGGGAACGGGTCAAGTCGGCCATCGTCAACTCGGGGTACCTATTTCCCGACGACCGCATCACCGTCAACCTGGCGCCGGCGGACATCAAGAAGGAGGGCACCGGCTTCGACCTGCCCATCGCCCTGGGCATCCTGCTGGCCACGCGCGTGCTGCCCCCCGGCGTACTGGACGACGTGCTGGTGGCCGGCGAACTGTCCCTGGACGGCCGGGTCAAGGCCGTGCACGGCACCCTGCCCATGGTCCTGATGGCCGGACGGCGGGGCGTGGGAACCGTCGTCGTTCCCCACGCCAACCGCCGGGAGGCCGCCGTGGTCGACGGCGTGCGGGT
Organism: uncultured Desulfobacteraceae bacterium; assembly: GCA_964476595.1. Taxonomy (GTDB): domain Bacteria; phylum Desulfobacterota; class Desulfobacteria; order Desulfobacterales; family JALSRD01; genus JALSRD01. Next base: position 26,946 of record CAYZCL010000085.1, read on the forward strand.
GCTGGCGGCCGAGACGCTGTCGCAGGTGGTGGCCCACTTCCAAGGCAACGCGCAAATGGCTCCCCTGCAGCCCGCTGCGGCGGACGGGGCCGTCCCTCCCCACGACCCCGATCTCGACTACGCCGAGGTCTCCGGCCAGCAGCAGGCCAAACGGGCCCTGGAAATCGCCGCCGCCGGCAGTCACAACCTGCTGATGGTCGGACCGCCCGGATCCGGCAAAACCATGCTGGCGCAGCGCATGCCGACCATCCTGCCGCCCATATCCTTCGAAGAGAGCCTGGAGACCACCAAGATTTACAGCGTGGTGGGGATGCTGGCGCCCGACCAGTCCCTGGTGACCCGCCGGCCTTTTCGCGCACCGCACCACACCATCTCCGACGCCGGCCTGATCGGGGGCGGCCGCATCCCCCGGCCCGGGGAAGTCAGCCTGGCGCACAACGGGGTCCTGTTCCTGGACGAGCTGCCCGAATTCAAGAAGCACGTGCTGGAGGTCCTGCGCCAGCCCCTGGAAGACGCGAAAGTGACCATCTCGCGTGCCGCCATGGCGGTCACCTACCCCGCCCGCTTCATGCTGCTGGCGGCCATGAACCCCTGCCCCTGCGGTTACCGCTCCGATAAACGTCATGAGTGCCGCTGCACCCCGCAGCAGGTCCAAAACTACCTGTCCCGCATTTCCGGTCCGCTGCTCGACCGCATCGACCTGCACGTGGACGTGCCGGCGGTGGCTTGGCGCGATCTCTCGGCCGGGCAGCGCTCGGAGTCGTCGTCGGACATCGCCGCACGGGTGCTGGCGGCCCGCAGGGTCCAGGCCCGGCGCTTCGCCGGCGCCGGTACGACCTGCAACGCCCGTATGGGCACCCGCCAGATCCGCCGTTTCTGCGCCACCGACGGCGACGGCGCCCGCCTGCTGGAAAATGCGGTGGACAAGCTGGGCTTCTCGGCCCGCGCCTACGGCCGCATCCTCAAGATCTCGCGCACCATCGCCGACCTGGAGGGCAGCGCCTCCATCGCGTCGTCCCACATCGCCGAGGCCATTCAATACCGCAGCCTGGACCGCAGCCGGCTGCCGTGACCGCAGGGCCGCCGCCTCGATCCAGGCCCGGTTCATTCACACGACGGCATTCATCTTTTCCCAATCCGCTAGGCCGCCGACCGGGCGGCCGCCACCATGTTGGCCAGCTTGGCCAGCGCCAGGTCGCGGTCCAGGAAACCCAATCCGCAGTCCGGTGCCGCCATCAGGCGCCGGCCGTCGATGTGCGCCAGGGCCTCCCGCAGGCGCCGCCGGATCTCCGCCACCGTCTCCAGCCGCGAGCTGGCGATGGCGATCACGCCCAGCATCACCGTGGTTTCACGGAAACGCTCCAGCAGCAACAGGTCGTTGGGGCGATGGGCGTCCTCGAGGGAGATGGCCTGAATGCTCGAATCCTCAATGGCGTCGGCCAGGCGAAAGTACGCATCGCGGTCGGCTTTCTGAAAGTCCTGCTGGTCCAGCCGATCCGGATACCCGCAGCACATGTGAGCCGCGCGCATGACGCCCTTCGGCAGGCCGTGAAAACAGCGTTCCAGATTTTCGAATCCGTAATCCAGGGCTTCGTCGGGTCTGCGGGCGAAGAGCGGTTCGTCTACCCGGATCCACCGGCAGCCGGCTTCGGCCAGGGCCCGGATCTCCCGGTTGAGGGCCTCGGCCAAGGCGGCCCCCAGGCGTCGATCGTCGCCGTAGTAGGCATCGGCAATGGAGTCGGCGACGGTCATGGGGCCGGGCACCGTGATCTTGACCGGCCGGTCGGTGACCGCCTGGGCGACGCGGAAATCGCGGGGGAGGAAGTGGCCCCGGGACCGGATGGGGGCGACGACCGTCGGCAGGTCCGCCACCCAGGCGCCCTGCCGGGAGACCCGGCGGGTCAGGCGGGAAAAATCGATACCCGCCATGTGGCGGCAGTGGTAGTGGATGTAATTCTCCCGGCGCACCTCGCCGTCGGTGGGGATGTCGATACCAACGGCGACTTGGGCGGCGACCACCTCGCGGGTGCCCCGGTCGAGAATCTCCTCGATATCCCCGGGCTGGTTCCTCAGGTATCGCTGGTAGGCCGCAGTGGGGGTTTCGAATCCCGCCCCGCCCTGCCGGAACCAGTCCGGTACGGGCACGTAGGCCGGCTTGGGAAAAGCACCGATGGTGGTCGTGAGCAGCGGCACGCGAGCCTCCTTTGTTCGATAGCGCTCGGCGGACGCACGGCCGGCGCCGCAAGGGTGGGTGCGGGGCGCCCGGTATATGTCGGCAGGCGGCTCACCCGGGTCGCCCGGCGTGCCGGGGCCGCCCGTATGCAAAAAACATAGGCCCCCCTCGGGGCTTGTCAAAGGATGATGGGAACGGCGTGGGAGCGATGACGCGCAGGCGGCCTTTCCCGGGGCCCGGCGGCCCGCGCGGCGGGGCAGTGCGGATGTATGCGGCTGCCGGTTTCCCCCCGGGGCCCGGCGGCCGCAGGAGCAGGGTGGGCGGCGACTAGCGTCGGCGCCTGAGCCGCTGGATGGACAACCGGATGCTGTCCTGCATGCGCCGGATGGCTTCGCCGAGATCGCCGATCTCGTCGTCGGATTTGACGTCCAGTTCGACATCCAGGTCGCCGACGCTGATGCGTTCGGCGTGATCGGTCAGTTTCTTGATGCGCGAGGTCAGGATGTTGCTGTAGGTCAGCACGATGATCCCCACCAGCAGCAGCGTTCCGGCCAGGATGGCCAGGGTGGTGTTGCGCACCGTGGCGGTGCGCTTGCGCGCGTCGCGTTCGACCTTTTTCAGCGGCCGGATGAATTCGTCCTCGTAGATGGTGGCGGCGATGCCGTACTTGGTGCCCTCCACCGGGGTGACGAACATGTATTTCTCGCGCAGCTCGCCGTCGGCATCCGTCCAGGTGTAATAACCGCCCCTTTCGATGTTTTCCCCCTTGTCGATGTCACCGATGATTCTCACCCAGCGGTCGAAAGACTTGCCCAGGGGCTTCTTCACCAGGGGGGTCAGGGGGCGCCCGATGATCTTGGGGTTGGGATGCGCCCAGGTGACCATGGGTCCCACGGCGTACAGCGCCGTATAGCCGGTCAGCCCCACCTTCTGGATGGCGATCTTCTTGAAGCTCTCGTCCTTCATGAAGTCCCGGGGGCTCAGGTCCGGGTGGCTGAGCAGGTACTGGCGGCACTGGGACGCCACGGTGCGGGCCGTCTCGCGGATGACCTGCTGGCCCATCTTGGTGACGACCTTGCCGGTCTGGCGCGTCATGGCGGCGGCGAAGTTGTCCATCTGCCAGATGTAGAATCCGCCGGCGCCGGCGATGATCAGGATGGGGATCACCAGGAACAGCACCATCATCTTGGCCCGCAGGCCCATGCCGCGCTTTTTCGAGGGGGGATCGGCGGGCGGTACCTGGCCGCCATCGCCGGTCGGCGGTTCCGGTGCGTCTCCGGCGTCGGTTTCGAAAGTCTGTCCGGAGGCGGCTTCCTGCGGCTGCGGCGCGGGGTTCTCCTCGGCCGGCGGCGTTTTCTCCACCAATACCGTGTGCCCGCAGGTCCGGCACTTGAAACGCGCGCGCTCCCCCTTGATGGCATCCGGGTCGATCCGGTACTTCTTTCCGCATTCTTCGCAAATGACGATCATCTCGCTGACTCCTTGTGTGACGTATGGGTCGACTGAAAGGCCCGTGCGGGCAGGCCGCGGCCCTTGCGGAAGCAGCCTGCGGTTCACGAAGCCCGCCTATCGGCGCAGCACGATCTTCTTCAGTTCGTTGAGCGCATGCTGATCGGGTTCCACGAATCCCTGCAGGTGGGCGGCCTTGAGAACCGGTCCACCCGCCGGCAGGGACAGGAGGGCTTCGCGGATCCTGGCGGCCACCGACAACGGCACGCTCTTGTGCACCGCGAAGACCCAGTTGGGCAGCCAAGTGGTTCGGGCCAGCACCTTGATCTTAGACGGATCGATGACCTTGTCCACGCGGTGCAGCGCCGATTCGCGAATGAAGCCCACGTCGACTTTCTTGGAAAAGACGTCCAGGATGACGTTCTCCTGCTTGTTTCCCGGGCTGCCGCTGGGAATCATGTCCATCTCGACGTCGATGCCTTTCTTCATCAGGAAATCCCGCTGGGAGATGTAGCCGCCGGCCGACTGCAGCGACACGATGGAGACGCTGCGGCCCTTCAGGTCCTCGATGGTGTTGATCCCGCTGTCGGTCCGCACGATGATGATACCCCGGAAACGGGTTTTGTCCTTGCCTTTGCTGGCCACCGCCAGGGGTTTGACCTGCCTGGAGACCTTGGCGTAGACGACCGGGTTCTGGTAACTCAGAAGTACCTTTCCGCGCATGACCATGCTGATGTGATCGGCGAAGTTCTTCGGCATCACGAACTCGACATCGATATCGGCCTGCTCGGCCAGATAGTCGGCCAAGGGGCCGAATCTTTCCAGGATGACCACGGGGAAAAAGCGGGGCAGCACCGCGAAACTGTAGGAATCCACGGCCTTCGAAGCCCCCGCGCATGCCAGCTGCACCAGCACCGCCATGGCCATCACTACCAGTTTTTTCTGCCAGTTGCCCATGAAAGCCCTCCTTTGGTCAAATAGACGTGGGTCTGTCTGCGCAATGTCCGGGCCGGAAAGAACCGATGGGCGGAAAATCTCTCAACAGCCCTATGACAATGCTGATGTTGCAATAAGAATGCCAGGCGGATGGGGTTCTGCCAAATCACAAGATATGGATTTTAAAGCGGAATCAGGTGCGAAAAGTGTGAACGGGGGAAAGGTCCGGCGGATTGTGCGGGTCGCCGGCCAGCCTTCGATCATTTTGAATGGCTCAAATTGAACCACCTGTTGCGGAGTTCAGTCCACGTGGGGCCAGACTGTGCGCCGGTTCTCGACGAAGTAACAGAAGCGGATCCACTCGAATTCGCGGCCGGAGATGGGACAGCGCAGGGTCACCTTGCGCTCCCCGACGGCCGCCACTTCCCAGTCGCCCCGGCGGGGGCCGTCCTCGATGGTGATTTTCTGACCGACGGTGAAGGGGAACACTCTGAAAACGGCGACATTTTCTTCGGGCATGCTGAAAACCTCCGGGGTGACGGCCGACGGCGGCCGCGATTTCGGGTTGTTCCGACTGCCGGATATTTTATAGATAGAGCGGAAAAGCGCAGGCGTCAAGCCCGACGGAACTCCTTCGAATATTTTTTTAAAAAACCCCTTGACATGTCACTTTGTGACACTTATAGTATGTTTCAGCAGTCAGAACTTTTTCATTCATTCTCTCCTTTCAACCCCGGGATGGCGCTTCCCCCAGGCGCCATCCCGGAACCCAACCGGAGGAAGCCCTGTAAACGGTGAACTTGCAAAAAAACCCGCAAACCGGCGGTATGACGCCGCGCAGCTTTACATCATCGACCTTCTGACGCAATGCCGTAAAGACCGACAAACCGACTTGTCTGTTGACAGACCAAAAGCCAGCATTACCTCCTGAACCAAACCCCCCGGGCCGACGCCGTCGACCCGGGGGGTTTGTTTTGGCAGAACCGGCCACCGCTTTCAGCAGCCGCGCCTGAAGAAGAGCCGCGTCTTGCGGCGGGATTTGCCGCCCTTTTGCAGCGCGGCCGTCAGGGCATCACAGTTGAGCCGCACCATGGCCGCCGGCGCATCGTGGTCCATGACCACCACCAGGTACCCCCATGGCCCGGGCCGCAGGTAGAGCCGGGCGTTTTCGTAGAAGAGATCGGCCTCGGTGAGATCCGCCAGTCCCTCCAGATCCAACCCGTTCCGCGTCGGGCCGATATCCGCGGCCGCTGTGCTGCCGGCCCGGTAAACCGTCTCGCCCGCAGGGGAGATCAGCAGGGCCCCGCGAACCCCCTCGATGTCCAGAATGTCGTTGAATGCGCTTTCCATGTCCGCCGTCACCGTGTACGAAGGTTTGCCTGCGGCTTTCAGGCCTTGAGCCGCAGCAGTTGCTGAAACAGCTGCTCGCGGGGGCACTTGGCCTCCAGGGAAACCACGGTGTGGTCTTCGTCGGGCAGCAGGACCACCGTCGACGCAGGCTTGCGGCGGGCACAAGCAAACGCCAACCGTCCGGCACCGAGTGTCCGCCCCAGATCCGACAGATCGGCCAGCAAAGGCTGCCAGCTCTCGTCGCTGTATACGTCTTTCACGCCCCTGAGGCGTTTCACCCGATCAAGGAGGACCCGCTGCGGCCGTGCGGTCCGCTCACCGCCGTCGTCCGCCGGCGCCGTCCGCGCAGGCTGCGGCGTGCCGGCCTCGTCCTTGCGCTGCATGGCTTCGAGCAGGATGGACTGCAGATCTTTACGAATGGGGCCTGTCTTCAAAGGGCAGCCCTCCTGGATGGAAACCGCCACCTGCTCCCACGAGAAGAGTTCGTAGGCCGCCTCTTCGGCCCGCAACTCCCCGCAGCGGGCGTCAAGAAGTCTCCCCCGGGCGAAAAAGAGCACGCCGCGGCGGCGCCTTTCCGCGTCCACCAAGCGCAGCGTGCACGTCTTCTGTTCCATCTCCACGAGCTGCAGGAACATGCTGGTGGTAACCCCCCGCAGGGTGCCGCCGTCGGACTGCTTTTTGAGCAGGGTCAGGATGACTTTCGACAGGTACTTGATCTTGAAAGGCTTGTCCAGGTAACCGGCGGCGCCGCGCTTTCTGGCAAGCACCTGGGTCTCCGGGGTGCTGAAGCCGGACATGATGATGACCGGTATTTCCGGGAAATTCTCCCGCACATGGGCCAGCAGACCGAACCCGTCCAAGCGCGGCATCTTCAGGTCGGTGACCACCAGGTCCACGGGATGGCGGGCCAGCTTGGCGACGGCCGCTTCCCCGTCGCCGGCGATCAGCACCTCGAAAACCTCGCCGTACTTGGCCATGCCCTCCTTGAGCGAGAGCAGCGCCTCCTGGTTGTCATCGACGATCAGCACTGTTTTGACCATGGCCTTGGGTTCCCCTGGATCTTTTCGGGCACCGGTCGTGCACCGGCGCAGAAGCCCGCCCGGCGGGCGGAAGGGTTTCCGCACGCCGGGTGGGCGGCGTTTCCATCAGAGCTGGATCCGGAACCGCCGGATCACATCGGCGTACTTCTCCCGCCAGGGATAGAGCGCCTTGTGGAAGACGGGCCCGATGCCCAGTTCCGCCGCCAGCTCTCGCACGGACTCGGTGACACCGGCCAGCAGTTCCCCGTCGCGCACATCCCGATGGCACTCGATGCGCTGGTCGCGGTATTCGAACTCAGCCGCGAAAGGGTCCAGAAAAGGGAAATGCTCGGCCTTCTCCACGAATTTCTTCTTCAGCAGCACCCGAAAATCGCCCTTGATGCGGTTGTCGGCCGCCACCACGTCCTCCAGCCGGCGCAACAGCGTCTCGAGCATCTCCATGGTCCGCCGGCGACCGTTGCCGTCGGCCGCACCGGCGGATGACGGCGCAGCGGCGGGGCCGGCCTTTTCCAGGGGCAGACGCAGCACGTTGAAGGCGGCCCCCGTCTCCGATGCCCTGGACGTCAACGTGTACCACAGGTTCCCAGTGGTGTTGAGCCGCCACCCTTCCCAAGAGTGGGATGCGCCCAGGCACTTGCCGCTGCAGAAAAAAATCCTGCCGTGACCGCTGTCCGCGTTGAGAATGACATCGATGTACCCGGTCAGGCGCTCGGCCTGCATTTTGGCGATCAGCTTTTCCAGGTTGGTGAAGTCGGTGCTCAGGTTTTTATAAACCACCGCCGCATTGGGCAGGTTGGCCCAGTAGTCGATGAACACCTCTTCCAGCCCGTAGAGATTCACGGAGAAATTCTCGATCCTGGCGATCTCGGAGATCTCATCCAGTCCGATCATCCGACTGCCGCCGTTGTCCCGCCGTTCCAGGATGACACTGACCAGGTCGTCCTTGTTGAAGAACACGGCTGCCTCCGCCGCCGCGGACGACATGCCGGCGCATCCGGTTCCGACCTCCCCCTGGTAGTGCTCAATGAACCGGGGGATGTCCAGGAAATAGCTGTTGAGGTGCTCGACCACCGGATTTTCCTTGGGAAAGATAATCATCTCCAGTCTCCACTAGTACCGGGACTGCCGGATCTTGTTCAGCATGGCCTGGCGGAAAGCGACGCGCTGCGCTTCCCGGGGAATGTCCTCGGACAGGATGTCCACCAGTTCGGCGGCGTGGTTGACGGGAAACCGGTTGCGCGTATGCCCCATGTCCTCCAGGGCGTCGTCGATGAGAACCGCGGCCAGCGGCCCCACGGCCAGTGCCAGCTGGTTCTGCAAGTACCGAAAAAAAGCGGCGTCCGCCAGGGAAACCGGCCGGGCGACCGGCTCGATGAGGTTCAGCCGCAGAAGTCGCTGAGTGACGTCGTGCAGCTCGGCCAAGTCCAGCCCCGTGTTGCCCGAAACCGAGGCGATGCTCTTCTTGCCGTCGAATTCTATAAAGACCCTCAGCATCTGCCCATTGAGGGAAAATTCGCCCAGGTCCTCCCTGGCCACCTGCTTGAATACCATCGAGGGAAGTTCGTCCACGGGCACGTCCATCATGATCCCTCCCTATGCTGTCTGATCGTCCATGTCATCCCCGCCGCAGTTCTTTCCTCAGCAGGCGCAATTCCTCACGGATGGTGCCGCGAAGTTCGTCCGCCAGGAAACGGGCAATCTGCCGCAGCTCTTCGGTGGACAGGGCGGTGACGGGGGCCGCCCTGTCCGGTGCGGTGCGGGTCTTGCCGGATTCCGCGGCCACGCGTGCCTGCAGGGCATGAAATTCCCGCACCTTTTCGCGCAGAATCTCCATCTTGCGGGTGGGGTCCTGCACGCCACCGCCGGCGACTTTCTCCAATCCCGCGAAAACGGATTTGAGTACTTTCATGGAGTGCACGTTGGCCTGCCCCTTGCGCACCTTGATGTACTTTCCCAGGGAGATCATCATCTGGATCAGGATCTGGACGACCTTGTCATCACGGTAGGTCTTGCGCAGGAGGTCCAGCTGCTTCAGCAGGCCCGCAATGGCCTCGTCGGTGATTTCCCAGTCGATGGAGAGGATGTTGGCCTTGACCACCCGCAGCGGATAATAGTCGGCACCGGTGTCCCGGAGGGAATCGGCGGTCGGAGATTTCCCCCCGACGGTGTCGGAGTCCCCGAAGATATTGTCCAGCCGTCTGCCCACCTCGACGGATAAATCCTGATCGTTTTTCTCAATCATGGGCTCACCTCCTGTCTGTTGGCCCTTCCGTCCCGTTCCACCGGTCCGGCGGGCTCGGCCGCAACCGCATCTGTTGCCACCGACGTCACCTCAGCTGCCCCTGGATCGTGGGCATGGTCAGCATGATGATTTTTTTCATGGTCTTGATCACGTTGTATCCCTTGATCGCGCTGGCCACGAAGTACGGCGCCTTCAGCTGGGCATTCAGGTCTCGATCCAGCGTCTGGGGCGAGAGCAGCGGGATGCCCTCGTCAGCCAGATCGATCTTGTTGTACTGCATTACCAAGGGTATCTTGAAGATGCTGCGATTGTATCCCGCCAGGTTTTCGTACAGGTTTTTCAGGGACAGCATGTTCTTCTTGCGCACGATGGCCATGCAGTCCGCCACGAAGACGATACCGTCGACCCCGCGCAGCACGAGCTTGCGTGTCGAATCGTATTTCACCTGGCCCGGTACGGTGTAGAGCTGCACCCGGATGTCGTATCCCATGATCCTACCGACGTCGAAAGGCAAAAAATCGAAGAAGAGTGTGCGGTCGCCGTGGGTCTTGAGGGAAACCATCTCGGTTTTGATGCGCTCGTTGAACTTCTTGTAGATGTATTCCAGATTGGTCGTCTTCCCGCCCCTTCCCGGACCGTAGTAGACGATCTTGATCTGTACTTCCCTGGTCTTCGGATTGATAAAAGCCATTACCGTCCAGATGAGGCAATACCCGCAGCCCGAAGGAGTCCACCGCCTTCAGTCTGCAGGAAAATGATTTCCACAGATTGCTTTTCCCAACCGGCCCACAGTCTTTCCGGACCCGCTCAGCCGTCGACGGGGCTGGAGAGGATTTCACTGATCCGGGCGACGGCCTCCGAGACCTTCAGCCGCAAGAACCCGAGCGAGACCTCGTTGCTGAAAATGGTCACCAGCAGGAACTCGTCCATCACCTTGCTGAAGTGGATGTTCTCGGATTTTCCCTTGTGGAAGAGCAGCGAGAACTCGTCCTCCCCGATGATCTTGGCCATGGCGCTTACGGCACCGAAATTGCCCGCCGCCAGGGCCGCCAGAGAGTATATGTCGTGTTTCCTGGCACCGTCATCACGGGTAGCCAGGATATTGCCCGCCATGTCGATGAGCACGACACACTTGACCCCCAGATCGATGATGTCTTTCTGGAGGGTGCTCTCGATTTCGTTCAGTTGATTCTCTCCTACCACAAAAGCCAAAACGGTTCTCCTCTCTGGATGAAATTCAATCGCACCGGGACGAGGCATCATCCGCTGAAAGGGTGGCCAGTCGGATGATCACCTCGCTGCCCACTCCCGGCGAACTCGTCATGGTGATGTCGCCCCCCATTTCAGTCGCCAGCTTGCGCGCGACGGCGAGTCCCATCCCGGTCCTTCCCGGACGGGTGGTGAACAGGGGGACGAAAAGCTTTTCGATCTCCTCGGGACGACAGCCGGCGCCGTTGTCCACCACGCCGATGCGCACCTCCGCACCGTCCCCGGCGGTGTGGATTTCGATGGTCGGATCGTCGGTTCCCTCCAGTGCGTCCAGGGCGTTGTCCACCACCGAGAGCACGATCTTGTTCAGGGCGGCCGGGTTGCCGCACACCCTGCAGGCGATACTCTCATGTCGCGTGATCAGGCGAACCCGGCGTTCTTCGACCCGCCGCGTCACCGGCGGCAGCAGCTGGCTCCAGAAATCGGAAAATGAAACCGGCCGGCGGTCCTCCACCGAAAACATGGAGTACATTTTCAGGGCCTGCACGATCTCCTGCTGGCGCCCGACGAGCTGCGAGACCCTCTCGAGGTACTCCCTTTTCTTGGCGTTCTCGAAGGTATCGTAATTCTCGCGCAGCACGTCCAGGGTGATCTTCAGCGCGTTGACCGAGTTGCCCAGCTGGTGTCGCAGCACCGACAGGATCAGTTCCAGCTGGCACGGCTTCTCGACCTGATGGGTGTGTCTGTTCAAAACATGCTCTTTCCTCGGTATGACGGCGTGCATCGAACCCGCAAATCGTTTCCGCCTCCCGCCGATGCCGACCGGGAAGGTTCCGCTGCCGCACGCCGACAGCGGCATTCGCCTTTGCGGCCGCCTCCCTCTGTTAACAAGCAAGAAAAATGCCATCTTCCGGGAGGCGAAAAACCATTTCCCACCCTGTGTCGACGGTTGCGCGCCCGGCCTCCGGCACCGCACGTACGCGACGCGTCCTGGCGGGCGGGAACACACGCGGCGGGCGGCTCCGCGCGGGGGCCCCACGGGGGGCCAATACGCCGGCCGGGTCGGGGCCCGGCCCTCCGGGGCGGCCGGGTGCGGCTGCCGTGCCGCGGCCTGCGGCACGCAAAACGCCTGCTCCGCTCCCTGAAAACGGACATCGGAGATCTCTTCCGGGGCCGGGAAAAAGGCGGCCCGCCCCGTGGTTTCAAAAGACAATGGCCCGTCGCCCGGCGCGATCGGCACATTGCCGTCCGTTTTGGGTAGGCCAAATTAGCCCATATGGCTCATTTTGTCCCCTGCGGGGTGTTTCACAGGGTCGTGTCCGGCTTTTTAGGCGGGTGGACGGACATGGTCTTGAGTTTGCGTTTCAGGGTGGAGAGGGAAATTCCGAGTGCCCGCGCCGTTCGGCTCTTGTTGCCGCCGCAGGCCTGGTAGACCCGCATGATGTGGCGGTGCTCCACTTCCTCGAGGGTGGCGATCCGGCCGTCGTCCTCCAGCGGCGCGGCGGGCAGCGGCGATTCGGACGAAAAACGGTCTTGGATGAGCAGGTCGCCCGGCTTGATCTCGTCTCCCCGGTACAGGAAGGAGGCGCGTTCGATCACGTTGCGCAGTTCCCGCACGTTTCCCGGCCAGGAATAGCGCATCATGCGCTGAATCTGCTCGTCGGGGATCTTGAGATCCCGCCGGCCGAACTCGGCCAAGAAGTGCCCCGCCAGTTCCGGGATGTCGTCGGGGTGCTCACGCAGCGGCGGGATGTGAAGATTGAAGACCGCCAGACGGTAAAACAGGTCCTGACGGAATCGTCCCTCGCGAATGGCGTTTTCCAGGTTCTGGTTGGTGGTGGCGATGATGCGCACGTCCACGGGGATGGTCCGCCCGCTGCCGATACGCCGGATGCACTTGTCCTCCAGCACGCTGAGCAGTTTGCTCTGCAGGTGGGTGGGCACCTCGCCGATCTCGTCCAGCACCAGGGTGCCGCCGTCGGCCAGTTCGAAGATGCCCTCGCGCCGGCTGTCGGCCCCGGTGAAAACGCCCCTTTCGTGGCCGAAGTATTCGGCCTCGATCAGGTTTTCCGGAATCGCCGAACAGTTGATGGTCAACAGGCTCTCACGGTTTTGCTGCCGTTCGTGGATGGCCCGTGCCACGGCGTTCTTGCCCACCCCGGTTTCGCCGGTGATCAGCACGGTGGCCTCCGAGGCGGCGGCGATACGGATCTGTTCCCGGATACGGCGCATGACCTCCGATGACCCCACCAGCCGGTCCTTGCGCCGTTCCTGTTGCTTTTCGTAGTTGCTGATGCGCAGCTTTCCCTCAAGCTTGAGGTTCCTGACGGCCAGGTCGATGACGATCAGCAGTTCATCGAGTTCAAAGGGTTTGGACAGGTAGTTGAAAGCGCCGGCCTGCATGGCGTCCACCGCGTACTGGATGGTGGCGTAAGCCGTGATGAACACGATCTTGGTGTGGGGATTGATCTCCAGGATCTGTTTGCAGACCTCCAGGCCGGGAATATCGGGCAGCTTCTGGTCCAGCAGCACGATGCTGGGCTGCAGTTCCTTGAAGATGCGGACGCCCTCCATGCCCGAGGCGGCCGTGCGGACGTGGTAGCCGCGGCCGCCTAAAAAATCGGAAAGCGATGTGGAGAAGAGTTGGTCGTCGTCGATGACGAGAATATTCACTGTTTTACGCATGGATGCAGAGCGCCCCTTTCGATGTCCACTTTTATGGAACTCCCCGGGACTTGTCAAGAATCCCCTTGGCGCCTTGTGAAGCGGCCGCAGGCAGGTGTCGCATCGCCGCAGATGTCCGGGGCCGTCCGTGCGGGAAGGGCAGGCACCTGCAATTGCCCTTCGGCGCCGGCGCTCCCAAGGGTGCGGCCCGTCGACGGCGTGATTAACAGTTGAAAAAAAATCAGGATTGTATATCTTTAGGCGTCAGGAAGTCCTTTTTCTCTCCGTGTCGACCGGTCTCTTGCCAGCCGATGGCATCCACCGCGGGGTACACGCATGCACAGATCTGAAACGATTCGTCTACGAACGGCCGTCTGCCTGCTTTCGGCGCTCGGCGTCCTGGGCCTGACGGCACCCGCCACCGCCGCCTCGGACAACACCGGCGCCCCGGCCAAGGCGGCGCCGGCCGCAGCGTCGGCCGGGAAACTTTCCCTGCGTTACGCCGTCATGTGCGAGGGAGTCAGGGACTACAAGCCCTTCAACCCCGGCATCGTCTTTTCCATCCGCATCGGCCGGGTGACCTGTTTCACCGCCTTCGACTCCGTGCCCCGAAAGGTCTTTATCGGCCACCGTTGGTATTTCCACGACCGGCTCATCACGACCATGGAGCGGGTGCTCAAACCGCCCAACTGGTCTACGGTCAGCTCCATTCAGCTCAGAGAGGCCGACAAGGGCCCGTGGCGGGTCGAGATCGTCGACCCGTCGGGCAGGATCATGCGCGTGCTGCGGTTCAGCATAACGGACTAGCCCATTCATGTATACGCTGTTCTCCATCATCAGCAGCCTCCAGTGGCAGGATATCGTCGACATCGTCTTCAACAGCTACATCCTGTTCCGGCTGTACATCCTGTTCCGCAGGACCGCCGTGCTGCGGGTCCTGATCGGCATCGCCCTGCTGTGGCTGCTGCAGCGCATCGCCGTTTCCATGGGCATGATCCTGACCAGCTGGGCCATCCAAGGCATCACGGCCGCCACGGCGCTGCTGATCATCATCGTCTTCCGCAACGAAATCCGGGCGGTGCTGCAGGCCAAGAACCTCAAAACCATCCTGTGGGACATCTCGCCGCCCATGCGTACGGCGCCGGTGGACATCATCGTGGAGAGCGTTTACGAACTCAGCCGCCTGCAGCGCGGCGCCCTGATCGTCATCCCCGGCATGGACGACCTGGAGGAGACCGTGATGAACGGAATCCCCTGGCAGGGGGTCATTTCCAAGGAGATGCTGCTGAGCATCTTCTGGCCCGAAAACCCGGTCCACGACGGCGCCGCCATCGTCGGCGGCCGGCGCATCGAGCGGGTGGCGGGCATTCTGCCTCTGTCCAAGCGCCAGGACCTGCCCTCCTACTTCGGGACCCGCCACCGCGCCGCTCTAGGGCTTTCGGAGACCACCGACGCCCTCATCATCTCGGTCTCCGAGGAGAGCGGCAAGGTCATGGTGGCCCGCAAGGGGCGCATGATCCCCATCGAGGACAACCTCCAGCTGACCCGCATGCTGCACGAACAGCTGGGCGATACCGAGGAGACGCCCGACGAGCGCCGCCGGGAACGCATGCGGCTGATCGCCGCCGGCCTGGCCTCGACCCTGTTCGTGATCAGCATCTGGTTTTCCTTCACGCGCGGCCTCTACACCCTCATCACCCTGGACGCACCGGTGGAGTTTATGAATCCGGCGCCGGGCGTCGAAATCTATGACCTCTCGGCCAAGAAGGTCACCCTCAGCCTGAGCGGCTCGAGCACGCTGATCAAGTCCATCGACCCCGAACGGCTACGGGTGCGCATCAACTTGCAGGGCGTTCCGCTGGGTCACAACACCTTTCACGTTTCGCGGGACAACATCGCCCTGCCGCCGGGCGTCATCCTCAAGCGGGTTTCGCCGGCCACGGTGGAGGCCACGCTGGACGTTCCAGTCAAGAAGAGTGTTCCGATCCAGGTGGACTGGAGCGGCAAACTGCCGCCCGGCATGCGAATGGTGGAGGCACGCGTCACACCTTCCAAGGCCACGGTAATCGGGCGCCGCAGGGACGTAGCCGGGATTTCCACCATCTACACCCAGAGGGTGCCGCTGGACCACCTGCGCGCCTCGGGCAGCCTGAAGGTCCGGCTGGCGGCGCCCACACGCTCGCCGGACATTTCGCTGGAACCGCGCCGGGAAGTCTTCATCCACTACCGGCTCGTCGCGCGCAACGGCGAGGCGGCCAAGCGGGACCGGGTACCGCCGCCCGGGGGGAAAGGCGCAGCGCCCGACGGCGGAAAGAAGTGATTGTACCGCGCCGCGGACGGCCCGCGGCGCGCCACGGAACCACGCTGGTCACCCAACCCTACAATGGTTAGCGACATGAAGTGGAAACAGGAAAACGCCACCCCTTCGGCCGTGGAATACCGGGGCCCCGTTTTCAGCCCCGTGTCCGCCGGCGGCGAAGCGGATCGGGCGGACGCGCCCGCCGGGGACGGCCGCGCCTTCGGCATCTGGCTGCCGTTCATCCTGATCGGTCTGGCCCTGGTGGTCGTCATCTTTCTCGTGGTCACCCTGACGGGACGCCGCGAGGAGGCCGTCGACCTGGCACGCATCGAACGGCTGGAAGCGCGCATGGAGCAGCTCCAGGAGGACATCACGCGGATCGACACGGCGCTGGAAAAGTTCGCCGGGATAGAGGCGCAGGTCGCCGACCTGGATCGTTCCCAGGCCGAGACACGCGACCGCCTGGTCCGTCTGGCCACCGAAACCGCACGCATCCGCAAGAGCAGCGCTGCACTGCGGCAGCAACTGCGCCGCGCCGCGCCGACCGCCGCGCCGAAAGCGATGAAACAGGCCCGGACAGCAAAACCCACGGTCAAAGCGCCCAAAACGATCTACCACCGGGTGCGGCGCGGGGACACGCTCTACGCCATCGCCCGGCGGTACGGGACCAGCGTCAAACGGCTGCAGCAGGACAACCGTCTAGGTCCCCGGGACAAACTGCAACCCGGGCAGGTGCTCAGGATCCGCGTTCCCTGAGGACCGCGGCGGTCACGGCAAGCGGCAGGAATGCATGCAAATGAAACGAATCGTCACCATCGGCGGCGGCAGCGGCCAGTACAGCCTGCTGCGGGGGCTGCGGGAAATCGAGGGCATCGACATCACGGCCGTGGTGTCCATGGTGGACAGCGGCGGCAGCACCGGCCGGCTGCGCGACGAACTGGGGGTGCTGCCGCCCGGCGACCCGCTCAAGTGTATCCTGGCGCTCTCACCGCACCAGGACATCGTGCGCACCATCTTTCTCAAGCGCTTCGAAAAGGACCGGCGCCTCAGGGGCCACAACGCCGGAAACATGCTGTTGACCATGCTGTCGCGCTTCACGGGCAGTTTTCCGGCCGGCGTTCAGGCCCTTTGCGAAATCCTGGACGTCCGCGGCACCGTGCTGCCGGTGACGGTGGACAAGGCCACCCTGGTGGCCGAGCTGACCGACGGCAGCCGCATCTACGGCGAGCGGGCCATCGACACGCCCCGCGGCACCCAGCGCGAAAAGATCCGCGAAGTCTGGCTGGTGCCCCACCACAGCGACCGCATCACGGTCTACCCGCCGGTCATCGACGCCATCGCCCGGGCCGACTGCATCATCACCGGCCCCGGTGACCTCTTCACCAGCCTCCTGCCCAACTTCCTGGTCTCCGGGGTCACCGAGGCTCTGTGCGCCTGCCGGGCGCCTTTGCTGTACATTCTCAACATCATGACCAAGTACGGCGAGACCCACCGCTTCAAGGGCCGCGACTTCGTGACGCGGCTGGAGGACGCCCTGGGCCGCGAGGTGGACGCCGTCATCTACAACACCCGCAAGCCCGACCCCGAAATCCTGGAACGCTACCGCCGCCAGAAGGCCGAGTTCGTCGAAATCGACACCACCGACGGCTGGTGGCGCAAGCGGCGGGTGTACGCCGCCGACCTGCTGGACGTCACCGGGGGCATCGTGCGCCACGACACCCGCAAGCTGGCCGCGCTGATTCGGCGCATCCTGTGGCCCGGGCAGTCGCCAGCCGGCGGCGGCGGAGAAGCGCACACATGAAAAGCGATCGGCAGCTGCTGGAGATGGCCGGCGGCGAAGACTACTGCGGCCGGATTCTACGCGGCCCTTACAGCCGGAAACTCAGGGAGATGATCGCCGGCTGCATCGCCCGCTTCGACGCCTTCGATCGGCTGGCGACCCCCGCCCTGCCCTACATCTGTGCCTGGAAGGAGGGCAGCGGCATCATCTGGTACGAATTCGTCAGCCGCCGGCTGGTGCGGCTGCTGGGGTGCCGACGCGCCGAAGCAGCCGAGGTTTTCCGGCGCCGCGTGCTGGACCGCCGCATCTACAGGCCCCCCGACCCGCGCCTGCCCTCCGGCGTCCGCCAGGAAATCATCGACCACCGCCAGCTGGAGGCCCACCGCCAGGGCCTGCGCCGGGAGGCCAGGCAGCAGGGCGGGGTCGAGGCGGTTTACAAGATCGACCGCGGCGGCGGCGAGTTCGTCTGGCTCAAGGACCAGGCCCGCACCGAGGCCTTCGCCGACGACGGCCTGTACGTTTCGCTGGGCAGCCTGACCACGGTTTCGCGCGAGATGGAACTGGAGGAAGAGTACCGCGTCACCCGCGACGCGCTGGAGCACAGCAACGCCACCCTCAACGAAATTCTCTCCGTTTCGCCGGTGGGCATCGGCATGCTCAGCCGCATGACGGTCAGCTGGGCCAACAGCTGCTGGTACGCCATGTTCGGTTTCGAGGCCGAAAAAGACCCCGCCCCGTCGCTGGACGTGCGGCGCCTGTTCCCTTCAGCGGAGGAGTTCGAACGCGTGCGGCGGGAAATCGACCGCTCCTTTGCAGAGGGCCGGGCGGCCGAACTGGATGCGCTCTTTCGGAAAAGGGACGGCAGTGTCTTTCCCGGCCACATCAAGATCTCACCGCCGGACGCCTCCCGGCCCGACCGGGGGCTGATCTTCACGGTCACGGACGAAACCGAGCGGCGGCGCATGGAGGCCGAACGTACCCGGCGGGAAAAGCTGCAGGCCGTGCTGGAGATGGCCGGGGCCGTCTGCCACGAGCTCAACCAGCCCATGACCGCCATCGCCGGCTACGGGGAGATCACTCTCATGAAGACCCCGCCCGACGACCCCAACTACGAGAAGGTGGCCAAAATCATGGAACAGATCCGGCGCATGGGAGAGATCACCAAGAAGCTCATGAAGGTCACGCGTTACCGCACCCGCCACTACGTGGACGGAACGCGCATCATTGACATCGACGAGGCCGCTGCGGATACCCTGCCCGGAGAAGAGGAGCCCTGACGGGCGATCCGGTCAGATGTAACGGTCGACCATCTCGGAGATGAATTTCTCCACCCCCCCGGCCCCCTCGCGGGCCATGACCTCTTCGACCAGCGACTGGATCTTGCGGTAGGTGGCCGGGTCGCTCTTCAGGTCGTCGGTGGAACGGTAGGTGCCGCCGCGGCGGCCCACCCGGTAGATCAGCCGGTCGGTGTCCGAAAGATCCTGGTAGCGGCGGATGACGTCCAGCATCTTCTGCTTGTCGTCGGGCATCCGGCCCGAGACCTCCTCCAGCAGGTTCATGATGTGGTCGCTGGCCACCGTGCTGGTGATGCCGTCCAGGTGCGAGATGAAGACGCGGATCTCCTCGGCCAGCATGTCGTCGGTCTGCATGACGAAGCTGCCGTCCTGCAGCTTCTCGTAAAGCGGCACCCGCCGCGGCACCCGCAGGCTGCGCAGGCGGATGAAGTGCGGATTGATGGCGTTGAGCACGCGGGCCGTCTCCACGGCGTGTTCGCGCCACATCTGCTGTCCGCCGAGCCCGGGCATGACGTACTCGGAGAGTTCCATGCCGGCCGCCAGCACCCGCCGCCCGGCGTCGATGTGCTGTTCGGCGCTGACGCCCTTTTTCATCAGTTTGAGCAGCGGGTCGTAGCCGGTCTCCAGGCCGATGTGAATGCGGTCCAGGCCGGCCTCGCGGATGCGCGTGAGGGCCTCGACGCTCTTGCGGATCACGGTACGCGACCGGGTGTAGGTGGTCACGCGGGTGATCTCGGGGAACTTGCTTCTCAGAAACGTCAGCACCTCCACCAGGTCGTCGGTCTTCATGATCAGGTTGTCGGCGTCCTGCAGGAAGCAGGCGTTGGTGCCGTAGTATGCCCACGCGGCCACGTTGCGGAAGGCGTCGGAATAGCCCCGCGAACTGTAGATCTGCGACACCACCGCGTCGTTGATCTCGCCGCGGTAGCCCAGCTTCCAGGACAGGGCCTTCATGTCGTCGTACATGTCCCGCGCCGTCTGGATGTCCTGCTTGATCTCCGCCACCGTGCGCAGCGAAAATTTGCGCCGCTTGTAGACGGGACAGAAGAGGCACCGGTTCCACGGGCAGTTACGGGTCACGCGTAGCAGCAGGCTGCGGGCCTCGTTGGGCGGCCGGATGGGACCCTGTTCGAAAGAGACGACTTTGTCGGTCATGGGTTTTCCCCCCTTATATACGCAGCGAATCGAATCCGTCGCGTGCGATCGGCATTTCGGCATCGGCAAAAACCGATGAAAGCGTGTCAATCAAAAGATGAATCAGCAAATGAAAATGTCAACCGGCACCCGGCTGAGCAGGCGGACGCCGCTGTCGGTCACCGCGAACACGCTCTCGACGCCCACGGCGAATTCCCCGGGCCGGAGCATCTTGGGTTCCAGCGCGAAGACCATGCCCGGCACCAGCCGGTCGCGGCGCCCCGGTGCGATGGCGGGCGGTTCGATGAGTTCCAGGCCCACGCCGTGCCCCACGAAGCGCACGCGGTAGTCCGCCGGCCCCAGGTAGATCTCTTCAAAGCCCAGCCGGCGGGCCGCGGCGAGGCCGATGTCGAACAGCCGGCGACACTCGACGCCCGGCCCGGCAGCCTCGAGCACGGCGTCGTGGATGGCGATGCAGGCCCGGCTGGCGGCCAGGGCCTCGGCCGGCATGCCGCCTAGGGCGAACATGCGCGTCTCGTCCATGTGATAGCCTTGCACCACGGTGGCGAGATCGATCATGATGGGTTCGCCGGCCGCCAGTTCCGCACTTCCCGCACCGCTGGGAAAGGCCGCCGAAGTGCCCGTGCCGCTGGCCGGCGAGTCCAGCAGCCCCACCACGGCCCCCCGCGCACCGCTCAGGATGTGCCAGTTGTAGCCCTCGGTGCGAAAGCCGCGCACCCGCAGCCCGGCCGCGTGCCCCAGGCGGCGGGCGAAAGTCTCGTACATGCCGGCCAGTTCCATCTCCGCAAGCCCCGGCGCCAGCACCCGGCGGATGTAGTCGAACGTCTGGCGGGAGACCGCCGCGGTCTTCTCCATCTGGGCGATCTCCCAGGCCGATTTGACGCGGCGCACGGCGAAGATCAGATCCGAGGCATCGGTGGCGTCATCGACCGCCAGCAGGCGGCGGTAGAACGAGAAGTCGCGCACCGGCAGCACGTCCAGTTCGAATCCCACGCGGCGCGGCAGCCGCCCCCAGTGCCGTTCCACCAGCGCGGGGATCTGCTTAACGGAACGGATCCCGATGACCGGCAGCGAACTTTCTGCGGCCGCCCGTGGGGGATAGCGCCGGATGAAAAGCAGCGGCCGGCCCTGCCGGGGAACCAGCAGGAAACCGTCCTGGCAGGTGCCGCTGAAATAAAACAGGTCCACACGGTCTGCGATGAACACGGCATCCATGGATCGTCCTGCCATGCACTGCTGTAAGCGCCCGATACGCGCCTGGATCTCCCCGGCCGGAACGTACGGTTCGTCTTTCATGAATTTCTCCGTGGACTTGAAAATCTTACCCGGAAACGATAAAAGATGATATGATTGTCGACATCGACCCGCAAGCCTTGGAATAGCATTTCCCGGGGGCGTTTTAAAAACCGAAACAGAAAAGGCACACCATGGAAGATCGGCATACCATCCGCCAGAAAATCGTCGACCTGCTTACACAAGGGGATCGGGGCGCCCGGGAAATCTCCCAAGCCGTAGGCATCCCGGAGAAACAGGTCTATGACCACCTCGAGCACATCGCCCGCAGCCTGAAAAAAACCGGCGCCAAACTGGTGATCAACTCCTTCAAATGCCGTTCCTGCGGTTACGTATTCCGTGAGCGCAGCCGATTTGCGCCCCCCGGTCGCTGTCCGGCCTGCCGAGGTACCTGGCTGGAAAAGCCGACCTACGGAATCCGCGGCAGCGTCCCCAAAAAACCGGCCTGAGCCGGGCTCATCATTCGTTCATCTCGCGCCGGACGAGATGTATGAACTTGTGGTTGGCCGCCGGAAAAGGGTAGGCGTCCATCTCCTCGGCCCGGATCCAGCGAAAGTCCACGGGACCGCCCAGCCGCACACGGCCGTCTGTCCAGCGGCACAGAAACACGTCGGCCACGAGTTTGAAGTGGGTGTAAGCGTGGCGCACGCGGGCCAGGTGTTTTTCCACCTCTACCGCCAAGCCAACTTCTTCCCGGATCTCGCGCCGGCACCCGTCCTCGGGGCATTCGCCGGACCCCAGCTTGCCGCCCGGAAACTCCCAGAGCCCGCCCAGCAGGCCCTCGTCCCGGCGCCGCGTGATCAGCAGCCGGTCGCCTTTTCGGACCACCCCGATAGCCACGCGCACCGTGGGCACAGCCGCCCGCCGCGCGCGGACCGGGTATTTTTCGACGCCCCGGGGATGGCTGGCACAGTGTGCGCGTACCGGGCAGCGCCCGCACTGCGGGTCACGCGGGCGGCATACCACGGCGCCCAACTCCATCATGGCCTGGTTGAAAATACCCGGCCGGCGGTGGTCCAGCAGCCGATCTGCGGCCCGCTGGAAGACGGGTGCCGAGGTCGCTACATTCACCGGTGCGTCCATTGCCAGGATCCGTGCCAGGATGCGCCGTACGTTTCCGTCCACAGCGGCCAGGGGCCGCTGATAGGCGATGCTCAGCACGGCCGCCGCAATATACGGTCCAACTCCCGGCAGGGATCGGATCTCCTGGGGCGTGTCGGGCACACGGCCCCCGTGCCGACGGCACACGATCGCCGCGGAACGGTGCAGGTTGCGGGCGCGGGCATAGTAGCCCAGGCCCTCCCAAAGCTTGAGCACCGCCTGCAGGTCGGCGCGCGCCAGCTTGGAGACGGCGTCAAAGTGCGTCATGAAGCGCCGGTAATAAGGGATGACGGTGTCTACACGGGTCTGTTGCAGCATGACCTCGGAAACCCAGATGGCGTATGGGTCCCGGGTGTGGCGCCAAGGCAGGTCGCGGTGGTGGCCCGCGTACCAGTCCAACAGGTCTCTGCGGAAAACGCTTCGGACGAAGCTCATCGCTGCCGCACCGTTCCCAGGGCCGCGTCAACTCCCAGCAGAAAGCGTGTAAAGGCTGCCGGATGGCGTTGCACCGTACCGCTGACCGCCCGGGCGAGCTCCGCGGCACGCACTCCCCAATGCGGCTGTCCGGTGAGATCCGAGAGGCGTTGCAGGTTTTGGTAGGCCACCGAGTTGGCTGAGGGGATGGCGCCGTCGTATATTTCTTTGGGCCGCACGGGCAGGTCCCGCTGGTCGGCGGGCGTCATGAAAAAGCCGCCGTGCGCCTCATCCCGGAAATCCGCCAGCATCTCCTCCTGCAGCCGCACGGCGGTCTGCAGCCAACGCTCGTCGGCGTCGGCGCGGTGAAGTTCCAGCAGCCCGTAGATAAAGAAGGCGTAGTCTTCGGCGTGGGCGCGGATGGCGGCCTGGCCGTCGCGGAAGCGGTGCAGCAGCCGGCCGCGGCCGTCCGTCAGGCGCGCCAGGACCCAGTCGGCCGCCCTCGCGGCGGCGTCGACGTAAACGGGATCCTCCAGCACGCGGCCGCCCCCGGCCAGCGCGGCGATCATCAGGCCGTTCCAGTCGGTGAGGATCTTGTCGTCCTTGAGGGGGTGTACACGCCGCTCGCGGGCATCGAAAAGCTTCCGCCGGACGGACTGCCACTGCGCCTGGAGGTCCCCGGCCGTCACCCCCTGTTCGGTCGCCCACTGCGCCAGCGGCCGCTTCAGGTGCACGATGTTCTCTCCGGTGCGGCCGCCGCCGGCCTCCTCGCGGAAGTTGCCCCCTGTTTCAAAGCCCAGAATGGCGGCCCAGCGGGCGCCGTCGCGCTCGCCGAGCACCACCTTGAGCTCCTGTTCGGTCCACAGGTAGAACCTGCCCTCGCGGCCCTCGCTGTCGGCGTCTTCGGCGGTGAAGAAGCCCCCCTCGGCGGCGGTCATGTCGCGCAGCACGTAGGTGAAGATCTCGCGGGCCGTACGGCCGAAACGGTCCTCCCCGGTGGCCTGGAAAGCCTCCAGGCAGGCCTCTGCCAGCAGGGCCTGGTCGTAGAGCATCTTTTCAAAATGCGGCAGCAGCCATTGTGCATCGGTGGAATAGCGATGGAAACCGAAGCCCACGTGGTCCCAGATGCCGCCCCGGCGCATGGCATCCAGGGTGTGGGTGACCACCTCGAGCGACCTGCGGTCGCCGGTGCGGCGGTGGTGCCGCAGCAGCAGCTGCAGGCGGTGGGGCAACGGGAACTTGGGGGCCGGCAGGAAACCGCCGTGACGCGAATCGTACTCCGCGTGCAGCCGTTCCACGGCCGTCTGCACCAGTGTGGCGGTGGGATCGCCGCCGGGTACGAAATCGAAGGACCGCACCCAGCGCTCGCGGATGGCGGCCGCCGAATCCAGCACTCGGGCGCGATCGATGCGCCACAGCCTGTCGATCTGGCGGCAGAGGTGCCGCAGGCCGGGGCGGCTGAAACGGTTTTCCCTGGGGATGTAGGTGGCCGCCAGGAAAGGCTCCCGCTCCGGCGTCATGAAGATGCTCAGGGGCCAGCCGCCGCTGCCGCTGATGAGCTGGCAGGCCGCCATGTACACGGCGTCGATGTCGGCGCGCTCCTCGCGGTCCACCTTGATGCAGACAAAGGTATCGTTGAGCAGCTGTGCCGTGTGGGGATCTTCGAAGGACTCACGTTCCATGACGTGGCACCAATGGCAGGTGGCGTAGCCGATGGACAGAAAGATCGGCTTGCCCGCCCGGCGGGCGGCCTCGAAGGCTTCCTCGGACCACGGGTACCAGTCCACCGGGTTCCCGGCGTGCTGCAGCAGGTAGGGGCTTTTTTCTTGAATCAGTCGATTGGGCATGTCGATTCCCCCGCGGCGGCCTGCGGCTCCGCTCCCGCCGGGGAAATCCGGGCCGTGCGTTGGTCCCACCGCCTCCACCGGTACCGGCCGCACGGGAAAACCCCTGGGTTCGACGGGCTTTTGCCCGGGGCGAATCGGGACGCAGGTGGCTCTCAGAAGGTTTCCATGTGGGTGAACTCGCCGACCTGCCGACGCCCGGGATCCCGGGAGGGCTTGGCCGGAAATCCCAGCGGAATCAGGGCCACCACCTCCACGCCCTCGGGCGCCTGGAGAATGCGGCCGGCGCGGTCGTGGTCAAAAAGCCCCACGATCACCGTACCCAGACCCAGGTCGTGGGCCGCCAGGCAAAGGTTCTGGGCGGCCAGTCCCAGGTCGAACATGAACCAGTCGCCGAACTTGGTGGTCACCTGATCCTTGTAGTAGCCGGAGCGCTTCAGCCGTGCGCACAGGCCCAGCACCACCGGGGCGTCCGACACCGCACGGGTGGCCGGGTTTTTGGGGGAAACGGTTTCGGACAGCGCTTTTTTCCTCTCCACGTCTTTGACCACCACCACTTCCCAGCACTGGGTGTTGGCCCACGATGGCGCCCAACGCAGCGCCTCCAGTACCCGCTGGAGCAGCGCCTCGGGAACCTCCTGGTCCTGGAACCTGCGAACGCTGCGTCTCTGCCGTATAATTTCTTCTAGATGGGTCATGGATGTTGCCTCCTATTCGGATGCGTTCACCGCACCAGGTCTTCGAGCGCCTCCTCGATGCGGGCAAAGCGAAACGCAAAGCCCTCCTCCAGCAGGCGCCGGGGAACGACGCGCTGGCTGGCCAGCATGGTGGAGGCCACCTCCCCCAAGAGCCTGCGCAGCATGAAGGTCGGCGCCGGCATGCGTGACGGTCGCCGCAGGACGCGCCCCAGGGTTTCGGCCAGTTCCCGGCTGGTCACCGGGTGCGGCGCGCAGAAATTGTAGGCGCCCCGGCGCTGTTCACCCTCCATGAGGAAAAACACGGCCCGCACCAGGTCGTGCACGTGAATCCACGGCATCCACTGACTACCCCTTCCCAGGGGGCCGCCCATGAAGAGCCGGAAAGCCGGCAGCATGCGCTCCATGGCGCCGCCGCCGCGTCCCAGCACCACCCCGAAGCGCATGACGGCCACCCGTACATTTCTGTCGGCGGCCTCGAAGGCGGCAGCCTCCCACTCCCGGCTGACGGCCGCCAGGAAATCATCGCCGGGGGGGGCGTCCTCGGTGAGCACGTCGTCTCCCCGGTCACCATAGTATCCCACCGCCGAGGTGCTGAGCAGCACCGTGCCGGGCCGCAGGCGCCGGGCCACGTGGCGGGTGGTCCGCACGCGACTGTCGCGTATCTCGCGTTTGTAGGCCGGGGTCCAGCGCCTGAGAATGGTTCTGCCGGACAAGTTGACGACCAGATCGGCGCGCTCGACCTCCGCCTGCCAGGCCCCCGGCCGGCTGGTGTCGGCCGGGCAATAGCGGTAACGGTCGTGCAGGACCGCCTGGGCGGGGCGGCGCCGCAGCCCGATGGCCGTCACCGCATGGCCCTTTTCCAGCAGGGCGGCACACAGATGACGCCCCACGAAGCCCGTTCCGCCGGTGACCAGAATGCGCATGTTCGTTCTCCCTTGCCGGGGGCCAATCCACCGGATGGCGCGGCAGACGACGGGCCGCGCCCGGCGCCTCCGGCCTTCGCAGCCACCCGGGAAAAGGGAACACCCTTTCCGTAAAAGCGGCCTGAAAAGAAGGTAATAACGATCAGCGGCACGGTCAACCGGCGGGCTTTCGGAAAAAACGGCCGCGGCGCCGTGCCGTAACAGGGCGGCGGCCGCATCTCCCCGGGCAAAAAAAACGGCGGCGCCGTGAGGCGTCGCCGTCTGTGATCGGCCGGGGATTATCCGGAAACGGTCATCAGCCGCAGGATCCCGTCCCGCAGGACGTGCAGCCGGGGCCGAAATCGATGCTGCAATCGATCTTGAAGCCCATGCCCATGAAGTCGACCTTGATGGGCTTGGCTTTTTCCATGAGGTCCTTGTTGACCAGGTACTTGAATCCGTCGATGTCAAACACTTCGTCCATTTCGTTAGGCTCGTCCAGAGCCATGGCCAGCGATGGGCCGCCTCAGCCGCCTTCGTTGAGAAAAATACGAATAGGTGCGACTTCCCGTCCCTTGAAATATTCGGCGATCTGTGTCGTCGCCGAGGGTGTTACTTCCAGCATGAAATCCTCCTTGTGACCAAAAAAAATGCAGGCCTGCCGGTTGCGCAGTCCCTGCCTGCTACCCGTATCCAATTTCCGGACGATAATTTAAGCACAAACAAATCAAATGTCAATGCGCTTGGAGAAAATCACTGTCCGGCGGACCCGCAGGTCGGTCCGGACAGCGGGGGCGGGCAGGCGCCTTAGCACTGCGCCAGGGAGGTGCCGTCCCCGACCCTTTTCAGGGTGCCCTCAATCAGGCCGGCCGTGTCGCGGGCCGCCTCGGCGGCCCGGATGGCCAGGTTGCGCACCTCGTCGGCCACCACGGCGAAGCCGGCCCCGTCCTCGCCGGTGCGGGCGGCCTTGACGGCGGCGTTGAGGGCCAGCAGGTTGGTCTGGAAGGCGACTTCATCGATGGTCTTAAAAATGCGCGCGCCGTCTCCCGGCTGGCCGTCGATATGGTGTCGATGGCGGCCGTCAGCGCGTCCATGGACTCGCGGGCCTTGACGACGGTGCGGTCGGCGTTCTTAATGAGCTGGTCGGCCTTGGCCGCGTTATCGGCGTTCTGGCGGGTTATGGAGGCCATCTCCTCCAGGGAGGAGGCCTGCTCGGAGGCATCCGCGGCCAGGGCCTTGCTGGCGGAGGTGATCTGGCCGGCGGCCGAAGTTATCATCCCGGAGGCCCGGCTCAGGCCGACGATGATGCGGCGCACGGGCTTGAGCGTGTCGTTGCTGAAGTACAGGACGGCCGCCCCGTGAGCAGCAGGAAGATGCCGCCCACCGCCAGAATGACGTTGCGGTCGGCCATCGCCTGCGCTCCACGGCCCCCTGCGGGGATCCGGCGATACGTGTGCCGGTTGCCACCTGCAGTCGACCCGGTGCGGTGCGCTTCAGGTGTTGACGAATGTTCCGGCTTCGGATATCATATAAATTGTATTCAGAAACTTTCTGGAAGTTACCCGCAGCGGCTTTTGTCACGAAGAGACCGCGAGACGCTTCGACGTCACGGCCGCGGGGGTGATTTCCATTTTTTTGTCCCCTGCACGCCCTCGGGCGGATCCGGCGGGTCGGGAATATAAGCGCGTCATCCGGTGCAGCCCCCGGGTCCTGCCGGTGGGCATACCGGCGACGGAAAATAGAAATGGCCCAAATCGAAGCGCGTTCGCTTACCAAACGGTTCGGAGAAACCACCGCTGCACGGGAGGTTTCGTTTGTCGCCGACTCCGGTTCTTTCGTGGTCCTGCTGGGCCCTTCCGGCTGCGGCAAGTCCACCATCCTGCGCATGATCGCCGGACTGGAAACGCCCACCTCAGGCCGCGTCTTTATCGACGGCAACGACGTGACTGACCTGGATCCCGCGCGGCGCAGGATTTCCATGGTCTTCCAGTCCTATGCCCTCTTTCCGCATCTGAACGTGGCCGACAACATCCTCTTCGGGCTGAAAGTCCGTCACGCCCCGAAGGCGGAACAGCGGCGGCGGCTCAAGCGCGTGGCCGACATGGTGGGCCTGTCCCACCTGCTGGATCGCAAACCGGCCCAGCTGTCGGGCGGACAGCGCCAGCGCGTGGCCCTAGCCCGGGCCATCGTGGCCGAGCACCCCATCTGCCTGATGGACGAGCCGCTGTCGAACCTGGACGCCAAGCTGCGCCACGAGATGCGGCTGGAGCTGCGGGCGTTGCAGAAACGACTGGAGATGACGGTTCTCTATGTCACCCACGACCAGACCGAAGCCATGAGCATGGCCGACCAGGTCATCCTGCTGAACCACGGTCAGGTCGTGCAGGCCGGCGCCCCGGAAACCCTCTACCAGCGGCCGGCCACCACCTTTGCCGCCGACTTCATCGGCACACCGCCCATGAACCTGATCGTGATCAACGAGACCATTCGGCGGTCGGTTTCCGGCAACTCGTACCTGGCGGCCCTGATCAACGAGAAAAAATACGACGGTTGCACACTGGGCATCCGCCCCGAACACATGCACATCAGCGAGAGCGGTGACGGGTTGCAGGTCAAGGTCAGTTCCGAGGACTACCACGGGTCGGACACCATCGTGGGTGTTCTGCCGGCGGCGGCCCCGGACAGCCGCGCGCCGGCCGAGATCAAGGTCCGGGTGCCGGGGCGGGTGCGCCTGCCGCGGGGCCGCGAACTCGGTCTCTTTTGGGGAAAAGAACACATGCAGGTATTCGGACCCGACGGCCGCAGCATCCCGGTTTGAGCCCCGGCGGTCACCCCGGGAAGGTAGAATTCGCGGGGCAACGGTCCGTCGGTATTTTTTTATAACAGCATTTCGGACGGAGGGAGGATCCAAAAAAATGAGCAAGCGACGCAACCTGTTGACCCTGGCCGTGGTTTCCCTGTGCCTCTTCGCCTTTGCCGCGGGCGTGCAGGCCGAAAAGACGCAACTGACTATGTACTATCCGGTCGCCGTGGGCGGCCCGCTGACCAAGATCGTGGATTCCATGGTGGCCGATTTCGTCAAGGCCAACCCGGATATCGACGTTAAGGCGATTTACGCCGGCAACTACAACGACGCCCGCATCAAGGCGCTGGCGGCCCTGAAATCGGGAAAACCCGCCCAGCTGTCCGTCATGTTCTCCATCGACATCTATGACCTCATCGAGCAGGACGCCATCATCCCCTTCGACGACCTGCTGACCACCGACGAGGAGAAGGCCTGGCTCGATTCCTTCTACCCGGCACTGATGGAAAACGGCAGGACCCTCGGCAAGACCTGGGGGATCCCCTTCCAACGCTCCACCATCGTCATGTATTACAACAAGGACATGTTCCGCAAAGCCGGGCTGGATCCCGAAAAGCCGCCGGCCACCTGGCAGGAACTGGTGGAAATGGGCAAGAAGCTGACCACCCCGGAGCACTACGGGCTGATGATTCCCTCCACCGGCTACCCCTACTGGATGTTCGGCGCCCTGGCCAAGCAGAACGGCGAAGTACTCATGGACGGCGACGGGAAAAAGACTTTCTTCGCCAACCCGGGCGTCATCGCGGCACTACAGTTCTGGCTGGATCTGTCGAAAAAGCACGGCATCATGCCCAAGGGCACCATCGAGTGGGGCACCCTGCGCCAGAATTTCCTGGAAGGCAAAACGGCCATGATGTGGCACTCCACCGGCAACCTGACGGTGGTCAAGAAGAAGGCCAAGTTCGACTTCGGCGTGGCCATGCTGCCGGCCGGCAAAATGCGCGGCACCCCCACCGGCGGCGGCAACTTCTACATCTTCAAGAAAACCTCGCCGGCCGAACGTAAGGCTGCCCTGCGCCTGATCAAGTTCATGACCAGCCCCGAACGATCGGCCGAGTGGTCCATCAAGACCGGCTACATCGGCATTTCACCGGCGGCCTATGAAACACCGGCGCTGAAGAAGTACGTGGAGGAGTTTCCGCCGGCCAAGGTGGCGCGCGACCAGCTCAAATACGCCACCGCCGAACTCTCCACTTACCAGACCGGCCGTGTGCGCAAGCTGCTCGACGACGCCATCCAGGCGGCCCTGACCGGCAAGAAGTCGCCCGAGAAGGCTCTCAAGGAAGCCCAGGCGCAGGCCGAGCGCCTGCTCAAACCGTACCAATAGGCAGTCCGGCGACAGGGTGCCGATCCGCCGCGCGGATCGGCACCGGCCCTGCCGAAACAGGAGCCGCAACCCGCTTCGGTTCCACAAGTAAGGAGGACGAGCCACGTACTCGAAACGCATGATGGGGATATACGCCTGGCTGCTGCTCCTGCCGGCGTCGGTCCTGCTGGTGACCTTCACCCACTATCCCACGGTCGCCACCTTCATCCACTCGCTGTTCTCCAACGGGACGGTCATCCGGCCCTCGCGTTTCGTGGGGCTGGACAACTACCGTGCCGTGATGCACGACCCCGTGTTCTGGAAGGTCATGGAGAACACCGTGCTCTTCGCCCTGGGGACCGTACCCGCCTCCATCGCCCTGGCGCTGCTGATGGCGGTGTGGGTCAACCGGCGCATTCCGGGCCGCGCTTTCGTGCGGCTGTCCTATTTCACACCCACCATTCTGCCCATGATCGCCGTGGCCAACATCTGGCTCTTCTTCTACACCCCGGACATCGGGCTGCTGGACCAGATCAGCGCCTTTTTCGGCGGACGCGGCCACAACTGGCTGGGCGATTCACGCACCGTGCTGTGGTGCCTGATCGTCATGACCATCTGGAAGGAGGCGGGCTTTTTCATGATCTTCTACCTGGCCGCACTGCAGACGCACTCGCCCGAGCTGGAGGAGGCCGCGCGCCTCGAGGGCGCCAGCCGCGGCGCCTTCTTCTGGCGGGTGACTTTCCCGCTGCTGATGCCCACCACGCTGTTCGTCTTCATCAACGCCACCCTGAACAGCTTCAAGCTGGTGGACCACCTCTTCATTCTCACCAAGGGCGGCCCGGACAACGCCTCCAATCTGCTGTTGTACTACATCTACGAGAACGCCTTCTCCTTCTTCGACACCGCCTCGGCCGCCACCCTGACGGTGATCCTGCTGGCAATGCTGGCGGCCATGGCCATCGTGCAGTTCACCGTGCTGGATAAAAGGGTTCACTACCGATGAAGCGCTACGGTTTTTCGGTGGAAACGCTGGCGGCCTGGCTGCTGGCCGTGCTGTGGATCGCGCCGCTGGTGTATGCCTTCTGGGCCGCCTTCCATCCCTCGGAATACGCCGTGCATTTCAACCTGCTGGCGCCCCTGACCCTGGACCAGTTCAGGGAGGCCTGGCGCCAGGCACCCTTCATGCGCTACTACTTCAACACCTTCGTGCTGGTCACCATGATCCTGGCGGCCCAACTGGTGCTGTGCACGCTTGCGGCTTACGCTTTCGCACGCCTCGAGTTCTGGGGCCGCGAGGTCATGTTCGGCCTGGTGCTGCTGCAGCTGATGATCGTACCCGAAGTGCTCATCGTGGAAAACTACCGCACCCTGGCGGCATTCAACCTGGTGGACACCATCGTGGGCATCGGCCTGCCCTACATGGCCTCGGCCTTCGGCATCTTCCTGCTGCGTCAGAGCTTCAAGACCATCCCCCGCGAACTGGAAGAGGCGGCGCGCATGGAGGGTTGCGGCATCCTGGGGGTCCTTTGGCGGGTTTACGTGCCCACGGCGCGGCCCACCTACCTGGCCTACGCGCTGGTGTCCGTCAGCTACCACTGGAACAACTTCCTGTGGCCGCTGGTGGTGACCAACTCGGTCGAGACCCGGCCGCTGACCGTGGGCCTGGCCATTTTCGGGGCACCCGAGTCGGGCGTTGACTGGTCGGTGATCTCCGCCGGCACCCTGCTGGCCGTGGCCCCGCTGCTGATCGCCTTCTTCCTGTTCCAGCGCCAGTTCGTACAGTCCTTCCTGCACGCTGGCATCAAGTAGGCGTGCCCGGCCGCGGACCGGGCCTGGAACCTTTCCAAAGGAGCGATGTCCATGTACGACTGCCACGCCCACCTGGCCCTGCCCGATTTCGACCGCGACCGGACTGAAGTACTTCGCCGCGCCCGACGGGCGGGGGTCGAGAAAATCCTCGTGGTGGCCGAGGATCACGCCGACAGCCTGCGCGTGCTCGAGGTGTGCGGCCGCCACCCCGACATGCTGCTGCCCTGCGTGGGCCTGCACCCCGACCGCTTCGCCGAAGACGAGCCCGCACCGCCTTCACGGGAGGAAATCGAGGCGGTCTGCGACCTGGCCCGGCAACACCGCGCGCGCCTGGCGGCCGTCGGCGAGGTGGGCCTGGACTACTGGCGGGTGAAAAGCAAAGAGCGGCGCGAACTGCAGCGCGGCTGCCTGCGGCGGATGGCGGCGCTGGCGGCCGAACTCGACCTGCCGCTCAACGTGCACGCCCGTTCGGCCGGGCGCCACGCCATCGGCCTGCTGGCCGACTGCGGGGCGCGCCGCGTGCTCATGCACGCCTTCGACGGCAAGGCCGGCTACGCCGTCGAGGCCGCCCGGCTTTTCGGCTGGCTGTTCTCCATCCCGCCCTCGGTGGTGCGCTCGCGGCAGAAGCAGAAACTGGCCCGCGCACTGCCCCTGGAGCACCTGGCCCTGGAGTCCGACAGCCCGGTGCTGGGCCCCGACCCGTCCATGCGCAACGAACCCGCCAACCTGGCCGTCACCGTCCGCTGTCTGGCCGATCTCAAACAGACCCATCCCGCCGAGTTGCTTGGCATCATCGATCGCAACACCCGCAATATCTTACGCGCAGTTCCCAATAGCGTATAACGTATTTTTCAACAACGCGCGGCCGCGGTCCCTTTCCAGTCCCTGCCGACCCACCACAAACGGCGGTGTCATACGAGTCAAGGACCCGGAGGGACGTCTTGATTTTATCAACCAGGGGAAATTGAATTTGGTAACCGGTAGCAAGCCGCTATTGCTGGCCGAGCAGGGTGGACAGTTCAACTTCCGCAATGAGTCTGGATCCGTGGCAGGTTCGTCTTTCCGGTTTCAATGTACCCAGGGAGTTTTCAATGTGGTTGCAGGAGATTTGGGAGCTGTAAGCAATCTGCCGATTGAGGCAGTAGAAGTATAAAATACATCTATGGAGGCACGCATGGTGCCGGCATATTAGATGTGTTCATTTTTCAGAGATCATCTGTTGACAGCCTGGTTGTCTCGGGCAACGCCAACATATGGGTGGGAGCCGACTTGCACCTCAGCGAACTATTTCTTCAAAGCAAAGGAAAAACTTTCCACCCGGGGGAATGGATCCTTACCGAGGACACTTTCGATTTTGGGAAAATTCATCTGACTGCCGATGGTGCAACAATCACCGCTTCCGTGCCTGAACCGGACACTTTTCTGCTTTTGGGACTGGGTTTGATATGTTTGGGGGCCATGGCAAATCGACTAGGTCCGCTTTCTGCACAACCGGAGATAATCCACGAATAAAGTGCGTCTTTTCGCTGGATTGACCACGAAAAACATGAAACGCGAGATGGCGGCCGGATTCAACAGACGGCCGGTGCCGGATGTCGTCAGGCCGGCGATGGGGATGCGCATGGCGTTCATGCCCGGCCGGAGGGTGAAGCGGCGGTTGTAGCGGTCGGCGTAGGGCGGGGTGTCCTCGCGGTCGTCGATGCGCACGGTGATGTGGAGGGTTTCCGCCCCGGGGTTGAAGATCTCGAAGCGCAGGCTTTCGAACCCGCGCCAGTCGTGTAGCATAAGCCGGGGGGACAGGCCGGGGTATGTCGACGGATAGAGGTCCATGCGCAGCGAACGCCGGCCGTGGACGGCGTGCAGCGGTGAGAGGGCGTAAAGCACGCGGCACTTCCAGTGCAAGCGGTCCAGATCACCGTCCTTTTCGAAATCGTAGAGCACCCGGTCATGCCGCGGCGTCCTGTCGCAGGCCGCCAGGACGGCGAGGCCGGCCAGGAAAAGCAAGAACCAGACGGTTCGCCCGCAACGTTGCATGGAGCCATCTTTCGAATCTAGAAGTGGAAAACAACCAGCTCGGGCCGGCGGTGGATGCGGATGGGCACGTGGCTGGTGCCGATGCCCCGGCTGACGTAGAGCGTGTTCTGCCCGCGCCGGAAGAACCCCTGGTTGTACGCGGCGTTCTTGGCGTAGCCGATCAGCCGCCAGAACCACCCCGGCAGCGGCACCTGGCCGCCGTGGGTGTCCCCGGACAGCATCAGGATGCGGCCGTCCGCCGGCACTTCGTCGAAGGCCAGCGGGTCGTGGCTGAGCACGATGGTCGGCAGGCCGCTTCCCCCGGCGGTAAGCTGCGCCTCCTCCTGCCGCCGTTGGTCCCGGCCGTTGCCGTCCAGGCCCACGATGCGCACCGGCCCCCCGCCGGTTTGGATCACGGCGGACGTGTTACGCAGGAAATGCACCCGGTGGCGCCGGGTGGGTTCCCCCGAACCCGGCCGGTGGCAGAACAGGCAACTGCGGCGCGAGTCGCTGTAGTCGTAGTCGCCCATCACGGCCCACACCCCCAGCGGGGCGTCCAGCCGGGACAGAAAGGACAGCGCCGCCGGGTAGTCGCCGCGCCAGTGGACATAGTCGCCGGTCAGGA
This sequence comes from uncultured Desulfobacteraceae bacterium, assembly GCA_964476595.1. Classification (GTDB taxonomy): domain Bacteria; phylum Desulfobacterota; class Desulfobacteria; order Desulfobacterales; family JALSRD01; genus JALSRD01. Next base: position 61,406 of record CAYZCL010000085.1, read on the forward strand.
AAATGATGTCGGGTTTCAGGCTGCGCAGGCGCGCCAGGATTTTCCCGGCCAGGCGATCGTCCGCCGTCAGGTGCAGGTCGGTGAGCTGCACCGCCACCCTGCCGGCCAGGGCGCGGCGCAGGCCGGCGTCTTCGATGCGCAGGTGGTGCGTCTCCAGCCAGGCCGGTTCCACCAGCAGGCCATAGGCCATGACGAGCGCCGCCAGCAGGACGATACAGGCAATGATGCGCTTCACTTTACTCAGAAACCGTTGTCCAGTTCACCGACATAGCCACAAACCCCGGCGCGGGGTGAATTGGCAAACGGCATGAGGAACTCCTCGCCGCATTCATGCCCGGCGCTGCAATCCTCGCACAGCCAGCCGCTGTCATCCCACTGACACTGCTGGCAGATGACCGTGGCCTTTTTCTCGCCGCACTCATCGCAGGGAACTTCCAGCGCTGCGTTGCGGGCCAGAAGTTCCACCCTGGCATTTTCCTTCGTCCCTGTCTGGAACCAATCCACGAATTTGATCTGAAGTTCCGTGGTACTGCCGAAATCGTACTGGTAGTGCAAGGTCTGGCCGGGCGAAACCACATGGCGGATCTTTTTCGCCATGGAGATTTCCTCTCCCCAGCGCCGATAGGAAAAGGCACTCATGTGGCCGCAGCACTCCAGCCAGATGGCCCGCAAAAAGTGATCCAGGTCTTCCAGCCGGGCATCGTATGCCAGCAGCAGGTGCAGAAAGTAATCCGATCCCTGCCCGGGGGTCACCAGGAAATAAAACGACGTCCGTTTTTTCCCGGAAGCTTCTGCGTCCGCCCGCTTCCTGAGACAGGACCGGATGTGACGGGACAACCCCCGCTTGCTGAAAGTTCTTCCGCATATGCGGCAACTTGTTTTCGGTGCGTGATATTCCATTTTCTTTAAAATCCTCGACGGGCAAAGGACCGGATGTCTCGCGTTGAGAAAGTACGCCGGCCGTTCGACGTCTAGATCTCCAGAGACGGGATCCCCAGGGCCTTGCGCTTGTTTTCGATGTGGCGCCGGATCAGCACGGCCGCCTTTTCCGGGTCGGGCTCCACGGCAAATGTCGCGCCCACCACGTCGTTAAGGCCCTCGGTCAGCAGGCCGACCACATTGGCGCTGCCGGTCACGGGCGGCATGGGGCCCAGCACGGTGTAGACGCCCGAGGCCACGAAGTAGGTGCCGATGGTGGCGGCCTTTTCCGAGTACCACTCGGGGGCCGCTCCGGCCAGGGGCAGGTCGCTGATGTCCACGCCCAGGGCGTCGGCCAGGGCCGAGGCCAACACCAGGATGCGCACGTTGTCCACGCAGGAGCCCAGGTGCAGCACCGGCGGAATGCCCAGGGCGCCACAGATCTCCTTCAGGCCCGGGCCGGCCATCTCGATGGCCTCGGGGACCTTCAGGCCGGCCTTGGCCGTGGCCACCGACACGCAGCCCGTGTCCACCACCAAGATGTCGTTCTCGATCAGGCGTTTGGAGAGGGTCACGTGGCCGTAGTCGTGCTTGATCTTGGGGTTGTTGCAACCCACGATGCCGACGGCGCCGCGGATCTTGCCGGCCTTGATGGCGTCCAGCAGCGGATCGGGCGTGCCGCCCAGGGCGCCCACGATGGCCTCCACCGAGAACCCGCCCACGGCCTCGACCGGCTGGACCGGGATGGTGACCTGCTTGCGGCGGGTGAAGTTCGCCACGGCCTCGGTGACCAGCTCGACGGCCATCTTCTCGGCGTTGTCGGGATGGAACTCGCGGTGCTCCATGCCCGGAAAGCGCGCCTTGTCGCTGGTGCTGATCATGCGCGTGTGGTAGCAGCCGGCGATGGTGCCCAAGGATGGCATGATACACTGGTAATCCACCAGCATCATCTCCACGGCGCCGGTGGAGAGGACCAGTTCGGTCATCAGGTGATTGCCGGCCATGGGAATGCCGTGGCGCATGAGCAACTCGTTGCCGGTGCAGCACACCCCGGCCAGGTTGATGCCGGCGGCGCCTTTCTCCCTGGCCAGGGCCAGCAGATCGGGCGACTCGCAGGCCTTGAGGATCATCTCCGAGACCACCGGGTTGTGGCCGTGGACCACGATGTTGACCTGCTCCTCCTTGAGCACGCCCACGTTGACGGTAGTGGTTCTGGGGGTCGGCACGCCGAAGAGGATGTCGGAAACCTCGGTGGCGATCATGGACCCGCCCCAGCCGTCGGACAGGGCGTTTCGCAGCCCCTGCAGCAGCAAACTCTGCCAGCCGTTGTCGACCCCCATGTGGGTGCGGTGCATCATCTCGG
>CAYZCL010000086.1:0-2121 GCA_964476595.1 uncultured Desulfobacteraceae bacterium
ACTCGCGGGTCACCTGCCGGGGAACGATGTTCTCTTCGGCCAGGACCTCCAGCACCTTCAGGATGCTGCGGCGCTGCAGCCGGGGCGTCACGCCGCCGCGGATCAGCTGAAACATCTGGCCGAAAAACTCGACCTCGCGGATGCCACCGCGCCCCAGCTTGATGTTGTCCTCCAATCGCCGGCGCTTGACTTCCCGGGCGATGCGCTCCTTCATGTCCCGCAGGGATTCGAAGGCCCCGAAATCCAGGTAGCGGCGGTAGATGAAGGGCCGCAGGCGCTCCAGCAGCCGCTTGCCGGCCTCCCGATCCCCGGCCGCCACACGGGCCTTGATCCAGGCGTAGCGCTCCCACTCGCGGCCCTGGCGCAGGTAATATTCCTCCATGGCCCCAAAATTCATCACCAGCGGGCCGTTTTCACCGTAAGGGCGCAGGTTGAGGTCCACCCGGAAAACCCGCCCATCCGGCCCGGCGGCACCGATGAGTTTCACCAGGCGGCGGCACAGACGCAGAAAAAATTCCTCGTTGCGGATGCTGCGGCCGCCGCCGCGGGTCCGCCCGGAGCGGGGATAGGCGAAAATCAGGTCGATGTCCGAAGAGAAATTCAGCTCGCGGGCCCCCAGCTTGCCCATGGCGACGACCACCAGCTGCTGGGGGTCTCCCGCGTCGGACAGCGGCCTCCCGTAGGTTTCCACCTGCCGGGCGTAGAGCACCTCCAAGGCCTGCTGCAGGCAGGTCTCGGCCAGCGCGGAGAGCTCCAGCATGACCTCGGCGAGACTGCTCCGGCCGGACAGGTCCCGCCAGGCGATGCGCACCATTTCGCGCCGCCGGAAGCGCCGCAAAATCGCCGCGGCGGCCGATTCGTCCAGCACCCCGGGATCACCCAGGGCGCGCCGCAGCCGTCGGCGGCAAGTCTCCCCGGAGGCGGGGGCGTCCAGGTCTCCGCCGGCGATGAGTTCCGGCAGCAACTCGGGATGCCGGGTGCAGCTGGCGGCCACGAAATCGCTGCAGGCGAACACGCGCGCCAGGGACTGTGAAACACCGGCGAAAACCTGGGGGTCGATACCGGCGTCGCGCACGGCTCCGGCGAAAGCCGTCAGCCGGTCCTCAAGATCCGGCCGCAGGGCCTCCGGAAGGTCCGGGGGCGGTTTTATATCGGCGATGACGCTCATGGCAAGCGGGGGTCGAGGTACGAAAAAAGGGGGCGCGCACGGCGGCCCCCTTTTGCATCGGTTGTTTTCGGAAGGCCCTAGGCGGCCACTTCTTCTTTCACCGAGACCGCGATCTTGAACAAAATGGTCAGCACCAGGAAACCGGCGGCGTAAACCCCCATGGTGATCATGAGCTCGGGAAAGGTGGGCATGTACTCGGTGACGTGCTCCAGCGGCGAGGGCACGAAGCCGCCCGAGATCATGCCCATGCCCTTATCGATCCAGGTGCCGATGAAGATGGCGATGCAGGCCACGATCAGGACGTTTTCGTTGCGACGGGTGGCCGGGTTGACCGTCAGGATGATTCCGATGGCCATCAGTACCATGGAGGTCCACATCCAGGGCACCAGCGCCGACTTGCCGTGCAGCCCGGCAAACAGGTAAGTCAAGTGCATCATGTGCTCCGGAATGTTGCTGTAGTAAGCCACGAAAACCTCGCACAGGAAAAAGAAGACGTTGATGCAGATGGCGTAGGCCACGATCTTGGCCAGGGCCTGGATTTGCTCGCGCCCTGGATCGAAGTGGGTGGTCTTGCGGATGAACAGGCACAGCAGGATCAACAGCGAAGGACCGGCTGCGAAGGCCGAAGCCAGAAAGCGGGGGGCCAAGATGGCCGTCAGCCAGAACCCCCGGCCTGGCAGGCCGCAGTACAGGTAGGCCGTCACGGTGTGGATGCTGACGGCGAAGGGAATGGAGATGTAGATCAGCGGCTTGACCCAGGGCTGGTAGTGGACCCCGTTGCGCTCGGCCTCCAGCACGTTCCAGCCGATGACGATGTTCAGAAACAGGTAGCCGTTGAGCACGATGGTGTCCCAGAAAAGCACCGAGTGGGGCGTGGGGTAGAGCCAGACGTTGAAGATACGCATGGGCTGCCCGAGATCGACGATGATGAACAGCAGACACATGACAATAGA
>CAYZCL010000087.1:0-8120 GCA_964476595.1 uncultured Desulfobacteraceae bacterium
CCGGCTGGCGGGTGGGCTTCTGCGTGGGCAACCCCGAGATCATCGCCGCCCTGCGCCGCATCAAAAGCTACCTGGACTACGGCATTTTTCAACCGATCCAGATCGCCGCCATCATCGCCTTGAACGGCCCCCAGGAGTGCGTAGCCGAAATCCGGGACACCTACCGCGAGCGCCGCGACACGCTCATCAACGGCCTGGCGCGTATCGGCTGGTCCGTGCCCAGTCCCCGCGCCACCATGTTCGTGTGGGCGCGCATCCCGGAGCGCTACCGCCACATGGGATCCGTGGAGTTTTCGAAGTTCCTGATCAACGAGGCCCAGGTGGCGGTCTCCCCGGGACTGGGCTTCGGCGAGTACGGCGACGATTACGTGCGCTTCGCCCTCATCGAAAACCACATGCGCATCAACCAGGCCATCCGGGGCATCCGCAAAATCATGTGACCCGCGAAGGCGGTTTGCAATCGGCCGGGCGATGGGATATAAAGGAAGTCTTTTATCCGCCGTCGCAGGACGGCCCCACAAGGCAACATGGGGGAAACCAGTTTCATGAGCGCAATCAACATCGGCCTGATTGGATTCGGCACGGTGGGCACGGGGGTGGCCCGCATCCTCACCGAAAACCGTGACATCCTGCATGCCCGCACCGGCCTGGACCTGAACCTGCGGTCGGTGGCGGACATCGACATCCAGACCGACCGTGGCGTGGACCTGACGCCCGGCGTGCTGACCACCGACGCCATGGCCGTGGTCAACGACCCCGAGGTGGACATCATCGTCGAAATGGTGGGCGGCGAGACCTTCGCCAAGGACGTCATTCTGGCGGCCATCGCCAACGGCAAGCCCGTGGTGACGGCCAACAAGGCCCTGCTGGCGGGCCACGGCGGCCGCATTTTCCGCTCGGCCGCCGCCCGCGGTGTGGACCTGGCCTTCGAAGCCAGCATCGGGGGCTGCATGCCCATCGTCAAGGCCCTGCGCGAGTCGCTGGTCGGCAACCGCGTCTCCGCCATGATCGGCATCCTGAACGGTACCTGCAACTACATCCTGTCCAAGATCACCGACGAGGGCATCTCCTTCCGGGAGGCCCTGGCCGCCGCCCAGGAGAGCGGCTACGCCGAGGCGGACCCCACCCTGGACGTGGAGGGCATCGACGCGGCCCACAAGCTCACGCTGCTCTCCTCCCTGGCCTACGGCATGGAACTGGACCTGGCGCACGTCTACACCGAGGGCATCTCGGGCATCGACCCCATGGACATCGAGTTCGCCCGCCAGTTCGGCTACCGCATCAAGCTGCTGGCCATCAGCAAGCTTCATAAAAGGGGCGTGGAGGCCCGCATCCACCCCACCATGATTCCCGAAAACAACCTGCTGTCCAGCGTCAACGGATCGCTCAACGCCATCATGGTCAGCGGCGACGCCGTGGGCGACATCCTGCTCTACGGACACGGCGCCGGCATGATGCCCACCGCCAGCGCCGTGGTGGGCGACATCGTGGACATCGCGCGCAACCTGTCGGCCGGCATCACGGGGCGCATCCCGCTGCTGGGCTTTCTGCCGGACAACGTCCGCAAGGTGCCCATCATCTCGGTGGACGAACTGGACATGCACTACTACCTGCGTTTCGCGGCCCTGGACCGGCCCGGCGTGCTGTCGAAGATCTCCGGGGTGCTGGGCCGCTGCGGCATCAGCCTCCAGACCGTGCACCAGAAGGGCCGCAAGACCGACGGTGCCGTACCGCTGGTGATGCTCACCCACCAGGCCCGCGAAGCCGACATCCAGACGGCCCTGGTCGAGATCGAGAAACTGGATGTCATCAAGGACCGCCCGGTGCTGATCCGCATCGAAGAGAAAAACAACCTGGACGCAAGCGCCTGAAAACGAAAAGAAAGCACTGACACATGCACGTTGTCTGTTCCGACCTGGAGGGCATCTTCACCCCCGAAATCTGGATCGAGTTCGCCGAAAAGACCGGCATTCCGGAACTGCGCCTGACCACCCGCGACATCGCCGACTACGACGAGCTGATGCGCGGGCGCCTGGCCATCCTGAACGAAAGGGGCTTCACTCTTCAGGACATCCAGGAAGTGGTGGCCACCATGGAGCCCCTGGAGGGCGCCGTGGAGTTCCTGGACTGGCTGCGCTCCGAAGTCCAGGTGATCATCGTCTCGGACACCTACGAGGAGTTCGCCAAACCGCTGATGGCCAAGCTCAAGTGGCCCACCCTGCTGTGCCATGACCTGACCATCGCCCCGGACGGCGCCATCCGCACGTACAACCTGCGCCAGCGCAACAGCAAGCAAAAGGCCCTGCTGGCCTTTAAGGGGCTCAACTACAAGACCATCGGCATCGGCGACTCCTACAACGACATCGACATGTTGCTCAAGGCCGACCGCCCCATTCTGTTCCGTCCGCCGGCCAACGTGGTGGCCGAGTTCCCGCAGCTGCCGGTGTGCACCGGCTACGGCGAACTGCGGCGCCTGATCACGGAAATCCTGCACGGGAGCCCCGCCTGACCATGCACACCCCGGCACACCGCTGCAGCACCCGCGTCATCTACGGCGACACCGACAACATGGGTTACGCCTACTATGCCAACTACCTGCGGTGGTTCGAGATGGGCCGCACCGAGCTGTTCCGCGCCTGGGGCGTGACCTACCGGCAGATGGAGGAGCGCGGCATCTTCCTGCCGGTTTCGGAGGCCTACTGCAAGTACCTCCAGCCGGTGGGCTACGACGACCGGCTGATCATCGAAACCCGCCTGGACCTGGAAGTCAAGGCGGGTATGAAGTTCGACTACCGCATCCTGGCGGAGAAGGGCGAAACCCCGGTGGCCGCGGGGTTCACGCGTCACCCCTACGTGGACGAGAACGGTCGTGTGGTGCGGCCGCCAACATTCATCCGGGACCTCATCCGGCGCCAGGCACCGGAGGGGGACTGATGCGGCGGAGCCCGGCGGGAAACGGCGCGTGAGAGCGGTCGCACTGCAGCTTGACGCCGACGACCGCGGCATCCGCTTCGCCGTCTACGTGCAGCCGCGCGCCTCGCGCAACGAAGTCACCGGGCTGCACGACGGCGCCCTGCGGGTACGTCTCAAGGCGCCGCCCGTGGAGGGCGCCGCCAACCGGATGTGCCTCAAATTCCTGGCGAAACTGCTGGATGTCCCCAAATCCAGCCTGGAAATCACCGCGGGTCGGGCATCGCGCCGCAAACGGGTGCTGTACCGCTGCCCCCCCGGCCCCGGCCGAGCGCGCGAAATCGAGCGGCTGCGCCGCCTGCTGTCGGCCCGCGAAAAGCCCTGACCGCCTTTCAAATGGAGGGAAATGCCATGCCCAAGACCACCGTACGCTGGGTCGGCGACCGCACCTTTGTCGGCACCGATTCCCGCCAGCACTCCGTGGTGCTGTCCGGTGACCAGCCGCCCCGGGGGGTCAGCCCCTCGGAAATGCTGCTGGTGGCCCTTTCGGCCTGTTCGGCCTACGACGTCGTCGACATCCTCGAAAAGAAGCGCAAGACCGTGACCCGGCTGGAAGTCACCGCCGACGGCGAACGCGGCGAAGACCCGCCCTGGGCCTACCGCACCATCCACGTACATTACCGCATAGTGGGAAAGGACCTCACCGAGAAAGCCGTGGCCCAGGCCATTGGGCTGTCGGAAGAAAAATACTGCTCGGTGGCCGCCACGGTACGCGGGGTGGCCGAAATCAACACTTCATTCGAAATCATCCCCGCCGATTAGGCCGACCCCATAACCAGCCAGCGATAGGTTCAAAAAAGGGGTTGACAGCATCCGGCTTTTGTCTTATTTATATAATTTCCGAAACATTGATGCGGGGTGGAGCAGTCTGGTAGCTCGTCGGGCTCATAACCCGAAGGTCGTTGGTTCGAATCCAGCCCCCGCTACCACAGTAAAATTAAGGGCTTAAGAGCAATCTTAAGCCCTTTTTCTTTGCCTGAAATCGGACAAGGGTACAATCTTAGGGCCATTTTTCCTGATTTCTTACTCAACGTGACCGACCAACCCTCTTTCCGAACAAAGTGTTTTCTTTTAAACCTGTGTGGCCCCTTACGACAGCTATGCGTTCGGCTACCTGCATGCCGGAAATCCGCCGGAGCACGCCGCAATAATTCTGCACAATGATGTTTTGCCGCAATACAAGACTTGTGGGCATCGAGGGGTCCACCATCCTGACCGAAATCGGTTTTAGGAGAGATTTGGTTTACCCCCAGCACACCATCAAATAATGCGGCTTAATCGAGCGCATCAAGCGTTGCTGATGAATAAATAAGGGGTGGAAAAGAGTAAGCCGCCCGCCTTCACATCCATACCCCATGTCGGCTTCTGGCGCCGGCCGGGCATTGGTTGGAAACCAGTCCTTCCACCAAAACGAAGAGCAGAATCTCTTCATTTAGCCACTTAATTATTCGGATGGCCCACAAACGCCCTTCAGAAATCTTTGAAACACTCTTTAAGTGTTCCCCCTTTTTCAGGACAGGCTTTTTGGGGTACCGTCTCCGGCGATTCAGCAAAAGCGGAAGGGCGGTGTGCCGGGTGCTGCTGGCCTTTTTGAGCTTCCGCCGGTACTGACATTGTCTTTGGCCCGGTGGAAAGCTTCCAACGACGTCCGGTATGTGACGTCCCTTCACCTGCAACACCGCCCAAAAAGGCGGACAACAACCGCACATGTTGATTCATTTTTTCCGCCTGAGCGTTGAGTTCTTCAGCCGAGGCGGCCAGTTCCTCGGAGTTGGCCGCCGTCACTTGCGTGATCCTTTCCATTTCAGCAACAGCGGTATTGATCTGATCCGTGCCTTTCGACTGCTCGCTGGATGCCACCGAGATCTCCTGCACCAGCCCACCCACCTTGCCGATGCTGTCGGCCACATGGTCAAAAGCTTCGCTGGTGTTTTCAACGATGCGCGAACCGCTCGTCACCTTATTGACGGTGTCTTCAATCAATGCAGCAGTGTTTTTTGCGGCTTCGGCTGCTCGTATGGCAAGATTCCTGACCTCGTCGGCTACCACCGCGAAACCGGCCCCTGCCTCACCGGCCCGGGCCGCCTCGACGGCTGCGTTGAGGGCCAAAAGATTCGTTTGAAAGGCGATCTCGTCGATGGTTTTAATGATTCTGGACGTCTCCTCGCTGGCTTTCTCGATTTGCGCCATGGAGCCCGTCAGTTCGCCAATGGACTTGGCAGCACGGGATACGACTTGGTTGGTCTGCTGCATGAGTCGGTCCGCCTGCTCGGCATTGCCTGAATTCTGATGAGTCATAGAGGTCATCTCTTCCAGTGATGCGGAAGTCTCCTGAATGGAAGCGGCCTGTTCGGAGGCACCCTCCGCCAGGGACTGGCTGCCAGACGACACCTCTCCGGCAGCGGTGGTCACTTCCTCGCTCCCCTTGCGCAGTCCGTCGATAATATTGCCGATGGGTTTGGTGATAGAACGGGTGAACATCAGTGCAACAACAATGATGGCCAAAAGGCCGATAATGGCAACCACACCGATCTGCGACTTCAGGTTATGTACGGCTGCAAACGCCTCAGACTTTTCGACTTCAGCAATCAGAGCCCAGGTTACCCCCCCAATCTGCAACGGGAGGAAAGCCGCCAAAACAGGTCTTCCATTGAAACCGGAAACGATCTTTTCTCCCGACTTCCCGGCAAGCGCTTCCCGAACGGCGACGTTGTCCACACGCCCCTTGCTGGGATTGGAAAAAGATGCCTTCACTGTATGATGCGCAGTGTCGAAAATTGCGTCCGACCGCATCAGTTTGTCGGGCCCCACCAGATAAGCCTCTCCGGTTTTCCCCATGCCGTCACGCGACTGCATGATATGATTAATCTGCTTAATGGAGAACTGAAAAGCAATGACACCGATCGTCTGGCCATTCTGGATCTTGATGGGGTATCCGGCAAAACAGGCCGGCTGGTTGTCCTCAGCGGCATACGGCCTGAAGTCCACAAGGCACTGTTTGCCGGAAGTCACCACCTCACGCCACACTTGGGCCAGTCCAGAGTCTTTGTACTCGCCGTGTCCCAGGTTTTCGCCTATCTCGCGCCTTTTCGCCGCGGTATACATCACGTGCCCATGCTTTGCGCAGATGATGTACACGTCGGAAAAGCCACTGTCTTTCCAGAACCGGGTTATGCTGGCACCGTCCTGCCTCCAGATATTCTGGTACGCGTCCGTGGACACGTCATAAGGCCCGGTGGGTGATACATGGGTGTCATGGTGGTACTCCACAAGTCGCTCGAAAAGATGACTAACGTCCTGACTGCGGCTGAAAATAGCCATTTGTAAAAAGGCGGCTTTGAAGTAATCCTCCATTTGGCGCGCCTTCAGATGGGCAACCGCCTGGAGTTTCTCATACGACGCCTTGTGCAGGGCTTTCTGCGCGTTGGATAAAGAAATGCCCCCGATCACAGCGAAAGGGATTACCCCTACTGCCAGAAAGACCGCCAGCAGTCTGGTGCTCAGCTTCATGTTTTTCATTATCGACTCTTCTCCATTTAAAAATTGTTCAAGGATTCCTATGATGCCAAGCGCTTCTGAAGATGGGCTGTCTGCGCGGCGGGACGGACGTTTACCAGCAGTGGCAGCCACAGGGGAGCCGGTCTGGCATCATATCCCCCTTGTTTTTTACAACGTGCCATGAAAAAGAAAACCGGAATTTGCCGCAGGGAATCCCATTTTTCCGGTTGAGATGGACATCCGACATTTGACGCCTCCATAAGACTATTCACGGACATGGCAGGGGTCTTCCCAAACGGCCTTGTCGGCACCCATCCGGGGGCAACCAATAGGTCGCTTATCGGCCCTTGAAGGCCTTGCCTTGAGGACCAAATCGAAGAATCGCCACCGTCGCCAACGGCTTAAAAAAAGGAAAAAGGCCTTGTCCCGCTTGACGGACCATAGACCGATCAGATAGCGTCTGCGCAAGGGATAATGGGAAATGCGGATTGTCCGTTACTTTCGATAAGGACACCCAAACAAAGAGTGACACAATGACCTCAAAAGGGCCCAGGACCAATCTCGGAAAAAGCTTTGTTATCCTGCCGGGCCGGGATATGGGCATTCTGACCGCAGACGATTTAAAGCGTCTCGCCGACATCACCCGCCGTTACAACATCCCGGCCGCCAAGCTGACCGGCGCCCAACGCCTGTGCTTCCTGGGAACGGACGAAGAGCGGCTGCCCGCGCTCAAAAAGGACCTGGGCATTCCTGCCGTGATGCCCCATGCCCGCGGGAGGGTTCACTACGTGCAGGCCTGCCCGGGCGTTGACTGGTGCAAGTTCGGGGCGATGAACGCCCCGGCCATGGGACGTAAAATTTCAGAACTGGAGCTCGAGCACCCGCTACCTTACAAGGTCAAAGTCGGCGTTTCGGGGTGCCGCATCTGCTGCTGCGAATCGTGGGTACGCGACATCGGTCTCATCGGCGGCCGCTCCGGCTGGAAGCTCGTGTTCGGCGGCAATGCGGCGGCCGCACCGCGAATCGGCGATCTTATCGCCGAGGGCCTGGATGACGCCCGGGTGCTGGATCTCATCCGAAGATGCCTGCGTGTTTACGGCACCCACGCCGCAGGGGCCGTTCGCAGTGCGCGTTTCATCGAGCAGTTCGGTATCGGAAAATTCAGACGGGAGGTGCTCGTCAAATGAACACGCCGCCTTTCCTGCTCTGACATACAGGCAAGCCAACGTTCCTACGCGCACTGCCCGCGACACCTGTGCCGAATTCCCGGCACAAAGCAAAGCCTGCATGCATGCTGCCGATCCGGCCACCGCATGGCCAAATCATGCAGCGACACCATCCGTTCGGTGCTGCGTTATGTTCGGGCACGCTATCCCAAGCCCTGGATCCGCACCTGGCGTCGGGCAGAGACGGTTGCCGGCGCGCAGAGCCAGAGCGACTGGGGAGAGTATCCCCGGATTATCCTCGAGGGCGTTGTCAGCCGGCTGCACGCCTTCGTGATGACGCTGAGCCACAGTCGAATGCCGGCAGTCATCTGGTCGAGGAACGCTGACCAGCTCAGTTGGCATGATTGCCACAACAAGGCCTTCATTCGGCTCGGTGGGATCCCGGCTGTAAATCGCATCGACAACCTCAAAACCGGAGTATCCTCG
>CAYZCL010000088.1:0-11445 GCA_964476595.1 uncultured Desulfobacteraceae bacterium
CGATGAGCATGAGGATGTTGGGCAGCGACTTCTGGGTGCTCACCCCGAAGCGCTTGACCTCCTCGGGCAGCTTGGCGGTGGCCGCGGCCACGCGGTTCTGGGTGAACACGGTGTTCATGTCCGGGTCGGTGCCGATCTCGAAGGAGACCTGGATGGTCATGGAGCCGTCATTGGCGTTGGTCGACTTCATGTAGATCATGTTGTCGACGCCGTTGATCTCCTGCTCCAGGGGCGTGGCCACCGACTGCTCCACGCTGATGGCGTTGGCCCCGGTGTAGGTGGCGCGCACCTCGACGATGGGCGGCGTGATGTCCGGGTACTGCTCGGTGGGCAGCCCGCCCAGGAACACCAGTCCCACGATTACCGTGATGATGGCGATCACCATGGCCACGATGGGCCGCGAGACGAAAAACTTACCCATATCGGATCACTTGCTTTCTTTGGCCCGTTTTTTGGTGTCCGCTCTGTCCTTCGATGCCCCGTCCTCCCGGCCGGCGGGTTCCAGGATGGCGACCACGGGTTTCACGGTCAAACCGTCCTTGACCACCTGGAGTCCTTCGTAAACGACGTGTTCGCGGGGTTTGAGCCCTTCGATGATCAGCCAGTTCCCCTTCACCTTGGGGCCCACCTTGACCTCGCGATTCTGCACCTTGTTGTCACTGCCCACCACGTAAACGCTGTGCAGTCCCTGCAGTTCGATGACGCAGCGCTGGGGGACCAGGATGCCGCCCTTGACCTTCTCGACCATGGCCCGCACTTTAGCGAACTGCCCGGGACGCAAAAGCTCGTCGGGATTGGGGAAAGAGGCCTGTACCAGCATGGACCCCGTGGTGGGGTCCACCTCGCGGTCAATGAAATCCAACTTCCCCCGGTGTCCATATACCGACCCATCCGCCAGGATCAGGTCGAGGGGAGGCTCCTTGGCTGCGGCTCGGGAATTGCTGCTGCCCAGTTTGAAACGGCGTGCAAATTTGAGATACTCCACCTCGGTGATAAAAAATTGCACCAGCACGGTGTCGATGCGTGACACCGTGTTGAGCAGCACCGGGTTGGGGCTGCGCCCCACAAAATCGCCCACCTTGGCCTGGGTCTTGCCGATGATACCGGTCAGCGGAGAATAGATCCTGGTGTAGCCCAGCAGGATTTTAGCCGCCCTGAGATTGGCCTGGGCCGCCTCCACCGAGGCGATGGCGGCCTCGTAACGGGCCACGGCGCCGTCCAGGTCGCTCTGGCTGACCGCCTTTTCGGCCGCCAGGGGCTTGATGCGCCCCAGGTCGCTCTTGGCCTTGGCCAGCATGGTCTTGGCCTCGGCCACCATACTCATCTTGGCAGCCACTTCGGCCTCGAAGGGCTGGCTTTCCATGGTGTAGAGCAGCTGCCCCTTTTTGACCCGCGACCCCTCCTTGAAGTGGATGCCTTCCAGGAAGCCCTCCACGCGCGCGCGGATGGCGATGTCCTTGAGGCCGAAAACCTGCCCCACGAACTCCTGGTAGATGGGCACGTCGACCGCCTCGGTGCGGATCACCTTGACCTCCGGCGGCGGCGGTGGCGCCTTGGCGGTTTTTTCGGATTTACAGGAAACGACAGGCAGGCAGAGGAAAAGAAACAACAGGCCGTATGATAGTTTTTTCATGTTCTACTCTTTGCGATCCGGTGGGCACCCGATGTTGTAATGCATAAAGATTTAAACATATACCTGAGCGGCGGCGACGTGTCAACCAATACAGTCCAAATAAGATATTTTTTATCCTAAAAACAGCCCGTACCCGCACACCACCGGACCGCCGGCGATGGAACGCACGCACCACGGATACGCCGCCGCAACCTGCGATCGTCCCGGCGCCGGTTTGACAGGAAGGTGCCTTTTTATGTATAGGGTTCGGACATATCCCCGGCGCCGGTACCGGTTTCGGCCCGAAGGGCCCCCGCCGCCCGCAGGACCGAGGGCGCTCCGTGAACGCCCGGCCGCGGGGATCCCCCGCCGGAAACCGCCGTCCCGGGTGGACGGCGGGACATTCTGAAAGGAAATACCATGAGCGACAGTCTGGTCAACGATCTCAAGCAGGACGGCATCCGTTTCGTGCGCATCATCTGGTGCGACAACGCCAACGTCATCCGTGCCAAGGCGGCGCACATCGACAGTCTGGACATGTTCATCGAAAACGGCGTGGGCATCACTGTGGCCCAGCAGGCCCTCCCGGTGATGGGCGACAGCGTGGTGCCCGAAACCGGGCTGGGGCCGGTGGGCGAGGTGCGCCTGATACCGGACTGGTCCACCCTGAAAAGGCTGCCCTACGCCCCCGGCAACGCCCTGGTGCTCAGCGACATGGTCGGCGGTCCCGAAAAGAAACCCTGGTCGCTATGCCCGCGTAACTTCCTGCGCCGCCAGGTGGAAGCGCTGGCAGCCGAGGGGCTGCGCCTCAAGATGGCCTTTGAAAACGAGTTTTTCCTGCTGCGCCGCACCGAACGGGGCAACCTGGTGCCGGCCGACGACAGTGTGTTCGCCGCCACCTCGGCCATGAACCTGCACTGCGAACTGATCAACGCGCTGGCCGACGCGCTGACCTCCCAGGGCCTCACCGTGGAGGGCTATTACCCCGAGTCCGGCCCCGGGCAGCAGGAACTCATCATCGGCTACGGTGAGGCCATGGAAGCCGCCGACCGCCAGGTGATCTACCGCGAAACGGTACGCGGCGTGGCGCTGAACCACGGCCTGATCGCCTCGTTTCTGCCCAAGATCGTGGAGGACCGGGCGGGTTCCGGCTGCCACATCAACATCAGCCTGTGGCAGGAGGACAACAACATCACCGGTGATCCGGGCGCGCCCGACGGGATCGACGCCCGGGCCGCCGCCTTCATTGCCGGCCTGCTGGAGCACCTGCCCGGTCTGACGGCCCTGACCATTCCCAGCAAGAGTTCTTTCCGACGCATCCAGCCGCACTTTTGGGCCGGGGCCTTCACCTGCTGGGGGTACGACAACCGCGAGGCCGCCGTGCGGGTCTCGCGCAATGCCGCCGGCACCTGCGCCGGCCGCTTCGAATACAAGGTCTCCGACGCCACGGCCAACCCCTACCTGTGCGCCGGCGCGCTGGTTGCCGCGGGGCTCGACGGCATCCGACGCAAGCTGCCCCTGCCCGAAGAGGTCTGCGTGGACCCCGGACGCATCCCCGAGGCGGAACGCCGGCAACGGGGCATCCACCTGCTGCCGCGCAACCTCGGCGAGGCCGTGACCGCCCTGGAGCGCGACGAGGTGCTGTGCGCCGCGCTGGGCGAAGACCTGGCGCGGGCCTACCTGGCCATCCGCCGTACTGAATGGGCGGCCTTAAAGAACCTGAGCCTGGAAGAAGAAGTCGAGATGCTGGCCGAGCGGTATTAGGACCCTCGGCCCGTGACGCCGTGCCGGGGAAATGCGTCCCCCCGGCACCGGCCGGTTTCGCGCCACGGGCACGGGGGATCACAGTGTTACAAGGAGAGATGCAATGGCCCATCCGCTCAGCCGTGAGATCCCGGTGGAACCCGATAAAACCGCCCTGCTGTTCATCGACGTGCAGAACTACAACGCCCGCCCTGACGGGGGGGAGTACCGTGATATGGGGCTGTCCCCGGAAGAGGCCCGCAGCCGCCATGCCTATTTTTTCGAGCGGTTGGAGGAGGTGGCGCTGCCCGCCATGCAGCGCCTGCAGCGGGCCTGCCGGCGGGCGGGCATCGAAGTCATGTATACCGTCATCGAGAGCCTGACGGCCGACGGGCGCGACCGCAGCCTGGACTACAAGATCACCGGATTCAACGTGCCCCGCGGGTCATGGGACGCCCGGGTGCTGGACGTCATCGCCCCGGGCGAAGACGAGATGGTGTTTCCCAAGACCTCTTCGTCGGTCTTCATCTCCACCAATATCCACTACATCCTGGGAAACCTGGGCGTGAAATACCTCATCGTGGCCGGCCTGCTCACCGACCAGTGCATCAGCTCGGCGGTTCGCGACGCCTGCGACCTGGGCTACCTCGTCACCCTGGTCACCGACGCCTGTGCCACCTTCAGCGAAGCGCGCCACACCTCGTCGCTGAGCCACATCCGGGGCTACTGCCGACAGCGCACCACCGACGCCCTGCTCGAAGAACTGCGGGCGTCCGCGGGGGCGTAAACGGCTGTCAACCGGTCGGGGACGCCGGGGTTTCGGCCGGGGGCAGGGACAGGGAGTCGTCCGCGATCTCTTCGAAACGCTCGCCCTTGATCTTCAGCAGGTAGAGCCTCTTGCGGGCCTCGCCGTCGGGGGCGAACTGCGTCAGGCCGGTGACGCCGGGAAAGGGGTGGATGCGGAGCAGCCGCTCCTTGAGCGTCCCCCTGAAACGCACGCCTTCCCGGCCGATCAGGGTCAACAGCAGCGTGGCGTTGTCGTAAGCCACCGCCTCGACGAAGCCCGGCATGCGGTTGAAAGTCGACTGGAAAGCCCCCACAAAAGTCCGCACGGCCGGGGAGGGGCTCTCGGCGAAGAAGCCGTCCGGCATCATGGCTCCCTGGGCGTACTGCCCCGCCATCTCGATCAGCCGCCGGGAGTGCCACAGGTTGGTGCCGAAGAGGTAGACGCCGCGCACGTCGTAGAAGGCCAGCTGGGGGATGATCAGGCCGACCGTCGCCGGCGCATCCGGAATGAAGAGCACGTCGAAGTCGATGATGGGGCGCGGTTTTTCCTTCCTGCCCTCCGGCGTGTCAGGACGCCGGCACTCCGGCGGCTTCAGCGACTCCGGCACCGGATAGTAAATGCCCGCCAGTTTCTTGATATTGTCGGCGAAGTCCGTCTGGTCCGGCTGGTAGGACTCCGCCGCGGTCACCCGGCCCCCCCGTCGGGTGACCTCGTCCCAAAAAATCTGCATGAAGGTGGTACCGTACTTCTCGCGCGGGTAGAAGATGGCGAAGCGGCGGGCGTTGAGCCGCTCCATGGCGTAACGCACGATGCGGACCGCCTGCATACGGGGGGTGATGAAGTTGCGGAAGACGTAGTCGCCGATGGCCGCAATGCCGGATTTCTGGGTCATGGCGATCATGGGGATGCGCAGGCGCTGGGCCTCCTCGGCTGCCGCCCGCACGGCCACGATGGGCCCCATGATGGCCGCAACCTGCTGCCGGGCAAGCTCCTGCACCGCGGCCACCGCCCTGGCGGGGTCCCCGGCCGTGTCCCGGACCACCAGTTTCAACGGCGAGGCGCCCTGTGCACCGGTGATCTGGCTGAAGGCCAGTTCCACGGCGTCCAGGGCCTTCTGGCCGATGGCGGCATAGGGACCGGTCAGCGGTAGCAGGCAGCCCATGGCGTAGCGGGCGCCGCCCGCCTTACCCTGCAGAGCGGCCACCTGTTCGCGGATCCGCTGGGCCTCCGGGTGCTGGGGATAGTCCGCGAGGAACTGCTCGAAGGTCGCCAGCGCCTCGTCGTAGCGCTCCTGCTCCAGGTAAAACTCGCCCAAACGGGCCAGCAGAGCGCCGCGGGTGAAATCATCCTTCTGGCTGCTGAGCAGCGACTGCAGCTCGGCCAGGCTCAGGCGCGGCAGGATCTGCTGAAGGGTGTGGGCGATCTCGGCCTTCTGCTGCTCGTCGCCCAAGGCATGGGCCCTGGCCAAGGCGGGCACGGCTTTGGCCAGGTCACCGATCTCCAGGTGCGCCTTGGCCAGCAGCATGTACGCCCGGTACCGCTGGGCGTCCGTCCGCAGGGCGTTGATCACCGTCGGCGCCTGTGCGATCACTTGGCCGTAGTCCTCTTCGCGGGCATAGGTCGCCAGCCGGTTGACGCGTGCCAGGTCGGCCAGCGGACTGTCGGGAAAGGTATCAACGAGCCGGCGGTAGGCAGCGCGGGCCTCTTCGGCCTTGCCCCGCTTTTCGTAGATGGCGCCCATTTTCATCAGCGCGGCGGGAGCCTGCAGGCCCCGGGGATACTGCGCCAGGTATCGGGCGTATGCCTGCAGGGCACTATCCTCCGAACCGGCTGCGTACAGCTTTTCGGCCTGGTCGAACAGGCGCCTGGCTTCGGCGGTCTCCCCGGGCATGGGTGGCCCCACCGTCACCCGGCCGCAGGCGGCCAGCAACAGCAGCGGCAGGACCAACAGGGGCAACAGTCTGTGTCTCATGGCAAATCCCGTCTGCTTCAACTCTTGATTTCCGACAGACCTTCCGAAGGGCCGATGACGATCATGATGTCGCCCTCGCCCACGGTATCGTCGGCCTTGGGAATGAAGTGGAAGCGGTTGTCGCCGGCCTTCTTGACGGCGATGACCTGGATATTGAAGCGGTTGGTCAGGTCGATGTCGCGCAGGGTGCGGCCGGCCCACTCCTTGACCTTGAGCTCCTTGAGCACCATGGTGTGGTCGAAGGGCAGGTAGTCGATGAAGCCGGGCATGGCCACGCGGTTGGCCAGCTGCTGGGCGGCCACCTGTTCGGGTATGATGACCTTGTCCACGCCGATCTTATTGAGCAGTTTCTTGTGGTCGGAATGCACGGCCTTGACCCACACGTTGGGAATCTCCAGTTCCTTGAGATACATCGAGATCATGGTGGAGGCCGAAATGGACTCGCCCACGCTGACCAGGGCGTGGGTCACGTCGGTGAAGCCGATTTGCTTGAGCGCCTCCTTGTCCATGGCGTCGGCCTGGTAGACCTGGCTGAAGATGTTCTGGGCCCGCCGCACATTGTCGGGATTGACGTCGACACCCAGTACCTCGTGCCCCAGTTCCACCAGGCTCTGTCCGAACCAAAAACCAAATTTGCCCAGACCGATGACGCCTACCAGCAGTTTGACCGCCATACTCGTATCCCCCTTTTCTACACGATCGCCGACCGCCGCAGCGGATCAATCGCGGCACCCGGCCGTCCGCCCGCGCCTTTCCCCCTGCCCAGGGAACGCGCACTCGCCCGCGGACGGCAACCGCCTCCGGGTGACGCACGGCCGCTAACCGATCAGCAGGCTTTCCTCAGGCTTGCGGTAGTACTGTTTCTTCTGCAGGCTCTGGATGGCCGACAGGAACAGGATGGGCCCTAGCCGCCCGATGAACATCAGCAGCATGATGACCACCTTTCCCGCGGAGCTGAGCTTGGGGGTCAGTCCCGTGCTGAGCCCCACCGTGCCGAAAGCCGACACCACCTCGAAGAGAATGTCCAGGCCGATGCCATGGGCCTGGGGATGAGGCAGATCGGCACCTTCGGTGAAGTTGAGCAGCAGTGTGGCCGAGGCCAGGATGAGCACACCGAAAACGGTCAGCACCAGCGCCTTGTTGAGCGTGGACTGGTCCACGGCGAACCGGCCGATCTCGGTCTGTTCACGGCCCTTGATCTGGGCCAGGCCGAAGGCGATCATGGTGCGAAAGGTGGTCACCTTGACACCGCCGGCACAGGAGCCCGGGGCGCCGCCCACGAACATGAGCACCATCATGATCAGCAGCGACACGTTGGTCATCTGGCCGATGTCCAGGCTGTTGAACCCGGCCGTGCGGCAGGTCACCGACTGGAACAACGCCGACAGCACGGCATCGTTGACCGGCAGGTCGCGGTGAAAGCCGATGAATTCCCCGAAATAGATGCCCGCCCAACCGATGACGATCAGCGCCAGGCTGGTGCGCAGCACCACCGTGGCATACCAGCTGAAGGGACGCGGCGATTTCTTGCGTCCGCCGGAAATGATGCGCCGCCCGGCGTGGGAGTACAGTTCCACCAGCACGGAGAACCCGATTCCGCCGCTGATGATCAGGGCCATGAACACCAGGTTGATGCCCCAGTCGGAGCGGAAACCCATGAGGCTGTCGCGGTTGAGCGAAAAGCCGGCGTTGCAGAAGGCCGATACGGCGTGGAAAAGGGCCGAAAACGGCCGGAAACCGTCCGGCGACTGGATGTAGATCAGCACGGCGCCGGACAGTTCGATGAGCATCGTCCAGAGGACCACCTGCTTGAGAAATTTTCCCAGGTTGAAGGACTTGTCGTGCCGCAGGCTCTCCCCCACCGCCACGCGGTCCAGCAGTGATACGCGCTTGGTCCACAGGATGAACACCAGACTGGTGAGGGTCATGATGCCCAGTCCGCCCAGTTGGATGAGTACCAGGATGACCGCCTGACCCAGGCCGTTGAAGAAGGAGCCCGTGTCCACCACCACCAAGCCCGTTACACAGGTGGCCGATGTGGCCGTGAACATGGCGTCCAGCCAGGAAATGGGCTCGCTGGCCGCGTACCCGGAGTAGAGCACCGCCGCCCCGGCCAGGATCACCAGACCGAAAAAGACGATGGGGTACATGAACGGTGACAGCCGGGGCTTGCGTCTCATGGCGTCCGATCGCTGGGGGTTGTAGCGTGTGTCCGTGCCGCCGGTCACGGGTGCGGCACCACCCGTCTTTCATAGGAAAGTGCCCGCCCAATATCAAGGCCTTTCTGGGCGCACAGACGAGGAAACCCTGTCCCGCGGCTTCCGCCGCCGGGGACAGGGTTCATTGGACTTGCGCGATACGGGGATCAGGCGACATCGGGGCGCGGGTAGAGTCCGGCGCCCTTGACGATTTCAGGGACCTTCTGTTCCCACTCGATGGCCATGATGTGAAAACCGGCCACGCCCTCGACCTCCTTGAGCCGCTGCATGTGCTCAATGCAGATCTGGATGCCCTCGTCGGCCTGTTTGTCCTTGGGCACCCCGGAAAGGCGCTGGATGATCTCGTCGGGCACGTCCATGCCCGGCACGCGGTTCTTCATGTACTTGGCCATACCGACCGATTTCATGGGGGTCATGCCCGCCAGGATGTAAACCTTCTCGTGCAGCCCGCGGTCGCGCACGCCCTTCATCCACTCCTCGAACTTGTCGATGTTGTAAATGCACTGGGTTTGGATGAACTCGGCGCCGGCTTTGACCTTCTTGGCCAGCCGCGGCACGCGGATCTCGAAGGGGTCGGCAAAGGGGTTGGCCGCCGCCCCCACGAACATCTGCGGCGGACGCTTGATGTCGTCGCCGCCCAGGAACTTGCCCTCGTCGCGCATGCGCCGCACCGTCTGGATGAGTTGCATGGAATCGATGTCGTGTACGTTCTGTCCCTGGGGGTTGTCGCCGAAGCTCTGGTGGTCTCCGGACAGACACAGGATGTTGTGGATGTCGAACGAAGCCGCCCCCAGGATGTCGCTCTGCAACGCAATGCGGTTGCGGTCGCGCGTCACCATCTGCAGCACCGGGTCCAGTCCCATCTGTTTCAGGCGGATACAGGCCGCCAGGCTGCACATGCGCGTCACCGACGTCTGGTTGTCGGTGATGTTGACGGCGTCCACGTAATCCTTGATCAGGTTGGCCTTTTCCTCGATGACCTGCGGGTCGCTGCCCCGCGGGGGCCCGCACTCGGACGTTACGGCCAGGTGGCCCGCGGCGAGTACCTTCTCCAGCCTACTCGGTGTCTTCACATTCATAGCTGCACGTCCTCCCTGACAACTTTTCGCGGTCCCCCGGCCCTGTCCTTGGACCAGTCCTTGAGGGGACTCAGCTCTTCATAATCCTCCAGCTTGCCCAGTGCTTTGAGTCGTTCGATGATCAGGTGCCAGGCACAATCGACATCCTTGTTGATCTCGCACCTGCCGGAGCTGGACCCGCCGCAGGGGCCGTTGAGCAGCCGCTTGGCGCAGCGCGCGATGGGGCAGATGCCGCCGGTGCGCGCCAAGATGCAGGAACCGCAGGCCTGGCAGCGCTCGGTCCACAGCCCGCGCTCCTCGGTGGCCCCCAGGAAGGTGGTGTTGACCCCCGGGTAGATGGGCGTGCTGTGGTATTTCTCGGCCATGAACTGCACGCCCACGCCGCAGGCCAGCGAAACGACGGCATCGTACTGGTCGATGCGGTCCCGGATCTCCTCCAGGTACTCGTGGTCGCACTGCCGCTCCAGCGTGTGTTCGTCGATCTGCACCTCACGCCCCTCGTTCATGGCGTGCATGCGCAGGGCCGAGGCCAGCACACCGACCTCTTTCTTGCCGCCGGCCTCGCAGACCGTGACGCACTCGTTACAGCCCAGGACCAGAATGTGCTGGTAGCCCTTGACCTCTTCGATGATCTCTTCAATGGGTTTTCTGTCCGCGACAATCATAGGAAGCGACCTCTCTTTCTTTGGATTTGAAGTCCCCCCGCCGTCCCGTCGGGCACCGGGATGGGGAATCTTCCCCGGAGCCGGCTTCAGAGCGGCTTCTTTAAAGTGTTCGGTTTGCGGCGCCCTGCCCCTCCGCCCTTCAGGCGGCTTTTTTACGCCCGGCTTTGATGGGATTGGGCCCCATCTCCAGGATGCGCTCGTGCATCTCGGTGGCGTACTTGGCGAACAGCGGCCCCTCGCCCGAGGACAGGTTGTACATCTGCACCCGCTCGCCGCCGATGCCGATGGTGTCCAGGATCTTCTGCACCTGTTCGACCCGTTTGCGGGCCCGCAGGTTGCCGCTGTTGTAGTGGCAGTCGCCCTCCAGGCAGCCGACCACGTATACGCCGTCGGCGCCCTTTTCGAAGGCCCTGAGCATGTGCAGCACGTCCACCTTGCCGGTGCAGGGCACCCGCACGATACGGATGTCCGTAGGGTACTTCAGTCGCATGGTACCTGCCAGGTCCGCAGCGTTGTACCCTCAGTAATTGCAGGCAAAGGCGATGATGATCGGTTCGAACGTCTCTTTCATAATACCCCCTCGAGCAAGGCGTCCACCTTGCACAGAATCTGGTCGTCCTCGTACCAGTTGAGTTCTATGGCCTTGGCCGGGCACTCGGCGGCGCAGACGCCGCAACCGTGGCACAGGGCCTCGTCGATTTCGCTGACACCGTCTTCGTTGATGCGCGGCACGTCGTAGGGGCACGAGCGCACGCACACCAGGCAGGCGGCGCACTTGTCCGGGTTAACCACCGCCGTGACCGCCGACAGCTTCAGGAAGGGCTGCCCCAGAAAGGTGGTGGCCCGCGAGGCCGCCGCCAGGGCCTGGGCCGTGGCTTCCGAGATAAGCTGCGGCGAGTGGGCCGTGCCGCACAGGAAGATGCCCTCGGTGCCCATGTCCACCGGCCGCAGTTTGACGTGGGCCTCCATGAAGTGGTTCTGGGGTGTGCGCTGCAATTTCATGATACCGGCGAACTCGTCGGTGTCCGATGCCCGCATGCCGGCCGACAGCGCCAGCAGGTCGGCGGTCACCTCGATGTCGCGGCCCAGCACGTGGTCACGGAAGGTGACCTTGATGCCGTCCTCCCCGGCTTCGGCCGTCGGCGGGTTTTCCGGCGTGAAGCGCGAAAAGATGACCCCCAGCCGGCGGGCCTCGGTGTAGTAGTCCTCCAGCAGCCCGTAGGTGCGGATGTCGCGGTAGAGGATGAATACCTGGGCGTCCGGGTTCTCCCGCTTGATGTGCAGGGCGTTCTTGATGGCGCTCTGGCAGCAGATGCGCGAACAGTTGGGGTTCTCCTCGTTGCGCGACCCCACGCACTGGATCATGAC
>CAYZCL010000089.1:0-48831 GCA_964476595.1 uncultured Desulfobacteraceae bacterium
CGATTTGCTTGGCCTCGGCCACCCACTGTTGCACCTCGGCCAGCAGGTCCCTGATGGCCTGACCCTTGCGGAGTCCCAGCTTGCGCCCCAGGAAATCCATGGCCTGGATGCCGTTGGTGCCCTCGTAGATCATGGTGATACGGCAGTCCCGGAGCAGCTGCTCCATGGGGTATTCGCGGATGTAGCCGTAACCGCCGTACACCTGGATGCCCTGGCTGCAGACCTCGAAGGCGCGGTCCGTGCCGTAGCCCTTGGCGATGGGGATCAGCACGTCGATGATGCCCTGGTAGCGCTCCTTTTCCGCGGGGTCGTCGCTGACGTCCCGCCGGTCGGCGCACCAGGCCAGGTAGTAGAGCAGGCTGCGCAGGCCGTCCACGTATACCTTCATAGTCAGCAGCTGGCGACGCACATCGGGGTGCTGGATGATGGGCACCTGGGGGGCGCTCTTGTCACGCATCTTGAGCAGGTGCCGCCCCTGAAGCCGCTCGCGGGCATAGCTCAGGGCGTACATGTACGAGCAGCTGGCGCAGGCGAAGCCCTGCAGCCCCACCAGCAGGCGCGCCTCGTTCATCATCAGGAACATGGCCCGCATGCCCTTGTTCTTCTCGCCCAGCAGCGTGCCCCGGCACTTGCCCTTGCCGCCCAAGGTCATGGAGCAGGTGGCGTTGCCGTGGATGCCCATCTTCTCCTCGATGCCGGTGCAGACCACGTCGTTGGGCTCCCCCAGACTGCCGTCGTCGTTGACCCAGATCTTGGGCACCAGGAACAGCGAGATGCCGTCGGTTCCGGGAGGGGCGCCCTCGATGCGCGCCAGCACGGGGTGGATGATGTTCTCCACCAGGTCGTGCTCGCCGCTGGAGATGAAGATTTTACTGCCGGTGATGGAATAGGTGCCGTCGCCGTTGTCCACGGCGGTGGTCTCCAGGGCGCCCACATCGGAGCCGGCCTGGGGCTCGGTGAGCAGCATGGTGCCGCCCCACTGGCCGGTGTACATCTTCTCAAGGTAGAGTTTTTTCTGCTTTTCGGTGCCGAAAGTCTCCACCAGTTTGCCGGCACCGTGCGTCAGGCCCGGGTAGATCATGAAGGCGTAGTTGGCCCCGTTGAAAAACTCGCTGGCCGCCATGGCCACGGTGGTCGGCATGCCCTGCCCGCCCCACTCGGGGTCTTCGCTCATGGCCAGCCACTCGCCTTCGGTAAACAGGCGGTAGGGCCGGTGAAAGCACTCGGGCACGGTCACCTTTCCGTTCTCGAAACGGCAGCCTTCCTCGTCGGAGGCCTTCTGGGTGGGCAGAATCTCCTTGACCGCCAGGTTCCGGGCCTCCTTGACGATGAGGTCCACGGTCTTGCGGTTGAAATCCGCAAAGCGGCTGTGCCGGCTGAGGGCCTCGACCCCCAGCTGCTCGTGCAGCACGAAATCCACGTCTCTTCGATCTGAAATAACCTGTGCCATGTTGTTACGCTCCTTCCTCCAGTTGCGCCTGTGCCTCAGGCGATGATGCCCGCCGGGCCCGGGGAGTCGCCAGGCCCTGCAGGAAGAGGTCCAGCAGGGGCTGGGCCAGCACGGTCAGTTCGTAGCGTCCCCGGGAGTGTAGCCAGGTGCCGATGACCTCGTCGATGGTGCCGACGATCATGCGCTTGACCAGTCCCAGGTACAGGTCCTGGCGGATACTGCCCTCCTGCTGCCCCTGTTCGATGATGCGCGAGATCAGGTCCGAGTACAGCTGGTACATCTCCCGGATCTGGGGTTCGGCCACCCGGTGGATCTGGTGGATCTCGCACTGGTAGACGATGGCCATGTCGCGATCGTTCTCGAAGGCCTCCAGGTGTGACCGGATGAGGCTGCCGAGCATGTCGATGGCGTTGGAGGCCTCCTCGACCTTGCGCCGGAAACCCTCGAACACCTGCCGCGTCTTGTAGCTGAAAAACTGAACCAGGATGTCATCCTTGTTCTTGAAATACAGGTAAATGGTGCCGTCGGCGACCCCCGCCTCGCGGGCGATCTGCGAGACGGTGGTATGGGAAAACCCCCGGGCGGCAAAGACACGGACGGCGGCTTCCAGGATACGGGTATACTTTTCTGCCGGCTGCGCGGTGTTACCGATGGGTCACCTCCTCGTTTTGAATGAACGCTCATTCATTATCGCTTCCACACGTATCTGTCAAGAAAAAATCATGCCGCTCCGGTGGTTATTTCCCAAGTTCCTTTATTTATTATTTTTAAAGTGCTATAAGAAAAAGTGCAGCCACGGAAAGGCCACCGCACCGGCGGGAGAAACGTTCCCGATGCAATGAACAGCCATTCAGCAGCCGCCCGCCCACTGGCGGCCGGAAAATCGCAGGAGCTTCCCCATGACGGAATTCGTCAAAATCGCGACCATCGAAAACGCCATCGAAGCGCAGATCGTCCAGTCGGTGCTGGACGAACGCCGCATCCCCCACCGCATCCGTTCCTATCACGACACCGCTTACGACGGGCTCTTCCAGATGCAGAAGGGGTGGGGGGTAATCTACGCACATAACGCGGACCGGCGGGAGATCGAGGAGATACTGCAGAGTTTAAGAGAGGGATGAAAGGTGCCGATAATTGCCCTGCGGGCCGGCGCATCGGCCGGACCGCAGGCAGCAGGCACCAGAGAAAAGGCGGACATGGAAATTCCCACCTACCAGATTCACGCCGTACTCGGCTCGCTGAGCCGCAGACTGTACCACCGCAGCCGGTCCCGCGATGCCGGCCGCGGCGCGACGGCCGAAGACCGCCGCCTGCAGGGTGTCATCGAGCGCGTCTCCTGCCGCATCATCGCGCGTATCACCGAGGCGGGCCTCAACCGCGAGAAGACCGGGGCCTGGAGACACCTGCAGCTTAACCGCAGCGGCAGCGGCGGTGATGAGCCCATGCGCTTCCAATACAGCGTGCTGGATCCCGAGGGGCGCCGCCGGCACCGCAGCATTCCCATCGAAGCGGCCAGCCTGCTGCCGGCAACCGGTTCCGGCGGCGGGGACCTCGACCCGGAATCGTGAGTTTCACTCCGTGGCCTGTTTGGCGGCCTCCCACAGCTCGTCCATGCGTCGCCGGGTCTGATCGCACAGCTCCCGGCCGTGTCGCGCCAGCTCCGCTTCCATCCAGCGATAGCGCCGCTCGAATTTTCCGACGGCGGCTGCCAAGGCGCTGTCGGGCCGGAAACCGGCCAGGCGGGCCACGTTCACCATGGTGAACAGCACGTCCCCGAATTCCATGGCGGCGGTTTCGAGGGAGCCGGCGCCGTCGCCGGCCTCGCGCAGGGCGGTTTTCAGTTCGGCCCACTCCTCCTCCACTTTGGCCATGACGCCCTGCAGGTCGTCCCAGTCGAAGCCCTCGGCCGCCGCACGCTGGGAGATGCGGTAGGCACGCGTTAGTGGAGGCATGCCGGCGCTGACTGCATCCAGCACCGAGGCCGGCGCCGGCTGCGCTTTCTCCCGCTGCTCCTGCCGCTTGATGCGCCGCCACTGGCGCCGGACATCTTCCGTGCTCTCGACCGCCGCATCCGCGAAGACGTGGGGGTGGCGCCGGATCATCTTGGCGAGGTTACGTTCGACCACCCCCCGCAGGTCGAAGGCGCCCTTTTCCTCGTAAAGCACGGCCAGAAAAGCCACGTGAAACAGCACGTCTCCCAGCTCTTCACAGATTTCGGCGCTGTCGCCGGAGGCGATGGCGTCCACCAGCTCGTAGGCCTCCTCGACCAGGTAGGCCGCTACGCTTTCCGGCGTCTGGCGGCGGTCCCAGGGACACCCCTCACGACTTCTCAGCCGTTTGACCAGGGCGGTCAGCGACGCGGGGGGAACGGTGTTCTTTTTCAGACGGCGGGTATGTTCCAAGCTTTGATGAAGGCCTTCAGCTTGTCGTCGAAGCTTCTTTTCATATCCCGGGGGATGACTTTGGACATCTCCCGGGAAACCGTGACGACGTAAGGTGCGGTGAGTGATTTCTTGAGGATGGGGGCGCCCTTGGGCAGAAAAGCGGTCAGCATGACCAGCAGAATCGAGACGATCAGCAGGCCCTTGACCAACCCAATGCCCATGCCGCAGAAACGGTCCACCCACCCCAGGAAAGCGATCTTCAGCAGGTATTTGACGATCACGCCGAAAATGCTGATCACCAGGAAAACCACGCAGAAGATGAGGGTGAAAGACAGGATGTTGCGGTAGGCGCCGTTGGCCATCCAGCGTGTCAGCAGGTCGGCGATACGCGGATAGTAGGTATAGGCCGCGTAGAAGCCCGCCAGCACCGCCACCACCGAGGCCAACTCCTTGATGAGGCCCCTGAACAGGCCCCGGATCAGGCAGAAACCAACGATGACCACAACAACAATATCGAAAGGATTCATTGTATTTTATATCACTTAATAACCGTCAACCCAGGCCCCGACTTCGCGCGGCAAAGGCGGATTGCCCCAAAAGGGTTCATTCGTCCCGAAGTTGTTGAAGCTATCAGCGGCTCTACGGAGAGTCAAGGTGTTTTTGGAAGCGGGCCGGGGACCGGAAAATTGAGATTTGCAATCTGTGAAAAAGGTATGATAATGATAGTTGAAAAAGACGCCGGAGGCCTTCGGGGCCGCCGGCGGCGACATTGCATAACGGAACAACACGCAGATTTTTCAACTTATTTTCAAAACACCACCCGAACCCAGGGCATCTCCTATGCCTTCCCCCATCAACGACACCGCCGAAGAACTCACGTTTTCGGACATCGACCTGGCGCGCCAGCTCTTCGGCGAACACAACCGTCACCTGCAGCGCATCGCCGATGCGCTCGACATCCGCATATCCGCCCGCGGAAACACCGTTTTCCTTCGCGGAGACCCCATTTCGGGAAAACTGGCGCAGAACATCCTGACGCAGCTCTACGCCCTGCTCCAAAAGCGCTACCCCATCTACCCCAACGATGTGGACTACGCCGTGCGGGTGCTCAGCGAGGACGACCGCGTCAACCTGCAGGACATCTTCCTGGACACGGTTTACATCACGGCCAACAAAAAATCGGTGACCCCCAAGAGCCGTGCCCAGAAAGAATATATTGACGCCATGCGCAGGTTTGATATCGTTTTCGGCATCGGGCCGGCCGGAACCGGCAAAACCTATCTGGCCATGGCCATGGCCGTGGCGGCGTTGTCCAAGGGCCTCGTCAACCGCATCATATTGACGCGGCCGGCGGTGGAAGCCGGCGAGGCGCTGGGGTTTCTGCCGGGCGACCTGGCCGACAAGATCGACCCGTACCTGAGGCCGCTGTACGACGCGCTGCACGACATGATGCGCTTTGAAAAAGCCGCCAGCCTGATGCAGCAGGGAGTCATCGAGGTCGCACCCATCGCCTTCATGCGGGGACGCACCCTCAACGACTCCTTCGTCATTCTGGATGAAGCTCAGAATACCACCAGCGAACAGATGAAGATGTTCCTCACGCGCATCGGATTCAATTCCCGGGCGGTGATCACGGGCGACATCACCCAGATCGACCTACCGGCGGCCAAGCATTCGGGCCTGGTGGAGGCCAAGCAGATTCTCCAGGGCATCGAGGGCATCAAGTTCGTGTTTTTCAGTAAAACCGACGTCATCCGACACCGCCTGGTGCAGGAAATCATCCGGGCCTACGAACAGCTCGAAGACAAACGGTCTACCCGATGAAACTCAAGAAAAGAATACAGGCCGCGGCCGAACACTTCAACAGCAGCCGCTCCGTGCGCTGGACTCTGCTGGTGGCCGTGACCGCCGCCTTCGTTTTCATCCTGCACCCGCGCCTGGTGATGACCACTGTGGACTACAAGCTGGGGGACATCGCCGACCGGGACATCAAGGCCCCGCGGGACTTCTTCGTGGAAAACCACGATGCCACCGAGGCCCGCCGCCAGCAGGCCATGGACGAGGTCATGACCGTCTACGACTACGACCCCACCCTGGCCGGCCGTCTCAGCCGACGGGTGGAGCGCGCTTTTTCGCGCGTGCGCGGGGTCATCGAACAGGCCGGCGCCTCTTCGCCCTCCCGGGAGCAGTCCGCCGACCCCTCCGCGGAGGACATCGGCACCACCGAGCGGCGGGCCGAATCGTTGCACGACGAAATCTGGCGCATGAAGGATAACTTCCAGGAAACCATCGGCTTTTTCGTCAGCGACGGTGCTTACAGCCTCCTGGAAAAGGAAAAATTCTCGCAGCACATCGCCGGGCTGATCCAGACCATCCTGACGTCGATCCTCAACCACGGCGTGGTGACCAGCAAGGAGATCCTGCTGCGTGAATCGCGCCGGGGCATCATTCTGCGCGACGTGCGATCCAAGACCGAGAAGGTGGTCTCGGACCTGGACCGTTTTTACGGCCTGGACCGGGCGCGCGCCATGGTGCGGGAGACGGCCGCGCCGCTGCTCAACACGCTGAGTTACAACCTGCGCAACCTGATCATCGACTTCTCCCAGGCCATGATCCAGCCCAACATCACCCTCAACCGCAACGAGACCGCCGAACGCCGCCAGCGGGCGGCCGACGCCGTCAAACCGGTGGTCTCGCGCGTCAAGGCCGGCGAAATGCTGCTGCGTGAAGGACAGCGTGTAGGTCCGGTCCAGCTGCTGGAACTCGAGGCCCTGCGAAAACAGACCCGCAACCAGCACCTGGTGCTCAACAGCCTGGGGGCGGCCGTGCTGATGATCTGCCTGCTGTTGATCAGCTACACGCTGTACTGCTGCCGTGAACGCAACACCCAGCGGGCGCACAACAAGGACCTGCTTTTCATCGCCTGCGTGCTGGTCACCTTCTTCCTGATCACCGGCATATCGGCCTCGCTGGCCCAGGCGTTCACCGCCCAGGCCGCTTTCTCGGTGACCGCCACCTCGGTGTACTACGGCATCCCGCTGGCCGCCGGCGCCATGACGGTGTGCCTTTTCCTGGGTCTGAACATGGCCGTCTCGCTGGCCCTGGTGCTGAGCGTCTGCGCCGCCCTGCTGCTGGAAAACAGCTTTTCGCTGTTCTTTTACTTCCTGCTCAGCGGCAGCATGGCGGCCTACTGGGTGCGCCACAGCCGCGAGCGTAAAATCTTCATCACCGCCGGGCTCAAGGTGAGCCTGCTCAACGTGCTGCTGGTCACGGCCCTGAATGTCTACCAGGGCAACAGCATCGGTTTTGCCACCCTCTGGGACTGGGGCTTCGCCTTTTCCGGAGGCATCGTGGCGGGGGTGATCACCGCCGGGCTGGCGCCGCTGGTGGAAATGGCTTTCGGCTACCGCATGGACGTCACCCTGCTGGAACTGGCCAACCTGGATCAGCCCATCCTGCGCCGCCTGATGATCGAGGCGCCCGGCACCTACCACCACTCGGTCATCGTGGGGTCCATGGTGGAGGCGGCTGCCTCCGAGATCGGCGCCAATCCCCTGCTGGCCAAGGTGTGCGGCTACTACCATGACATCGGCAAGATCAAGAAGCCGCTGTATTTCATCGAAAACCAGACCGACGGCAAGAACCGCCACAACAAACTGGCACCCTCCATGTCAAGCCTCATCCTGATGTCACACATCAAGGAGGGCATGGAAATCGCCCGCCGCTACAAGCTGGGCCAGGACATCCGCGACGTCATCCAGCAGCATCACGGCACCAGCCTGATCCGCTACTTCTACGAAAAAGCCAAGCAGCAGAAGGGGGAGGACGCCGTCAACATCGACGATTTCCGCTACCCCGGCCCCCGGCCCCAGACCCGTGAGGCCGGACTGGTGATGCTGGCCGACGTGGTCGAAGCCTCTTCGCGCACCCTGGAAAACCCCACGCCGTCGCGCATCCAGGGTCACGTTCAGCGCCAGATCAACCAGGTCTTCTCCGACGGCCAGCTCGACGAGTGTGAGCTGACGCTCAAGGACCTGCACAGCATCGCCAAGAGTTTCAACAAGATTCTCAGCGGCATCCACCACCACCGCATCGAATACCCGGAAAACGCGGCCGCGGCCGGAAACGGCCGGGACCGGAAAAAGAGCCGAAAAAATGGCAGTCCTGATAGAGAACCGGCAAAACTGCCTGCCGTTGTCGCCGGAAAACATCCGTCGGACGGCGCAGGTCATCTTAGACGCCTTGGGCAGTCCTGAAGCCGAACTGTCGCTGCTGATCGTCGACGATCACCGGATCGCCGAACTCAACCGACAGTACCTGCAGCGCGAGGGGCCGACCAACGTGATCGCCTTTCCCATGCGCGGGGGCGATGCCGGTCAGCCGCCTACCCCCCTGCTGGGTGACGTGGTCATCTCGGCCGAGACCGCGCAGCGGGAAGCCATGGAGGCCGACATGGACGTGTCGCTGCGCTTCGCCCAGCTGCTGGTACACGGCATCCTGCACCTTTTCGGCTACGACCATGAATCCGGCGGCGCCGAGGCCCTGGAGATGGACGCGCGCAGCCACGAGCTGCTCAACCGCATCGGCGCCCAGATCGAAGACCTCACAGACTGACCCGGCATGCCCCGCCCCCGCATTTCCATCACCACCGGCAGCATCGCGCAGACCCGACTGCTGGGCGAACGCATCGGGCGCCTATGCGTGCCGCACACCGTGCTGGCCCTGACCGGAGACCTGGGCTGCGGCAAAACCACCCTAGTGCAGGGCCTAGCCCGGGGACTGGACGTGCCCGCGGACTACTACATCACCAGCCCCACCTACACCTGGATCAACGAGTACCCCGGACGGATGTCCCTGTTTCACGCCGATCTTTACCGCTTGACAGCACCGGAGGAAATGGAGGATATCGGTCTTCCGGAACTCTTTCACGCCGGCGGCACGCTGGCCGTGGAGTGGGCCGACCGCGTAGAGGACCTGCTGCCCGGGGATCGCCTGTCGCTGACCATGGAAATCCTGGACGACAACCGGCGCAGCATCGCCCTGGCGGCCGGCGGCAGCGCCGCGGCCGACCTTTTGGACAACCTGTACAGCTGGATGAAGGAGCAGAAATGGGTCTAATTGTACAAAAATACGGGGGGACCTCGGTGGCCGACGTCGACCGCATCCGCCACGTGGCCGACCGGGTCATCCAGACCGTCGAAAAAGGCCACCGCCTGGTGGTCATCCTGTCGGCCATGGCGGGGGTGACCGACAAATTACTGGACCTCGCCGCCCAAGCCGCCGAAATGCCGGACAAACGGGAACTGGACGTGCTGCTGGCCACCGGTGAGCAGACCACGGCCGCCCTGCTGGCCATCACCCTCCAGGCCCGCGGCTATCCCGCCCGCTCGCTGCTGGGATTTCAGGCGGCCGTGCTCACCGACCACGATTTCGGCAACGCCCGCATCCTGGAGGTGGGCACCCAGCCCATCCTGAACCTGCTGGAGAAGAAAAACATCGTGGTCGTGGCCGGCTTCCAGGGCTGTGACCTGCAGGGCAACATCACCACCCTGGGCCGCGGCGGGTCGGACACCTCGGCCGTGGCCATCGCCGCCGCCCTGGACGCCGACATGTGCGAAATCTACACCGACGTGGACGGCATCTACACCGCCGACCCCAACGTCTGCAGCCGCGCGCGCAAGCTGTCGCGCATCACCTACGACGAAAT
This sequence comes from uncultured Desulfobacteraceae bacterium, assembly GCA_964476595.1. Taxonomy (GTDB): domain Bacteria; phylum Desulfobacterota; class Desulfobacteria; order Desulfobacterales; family JALSRD01; genus JALSRD01. The sequence goes on from CAYZCL010000089.1 coordinate 9,542, forward strand.
GCTCAACATGGCCAGCCTGGGGGCCAAGGTGCTGCAAATCCGCTCGGTGGCCTTCGCCAAGAAATACAACGTCCCGGTGCACGTACGTTCATCGTTTTCCGAGGAGGAGGGAACCATGGTTGTCAACAACGACGAGGCCGGCATGGAGAGCCTGGTGGTCTCCGCCGTCACCCACGACAAGAACGAAGCCCGCATCACCCTGAAGAAAGTGCCGGACCAGCCGGGTATCGCCGCCAAGATCTTCTCTCCCATCGCCGAAACCGGAATCGTGGTGGACATGATCATCCAGAACACCCGTGAGGAGGGATACACGGACCTGACCTTCACGGTACCCAAGTCGGACTACGCCCGGGCGCTGAAGATCGAGGAGAGGATCGCCGCCGAGATCGGGGCCGAGCAGGTGTACGGGGACCGCGACATCGCCAAGATATCGGTCATCGGCATGGGCATGAAGAACCACTCCGGCGTGGCCGCCACCATGTTCAACACTCTCGCCCGCGAGAACATCAACATCCATATGATCACCACCTCGGAGATCCGCATTTCCTGCGTGGTGGACGAAAAATACGCCGAACTGGCCGTCCGCGTATTGCACACCGCTTTCGGGCTGGACACTGAAAAGGAAAACCATCATTGAAAGGGATTCGACGACGGCTGTCGGGGATCCGCTTTCCGGTTTTGCCGCCACCGGTACCCCGTCCTTTTTTTCGATGAAACGCTTCACCCCCGACCAGCTGGTACTGGCGCTGATCCTGGCCGCGCTGATCTTGGGACTGGCGCTGTACCGCTACGCCGGCTTCGGCGCCTGACCCAGGGCCTGCCGGATCTGGCGGGCGATGGCACGTGCGGCCGCCGCGGGGTCGGCGGCATCGCGAATGGGGCGCCCGACCACCAAGTAGTCGGCCCCGGCCCCCACGGCGGCGGCCGGGGTGACGATGCGCCGCTGGTCGTCGCGGCCGGCCGATTCCGCCGGCCGGATACCGGGGATGACGATCTTGAAACCGCCGCCGACGGCCTCTCGGACGGCGGTGGCCTCTAGTCCCGAGCAGATCACCCCGGCGCAGCCGGCCTCCATGGCCATTCGTGCCCGGCGCACCACCGCGGCGGTCACGTGCGCTGCGGACGGCGCGCTCCCGCCGGGTCCGCCGATCGGCCGACTGGTGAGCACCGTGACACCCAGGATTCCCACCCGCCCCGCCGCGCCGGCCACGGCGGCCTCCAGCATGCGCCGTCCGCCGCTGCAGTGCACGGTGGCAAAGGCCACCCCCAGTTCCGCCATGCCCGCCGTGGCGCGGCGCACCGTCTCGGGGATGTCGTGCAGCTTCAGGTCCAGGAAGACCGGGGCGCCCCCATGGCCACGCACGTGGGCGACGATCGCCGGCCCGGCGCGCACGAACAACTCCAGGCCCACCTTGAACATGCCCACCCGCCCCCGCAGCAATTCCAGGTACGGCTCGGCCGCCTGCGGGCCGGGGACATCCAGGGCGAAAATGATGTAGTCTTCCGCGCCGCGCCTCTCGTCGTCGGTCATCTTGCAGCTCTCCTCCCCCACGCTTGCAGCGCATTCACATTAACACGGCAGGATATCGAAAAGCATTGGAATACCGCCTGAAAAGATGATATAATCATGGTTTCGAAGATTTGTCGAGAACCGAAAAGTCAGGAATCAGCGACCATGAAGATCACCGAACAGCAACAGCGCCTGCTGCGCGATCTGCCCGGCGTCGATCGCCTGCTGGAGATGGCGGCCGACGACACGGCGCTCGCCCAGGCCCCCCGGGAGACGCTGACCCGCTGCGCGCGGCGGGTGATCGAGGCGCTGCGCCGCTCCATCCTGGGGACCGGCCCGTCGGGCATCGACCGGTCCGACCTCGCCCCGCAGGCGGTGCTCGACACCCTGCGGCGGACGGTGACGGCGCACCTGGCCCCCCGCCTGGTGCGCTGCATCAACGCCACCGGCGTGGTGGTGCACACCAATCTGGGCCGCTCGCTGCTGGCGCCGCAGGCCCTGGAAAACGCGGCCCTCATCGGGGGGCACTACTCCAACCTGGAGTTCGACCTGGCGCGCGGCAGCCGCGGCTCGCGCTACAGCGCCGTGGAAGACCTGATCTGCGAAATCAGCGGGGCCGAGGCCGCCATGGTGGTCAATAATAACGCCGGGGCCGTGCTGCTGTGCCTGGAGACCGTGGCCCGCGGGCGGGAGGTGATCGTCTCGCGGGGGGAACTGGTGGAAATCGGCGGCGCCTTCCGCATCCCGGACGTGATGACCAAGAGCGGGGCCATCCTGCGGGAGGTGGGCACCACCAACCGCACCCACTTGCGGGACTACCACGGCGCCGTCGGCGAAAACACCGCCCTGCTGCTCAAGGTGCACGCCAGCAACTACGCCGTGGTGGGCTTCACCGCCGAAGTCCCCCTTGAGGATATGGTGGCTCTGGGCCGTGAAACGGGGCTGCCGGTCATGCAGGACCTGGGCAGCGGCACCTTCATCGATTTTTCCCGTTACGGGCTGGCCGCCGAACCCACCGTGCAGGCCTCGGTGCAGGCCGGCGTGGACCTGGTGACCTTCAGCGGCGACAAACTGCTGGGCGGCCCCCAGGCAGGCATCATCGTGGGCCGCCGTGAACTGGTGGACCGCATCAAACAGAACCCGCTGACCCGCGCGCTGCGCATCGACAAGCTGACCCTGGCGTCCCTGGAGAGCACCCTGGCCCTTTACCGCGACCCACGTGCGGCGGTGGAACGCATCCCCACCCTGCGCATGCTGACCCGCTCCCGGGAAGACATCGACCTGGCGGCCCGCGCCCTGGCGGAAAAACTGCAGGCCCTGGACAGTCCCCGCCTGCAGGTCGACCTGCTCGACCGGCCCTCGCGCGCCGGCGGCGGGTCCCTGCCCCTGCTGGATCTGCCCAGCCGCTGCGTGGCCCTGCGCGTCGCGGACCTCTCGGCCGCCCGCGTCGAAAAGCGCCTGCGCGGCGGACGGCCGCCCGTCATCGGCCGCCTCGAAGACGACCGCTTTCTGATGGACCTGCGGACCGTGCAGGACGACGAACTCGATCTCATAACCGCCGCAGTCCGGCGACTGCTGCAAGAGGAAACTTCATGACTGACCGCCCGACCCCGCCGCCACCGGATTTTCCGGCACACCGCAGTTCTTCGCAGGAGTTTCTCTACAACCGCACCGAGTCGCGCCCGCCGGAGGAAAAGACCTGCGACGTGCCCAGCCTGCGCGGCACCGAGGCCTCCACCGAACTGCTGCTGGCTTTTCCCAACCTGCTGACCCGCGAGTCGTTCGTGCAGGAGGCGCTGGCCGGCATCGCCCACGAGGCGCGTTTTGCGGCCCTGGCGGTCCAGATTGACGCCATCCGCGAAGCCGGCGACGACGCGGACGAACGCTGCGCCGCGGCCACCGGCAGCACCCTGAAAGCCATCGAAACCGTCTGCCAGCCCCTGCGGGGCGTGTGGGGGGAACTGGAACCCGGCCTGCTGGGCTGTTTCCTGCCCGACGTGGACGATGAGGTGTGCCGCCGCAGCGCCGAAAAGCTGCAGCAGCTGCTGGCCGAAGAAACCAGCGAGACGGTCTCCATCGGCATGGCGGTCTTCCCCTGCGCCGGCTTTCAGCGCGAAGACATCATGGACAACGCGCGCAAGGCCCTGGTGCACGCATCCTTCTTCGGACCGGGCAGCCGGGTGCTCTTCGACAGTGTGAGCCTGAACATCAGCGGCGACCACTATTACCAGCACAACGACATCGACGCGGCCATGACCGAATTCCGGCGGGCCCTCGAGCTGGACCCGGATAACGTCAACGTCCACAACAGCCTGGGGGTGTGTCACGCCGTGCGCGGGGAATACGAAGAGGCCCAGAGATCCTTCGAGGCCGCCCTGGCGGTGGACCCCGGCGAGGTCATGGCCACTTACAACCTGGGTCTGGTGCACGCCCTGCAGGGAGCGCACCGGCCGGCCCTGGAGGCTTTCGTCAAGGCGCTGGAGCTGGACGACGGCATATTCGAGATCCCCTTCCAGGCCGGCCGGGCCTGTTTTGAACTCGGCGAATTTGACCGGGCGCTGGATTTCTTCGACAAGGCCCTGGCGCTCAACCCCGAATACGCGCCGGCGCTGCGCTTCCGCGGAAAGTGCCTGGAAGAGACCGGCCGCACCCGCGAGGCCATCGACAACTACATCAAGGCCGTCAAGCGCAACCCCAACGACGCCGAGGCCCTCTCCAGCCTGGGGCACCTCTACGCCGAGCAGGGCGAGAACCTGGAAATCGCCATCATCTTCTGTCGCCAGAGCGTGGACATCGCGCCGCACAACGGGCTCTACCACTACCGCCTGGCCCGTCTGCACCTGCGCGAAGGCCAGCTGGAACAGGCCGCCGACGCCCTTCAGCGCGCCGCCGAACTGGGCCACGACGTGGGCGAGGATCTGGAAAAGGTACGCGAACAGCTGGCCTCCCGGGAGGCCCAGGCCTCCTGACGGCCTTGATAAGACGGCGGCGGTGGTTAGCTTAAGTTGCGGGGCGGGCACGGGCGCCTGCTATCGAGGAGAATCGACCCGCGAGGGGCCGACACCGCCGTCAACGGAAACGGCACCCGCTTGGAAGGGAGAGAAACGATGCCCATTTACGAATACCACTGCAGCCACTGCAGCCACAACTTCGAGTACCTAGTGCTGGGGGGAGAAGAACCCGGCGAATGCCCGCAGTGCGGTGCGACCGATGTCTGCCGCCTGATGTCCGCCTGCGGCTTCGTATCCAAGGGCGCCGGCGGTGAAACCGTCGGCAGTTCGGCCGGCAGTTCTTCCTGCAGCGGCTGTTCGGCCACCAGTTGTGCGGGCTGCGGCCACTGATGCCGCCGTCACTCACCATCGGCACGCGGGGCAGCAAGCTGGCCCTGTGGCAGGCCCGCTGGGTCCGGTCGCTGCTGCTGGAGGTCCACCCGCAGATCACGGTGGACCTGCGGATCATCAAGACCCGCGGCGACAAGATCCTGGACGTCCCCCTGGCCAAGGTGGGCGGCAAGGGGCTCTTCGTCAAGGAAATCGAGCAGGCTCTTTTGTCCGGCGAAATCGACCTGGCCGTGCACAGCATGAAGGACATGCCGGCCGAAATCCCCGAGGGATTGCAGATCACCGCCGTCCCGCGCCGCGAGTCGCCCCACGACGTGCTCATCTCCGGCACCGGCCTGCGGCTGGACGAACTGCCCGAAGGTGCCCGCGTCGGCACCAGCAGCCTGCGGCGTTCGGCCCAATTGCTGGCGCGTCGGCCGGACCTGCGGATCGTCCCGCTGCGCGGCAACCTGGACACGCGCCTGAAGAAACTCGACGCCGGCCAGATGGACGCCATCGTGCTGGCCGCCGCCGGTGTCCGGCGCCTGGGACTGGCGGCACGCATCACCGAAGTGCTGGACGAAACGGTCATGCTGCCGGCCGTAGGCCAGGGCGCCCTGTGTATCGAAACACGGTCCGCGGACCCGGCGGTTTCCCTGGTGGCGCCCCTGGACGACGCCGCAACGCACGTGGTGGTAAGCGGCGAACGCGCCTTCCTGAACCGGCTGCAGGGCGGCTGCCAGGTGCCCGTGGCCGCCCATGGCAGGCTCGACGGCAAGCGTTTCACGCTGGCCGGACTGGTGGCCACCCTGGACGGGCGCACGGTGATCCAAGATCAGCTGGCGGGGCCGCCCGGGAACAGCCGGCAAATCGGACTGGCGCTGGCCGAACGACTGCTGGCCAGGGGCGCCGACACCATTCTCGAAAGTCTGATGACCCATGACCACTGAATCCCATAGCGGCAAAGTGTTCCTGGTGGGCGCCGGTCCCGGCGACCCCGGGCTGCTGACCCTCAAAGGGCGGGACTGCATCCGCCGCGCCGACGTGCTCATCTATGACTACCTGGCCGCGCCGGCGCTGCTGGCGCATGCCGCCGAAAAGGCCGAGAAGATCTACGTGGGCAAGAAGGGGGGCGACCACACCCTCAGCCAGGAGGGCATCAACGCCCTGATCGTGAAAAAGGCTCGCGCGGGAAACGTGGTCACGCGGCTCAAGGGCGGCGACCCTTTCATCTTCGGCCGCGGCGGAGAAGAGGCGCAGGTGCTGGCGGCAGCCGGAATCCCCTTCGAAATCGTGCCCGGGGTGACCTCGGCCATCGCGGCCCCGGCCTACGCCGGCATCCCCCTGACGCACCGGAAAATGGTATCGTCGCTGACCTTCGTCACGGGGCACGAAGACCCCACCAAACCGGATTCACGCATCGACTGGCGGGCCCTGGCCGCGGGCAGGGGCACGCTGGTCTTCCTGATGGGAGTCCGCAACCTGCCCCACATCACGGCCCGCCTGATGGAAAACGGCCTGGCACCGCAGACCCCGGCGGCGCTGGTGCGCTGGGGCACGACGGCCCGCCAGGTGACGGTCACCGGCAGCCTGGAGAACATCGTGCAGCGCGTGGCCGAGGCGGGGCTGAAGGCGCCTGCCGTGATCGTGGTGGGAGACGTGGTCGCCCTGCGAAACGAACTGAAGTGGTTCGAAAACCGCCCCCTGTGGGGCCGGCGCGTGGTGGTCACCCGCGCCCGGCAGCAGGCCAGTGACCTGGTGGCGCGCCTGGCGCAGCTGGGCGCCGAGTGCCTGGAGGTGCCCACCATCGAGATCGTGCCGCCCGACGACTGGGGACCGCTGGACCGTGCCGTCACGCAGCTGGAGCGCTACGACTGGATCGTGTTCACCAGCGTCAACGGCGTCTCTTTTTTCTTCGAACGGCTTTTCGCCGCCGGCCGGGACGCCCGCGCCCTGGGCGGCCTGCGCACCGCCGTCATCGGGCCGGCCACCGCCCGGCGGCTGCGCGAATACGGCATCGGCGCCGACGTGGTGCCGCAAAACTACCGCGCCGAGGCCGTGGTGGAGGCCTTCGCCGACCGGGAGCTGGCCGGCCGCCGCATCCTGCTGCCGCGGGCCCGGCAGGCGCGGCCCATCCTGCCGCGGGAACTTGCGCGCATGGGCGCCGAGGTCCACGAAATCGCGGCCTACGACACCCGGCTGGCCGACGGCGACCGGGGGAACCTGCTGCAGGCCCTGGAAAAAGGGCGCGTCGACCTGGTGACCTTCACCAGTTCGTCAACGGTGAAAAATTTCCGGCGCCTGCTGCCCGACGAGGGCTTCGGGGACCTGATGCGGGGCGTCACCGTCGCCAGCATCGGTCCTATCACCACCCGCACGGCGGAGGAACTGGGATTCACGGTACACATCCGGGCCCGGCAATACACCATCGACGGCCTGTGCGACGCCATTGTGGAGCATACCGCATGACTGCCCGACTGATCGACAAATACCACCGCAACCTCAACTACCTGCGCGTCTCCATCACCGACCGGTGCAACCTGGAGTGCGTCTACTGCCGCCCGGGAGGGCTGATCCCCATCCTGCCGCACGCCGAGATCCTGACCTACGAGGAGATCCTGCGGGTCGTCGGCGTGGGCCTCAGACTGGGCATTTCCAAAGTGCGCATCACCGGCGGCGAACCCCTGGTGCGGCGCGGGGTTTTCGATTTCCTCCAGCGGCTGGCGCAGCTCGAAGGGATCCGGGACCTTTCGCTGACCACCAACGGCGTGATGCTGCGCGACAATGTCGAACGCATCCGCGCGGCCGGCATCCGGCGCATCAACGTGAGCCTGGACACCCTCGACCCCCGGCGCTACCACCGCATCACGGGCCGGGACTGTTTCGAGCGGGTCTGGCAGGGCATCGAAGAGGCCCACGCCGCCGGCATGTCGCCCATCAAGATCAACGTGGTGGCCCTGCGGGGCGTTAACGACGACGAGCTGACCGACATGGCCGCGCTCTCGCTGAAATACCCTTTCCACATCCGTTTCATCGAGTACATGCCCATGGGGATGGCCGCCCGGCGGGAAAAGGGAAAGACCATGCTGACGCCCGAAATCCGGCGACAGGTGGAAACCCTGGGGAGCCTGGCGCCGGTCCATCGCGGCGCCAGCGACGGCCCGGCCGAACGTTTCCGGCTGGAGAGCGCCAAGGGGGAAATCGGGTTCATCAGCGCCATCAGCCGACACTTCTGCCACCAGTGCAACCGGCTGCGCCTGACGGCCAGCGGCCAGTTGCGATCCTGCCTGCTCTCGGATCGGCAGGTGGACCTGAAAACGCCCCTGCGTGCCGGCTGCAGCGATGACGACATCGCCGACATCTTCTTCGAGGCCGTGCGCCACAAGCCCTCGGCCCACCGCCTGGCCTCCCGGCAGAACGTCAAGGGGCAAATGTCGGCCATCGGGGGATGAAGGCCGTCCGGACGGGGGGTCAGCTGCGCAGGGTAGCCGTCAGCCGCAGGGGGTGGCTGAGAAGGTCGAGGGCATCGGCGGCCGAAGTGCAGACCACGTCGGCCGCCAGAAGGGTGCGCATGCAGGCGCCTTCAGCCAGGATCAGGGCCACGCCCAGGGCCGAGGCCTCCAGCATCAAGCGGTCGTTGCGGCCGTTGCCCATGCTGACGGTGCGACCGGCGCCCAGTTCGTTGACATAGGCCAGCTTGCCGGCATCCTGATTTTCCGCCGGCAGCACGGTCACCTTGCAGGGCACGCCGTCCATTTCGGCCGCCACCCGCCCAAACGTGTCGGCCGTGATGATGTGCACCTGCAGGTGCGCCGCCAAGGCCGTGAGCCGCTCGCGCACACCTTCACAGCAACAGCCGTCCACGGCCAGGGTGCCGTTGTAGTCCAGCACCAGGTGTTCCAGCTGCAGCCTTCCCCACCCCGGGATTTCGACATCGATCATGGTTCACCTCCGGTTCGGTTCCCGACGGCCATCGCGGACCGGGCCCGCCGGCGCAAAAACCCGCCGCCCTCTCGTAAAAACAGCCTTCAGTCGAAAGGGGTCAGGCTCTGCATGCCGTCCTCGGTGACCAGCACCGTCTGCTCGAACTGGGCCGACAGGGATCCGTCGCGGGTCACCGCCGTCCAGTTGTCGTCGAGCACGGTCAGGTGCCGGCGGCCCAGGTTGATCATCGGTTCGATGGTAAAGACCATGCCCGGCACCAGCACCACGCCCTCACCGCGCCGGCCGTAGTGAAAAATCTGGGGCGGCTCGTGGAAGTCGAACCCCACGCCGTGACCCACGAACTCGCGCACCACGCTGCACCCCTGCCCCTCGGCGTAGCTTTGGATGGCCCAGCCGATGTCGCCCGTGGTGTTGCCCGGCCGGACCATCTGCATGCCGGACTTCAGACACTGGCGCGCCACGGCCACGATCTTGCGCGCCTCGGGACCCGGCTCGCCGATGAAAAAAGTCTTGTTGGCATCGGCGTAATAGCCGTTCAGGATGGGGGTCACGTCCACGTTGACGATGTCGCCGGCCTGGAGCACGCGCTCCCCGGGAATGCCGTGGCAGATGACCTCGTTGACCGATACGCAAACGCTCTTGGGAAACCCGCGGTAGTTGAGCGGCGCCGGAGTGGCCCCCCGCGACAGGGTGAACTCGTGCACCAGGGTGTTGATCTCGTCGGTGGTCATGCCCGGCCGCAGGCGGGCCTCCACCAGGTCCAGGGTTTCGATGGCCAGCCGGCCGGCGCGGCGGATGGCCGCCACGTCTTCGGCGTTTTTCAGCCGGATGCCGTATTTGCGGGCATAGACCGCCTTCAGGCTCTCCTGCCCGCCGTGGTCCTTTCCGTAACAGCACTTCTTGTATTTGCGGCCGCTGCCGCAGGGGCAAGGGTCGTTGCGGCCCACCTTGGCCGTCTTGGATTTGTGTTTCAAATTCGACGCTTCCTTTGATTCGGTGCGCGGCCCCGGAAATTTCGTGTTGACAGGACCCGGGTTCCGGTTCACAAAGGTTTCTTTACACGAACCTTTCGATCATTATGGTTCCCCCCGCCGGGGAAGTCAACCCGCAACATGGGTGGTTTGCGATCCATGAAGGCAAAACCCAGGGCCGCGTCCCGGGGCCGCAGGTGGATGCTGGGGTCGGCGGCACTGTTGCTGGCGGCCGTACTGGCCACGGCCCTGTATTGCGGCTACCTGGCGATACACATCAAGGCACGCTTCGACGGCCGGCGCTGGCGCATCCCCTCCCAGGTTTACAGCGACACCACGCTGCTCTACCCCGGCCAGCGCATCAACCGTCGCCTGCTGCGCGACAAGCTGAGCGGGTTGGGATACCGCCGTGTCGATCACCGGCCGCGCCGCAGCGGCGAATTCCAGCAGGTCGGGGGGCAGTGGCGCCTGTTCCTGCGGGAACTGAAGACGCCCGCCGAACACCGGGCCGCCATGCGGGCGGACCTGCACCTGCGGGGCAACCGGGTCGTTTCCATCACCGATGCCGCCGGCCGCGCGCTGCCACTGCTGGAACTGGAGCCCGAGCGGGTCATGCTGTTCTTCGGCCCCCGGCGGGAACAGCGCCTGCTGGTGTCCATTGACCAATTGCCCGACCACCTCGTCAAGGCGGTGCTGGCCATCGAGGACAGCCGCTTCTACACCCACCACGGGGTCGATCCCCGGGGACTGGCGCGGGCCCTGCTGGCCAACCTGCGTCACGGGGCCGTGCGCCAGGGCGGATCCACCATCACCCAGCAGTTGGCCAAGAATTATTTCCTGACCCCCGAACGGACGCTGGGACGAAAATTCAGGGAAATGCTCATCGCCCTGACCATGGAGCGGCTCTATGATAAAAACGAGATCCTGGAAATCTACCTCAACGAGATCTATTTCGGCCGGAACGGGTCGGTATCGGTCAACGGCGTCGGCGAAGCTGCACGCTATTATTTCGGCAAACCGGCGGCCAAACTGTCCCTGGACGAATCCGCCACCCTAGCCGGCATGATCCGGGCGCCCAACATTTACTCGCCCTATCTGCACCCCGACCGCGCCCGCCGGCGGCGCAACGTGGTGCTTCGGGCAATGGTCCGCAAGGGCTGGCTGAGTCCGGACCGGGCGCGCCGCGCCGCCTCCCGGCCGATGCACACCGCCGGAAGCAAACGTTACCACCGCAAGGCCCCCTATTTCATGGACTACCTGGCCGGTCAGCTGGCGGACCTCTACTCTCCCGAAGCGCTCTCCAGCCTGGGTCTCTCCATCTACACCACCCTCGACACCCAGGTGCAGGCGGCGGCCGAAGAGGCGCTTTCGCGGGGCCTGGCCCGACTGGAACAGCGGCACCCCCGCCTCAAGGGCAAGGGGCTCCAGGGCGCCGTGATCGTCATGCAACCGCGAACCGGCTCGGTGCTGGCCATGGTGGGCGGGCGGGACTACCGACGCAGCCAGTTTAACCGCGCCACGCGCGCCCTGCGCCAGCCCGGCAGCACCTTCAAACCCTTCGTATATGCCGCGGCCCTGGACCGCTTCACACCGGCGTCGGTGTTTGCCAATACGCCGACCGCCTACACGGTGGAGGGAAAAACCTGGCGGCCGCGAAATTTCCACGCCCACGGTCCGCCTCGGCTGCGCATGCGGGAGGCCTTGGCCCGCTCGGCCAACTTGGCCACGGTGGACATGGCCGTCAAGACGGGCCTCGAACACGTCGTCGAGACCGTCCGAAAATTCGGCTTCAGCACACCCCTGAAGCCCTACCCGTCCCTGGCGCTGGGCGCTTTCGAGGTCATTCCGCTGGAACTAGCCCGCGCCTACAGCGCCTTCGCGGCCGACGGACGACTGGCTTTTCCACTTTCGGTCAAGGAAATCGTGGATGAGCGGGGCAAGGTGCTCAAACAGCGTTACATGACCGTCGAAACCGTCATTTCCGCAGCCAAGGCATACCTGATGACGTCCATGCTGGGCAGCGTGGTGGCCGAGGGTACGGCGCGGGGACTGCGGTCCGTCGGCTTCGATTTTCCGGTGGCCGCCAAGACCGGAACCACCAACGGCTACCGCGACGCCTGGTTCGTGGGGTACACACCGGACATCCTGATCCTGGTCTGGGTGGGCCGGGACGACGGTGGCTCCATCGGTGCCACCGGTGCCCAGGCGGCCATGCCCATCTGGGCCGACATCGCACGGGCCATCGGCCACCAGATGCCGGGAAACGGTTTTCGCCGCCCGCCCGGCGTGGTGACGCGCGTCATCTGCAGCCAGAGCGGCCAGCTGGCCGTTCCCGGGCGCTGCCCGCGTCCCATGGAAGAAGTCTTTCTTGAAAATCGCGTCCCCACGCAGTACTGTACCCTGCATGGAGGGCCCCCGCCGGCCGGGGGGCCGGGGAACAAACGCCGCGGCAGCGGCTTCATCACACCGGAAATGAAATGACGCGAATCAGGACGGTCCTGCTGCTGGCGGCCGTGACGCTCCTGGGCGCCTGCACCCAGTCCTACGTCGAGGGACAGCTCGCCTGGCCGCCGCCCGAAACGGCACAGGCGCCGGCGGCGGCCAAGCCGCCGCTCATGGACAACGCCGCCCGGGGCGCGTCGGGCCCTTCTCCGGGGGCCACGGCATCGCTTAACCTCCGGCGCCAAGCCGTGGGACTCATCGCCGACGGACGGCTGGAGGAGGCCATCCGCATCCTGGAGCGGGCCGTCAACCTGGCCCCTTCCGACGGCGTCAACTACTACTATCTGGCCGAGGCCTGGCGCCGCAAGGGCAACACCGCCCGGGCGCTGGAGTTCAACCGGCTGGCGCAGCTGTACCTGGGCGATTCGCCGGACTGGCGCTCCAGCCTGAAAAACCAGCGCCGCGCCATTGCCTCCCCATAGCGGCGCCGGCAATCAAACACGCACCGAACGAAACCCGACGGAAAATGTCGGACCTGGAGAGCGATGATGGTATTTGCAGACCGAACCGAATCCCTGCAGGCCGAGGGGGCTTACGCCGTTCTGGCCAAAGCGCTGTCGCTGGAAGCGGCCGGCCGTGACATCATCCACCTGGAGATCGGGCAGCCGGATTTCGACACCTTCGATAATATCCGCCTCGCCGGGGTGCGGGCCATCGCCAACGGCAAGACCCGCTACACCCCCCCGGAAGGCATGCCCGACTTCCGGCGTGCGATCGCCGCGGATGCCTCCGCCCGGCGGGGCGTCGATATCTCACCGGAGCAGGTGGTCGTCAGCCCGGGCGGAAAGCCCAGCCTATTCTTTCCAACGCTGGCGGTGGTCAATCCCGGAGACGAAGTGATCTACCCGAACCCGGGCTTTCCCACCTACGAAGCCATGATCCGGGTCGCCGGCGGTATCCCCGTTCCCGTGCCGCTGGTCGAGGAAAACGATTTCTCTTTCGATCTGGACGTGTTCGACCGACGTATCGGCGAAAGAACCCGGATGATCATCATCAACTCACCGGCCAACCCCACCGGGGGCATCGTCCCCGCAGCCGATCTGGCACACATCGCCGCGGCCGCCGAACGATACGACACATGGGTGCTTTCCGACGAGATATACTCGCGTCTCGTCTACGACGGGCTGGACGCTGCACCCTCCATCTACGCACTGCCCGGGATGGTGCGGCGCACCATCGTCATGGACGGCTTTTCGAAAACCTACGCCATGACCGGCTGGCGGCTGGGCTACGGCATCATGCCCGAAGAACTGGCGCGCCGCGTGGGTCTGCTGGTGACGCACGCCCTGGGCTCGACCGCCGAGTTCACGCAGCACGCCGGGCTGCAGGCTCTGGTCGGCGACCAGCGCCAGGTCGACGCCGTCGTGGCGCAATACGAGCGACGCCGCAATGCCATCGTCGACGGACTCAACGGCCTGCCCGGCATCTCATGCCGCAAACCGCAGGGCGCCTTCTACGTTTTCCCGAATGTCACGCAACTGGGCTCATCATCCGATGAGATCGCCGACCGGTTCCTGGCGGAAGCCGGTGTGGCGCTGCTCCCCGGCTCGGCTTTCGGGGAGATGGGAGAGGGCTACCTTCGGCTGTCGTACGCCAATTCGATGGAAAACATCGAAACGGCCATCGAGAAAATGGCGCGGGTCCTGGGATAGCAGAAACGCGAAAACGGCTCTTTTGATATGAAATCCACCCGTCTGATCGCCATCAGCGCATCGCTGCTGGTCGGGGCGCTGCTGATGGTCGCCAAGTTCTATGTCTACCATCTGACCGGCTCGTCGGCCGTGCTGTCGGATGCGCTGGAGTCCATCATCAACGTGGTGGCCGCTCTTTTCGCCATGGGCAGCATCCTGCTGGCGGCCAAGCCGGCCGACGAGAGCCACCCGTACGGGCACGGCAAGATCGAATACTTTTCGGCCGGCTTCGAGGGCGCGCTGATCATCCTGGCGGCCCTGGGAATCTTCCGGTCGGCCTGGGATCACCTGCTGCAGCCCGGCGGCATCACCAACCTGGACACCGGCCTGCTGATCCTGGCCGCCACGGCGGCGGTCAACCTGGTGCTGGGGATCGTGCTGGTGAAGGTGGGACGCCGCACCCGCTCGCTGGCGCTGGAAGCCGACGGCCGCCACGTGCTCAGCGACGTGTACACCTCGGTGGGGGTGCTGGCGGGCCTGCTGCTGGTGCGCCTGACCGGCTGGCTGTGGGTGGACGGCGCCGTGGCCGCCCTGGTGGGCCTGAACGTCCTGATCATCGGCGCCGGACTGGTACGCCGCAGTTTTCGGGGCCTGATGGACAGCTCGGACCCGGAACTGCTGCAGGAGGTCTCCAGTCTGCTGAACCGCCACCGGCGGCCGGTGTGGATCGACATCCACAAGTTGCGGGCCTTCCGGTCAGGGGAACAGATCCATATCGACTTCCACCTCATCCTGCCCCGCGATTTTTCCCTGGAAGCGGCGCACCGCGAGGCCGACGCGGCCGAGAGGCTCATCGTGCGCCACCTAGGTGAGCGGGCCAAGGTGCTGATCCACATGGATCCCTGCCTGGATCCCGACTGCCCGGTGTGCGCGCGGCGCATCTGCGACCTGCGCAGCGGCGTCTTCGAGGGCCGCCAGAAGTGGGAACGCCGTAAGCTGGTGGCCCTCGGCGGCGACGGGTCCGGGAAAGAGAAATAGGGCCGCTGGCGGGCGCGGTCAGCGCGATTTGTGCTTTTTCTTTTCCTTGCGGGGCATTTCCGGCTCCGCCGGGGCGGCCGCCCCGCGGCGCACGGCCTGGTCCACGGTCCGGTAAACGCTGTTGAACAGTTCCGGAAAGCCCGTGGGTGACACCCGCCCCACCTCGATGAACTTGACCACGATCTCCTTGCTGGCCCGCAGCACCTGTTCCTCCAAAGACGCCATTTCGCCATTCCCTCCGTCGTTTTCTGTGCCCGCCCGGAAGCGGCACGATGCGGTCTTCCGTGTTGCGCCCATCTTCCCACAACCCACCGCGTGCTGTAAACCCCCGCGCCGGGGCACCCGCAGGCAACGGCCGGGCTGGTGAATGCCGGCGCCTTTCACGGGTTGCGGCCGCCCGGGTTCGGGGGCGGTGACGGGCGCGCCGGCGGCTACCTGCGGCGGCCCTGCGAGTTACACTTTGACAGATCGGAAAATTTCCTCTATGAACAGCTTTCAATCAGTGTTTTGAAAACTGGATCGTGTCATCGGAGTAATCTGCCATGCCCAACCCATCGACCGCAGCCGGGCCCCGCCTGGACATCGACAGCGCCGACCGCATCGACGCCGGCGTGCTGGAAGCCCTGCCCTACCAGTACGCCTCGCGGCGGGACGTCGACATCACCATCCGCAACCCGGAATACACTTCGGTGTGCCCCATGACCGGTCTGCCGGATTTCGGCTGCATCACCATCACTTACCGCCCGGACGAATCCATCGTGGAGCTCAAGTCTCTGAAATACTACCTGCTGCAGTTTCGCAACGTGGGGATTTTCTACGAGCACCTGGTCAACCGCATCCTGGACGACCTGGTGGCCGTGCTGAGCCCCAAGCGCATGCAGGTGCGGGGTGAATTCACCGCCCGCGGCGGCATCACGTCTGAAATCGTGGCCGAGTACCGGAAGAAATGACACCCATGCCTCCCCGTCGCCCCCGCTCCCTTCGCCGGCTGATGATCCTGGCTGCGGTTTCCCTGCTGGCACTGACGGCCGGCTGCAGCACGTTGTCCAAGGTCGTCAAGCTGCCCGGCAAGGTCGTTCACCGGATCCGCGGCAACGACAGTGACCTGAGCAAGATCGTGGCTTTCACCCCCTTTTTCGACACCACCTTCGTCCGTGACCGGGGCATAGCCGCCGATTTCGAAAAACGCATCATCGAGCAGTTCCGCAAGCAGTGCGCCAAGACCATCATCCTGACACCCGACGACCCCGAATTCCCGCCCGACCTGCGTCGCCTCCCGACGCTTGCCAGTGGTGCCCTGGACGATTTCACGCTGGCCCGCACCGGGCGCCGGCTGGGCCTGAACGCCATCGCCACCGGCGGTTTGCTGAACATCAGCGGAGACTGGAAGGAAAAGGGATTCTGGTGGTTCAAGGACCGCAAACCGGAGATCAAGATCGCCCTGCTGGTGTCCATCTACGACACCGAGACCGGCAGCAAGATCCTGGATGAAAGCCTGGTGCACGCCTTCCTGGTGGACGAGAACGACCTGGAGGCCATCAAGGCCAAAAACGAGTCCGGCATCCTGCTGATGGAAGATGCCCTGGGCGAAGTGGCCAAAGACCTGACCGAAAGGGCCTGCGAGCGGCTCAACGAGCTGCCCTGGAAGTGCTACGTCGAGAGCGCCGTCGGCGACAAGATTGTCCTGTCGGCCGGCAGCCGCACCGGCCTCAAGCCCGGCCGCAAGATGAGCGTCTATGCCCAGGGGGAAGTCCTCGAGGGGGTCGGCGGCCTCAAATACATCCGGCGCGGCGAGAAGCTGGCCGATATCGAGGTGACCGCCGTCGGAGATGACCGCGCCGAGGCGACGCTCATCTCCGGTGAAGCGGTGCGCGCCGGCGACACGGCGATTCCCCACTGATGCGCCGGCGGTAGTCCTCCAGGCAGCGGCGCACGTCGGCCCGCGAGGCGAGGTGCTTGATGGACTCGCGGAAGCGCCCCGCCAGGGGAAGCCCCTTGACGAACCACCCCAGTCGGCTGCGCAGCATGCGGCAGGCGTGCAACTCCCCGTAATAGGCCACACAGGCATCGGCATAGGCTGCCATCAGCTCGAAACGCTCCTCGAGACCCACCGGCTGCGGCCGTCGACCCGTCATCAGCGCCAGGATCCGGGAAAAAATCCACGGATTGCCCACCGCCCAGCGCGCGATCATGACCCCGTCGCAGCCGGTCTGTTCCATCATCCGCAGGGCATCCTCGGGCGTGCGCACATCGCCGTTGCCGATGACGGGCAGACGCACCGCCGCTTTGACGCGACGGATGACGGACCAGTCGGCGCGTCCCGAGAACCCCTGGCCGGCGCTGCGCGGGTGCACCGCCAGGGCGTCCACGCCGCACGCCTCGGCGATGGCGGCGATTTCCAGGGCCTGGCGGCCCGAGGTGTCCCAGCCGGAACGCAGCTTGATGGTCAACGGAATGCGGACGGCCTCCCGCACGGCGCTCAGAACCTCACGGGTGCGGCCGGGGTCCCGCATCAGGGCCACCCCGGCACCGGTTTTGACGATCTTGCGGACGGCGCAGCCGAAATTGATGTCCAGCACGTCGGCGCCGGCATCGGCCACCATGGCGGCCGCCCGCGCCATGATTTCCGGGTCGCTGCCGAAGATCTGGATGCTGAGCGGCTTCTCGTCCGCCCCGCTGGTCATCATGCGGTGGGTCTTGGGCGAACCGTGGCACAGCCCGTTGGCGCTGATCATCTCCGAGCACACCAGCGCGCAGCCCGCCTTGCGAACCATCCGCCGCCAGGGAAGGTCCGTGATGCCCGCCATGGGCCCCATCACCAGGGGGTTGTCCAGTTTCAGCGATCCGATTTTCATATTGTCGAGTTGTCCGTTGTCCGTTGTCCGTTGTCCGTTGTCCCCGAAAAACATGGGTTTGAGAGGATCGTCTGTCAACCTTTTCCCTGCCAACCGAACGGGCCTTTCACCGCCCGCCGGTAACCGTTTTTTGCGGATTGGCGTAGCAGTACAGGCACCCGTTCCGGCACGGATGCAGATCGTAGGCGCCCACGTCCACCGAGACGTAGCAGCCGCACCCCCGGTGCACGCGCTGCCCGCGGTCTCTCTTCAGGCTCGGCCGGCCGCCGTAGAGCTCGGCCAGCAGATCGCTGGGGATACAGGCCGCCGGCCGTACGCCGGCCTCCGGCGGCAACGCGGCCAGGACCGCTTTTTCGCAGCAGGTGAACAGTTCGATCCCCAGCGCCTGCAAAACGCGGCGCATCTCCATCACTACGGTGACCCTGCGGGCCAGGGGGGGAAACACGAATTCGAAGCCCTCCAGGGCCGCGACGCGCCTGCGGATCTTGGCGTAGTCGTCCATGAAGCTGGTGATGCAGCGCCGCACGCCGCACGCCGCCGCACGGCGGGCGATGGGTTCAAAGTCGCCCAGGTTGTCGCCCACCGGCCCCTCCCCACGCCGATAGAAACACACCGGGTCGAAACGCCAGGCCACGGCCCGGGGGTCGTGGCGGCGGCAGAGGGCCTCGAGCTGCCGCAGCCGCTCGTCGAGCGGCGGAACCCGCGGTTCCAGGATGCGGTTGCGGCTGTTGATGGTAAAATTGAAAAACAGCGGGTAGCCGTCTTTCACCAGCCGCAGGTCCCAGCCGTTGTCGATCAGGGGACCGAAGTTCTTGGACCACAGCACGATGCTGTGCACCGCCTGCGGTGAAACCGCCAGGGTTGACCTGCGCCGGTTGAACGGGTTGACGCGCTCGAACACGCCCCGCCGCAGGCAGGCCATGAACCAGGGCATGTAAAATGCCGGGATGTCCGTGCGGCGCGACGCCGAAAGCACGATCTGCGTCCGGCTGGATGTTGTGTCGGTCGGGCAATTCACGTTCATGGGCCTGCAGACGGTCACTCCCGGTCCCGGGGTTCCGCGTTTCGGCGCCGCCATGAGCCCGCTGAAATTCTTGACACTTTCCGGCAAAGCCATATAGGCTCACGGCGGATGGGCCATTCATGGAAATCATAACATCCAAGACCAATAAATGAAACTCCCCCCGTTTGCAAAAGCGCAAGCCCCACCGCCCGCCGACCTCGACCCGGAAAACTGGGTGGACCGCTACGCTGACGCCCTCTACGGTTATGCCCTGTCGCGCCTGCACGACCCCTCGGCGGCCGAGGACCTGGTACAGGAAACGTTCCTGGCGGCCCTGGCGGGCGTCGCGCGTTTCCGGGGCGGCTCCTCGGTGCGGACCTGGCTGACCGGCATCCTGAAACACAAAGTCATGGACCACCTTCGCCGGAAATACCGCGAGGGCCCCCGGCGGAACATCGCATCCGACGGCCGGGAACGCGAGGGCTTTTTCGATGAGCACGGCGCCTGGAAGCGCAAGCCCGCCCGCTGGGCCGCAGACCCCCACCGCCTGGTGCAGCAGCAGCAGTTCATGGAAACCCTCTTCGGGTGCCTGGCCGGGCTCCCGGAGCGGGCCGCCAGCGCCTTCATTTTCCGGGAAATGGAGGGCATGACCACCGACGAACTCTGTAAGTTGCTGGACGTATCGGCGACCAACTGCTGGGTGATTCTGCATCGGGCGCGCATGAAGCTGCGCCACTGCCTGGAGATCAACTGGTTTGGAAACGCCGGGAAAGAGAGGTCCTGAGTGACGCACTGGATGTTCGACTGCCGGGAAATTTCACGTTTGGTTTCCATGTCCATGGACCGCAAACTGGCGCTGCACCAGCGCGCCGGCCTGCACCTGCACCTGCTGATGTGCCGGTACTGCACCCGCCATCACCGGCAGCTTTTTCTCCTGCGTGAACTGATGCGCCGCTACGGCCGGCACTGCGACGCCCGGAGCGCAGACGCGTGCCTGCCCCCCGAAACCCGCGACCGGCTCCGCGAGAAACTCAGGCAGGCCGCCGCCGGGCGCTGACGCCGGATCGCCGCCCGGCCGCCGGAAGATTCCGCCGGGCCCCTGCACAAACCGAATGCTCATCCCGCCCGACGCCGGCGGGTCACGTTTCCCGTAAGGTTTTGGGGTGGGTTTTGACTAACCTCACAATAACCACAATGTATCATAAAAGGAGAGCCAATGGCCCGTTTCGATTATGACATGGGTATCATCGGCGCCGGCGCCGGCGGATTGACGGTGGCTTCCGGTGCGGCCCAGCTGGGTGCCAGGACGCTGCTGGTGGAGAAAGAACCCCAGCTGGGAGGCGACTGCCTGCACTACGGATGCGTCCCCAGCAAGGCCCTCATCAAGACGGCCTGCGTCTACCACGCCATGAAAGAGGCGTCGCGTTTCGGCCTGCCGGACGTGGACCTCCCTCCCGTGGATTTCGCCCGGGTGTCCGAACGCATCCGCGCGGTCATCGCCGCCATCCAGCCCCACGACTCCGAGGAGCGCTTCTGTGAACTGGGCGTGCGCGTACTGTTCGGCGAAGCGTCCTTCACCGACGCACACACTATCGCGGTGAATGAACAGCGTCTCACGGCCAAAACCTGGGTGATCGCCACCGGCTCTTCCCCCGTGATCCCGCCCATCCCCGGACTGGCCGACACACCCCACCTGACCAACCGCGAAATTTTCGGCCTGCAGCGGCTGCCGCGCTCCATGGTCGTCCTGGGCGGCGGTCCCATCGGGGTGGAAATGGCCCAGGCCTTCAACCGGCTGGGCACGCGGGTGACGGTGGTGGACCTGGCCCCCCAGGTGCTGGGCAGAGAAGACGCCGACATGGCCGCGGACGTGATGCACATCATGGCCGCCGAGGGAGTCCGCTTTCACCTGGAGTGCGGCATCGAATCCATTAGGGACCAGGGTCGTCTCAAAGAGGTGTCGCTGAAAGACAAGAGCGGCGCCGTCATCCGCCTGCAGGCCGAGCAGGTCCTGGTAGCGCTGGGGCGGCGGGCCAATACCGACGGGCTGGGCCTGGAGAAAATCGGCGTCGAAATGCACCGTGGGGGCATCCGCGTGGATGCCCGGCTGCGCACCAGCCGGCGGCACATCTACGCGGTCGGGGACGTCAACGGCGGCTACCAGTTCACCCACGCCGCCGGTTACGAGGGCGGGATCGTCATCAGCAACGCCGTTTTCCGCCTGCCGCGCAAGGCGGACTATCGTTTCATGCCCTGGTGCACCTATGTCGACCCGGAGCTGGCCAGTATCGGGCTCAACGAAAAGGCGGCCGCCGCGGCGGGTATCGACTACCACGTGTGGCGTGAGCCTTTCGGGGAAAACGACCGCAGCTTGGCCGAGGGGAACACGACGGGCAGGATCAAGCTGATCCTCAACGAGAGGGAAAAGCCCGTCGGGGTGCAGATCCTGGGGCCGCACGCCGGCGACCTGCTGGGCGAGTGGGTGGCGGCCCTCAACGGTGGGGTCAAGCTCTCCACCCTGGCCGCCGCGGTGCACCCCTACCCCACCCTCACCGAGATCAGCAAACGGGTGACGGGCGCCTATTTCTCGCCCAAGATTTTCTCCGATCGCGTCAAGAAGGGGCTGAAATTCTTCTTCAATCTCAAGGGACGGGCCTGCACGCCGGACGCCTGCCGCTAGCGCTCCAGGACTTCCCCGATCTTGCGCGAAAGCTCCTCGATGCGGAAGGGTTTCTGGATGAATCCCCGGCATCCCCGCCGGAGGATCTCTTCGGCCTGGCCGCGCCGGCTGTACCCCGAAGAGAGCAGCACCCGGACATCTGGGGCCATGCGTTTGAGTCGATCGAAAGTTTCGGCCCCGCTCATCTCGGGCATCACCATGTCCAGGATGACGGCCCGAATGTCGCTGCCGCGCTCCCGGAAAACGGCGATCGCCTCCCGGCCGCTGCGGGCGGTGACGGCTTGATATCCCAGCGCCTCGATCATCTGCCGGCCCACGTCCAGGATCATCTCCTCGTCATCGACCAGCAGCAGGGTGCCGCTGGCGCCGACCGCCTCGCTGCGGGCAGGGGGCACCGTCTGGACGGGCCGGTCCGAGGCTGGCAGGTAGATGGTGAAAGCGGCGCCCTCCCCGCTGCGGCTTTCCACGGTCAGGGTGCCACCGTGGTTGCGGATGATGCCGTAGGCCGACGCCAGCCCCAGGCCGGAGCCTCTGCCCACGGCCCGGGTGGTAAAAAACGGGTCGAAAATCTTCTGCTGCAGGGCTTCGTCCATACCCACGCCCGTGTCGCGCACCGAAATCATGACGTAGGGCCCCGCTCCGATCTGCAGGGTTTCGGCCCGCTGCGCATCCACCTGTCGGTTGGCCGCCCGGATGTAGAGCCGGCCGCCGTCGGGCATGGCCTGGCCGGCGTTGACGTAGAGGTTCAACAGCACCTGTTCCAGCTGGCCCCGGTCGGCATTGATGCTCCACAGGCCGTCGGCGCAGTCCAGCTGGATGCGGATGTCCTTGCGCGTGCGGCCGAACATGCGGCTGCCGTCGGTCAGCAGCCGGCGGACATCCAGGCGCTTGACTTCGTACTTGCCGCGCCGCGCGAAACCCAGCAGCTGGCGTGTCAGTTCGGCGCCGCTGCCCACGTACTTTTCGATGTTCTTGAGCTTTTCGCGCCGGGGATCCTCCGGATCCATGTTGAACAGCAGCAGGGAGGCGTTGCCCTGGATTCCCATCAGCAGATTGTTGAAGTCATGGGCGATACCGCCGGCAAGGGTTCCGATGGCCTCCAGCTTCTGGGCTTGGATGAGCTTCTTTTCCATGCGCACCCGCCGGGACACATCCCGCAGGATGACCAGCATGCCGGCCGGCCGGTCCCGGTGGTCCATGTAACACGAGGCGCTGATGCTGATGTGCAGCAGCTGTCCGTCGCGGGTCAGGCGACGGGTTTCGAAACCGTGGCACAGCTCGCCCTTCAGCACCCTGCCGATGGCCTCGATGCTGCGCTCTTTCTCCGTCTCGGGCACGAAGGGAATGCGCCGCCCCTCGATTTCCGCCAAGGTCCAGCCGAAGAGGCGCGTGAAGGCGGGGTTGACGTACTGCACCCGTGCGTCCAGGTCGTAGATGACGATGGCATCGGCCGAGGAGTGAATCAGGGATCGGTACAGCTTCTCGGTCCGCCGGGCCTCCTCGAAACGGTGGCGCAGACGGTCGACCTCCCGGCGCAGGGATGTGACCTCGCCGCTGAGCGCCCCCACCCGTGCTTCGAGTTCCTCGTATGTCGGTTTGGATTTCATCGCCGGGACCGTTTATTCCTCTGGAGGTGTTCCGGACGGTCTGCGTTTGCGGTCGGCCAGGGAGATGACCTGCGCGGGCCGGTCGCGGGCGGGCTTTTGCGCGTCGCCGGAGTCCTCTTCGCTTTCCGGTGCGTCCTCCGCCAGCGGGCAAACCACCTTTTCGAGCCGCATCTCCTTGCCGCCCATGGTGAATGTCTCCCCGTCGATATAAACGTCCCTCAGAATCCAGGTAACCACCTGCAGCGGCACCTGCAGCATCAACAGCTTGACATGATACCAGCCCGGCTTGTGGTCGGCCTGAATCTCCTCGATACGGGCGAAAACCAGCGGCTTGTCTTCCATGTAAATCAGCACGATATCCTGCTCGACGGCCATGGGTGCCTTCTCCTCGCCATAAATCGGGTGCGGGTCTGTCAATGGGAGCTACGCATCAGTATGGCAAAAAGTCCGCCCGCAGGCAAGTCTGATTCATCGGGGGAGGGCTTTCGAAAGCCGCGGCCGGCCGTCGGACTGCCGGCGCCCCGCCGGATCCGGATCCATCCACCCGTGAGCGGCGGGCGGCGGCAGAACCGGGCGGGACATCCCCACCGGGGGCCTGCACGGTGCAGGCGGGTTACGGGGCCGCCCTGCCGATGGCCGCGGTGCGGCAGCGCAGCACGTCGGCGATCTCCCGGGGATTCATCTTGAGCATCACGCCGCGGCGGCCGGCGTTGATCATTACCGGCCCGCCCGCCAGCACGCTGTCGTCCATGACCACGGGCAGTCGGCGCTTCGTTTCGAACGGGCTGATTCCTCCCACGAGGTAGCCGGTGAGGCGTTCGGCGGTGGCGGCATCGGCCATCAGGGCACGCTTGGCGGAGAAGATCCTGGCGGTTTTTTTCAGGTCCAGCCGACGGTCGCCCGGCACGAGTGCCAGCACGTGGTCCCCCGTATCCAGGGCCACCACCAGCGTTTTGACGGTTCTCTGGAGGGGGAAACCGGTGGCTCGGGCGGCGAAGGCGGCGCCCCTTTCCTCGTGGCGGTAGGCCACCGTCTCGAAAGGTACGCCCGCCTTTTTCAGGAATGCGATCGCTCGCGTGGACATGGTCCTCAGCTGCTTTTGTCGATGTCGACGATGCTGGTTTCACCCACGTAGGCCTTGGGCTCATAGCGGGTGATCCGACTCATTTTGCGCAGCAGCTCGGACATGGTCTTGAGGTTGCGCTCGATGGTGGCCAGCTCTTCGTGCAGGGGGCTTTCGGGATCCACGTCCGCCAAGGCCAGCTGGGCGGTTCCCAGGGCCGAAAAAAGCGGCGAGTTGAGTTCGTGGGCCGCCGCGCCGGCCATCTCCAGAACGCCCTGCAGCCGCTCCCGGGCCCGCTGCTCCTTGCGCAGCTGGACGTGGTCGCTGACGTCGCGAATGGTGCCGATGATGAAATCGGTGGCGCCCTCGCGGTACACCGATACCGGTGATGCCATGACTTCCAGGTGCACCTCGCGGCCGTCCTCCTGTACGTGCTGGGTGTAGGTCACGCGGCGATTCTCCTCGATGATGCGCCGCGCCGGGTGTTCTCCGTCCCGGGCCACGCGCAGCACCTGGTGGCACGGCCGGCCGATGACATCCTCCTCGCGGGCGTGGTGATTCTCCAGGAAAACGCGGTTGACCATGATGATGCGGAACTCGTTGTCCAGCACGAACAGGTCGGCGTTCAGGTTGTCGATCACCTGTTGCAGGAATTCCTCCTGCTGTTCCAGTTCGGTCACCAGGTTGGAGATTTTGTTGTAGCTGATGGCGTTCTGGATAGCGATGCCGCCCTGTTCGGCCACCGCCATGGCGAAACCGATGTCGGCGTCGGTGAAGTGCCGCGGCTGCTCGGTCAACAGGCGCAGGATACCGATGATGCGGTCCTTGACCATCAGGGGTACGGCCAGGATGCTGGCCACCCCTTCCTGGGCGGCTTCCTCGCGGTACTGGACGCGGTGATCGCTGGCGGCATCGTAGATCACCACCGGTTCGCCCATGAGCGCCCGGTAGGTGCTCAGCTCGTCGTTGATGGAGCCGCGGTGCAGGTACCGCTGACTGAGTCCCGAAGCGGCTCGCAGCTCCAGATGTCCCTTGACGGGGTCCATCAACCGGATGGTGCAGCCCTTGAGCGCCATCACCTCGGGCAGCTTGGACACGATGAAATCCAACACTTCCTGCAGATCGCGGGTGGAGTTGAGGGTCTTGCCGATTTCGTTCAGAGTGGTGAAATACCGCAGCTGCCGCTGCTGGGAGGCATAGATGCGTGCATTTTCGATGGCGATACCGCACTGTTCGGCCAAGGCGTTGACAAACTCGATTTCGCTTTCGTCGAAACGCCGGGGTTTCCGGGTGAGAAGCCGAAGGACCCCCTGGATCTTTCCACGAATGGGAATGGGGGCGACCAGGATGCTCTTGATGCCCTCCCTGCGGGCCGCATCGGAGTAATGGATGCGGTTGTCGCTGCCGGCGTCGAAAATGGCCACCGGTGTACCCGAAAGTGCGGTGGTGACGCTGGATTCGGCATCCACCGGTCCGCGGTTCAGGTACTTTTCGCTCAACCCGTGGGCCGCCAGCAGCCGCAACTTCCGCCCGCCGGGCTCCAGCAGCCGGATGGTGGCGGCGTCCACCCCGACCACTTCCGGAACCTTGCGCACGATCAGCTGCAGCACTTCCTCTACGTCCAGGGTGGAGGTGATGGCACCGGTGACCTGCTGGAAGAGGCGCAGGTAACTCCGCTCGCGGTTTTCGCCGATTCTGTCCATCGCGTCCACCATGGCCACCGCTTCGGCAAGTCCGGTGCCGCGGCGCAAACGGCATCGGTGCCGTCTTCGCCGCCGGGCGCCCGGCTGGGAAGTCAAATGCTCCAGGCCGGACAAAACGACCTGGAGCATTTGAAGGAGGTATAATGGAAAAGGAACACAGTAAAGGGTGTACCATATGTTTATAGCAATATGGATGCCAGAAGAACACCTCCAGGCTCCGAAAAAGAGATTTTCCAGAATCTTTGCAAGACGCTTATATTATTATATTTCGTTTCAGGTTATCCCGGACGGCCGAACTACCGGGAAAACCGCCCCAGGCGGTAGCCCCGAAAAAGCGCAACTTTATTATTGCACTGCAATACACTTATTGCTTTGTTTGGCTTGCAGGGTGCCCGGCCGCCTTCCGGCTCCGCCCCAGGTACGGATTGAAATACCCGTGGCGGAGCCGGGGAAAACGGCGGCCGATACGCGCCAGCAGCCGGTCCATGCCCATGGGAGGACCGCCGGGCGCAGCGGTTGCCATGGTGCGGCAATAGCGCAGGGGATCGTAGTTCAGGTTGCGCCACTGGATCAGGTGGATGGGATGCGCCTCGAGAAAGCGTTCGAGGGCTTCGGCCTCGGCCGCCGAATCGGTAAACCCGGGACAGTTGAGGTAGTTGATGGCCACGTGGCAGCCGCGGGAAAGGGCCAGGTCGATGCTGGCCAGCACGTCCCGGAAACGGTAGCCCGCGGGCCGGAAATAGGCGTTGTACGTCTCCGGGCGCACGCTGTTCATGCTCACGCGCAGGCTGTCCAGGCCGGCGTCGATGAGTTTCTCCAGTACGTGCGGCAGGCTGGCATTGGTGTTGAGGTTGATGGTGCCGCGCCGGGTGTCACGCCGCATCCGCGCGATGGCGGGAGCGATCACGTCGGCAGCCATCAGGGGGTCGCCCTCGCAGCCCTGCCCGAAACTGACCACCGGACGCCGCACGCGTCGGATGTGCGCCAGGGCCACCTGGGCGATTTCCAGGGGTGTGGGCGTGAATGCGATGCGCTGCTGGCAACTGGAAATATCGCCTTCCGGCTGCAGCGAGATGCATCCCAGGCAACGCGCGTTACAGGTTCTGGCAGTGGGCAGGGGCGCCTCGCAGCGGCCCAGGAAAAAATTCTTGCCGGCCGGACAGCCGTACTGCAGGGCGCAGGTTTCCAGGTGGCGGCGCAGGCGGTTGCCCGGCAGGGCGCGGCGCATCTCTTCGACGCCGGCTTCCACCCTTTCGCGCGGCATCAGGCGCAGGTCCTGCCGGCGCTCGCGGTCCACGCGCAGGGCCGCCGTCCTGAAACGGCCGCGGTGCCAGCCCACGGCGGCATACGAGAAAAGCGGCAGCAGGCGGGCCTCCTGCGCCTCGCGGTAAGCCGCCGTCCAGGTATTGACGTATCCCGGCGAGTTGAACACCGCCACCGGGAAAAGAGGCTCGCCGGGAGCGTACGGGTTTTCGGCAAGCTCCTCGATCGCCCCGTCGGCGATGTGGTACACCAGGGGCCGCCGGCCGGGCAGCAGCATCAGTTCACCGCCGTAGGGCAGGTTGATGGTGTCGGCCGCCGTCAGCGGCCGCAGGCGGGCGTCGCCGGCCATTCCCACGGCGGCGTACCCCTCCAGTTCGAAGATCCGGCCGTCGGTATCGGCCGCCAGCGCCTTGACCCACTGATGGTTCCGGGGCATGGTCCCCTCCCGTTCGATTCCAGAGCGTAATCCGGTTTGCGTCCCTGCGGCCGGCGATCCGCTCCGTATTTCAGCCACAAGCGACTGTGATTGTCAACGGCCCGCTCGGGGGAATCCCAACCCACGTGATCCGGCGATGTCCGGTTTCGGCTGCGCCACCCGATCACCTTTTGCTTGACGAAAGCGCGGATTTCGGGTAGTTTAACGGGGAAAAATCGGAATGTGCAGTGACTGAGTTATGTTTCAGGCCGAGGCCACCCAGACTCACGGGGTGGCCTTTTTTTATGGGGGAAGCGCCCATGACAGCCAGACTGCTGGTCATCGACAACTACGACTCCTTTACCTACAACCTGGTGCAGATGTTCCGCTGCTACCGGATAGAGATCCGGGTGCACCGCAGCGACCGTATCGATCTCGGAACGGTGGCGCGGCTGGAGCCGGACTACATCCTCATCAGTCCCGGCCCCAGGGATCCGGCCCACGCAGGCATCAGCACCGCGCTGATCCGGCGTTTCAGCGCCACGGTCCCTATCCTGGGCGTCTGCCTGGGCATGCAGTGCATCAACGAGGCTTTCGGCGGCCGCACCGTGCGGGCGCCGGTACCGGTCCACGGCAAGACCAGCCGCATCGAACACGACGGCCGGGGGCTGTTCGAGGGGCTTCCCTCGCCCCTGACGGTGGCCCGCTACCACTCCCTGATGGTGGATCGTCCCGGCCGGCCGCTGGAGATCACCGCCCGCAGCCGGGACGGCGTCATCATGGGACTCCGCCACCGCAGCCGCCCGCTGCACGGCGTACAATTCCACCCGGAAAGCTTCCTCACGGAGCACGGCTTTGCGCTGGTGGAGAATTTCCTGGCTCTGGGCCCCCTGCCGGTGTCCGCCGGCGGCGGTGTCCGCCCGCAGGAGGCGTCGGTCCTGCCATGAAGGCCCCGACACCGGACGACATCCGGCAGCTGGCCGGGACGCCGGCGGGTGTGGACCGGGTGGATCTGCCGCAGGGAGACGATTTCCTGGATCTGGCGGCACGGTTCGCCGGGCTGGAGGGGAGCGTGCTGCTGCTCAGCGGCGGCGACATGGACTGCAGCCGCTACCACGTCCTGGGAATCCTGCCCTGGCTGACGCTGCGCGGGCGACGCGGCGACATGCACCTGGACGTGGCGGGCACGGCTCTGGCCCTGGACGCCGATCCCCTGGCGGCGCTGCGGCGGGTACTGGCGGCCTTCGAAGGTTTCGCCGCATGTGTGCCGGCGGACACGGCCCCGCTGCAGGCCGGGCTGATGGGCTACCTGGCCTACGACCTGAAAGACTGCCTGGAGGATC
Source organism: uncultured Desulfobacteraceae bacterium (assembly GCA_964476595.1). Classification (GTDB taxonomy): domain Bacteria; phylum Desulfobacterota; class Desulfobacteria; order Desulfobacterales; family JALSRD01; genus JALSRD01. The sequence continues at coordinate 38,391 of CAYZCL010000089.1, forward strand.
TGCCCCGCACCTGCCTCGACGACCGGGGGCTGCCGCACCTGTGTCTCTACGCGCCGGGGGCCATCGTGGTGCACGACAAAACCACCGGCCGCAGGCAGGCCTTTTTTCCCCGCCGCCGGAACGACAGGAAGTCGGCCGAAGCGGCCGTCCGCCGGCGTTTTTTTCAGCGACTTTCCGAAGCCCCGCCGGCGGAGGAAACCGGCCGGGGAGACGGCCGGGGCTTCGTCTCCAATTTCACCCGTCCGGCTTACGAGGCGGCCGTGTCCCGCATCCGGGACTACATCGCGGCCGGCGACGTTTACCAGGTCAACCTCTCCCAGCGATTCGAAGCCGGCTTTTCGGGATCGGCCTTCGGTCTGCTGCGCGAACTGTTCCGGCGCAACCCGGCGCCCTTTTTCGCCTACGTCAACGCCGGCGACCACCAGGTGGTGTCCACCTCGCCGGAGCGTTTCCTGCTGCGCCGGGGTACGCGCGTGGAGACCCGGCCCATCAAGGGCACGCGCCCTCGGGGCCGGACGGCGGAAGAAGACCGGCGCCTGGCCGCGGAACTGGCCGCCAGCACCAAGGACGACGCCGAACTGTCCATGATCGTCGATCTGATGCGCAACGACATCGGCCGCGTATGCCGCCGCGGGTCGGTGCGGGTCCGCCGACACAAGAAACTGGAAAAATACGAAAACGTCCATCACCTGGTCTCCATCGTCGAGGGCCGGCTGGAACAGGGCCGTGACGCGGTGGACCTCATCGGGGCCGCCTTTCCGGGCGGATCCGTCACGGGTTGCCCCAAGATCCGCGCCATGCAAATCATCGACGAGCTGGAGCCTCACTGCCGCCACGTCTACACCGGCTCGCTGGGCTACATCAGCTTTCACGACACCATGGATCTCTCCATCGCCATCCGCACGGCCACGGTGACCGCCGGCCGGGTGGTCTTTTCGGTGGGCGGCGGCATCGTCTACGACTCCGATCCGACCGCCGAATACGAGGAGACCCTGCACAAGGGACGGACGCTCATGGCGGTCCTGGGCGCGGGTCCGCAACGCCCCGCGGATCCCGGCAGCGTGTGGCTCAACGGCACCTTCGTGCCGGCCCACGAAGCCGTGACCGGTGTGGCGGACACCGGATTCCAGTACGGTTTCGGGTTCTTCGAGACCCTGCGGGTGGACCGCGGCCGCATCCTGCGGCTGGAGCGCCACCTGGCCCGATTCCGGCGCAGCTGGAAAGATCTCTTCGGCACCCGGCCGCCGGATCTGACCTGGGAGGAAATCATCGGGGGGGTGATCTCCCGCAACGCCCTGCAGGAGCAGACCGCCGCGGTCAAGATTCTGGCCGCCGCCGGGCCGCTCCAGACGCCGCCGGCCGAAGGCACGCTGCTGGTCACGGCGCGCGCCTACCGGCACCGCCTGGAAGGCCGGAAAGTGCCGGGGCTGCACCTGGCCCGCTATCCCCACGCCCGCCAGAGCCCCCTGGCCGACCACAAGACGCTCAACTACCTGTATTACTTCCTGGCCGGCCGCTGGGCGCGGGAACGGGGCGCCGACGAGGCCCTGATCCTCAACCCCGACGGCACGGTTTCGGAAACCAACACCGCCGGCCTGATGCTGATCACCGGCCGCACCGTACTGCTGCCGAAATCACCCCACGTGCTGCCCGGTGTCACCCGGGAGGCGGCCGTCGCGGTGCTGAAGCGCCGGGGCTACGCCCTGCGGCACAAGCCCCTCACCCCCGCCGACCTGCTCTGCGCCGAAGAGGCACTGGCCTGCAATGCCCTCATGGGGGTCGTCCCGGTACTCAGCCTGGACGGCACTCCGCTGAAGCCCCCCTCGGACCGCTGGCGCCGCCTGAACGCTTCGCTGGGCATCGGCTGCCCGTAAATTCCACCACGTTCCGAAACCACGCCGGGAGACGGTACCCTGCGGGTGTCATCAAATTGACCCCCCACGCCGGGGGAGTCAAATTCCCGTTTCGGCCGGTTCCCGGCCCATAGCCCCCCTCTTATTTCATCCAGCTGAAACAATAATTGTATCTGGCAGTTGGAGCACTCCTCTGGACGACTGGATCGCCCTCGCCGGGATGGCACAGAAGTTGCGTTGGAGAAAAAACGAATCGCCACAAAAGGAGTTTTGCATGGTTCAGTATCAGGTACAACCGGGGGACACCATTGCCGCGGTGACCCGGCGGCTCAACACCGACTGGCAGACGCTGCGCCGCCTGAACCCGGAGGCTGTGGGCCGCCTTTCCGGCAACGGACACTGGTTCCTGAAGTCCGGCGCCACCATCGAAGTGGACGAAAAGCCCTTTCACGAAACCCTGGAAGAGGCGCGCGGCCGCGAGCCGCAGCAACCCCTGCCGGCGGACGGCACCGCCGAACCGCCGCCGCAGGAGGCCGAGTTTGCCGAATACACCATCCAGCCCGGAGACACCCTGTGGGCGCTGGCGGTCACCCGTTTCCACACCAACGTGGAGGACATCATCCGCGACAACCACATCAGCGATCCCCGCAGCCTGCAGCCCGGGCAGAAGATCCGTGTCCGCATTCCCCGTCATCCGCGCGGAGAACAGACCGTGGTGGCCAGCTGGTACGGCCGCAAATACCACGGCCGCCCCATGGCCAACGGCCAGCGCTACGACATGTACGCCGACACCATCGCCCACCGCGACCTGCCTTTCGGCACCCGTGTCGAACTGCGAAACCCGGCCACCGGTGAGACCGTAAAAGCCGTGGTCACCGACCGGGGCCCCTACGTCGAGGGCCGCGACATCGACCTCTCCTACGGCCTGGCACGTAAGCTCTCCATGGTGGAAAAGGGCGTCGGCCCCCTCGTCATGCGCGTGCTCTGACGTTTCCGGCACCATCGCGACCGGCAAGCCCCGGGGCCAGCCGCCCCCGGGGCGGTTCCGATGTCGCGGGCGCCTCGACCAACCCCGGCATCGCGGTGGAGCCCCCTGCCTCCGCCGTCCCGCATTCCCACCGCCCGACGACCGAACAAGCCCCTTGACCGCAACCGGACATCGGTGCTATTTAGCAGCATCAGAAAACGGTCCGTCCAGCCTTCCGGTGCCGAACCCATACGGCCTGCCCGGGGGGCTTCAAGCCATCTGAACCAGCCAGAGTGCCAAAATCTGCGGGAGGATACCATGAAAAAGGTGTTTATCGTCGGCAGCGTACTGTTGTATCTCTTTATCGTCGGGTGCGCCAGCCAGGGCGGCTGGGCGCCCACAGTGGATACTTACAACGACCCCAACGTGGCTCGAATCAATCAGGATATGGTCGAATGCAAGGCGCTGGCCCAGAGAGTGTCTGGCTATACCCCACGTCAGGTCGGTGAAGGCGCGCTCATCGGCGGTGCCATCGGCGCGGTCACCGGCGCGGCCGTGGGAGCGGTGTTCGGCAGTGCCGGCAAGGGCGCCGCTGTGGGCGCCGCCGCGGTGGGCATCGGGGGAGGGGCTTACAAGGGCCTCGAAGCCGAGGCCAAATACAAACGGGCCTACTCGGACTGTATGCGAAACAGGGGGCACAAAGTCCTGGACTAGCCCGGGCCGCAACTCACACTGTGAAAAAGCGCCGCTGGACGGCGCTTTTTTCTTTGTTCGCCGGCGCCCCGCAACCCGGCGCTGATCCTTTCTGCCCGCCGAACGGAGATATCCCCGGCATCCTCCACGCCGCCCCCTGCCTGCCGCCGATCGGCCGTGCTTCCTCCCGGATTGACCTTTTCGACAACACATGTTACAAAAATGTAAAGTCTGTCGCCTACCCGGGCGCCCACTGCCGGTAAAACCTGCGGCGGGTGCTTCGCGGGTCTCTTTCCGGGGATCCCGACGAAAACGGGATCGCATCCAAAAACTGCAAAAATGCGGAGAAAGCGGATTTGTTGAAGACCACGCCACAGGGGCACCGTCCGGCGGCCGCCCCCCCGTCCATGCAGCGCATCGAAGACATCACCCTGCTCTACGAGATCAGCAAGGCCCTCAACGAACACCTGGACCTGCGCAAGTCGCTCTATAAGGTGCTGGACATTCTGGCAAGCTCCATGAACATGATGCGCGGCACCATCACCATCCTCGACCCGGTGCGCAACGAGATCAACATCGAGGTGGCCCACGGTCTGCCGGCCAGCGCCATGCGCAACGTCAAATACAAGCTGGGCGAGGGCATCACCGGGCGGGTGATCGAAACCGGCGAGGCCGTGGCCATTCCCCGCATCAGCGAGGAACCGCTGTTCCTGAATCGCACGGCGGCGCGGCGCAAGGCCGGCGGCCGGGACCACTCCTTCATCTGTGTGCCGGTGAAAAAGGGCGCCCAGGTCATCGGCGCCCTGAGCGTCGACCGCCCCCTGGCCCAGCTCTCCACCCTGGAGCAGGGCAAGCAGCTGCTCTCGGTGATCGCCACCATGATCGCCCGCCACGTGGTCAACCTCGAGACCATCCGCATTGAAAAGGAGCGCCTGCGCGAGGAGAACCGACGCCTGCGCGGCGAACTGGCCAACCGTTACAGTATCAACAACATTATCGGCAACAGCAACAAGATGCGCGAGGTCTACCAGATGATCTCGCAGGTGTGCCGCAGCAACGCCACGGTGCTCATTCGCGGCGAAAGCGGCACGGGCAAGGAACTGGTGGCCAATTCCATCCACTACAACAGCCCGCGGGCCAAGAACCCCTTCATCAAGGTCAACTGTGCGGCTCTGCCGGCCAACCTCATCGAGAGCGAGCTGTTCGGCCACGAAAAAGGCGCTTTCACCGGTGCCGTGCGCCAAAAGATCGGCAAATTCGAACTGGCCCACCGGGGCACCATCTTCCTGGACGAAATCGGTTCCATCGGCCTGGACGTGCAGGTCAACCTGCTGCGCGTGCTGCAGGAAAAGGAATTCGAGCGCGTGGGGGGCCAGAAGACCATCAAGGTGGACGTGCGTATCATCGCCGCCACCAACAAGAACCTCGAGGAGGCCGTGCGGCAGGAGACCTTTCGCGGCGATCTGTACTACCGGCTCAACGTGTTTCCCATCTACATGCCGCCCCTGCGGGAACGCAAGACCGACATCCTCCTGCTGGCCGACTATTTCCTGGAAAAATACGCCCGGGAAAACGACAAGCAGATCAAACGCTTTTCCACGCCGGCGATCGACATGCTGATGAACTACCACTGGCCGGGCAACGTGCGCGAACTGGAAAACTGCATCGAGCGCGCCGTGCTGCTGTGCGACGAGGGGGTCATCCACAGCTACCACCTGCCGCCCACCCTGCAGACCGGCATTGAATCCGACACCCTGCCGGCCCTGTCCCTGGAGGAGGCCGTGGCCAACCTGGAGCGCGAGATGATCATCGACGCCCTGAAAAACACCCACGGCAACGTCACCCGGGCGGCCGAACTGGTGCGCACCACGGTGCGCAAGTTCGCCTACAAGGCCAAGGGTTACGGCATCGACTACCGCCAATACAGGTAAAAATCAGGCCCCAAAAAGGCGGCGGAAGGCAGGCTCCCCGCCCTTCCGCCGCCGCTCGCTACAGGCAAAAGTCCGGTCTAAATGTCATAGTACAGGAAGAACTCGTGGGGGTGGGGCCGCAGCCGCACCGGGTTGATCTCGTTTTCCACCTTGTACTCGATCCACATATCGATGGCGTCCTGGGTGAACACGTCGCCCTTGAGCAGAAACTCCTGGTCGGCCTTGAGGGCCTCCAGGGCCTCGTCCAGGGAGCCGGGGGCCGAATCCACCTCGGCCAGTTCCTCGGGCGGCAGGTCGTAGATGTTCTTGTCCAGTGGATCGCCGGGGTCGATCTTGTTCTGGATGCCGTCGATGACCGCCATCAGCATGGCGGAAAAGGCCAGGTAGCCGTTGCACGACGGGTCCGGGGTGCGAAACTCGATGCGCTTGGCCTTGGGCGAAGTGGAGTACATGGGGATGCGCACAGCGGCGCTGCGATTGCGACTGGAGTAGGCCAGGTTGACCGGCGCCTCGAAGCCCGGCACCAGGCGCTTGTAGGAGTTGGTGGTCGGGTTGGTGAAAGCACACAGGGCCTTGCAGTGCTTCAGGATGCCACCGATGGCGTACAGTGCCTCCTGGGACACGCCGGCGTACTTGTCGCCGGCGAACACGGGCTGGCCGTCCTTCCAGATGCTGATGTGGGTGTGCATGCCGGTGCCGTTGTCCTCGAACAGCGGCTTGGGCATGAAGGTCACGGTGTGGCCGTGGCGGTAGGCCACGTTCTTGAGCACGTACTTGAACCACATGAGCTGATCGGCCATCTGCAGCAGCGGCTTGAAGCGCATGTCGATCTCGGCCTGGCCGGCGGTGGCCACCTCGTGGTGCTGGGCCTCCACGTCGATGCCCAGGCTTTCGAGCACCAGCAGCATCTCGGTGCGCAGGTCCTGGAACTTGTCCATGGGCGGCACCGGGAAGTAGCCCTCCTTGTGGCGCGGCTTGTAGCCCAGGTTGGGTCCCTCGTCGCTGCCGGAATTCCAGATGCCCTCGACGGAGTCGATGGCGTAGAAGGCGCTCATGCGGTCGGAATCGAAGCGGATGTCGTCGAAGATAAAAAACTCGGCCTCCGGTCCGATGAAGGCGGTGTCGCCCAGGCCGGTGGTCTTGAGGTAGTTCTCGGCCTTCCTGGCGATGTGGCGCGGGTCGCGGGTGTAAGGTTCCCGGGTGAGCGGGTCCACGATGTCGCCGATGAGCACCAGCGTGGGCGCTTCGTAAAAGGGATCCATCTTGGCGGTCTCGGGATCCGGGATCAGCAGCATGTCCGAGGCGTGAATGGGCTGCCAGCCGCGGATGCTCGAACCGTCGAAGCCGATGCCGTCTTCGAAGGTGGACTCATCCAGCTCGCCCAGGGGGATGGTCATGTGCTGCCACACGCCGGGGAAATCCATGAAGCGCAGATCCACCACCTTGGCGCCCTCTGCCTTTGCCATTTCCAGCACTTCTTTGGGTGTCATGTTCGATCAACCTCCTCTGAAAAAGTAAAAAAACCAACGAAACCATGGGTTGAAAACTGCCGAAAAAACGTCTTCGATCGACCGCAGTGGACTCAAATGGCGTCGCTGCCGGTCTCGCCGGTGCGCACGCGCACGGCGCCCTCGATGGGAATGATGAAAATCTTGCCGTCGCCGATCTTGCCCGTGTTGGCCGCCTCGCGGATCTTTTCCACCACCTGGTCCGCACGATCGGCCTGGACCACGATTTCGATCTTGATCTTGGGGATGAAATCCACGATGTACTCGGCCCCACGGTAAATCTCCTTGTGTCCCTTTTGACGCCCGTAGCCCTTGACTTCGCTGATGGTCATGCCCTGGATGCCGATCTCGTTGAGGGCCTCTTTGACGTCGTCGAGTTTGAAAGGTTTGATGATGGCTTCGATCTTCTTCATATCCTGTTCTCCTTACGAAAAATGATTCCATTCACATCCGGGTACCCGCCAGAGAGGATGTGTACGAAACATTTCCGCTTTATTCAATCTCAAAAGCGCGTTCGCCGTGCAGCGCGCCGTCGAGGCCCAACACCTCGCTCTCCTGCGTCACGCGGATGCCGCCGGTGACCAGCCGCGTGACGGCGACCACCGCATAGGTGCCCACCGCCGTGTAGGCCGCCGTTGCCAGGATGGAGACCGCCTGGATTCCCAGCTGGCCCGGGTTGCCGAACAGCAGCCCACGGCCGGCGGCGTTGATGGCCGGGTCCGCGAAGATGCCGGTGGCCAGCGCCCCCCAGATGCCGCATACGCCGTGCACCCCGAAGGCGTCCAGCGAGTCGTCGTAACCCAGCAGCGGCTTGATGCGGGCGACGCTGTAGAAACCCAGCAGCCCGGCCGTCAGACCGATGACCAGCGACGCCGGCATGCCCACGAAGCCGGCCGCCGGCGTGATGGCCACCAGGCCGGCCACGACGCCCGAGGCGATGCCCAGCACCGTGGGCTTGCCGGTGACGAGCCACTCGGCGGCCATCCACGCCAGGGCGCCTGCGGCGGCCGAGGTGTTGGTGACCAGGAAGGCCGAAACGGCCACCCCGTCAGCGGCCAGCTGGCTGCCGGCGTTGAACCCGAACCAGCCGAACCACAGCAGGGCGGCACCCAGGCCGGTGAGGGCCACGCTGGAAGGGAACATGGCCTCGCGCCCGTACCCCAGGCGTTTTCCCAGCATCAGCGACAGCACCAGGCCGGCTACGCCGGCGTTGATGTGCACCACATTGCCGCCGGCGAAATCCAGGGCGCCCATCCGCGCCATCCAGCCGCCGCCCCACACCCAGTGAGCGATGGGACAGTAGATCAGGGTAATCCACAGCACAACGAAGACGATCCAGGAGGAAAATTTCATGCGGTCCACCACCGAACCGAGCACCAGCGCCACGGTGATGCCGGCGAAGGTCATCTGGAACAGGGCGAACAGCAGGGTCGGAATGGAGCCCGACAGCGCGTCGATGCCGATGCCGACCAGAAAAATGTGTTTGAGACCGCCGATGACACCGCCGGCATCGGGGCCGAAGGACAGCGTGTAGCCCCACATGACCCAGATGACGGAACCCAGGCAGTAGGAAACGAAGGTCATGGCGAAGGTGTTCAGCAGGTTCTTGTAGCGGGACATGCCGCCGTAAAACAGGGCCAGTCCGGCCGGCGTCATCATCATCACCAGGGCCGTGGAGACGATCATCCAGGCGGTGTCGCCGGAGTCGAGTCCGTCGGCGGCCAGTGCGACCGGCGCCGTGGCGGCCGTCAGGATGAGAGCACCCAAAACGGATCGGATCTTCATTCGCGTCTGCATCCCTTTCTTTTCCCTTGGCGGTTCGTCTCTTTCATCCCTGCACCGGCAGGCCCTCGCCCTTCAAACCGTCCCGCGGGCTGCGTCCATGTGCGCCCCGAAGCGCCCGCGAGTCGGTCTACGACGCCGAATCGTCGTCCCGGCCGCCCGGCAGGACCGCCAGCACGGCCCGTTGAACGGCCGCCACGTCCTCGGGTTCGACGATCTTTTGCCCGTCGAAATCGCGCACGTAGAAGACATCGACCACCTGATCGACCTTGGTGGCGATCTTGGCCACCCAGATGTCCAGGCCGCAGCGGAACAGGGCGTCGGTCACACGGAAAAGCAGGCCCTTGAAGTCGTAAGAAAAAACCTCGACAATGGTAAAAAAGCTGGAGCCGTCGTTGTCCACCACCACCTTGGGCGGAACGCCGGCCGCAGGCAGCGTGCGCCCGGCGTCACCGGCCTTGTCGGCCAGTCGTGCACCGATATCCAGCCGCCCCGCCAGGGCCTCACGCAGGTGCTTTTCGGCCCGCTGCCAGCGTTCCTGCTCGAAAATACGGTCCGGCGGCGGCTTGACTTTGAAGATGTCCAGCGCCAAGTTGTTACGCCAAGTGAAAATCTGGGCATCCAGGATGTCCACGCCGTTGAGGGTGAACACCCCCGCGATCCTGGAAAACAGCCCGGGGCGGTCCTTGGCGCAGACGGTCACCTGCCGCGTGTCCGCATCCGCACCCCGATCGATGCGCCACACGAAGTCGGCCGTCCCCAACCGTGCGGACAGCGCCAGGTGGCGGCGGATCTCGTTCACCGAGGCGTAGAGCAGGTAGCGCGGCGACATGACGGCCAGTCCCTCTTCGACCAGGCGCCGTTCGCCCTCTTCGCTGCAGGCCGCCAGCAGCTTCTCCTTCTTGCGGTCCACGGAGCGCACCACCCGCCGGCTGGCCAGCTGCCCCTCCTCCAGGATGCGGTACACCTTGAGGAACAGGTCCTGCAGCAGGGTCGCGGTCCAGCTGTTCCACGCCTTGGGGCCCGTGGCCATGGCGTCGGCCACGGTGAGCAGGTAGAGCATCTTGAGATAATCCAGGTCCCGGATGCGGCGGGCGCAGGAGACGGCCGTCTCCTCGTCGTTGAGATTACGCCGCGTGGCGGTCTTGACCAGCAGCAGGTGATCGCGCACCAGCGCCGCCACCGTTTCGACGTCGGCCTCGCGGTAGCCGAAGCGCTCGAGCAGGTCCCGGGCCATTCCGGCACCGCTTTCGGCGTGGTGCCCGCCGGGCAATCCCTTGCCGATGTCGTGCAGCAGGGCCGCCCACAGCAGCCGGCGCCGCCCGGGAATCTCGCGGAAAATTTCGAACAGGAAGATGTCGCTGTCCGGGTCGCCGTGGGCGCCGAATTTCTTGACCATCTGCACGGTCTTGAGGGAATGGCGTCCCACCGGGTAAAGGTGGTACTCGTTGTACTGGATGCGGTTGACGATTCCGCCGAACTCCGGGATCAGTTGGGTCAGCAGGCCGGTCTGGAGCATGACATCCAGCCCCTCGAAGGCCACGTCCGGGCAGCACAGCACCCGTTCAAAGGCCCGGACGGCCGCTTCCGAGGCCATCAGCCGGGCGTCCACCAGGTGGACGAATTCGTGCACCAGCCGCCGGGCCTCGTGACCCAGCGGGACCCCCAGGCGGGCACTCTCCTCGAAAATCTGTAGCAGCAGCAGGG
>CAYZCL010000090.1:0-93526 GCA_964476595.1 uncultured Desulfobacteraceae bacterium
GTGGCGGCGTGCACCTCGTAACGCGCCAGCACGTCCGCGGCGGTGCGGTTGAGGGTGGTCAGGGTGTCCAGGCAGGCCTGCAGGGCTTCCGGCGACACCCAGCCCTTGAGGTTGGCGTTGAAGAGGACGCCGCTGCCCACGGGCTTGGTCAGGACCAGCACGTCCCCGGGGCGCGCCCCGGCGTTGCTCCAGTACCGGTCGGGATGCACCACGCCGGTGACCGCCAGGCCGAACTTGGGTTCGTCGTCGTCGATGGTGTGGCCCCCGGCCAGCACGGCCCCCGCCTCGGTGATCTTGTCCAGGGCGCCGGCCACGATGCCGTGCATCACGGCGGGTTCCAGCTTGCCGGACGGGAAGCAGATCAGGTTCAGGCACATCAGGGGCCGCCCGCCCATGGCGTAGACGTCGCTCAGGGAATTGGCCGCCGCGATCTGGCCATAGAGAAAGGGGTCGTTCACCGGCGGGGTGATGAAATCCGCCGTAGTCACGACGGCGATCTCGTCCGTCAGCCGGTAGACCCCGGCGTCGTCGCTGGTGTCGAAGCCCACCAGCAGATTGGGATCCGCGGTTCCCGGCAGCTTTTTGAGCATTTCCCCCAGCCCGACCGGGCTGACCTTGGCGGCTCAGCCGCAGGTCTTGGACAGGCTCAGGAGCGTAGCTTTCTGAAAGGGGTTCCACTTGGCCATTTTCGACGACCTCCTCGGGGTTTGCGCCGGACACCGCATCGCGGTCCGTCGGAAGAAGACCCTACTATAAGGACTCGACCCGGTGTTGACAACCCCACGGGGCGGGGCGGGCGACGGCAGGCAGCCCGCCGGCGCAGCCGCAGCCGGGTCCTTCGGCGGCGGCATGCCCCGGACCCGAGGATCGATCCGCTGCTTGATTGCCCGGCGTCGGCATTTGACATCCGGCGCCAGGACCACTAAGATAGGATTTCGGGGATGCATCCGATATTGCTTCTGAAACGGCCGCCCGCGGCCCACACCCCTTCGAAAACGGCGCTGAAGACATCATGAAGGAATACCTTTCGTGGCTGGACACGCTGCGAACGCGCACCGAACAGTTGCAGGCCGAACTGGCCGCGCGCCGCAAGATCGAGGAGGAACTGCGTAAATCGGAGCAGAAATACCGGCTGGTTTTCGAAAACGCCAGCGATGCCATCTTCGTCCTCCACCGGCGGCACATCCGCTTTGCCAACCGGCGCACCACCGAACTGCTGGGGTACGAGCTGACAGAACTGACGCGCACGCCCTTCACCGATTTCGTCTTTCCCGACGACCGGCGGATGCTGGCCGCCTACCACGACGAACCGGCGGCGCCCCTGCACCAGCCCCGTTCCTGTACCTTCCGCATCGTCAACGGGGCCGGAGAGAAGCGGTGGGTGCAGGCCGCCATTGTGCCCGTCACCTGGCAGGACCGGCCGGCCACGCTCAACTTCCTGCGTGACATCTCCCAGCAGCGACGGCTCGAGGAGCAGTTCAACAAGGTGCAGCGCATGGAGAGCATCGGCACCCTGGCCGGCGGCATCGCCCACGACTTCAACAACCTGCTCATGGGCATCCTGGGAAACGTCTCGCTGGCGCTGATGGACATCCCCCCCGCGGACCCGGCCCACGAACGCATCCGCAACATCGAACAATACGTACAGAACGGCATCGCGCTCACGCGCCAGCTGCTGGCTTTCGCCCGCGGCGGGCGCTACGAGGTCAAGCCCGTCGACATCAATGCCCTCGTCCGCGAACAGGACGCCTTGTTCCGGCGCACCTACAGGGAAATTACGCTGCGCGAGCGGCTGGCCGACGACCTGTGGGTCACCGAGGCCGATCCGGGGCAGATCAAGCAGGTGCTCATGAACCTGTACGTCAACGCCCGACAGGCCATGCCCGACGGCGGAGACCTGTTCGTGCAGACCGACAACGTGACCATCGGTCCCGACTACGACCGCTCCTACGAGGTCGAGCCCGGCCGCTACGTGCGCATCACCGTCGCCGACACCGGCGTGGGCATGGACGAAACCACGGTGCAGAAGATCTTCGAACCCTTTTTCACCACCCGCAAGATGGGGCGCGGCACCGGCCTGGGGCTGGCTTCGGTTTACGGCATCGTCAAGAACCACGGCGGATTCATCAACGTTTACTCCCAAAAGGGCCGGGGGTCGACTTTCACCGTCTACCTGCCGGCATCACGGAAGAAGATTCAAATGACACCCGAAAACGCACAACCCGTCACCGGCGGATCGGGAACCATCCTGCTGGTGGACGACGAGGAAATGATCCGGGACATCGGCGGCGCCATGCTGGAGAAGCTGGGCTACCGGGTGCTCCAGGCATCCGGGGGCCGCCAGGCCATCGACCTGTACCGCGAGCGCCACCGGGACATCGACCTGGTGATTCTGGACATGATCATGCCGGACATGGGCGGCGGGGACGTTTACGACGAACTGCGGCACATCGAACCCGGCGTGCGCGTGATCCTCTCCAGCGGCTACAGCCTCAACGGCGACGCCGAGGAGATCCTGTCGCGCGGATGCCAGGCCTTCATCCAGAAACCCTTCAACCTCAACGCCCTGTCGGCCAAGATCGGGGAAGTCCTGGCCGATGACTGAGCGCCCCGCCGGCACGCGCCGGAACACCGCCGGCGCCCTCACGGCCCTGCTGCTGGCCGACGGCGGCCCCGGGCAGCGGCAGCTGGCCGCCTGGCTGCCCTTCGTGGCTGATCTGAAACCCGTCGGCGGGCGCGCCACGGCCTTCGTGTGTCGCAACCACGTCTGCCGGCTGCCTGTCACCGACCCGCAAAAACTGTCCCGCATGCTGACCGAAAACCGCCAGCAAGGAGAGCCCCATGACCCCTGAGTCCCCCCGTCTCACCCGGCGCAAAGCCCTCGATGAGCTTCGCCGTCACGGCATCGAGGGCACCGACGTCTACCTGATGGACATCATCCCGCTGATCGAGATGATCTGGTCCGACGGCAGGGCCCAGCCCGGCGAAATCGACATCCTGGAAAATTTCCTGCGACAGCACGTCGAGCGCCTCAACCGCATGAGCGGCTACAACGTGCTCACCATGGCGCAGGCGCGCCGTTTCGTGGACCGTTTCCTGTCCGCGCGGCCCGATCCCGAGCTGCTGCATACCCTGCGGGATCTGGTGGCGCCCGTGCGCCTGGCCACCTCCGACGAGGCGCTGCGCCACCAGGTACGAGACTCCCTGCTGGCCGCCTGCCTGGACATCGCGGCCTCGGCGGTCATCGAGTACCCCTACGGCATCGACGAGCGTTTCAACACCGCCGAGAAACGCTGCTTCTTCGAGATCCTGGAGAGCTTTGAGAGGCGCGACGACGATGAAACCGACAGGCGATAGGCACCGATGAAGATCGCGCTGCTGCACTTCCACCTCAAGCGCGGCGGGGTGACCACCGTCATCCGCCGGCAGATCGCGGCCCTGGACGGGCGCTGCGAGTTCCTGCTGCTGTGCGGCGCACCGCCGCCCGAGCCGGTGGACTGCCCCGTGGCCGTGGTGCCGGAACTGGGCTACGACACCGAGCGCCCGGGGGCCCAGGCGCCGGAGGCCGTGGCGCGTGCCGTGGCGGACGCCGTGCGCGCCCGCTGGCCCGGGGGCTGCGACGTGCTGCACGTGCACAACGCGCTGATGGCCAAGAACCGCGACCTGCTGGACATTCTCTGCCGGCTGCAGCGGCGCGGCATGCGCCTGTTCGTGCACGTCCACGACTTCGCCGAGGACGGCCGGCCCCACGTCTACTTCCGGCGGGAATACCCCGCCGACTGCCACTACGGCGTGATCAACTCCCGCGACCACGACCTGCTGCTGCGCGCCGGCCTGCGCCCCGAGGGCCTGCACCTGATCCCCAACGCCGTGGTGGCGCCCGGGGCGGCCGCCGCGGCCGGGCGGCCCGGGGACCGTCCGCCGCGCGTGCTCTACCCGGTGCGCGCCATCCGGCGCAAGAACATCGGCGAGGCCCTGCTGCTGAGCCTGTTCTTCGAGAGCGGCTGGCAGCTGGCCGTCACCCTGCCGCCCAACAGCCCGGCCGATATGCAGAGCTACGAAGACTGGAAGGCCTTTGCGTCCGCCAACGGCCTGCCGGTGGTCTTCGAGGCCGGCCTGAACCGGGACTTCGCGCCGCTGGTGAGCGGATCGCGCCTGATCCTGACCACCAGCATCACCGAGGGCTTCGGCTTCTGCTACACCGAACCCTGGCTTTACGCAAAACCCCTGTGGGGCCGCGTGATTCCCGAGATCTGTCGCGACTTCACCGAAAACAGCCTGCGCCTGGACCACCTCTACCCGCACCTGGAAGTACCCCTGGCGTGGTTCGATCGGCGCGCCTTTTTCGAAAAATGGCACTCCGCCGCGGCCGCGGCCGCCGCCCGTTTCGGCATCCGCCCGCCCGGCAAGCGCCTGGCCGCGGCCGAGGAGGCCTTCCGGTGCCGCGGACGCCTGGATTTCGGCCTGCTCGACGAGGCCGCCCAGCGCCAGGTGATCGCGCACCTGCTGGCCGACCCCGGCGCCCGGAAAGCACTGGCGGCCCAAAACCCCGCACTGGCCGACCGCACCCGCTGGACGCCCGGCCCCGAATGCATCGCCCACAACCGCCGCGTGGTGCGCGAGCACTACGACCTCCCGCACTACGCCCGCCGCCTGCTGACCGTCTACCGCCGAGTCGTGGAACGCCCCGTGCGCCAGCGCATCGACAAGCGCACCCTGCTGGACCTCTTCTTCGACCCGCAGAACTTCAGCCTGCTCAAGTGGCGCGCCTACGAGGGCGAATGACACCCATCCCTTCCCACCCGCTTCCAAAACGAGACCCGGCCGCTGGCTGAGTCAGAAGGGAAAAGGAACAACGCTTATGATCCCCAAGACACTGGTTTCCCGATACCTGCAGCCTCTGGCGCCCATCGACACCGGTTTGGCGCCTGAGGGGAAGCTGCCCCGGCCGGCGGCCGGGGTGCTGTTCGACATCTACGGCACACTGTTCGTGAGCGGCTCGGGCGACATCGGGGCGGCGGACACGGGCGCGCGGCGGGCGGACCGGGTTGCCGACCTGCTGGCGCGCTACGGCCGGCCGGGTGACCCGGCGGCGCTCTTCGAAGCGCTCAAAAAGCGCGTGCTGGAAGAGCACCGCCGGATGAAGGCCCGCGGCGTGGACTTTCCCGAGATCCGCATCGAGCACACCTGGAGGGACCTGCTGGGGTTTGCGGACCTGCAGCAGGCGCGGCGCTTCGCCGTGGAGTACGAGTGCATCGTTAACCCGGTCTATCCCATGCCCCACCTGGCCGAGCTGCTGGCCCTGTGCCGCCGGCGCGGCATCGTCATGGGCGTCATCTCCAACGCCCAGTTCTACACACCCTACCTGTTCCACTGGTTCCTGGGCGCCCGCCTGGGGCGGCTGGGCATCGACCCGCGGCTGACCTTCTTCTCATTCCGCCACGGCGTGGCCAAGCCGTCGCGGCGGCTGTTTGAAATGGCGGCTGCAAGACTCCAAGCGCGCGGCCTCTCCCCGGGGCGGGTGGTCTACCTGGGAAACGACATGCGCAACGACGTGCTGCCGGCCGCCGACACCGGCTTTGCCACGGCGCTGTTCGCCGGCGACTGGCGCTCACTGCGGCTGCGCGAAGACGACCCGGCCTGCCGGGACCGCGCGCCGGACCTGGTGATCACAGACCTGCTGCAGCTGGCGGCGCATTTCTGATCCCCGCCGTCCGGCCGTTCCGGCGACGGGCGCCGATTTTTTGTTTGACCGCCGGGCCGGTTTTCCGGTATCTTTCCATATTGGCCGGTGCATCACCGAACCCGAACAATCGCCGCGCGGAGGTCGTCCTCTTGAACACCTGCTTCTCGGTCGATCTGGAAAAGATCCCGCAATACGTCGAGAAAATCGAAGCCATCCGGGAAATCATCATCTCCAACATCGTGCTGTTGGGGCAAATCCCCTCGCCCACCTTCAAGGAGGGGCACCGGGCCAAGGCCTTCCTGGAACGGCTCATCGATTCCCAGGTGGACGAGGCCACCGCCGACGCCTACAACAACCCCATCGGCATCATCCGCGGCACCGACCCGGCCAAGCCGCCGATCTTCCTGGTGGCCCACCTGGACACCTTCTTCGATCGCGAGATGATCTACAACTTCACGGTAGGGCCCGACGCCATCGAGGGACCGGGCCTGCTGGACAACTCGCTGGGGGTGGCCGTGCTGGCCTCCATGCCCGAGATCTTCCGGGCGCTGGACCTGCGTTTCCAGTCCGACATCGTGCTGGCCGGGGTCGTGCAGTCCCTGGGGCGCGGCAACCTGAGCGGCATCCGCCACCTGCTCAAGACCTGGGCCACGCCCATCCGCGCCGCCGTCAGCATCGAGGGCGTGGAAATCGGCCGCCTGAATTACTACTCCGACGGCATGATCCGCTGCGAAATCGAGTGCACTGTCCAAGGGGCCTCCAAGTTCGCCGAGCGCAACCGGCCCAACGCCATCCTGATTTTGAACGAACTGATCAACCAGATCCTGAGCATCGGCGTACCCCAGCGGCCGCGCTCGCGCATCGTCATCGGGCAGGTGCACGCCGGCGTCACCCACGGGCGCCTGGCCCAGCAGGGCAGCATCGGCCTGGAGATCCACAGCGACGCTATGGAGATGGTCAAGCAACTCTTCACCCAAATCCGTGACATCGTCAGCGAACTCAACCAGGAATTCGACGCCACCCTGAGCCTGGACATCGTCAGCAGTCTGCAGGCCGCCCGCCTGAAATTCAACCACCCCCTGGTCAAGACGGCCGTGGCCGTCATGGAGGCCCTGGGCCTCAAGCCGGTCAGCGAGGCCAGCGAATCCGAGCTGTCCATCATGCTGGCGCGCGGCATCCCGGCCGTCACGCTGGGCATCACCCGGGGGGAAAACAAGTACCGCGAGAACGCCCGGGCGCAGCTGGCGCCCATGTACAAGGGCATCGCCCAGGTGGTGGGCGTTATCTCGGCCATGGACAACGGGGTCTGCGATGAATAACCAGTGGCTTCAGAAAAACACCTTCCATCACTCCCAGTTCGCCGACATCGGCCGCCTGGTGGATCTCAAGAAGCGGCGGGGTGTGACCATCTCCCTGTGCCTGCCCACGCTCAACGAGGAAAAGACCATCGCCAAGGAAATCGTCATCATGAAGTCCGAGCTGATGACGCGCCACCCGCTCATCGACGAGATCGTGGTGGTGGACTCCGGTTCCCAAGACCGCACCCTGGAGATCGCCGCCCAGTACGGCGCCGACGTCTACACGGCCACTGACATCCTGCCGGACCTGGGGGACTACAAGGGCAAGGGCGAAAACCTGTGGAAGGCCCTGTACATCACCCACGGCGACATCATCGTCTACCTGGACGCGGACATCAAGAACGTCCACCACCGCTTCGTCTACGCCCTGGTGGCGCCGTTGCTCTACTACGACCATATCAAGTACTGCAAGGCCTTCTACGACCGGCCCATCGCCGAGGGCGACCAGAAGCTGCGCCCCACGGGCGGCGGCCGGGTGACCGAGCTGGTGGTGCGTCCGCTCTTCTCGCTGTTCTTCCCGGAACTCACCCAGCTGATCCAGCCCCTTTCCGGGGAGTACGCCGGCTACCGCGAGGTCTTCGACAAGCTCCCTTTCCCCATCGGCTACGGCATCGAAACCAGCATGATCTTGGACATCAGCGAGAAGTGGGGCCTGGACGTCATCGCCCAGGTGGACCTGGACCGGCGCATCCACCGCAACCAGGGCACCAAGGCCCTGGGCAAGATGTCCTTCGTCATCCTGCAGACCTTCATCCGACGCATCGCCGAGCGCGGCCACATTGAACTGAACACCCAGCTCTTCAACGAGATGATCCAGTATGCCCTGCAGGGCGACGACTACTACCCGGAGATCTACCACTTCGCCGGCCACGAACGGCCGCCCATGATCGACATCCCGGCCTACCGCGAGCGCTTCAACCTGCCCGAACCCAAAGGGGACTGAACGCGGCATGTTACCCCCCGAAAGCGTGGCCGGCGTCGTGCTGGCTGCCGGACTTTCCGAGCGCATGGGAAGGTGCAAGCTGTCCCTGCCCTTTCGCGCAAAGCCCCTGCTGGCGCACGCGGTGGCGGCTGCCGCGGCGTCCGCCCTATCTCCGCTGGTCGTGGTGCTGGGCGAGGACACACGGCACCTGAGAGACCGTCTCGATTTCGGGCGGGCCCGGCCGGTGGTCAACGCAGACAGCCGCAGCGGACGGGCCTCGTCCCTTAAAACCGGTCTGCAGCACGTGCCGGCGGACCGCGCCGGCGTCATGGTGCTGCTGGGCGACCAGCCCCTGGTGACCGCCGGCCTCATTGACACCCTGCTGGCGGCCTTTGCGCGGCGCCCCGACCACTGGGTGGCGCCGGTTTACCGGGGCCGGCGCGGCAACCCGGTCATCATCCCGCGGCGCTGGTTCCCGGATCTGCTCACCCTGACCGGCGACCGGGGCCCCCGCCGCCTGCTATCGTCGCCGGGCTTGCGGTTGCACCTCGTCCCCGTGGACGACCCCGCCGTGGTGATCGATGTGGATACCGCGCAAGACTACGAGCGGCTCAATCTGCTGGCTTTGAAGACCTGAAAGGGCGCTCCGGAAAGCCCGGGAAAAGGCGCAGGGTGGACGCGGCGGCGGGGAAATCTATATGCCCTGTGCCAGCAGTTCGCACAGGGCGGTCTGGCGGCGACTGGTGTCCTGGTTGCGCACGGCCATGGCCAGGGCGCGGCGTGTGCCCACGAACACGGCCAGCTTGCGGGCGCGGGTTAGACCGGTGTAGATCAGGTTACGGAAAAGCATTTTGAAGTGCTGCGTGAGCACCGGGATGATGACGGCCGCGAACTCGCTGCCCTGGGACTTGTGAATAGTGATGGCGTAGGCCAGGTCCAGCTGCAGGATGTCGTCGCGCTGGTAGCGTACTTCCCGACCGTCCGGGAAAAAGGTCACCATGCAGGTCAGTTGCTCGTTGTCGATGGACCCGATGACGCCGATATCGCCGTTGAAGACCCCCAGGTCGTAGTTGTTGCGGCGGTGGATCACGCGGTCGCCCTCGCGGAAGACACGCTCGCCCACCTTTAGCTCCCGCCGGCCCTCGCGGGGCGGGTTGGCGGCCTCCTGGATCATGCGGTTGAGGTTCAGGGTGCCCAGGCTGCCGCGCGTCATGGGCGAGAGGATCTGGATCTCGCAGTCCTTGCCGTAGTACTTCGGAATCCACTCCACGTAGAGTTTGCGCACCACGTCGGAAGCCGCCAGCCCGTAGTGCAGCGACGACCAGGGGTGCACTTTCTTCAGCACCGCCTTGAGTTCCTCCACGCGCGAGTCGGCCTCGTGCACGGCGTTGAGGTCCACGTGCCGGAACTTGTCCGGGATCACCAGGTCGGCCTGGTAGGGCTCCAGGGGTTCGTCGACGCGAAACTCGTACAGGTTTTGCGCGTCCCCGCCTTCCTCGCGGCGTGTGGCTTCCTGCAGGCGGTAGAACTTCTTCACCCGCGCGATGAACCCCATCTGCTCGCGGGTGGCCTCTTCCGAATCGATGAACAGGCAGTCGTCGCCGCGCTGCCAGATGTGCGGTTTCTGAAAGGGTGAGTCGATGTAGGGCATCTCGCCGCGGTTGATCTGGTGGGCGTAAGCGATGATGCGCGACTGCTGCGCTTGGCGAAAGATCCGGGTGAGCTGGAAACAGGAGATCCTGCCCGAAGCGATCAGGTCCCGCAGGACGTTGCCGGCCCCCACCGAGGGCAGCTGGTCGGCGTCGCCGATGAAAAGCACCTGGCTCTGCCGCGGCACGGCCTTCAAGAGCGCCGCGGTGAGATTGATGTCCAGCATGGAGCACTCGTCGACGATCAGGAAATCCACCTTGAGCGGGTTGTCCTCGTTCTTTTTGAAGCCCCCCACGCGCCACTCCAGCAGGCGGTGGATGGTCCTGGCCTCACGGCCGATGACGTCCGTCATGCGCTGGGCGGCGCGACCGGTGGGGGCGGCCAGCAGGACCTTTTTGCCCATGGCCTCCAGCAGCTTGACGATTACCTGCGTGGTGGTGGTCTTGCCGCAGCCGGGCCCGCCGGTGAGGATGGAAAATCCCTGGCCCACGATCTCGCGCACCGCGGCGGCCTGCTCGTCGCTGAGCTGCAGGCCCGAGGCCTTGCAGTACAGTTCCACCCAGCGGTCCACGCGCTCCCGCTCCACCGGTACCGGCCGATTCATCTGCGCCGCCCGGCGGGCCACGTACCGCTCGTCGTAGTACAGCGATCGGGCGTAGTAGCAGGGTTCCAGGGCGCCGTCCCCGCCGGCCGGGCGGCGCACCTTGAGCTGCCCCTCGCGCTCCATCTCCTCGAGCAGCGACGCCAGGCGGTCGGTCAGGTCCAGCCCCAGCAGTTCCTTGACCTGCCTGCGGATCTGGGAGGCCGTCAGGTAGCAGTGGCCGAACTCGCGGCTGGCGGCCAGCACGTGGCGAATGCCGGCGGCGATGCGCCGGGGGCTGTCGGGCGCCAGGCCGATGCTCAGGGCTACCTTGTCGGCCGAGAAGAATCCGATGCCGTAGAAGTCGTCGGCCAGGCGGTAGGGGTCCTCGGTCACCCTGGCGATGGCGTCGTCGCCGTACTCTTTGTAGATGCGCACGGCGAACAGCGTGCTGATGCCGTGGGACTGCAGAAACATCATGACTTCGCGGATGGCGCGGTGCTCGCGCCAGGCGTCACGGATCATGTGCAGCTTCTTGTCGGCGATGCCGCGCACCTCGGTGAGCCGCTCGATGTGCGTTTCGAACACCTCCAGGGTGTCCTTGCCGAAGTGTGCCACGATCTTCCTGGCCGTCTTGGGCCCCACCCCCCGGATGAGTCCCGACCCCAGGTACTTCTCCAGAGCCGCCGTGGTGGCGGGCTTTTTCTCGATGGCAGCCGTGGCCCGGAACTGGCGGCCGTACCTGGGGTGTTCGACCCAGGAGCCTTGGAACTCCATGGTGGCGCCGGCGAACACCCTGGTCTGGTGCACGATGACCGTCTCCTGCCCGTGGGGGTTGTCGAAGGGCGACACCCGCAGCACCGACCACCCGCTTTCCGGGTTGTGGTAGGTCACGCGGCTGACGACCCCCCGCAGGGTCTCGGTGATCACACCGGTATGTCCCGAAACCGCCTTCAACGTGCCGTCATTCCACTGTCCAGGGTGTTGTCGTGCTTTTCGAACCGGCCGACGTGGCTTGCCCCCGGCGTCTTCCAGGCCGTCCTCAGACCCACCAGGCGCCCGCCACTGGATACCTCATGCGCCGTTTCTTGAATTCGTCACCGGTCGGGAGGCGTGCCGCGCCTCCGGCGGCCGCATTTTCGGCCTGCGTTTCGAAGCCCGCGACAGCCGCCGGCACAACCCGTCACGGACCGGAAGATCAGCTGAAAGAAGAAATCCGCCCATGGCGCACGACGGTGTGGCAGGGATTGACGCCCAGGCCGTAGGCCAGTTCGGCGGGGTGGTCGATGTTCCAGAGCACGAAGTCGGCGTCCTTTCCGGCTTCCAGGGTGCCGATGCGCCCGGCCCTTCCCAGGGCGCGGGCCGCGTGGCGGGTGGCCCCGGCCAGGGCCTCTTCAGGGGTCAGGCCGAAGAGGGTGCAGGCCATGTTAAGCATCAGCAGCAGCGAGCCCGCCGGGCAGCTGCCGGGGTTGCTGTCCGAGGCCACCGCCATGGGAACCCCGGCGCGGCGGAAGCCGTCCACGGGAGGTACGCGGGTCTCCTTCAGGAAGTAGAAGGCGCCCGGCAGCAGCACCGCCACGGTGCCGGCGGCCGCCATGGCCGCGATGCCCCCGGGGTTCGTGTACTCCAGGTGGTCGGCCGACAGGGCGCCGTACTTTGCGGCCAGCGCCGCGCCCCCGCCGTCCGAGAGCTGGTCGGCATGCAGCTTGACGGAGAGGCCCAGCGCGCGGGCGGTATCGAACACCCGCGCGGTCTGGGCGGGCGTGAAGGCGATGCGTTCGCAGAAGGCGTCCACGGCCGCGGCCAAGCGCCGCCGGGCCACCTCGGGCAGCATTTGCCCACAGACCGCATCGATGTAGCCGTCGGCGTCCCCGTACTCGGGCGGCAGGGCGTGGGCCCCCAGGAAGGTGGGCACCACGCTGACCGGCAGGCGCCGGGCCAGCGCCGCGGCGGCCGCCAGCTGGCGCAGCTCGGTGGACGGCTCCAGGCCGTAGCCGGACTTGATCTCCACGGTGGTGACGCCCTCGGACGCCAGCGAGCGCAGCCGGGGCAGGCTGCGGGCCACCAGGGTCTCCAGGTCGGCCGCGCGCGTGGCCCTCACCGTGGAAAGGATACCGCCGCCCTGCCGGGAGATCTCCTCGTAGCTCACGCCCTGCAGGCGCATCTCGAACTCGGCCGCGCGGCTGCCGGCATAGACCAGGTGGGTGTGGCAGTCGACGAGGCCGGGCGTGGCCCAGCGCCCCTCACCGTCGTGGACCCGGCCGGCCCGCTCGCGCATCCCGGCCGGCAGGTCGCCGGCTTTTCCCACCCAGGCGATGCACCCGCCGGACACGGCCAGGACCCCGTCGTCGACGCGGCCGTACGGTTCCGGTCCCGGGACCATGGTGGCCAGACGCACGTTGATCCACAGCTCGTCCACGGATCAGTCCCCCACGCGCACGATCTTGCGGCCCCGGGCGTTCCCCCGCAGCATCTCCTCGATCTGCCCGTCCAGGTCTTCCAGGGAGATCTCGGCGGCCATGAGGTCCAGGTTGTCCAGCTTCCAGGGGCCGGCGATCTTTTGCCAGATCTCCAGGCGCCGGGGGGAAGGGCAACTGGCCGAGTCGATGCCGATGAGGCGCACGCCGCGCAGGATGAACGGAAAGACGGTGGTCTCCAGGGTCGGCGAGGCCACCAGGCCGCAGCAGGTCACCACGGCGCGCTGGCGGGTGGTCTTGAGGGCCGTGGCCAGGTACGCCCCGCCCACGGTGTCCACCACCCCGGCCCAGCGACCCTTGAGGAGCGGGCGGGAGCTGTCGTCGCGGCCCTCTTCCCGGGGAAGGACCGCGGCGGCGCCCAGTTTTTTCAGGTAATCGGCGGCGTCGGGTTTGCCGCTCAGGGCCACCACCGAGAAACCGATGTGGGCCAGGATGGCCACCGCCAGGCTGCCCACCCCGCCGGTGGCGCCGGTCACCAGGACCTCGCCGGCCCCGGGGGTCAGCCCGCCCTTTTCCAGTTCGGCCACCGACAGCGAGGCCGTGAACCCGGCCGTGCCGTAAATCATGCTCTCCCTGAGGCTCAGGCCGGCCGGAAGCCTGACCACCCAGCCGGCCGGCACGCGGATGTACTGGCCGAACCCGCCGGCGGTGTTCATGCCCAGGTCGTAGCCGGTCACCAGCACCGATTCGCCGGGCTGGAAGTCCGGCGAGGCGCTCTGCACCACCTCGCCGGCGGCGTCGATGCCCGGGGTGTGGGGGTAGGCGCGCGTCACCCCGCGGTTGCCCGAAGCCGACAGGGCGTCCTTGTAGTTGAGCGAGGAATAGCGCACGCGGATGAGGACATCGCCTGCGGGCAGGTCGTCGGTGGTGCGCTCCTCAATGCTGCGGCTGAAGCGGTTCTTCTCGACTTCCCGCACCACCAAGGCGCGAAAGGTTTTTTCGGACATGGTTCCCTCCCCTGCCTTTTTTGGTTGTCGGTGTGTACCAACTTCCATATACGGCTCCCGAAGCGGCCGTCAAGCAAGATCTCCCGGCCGTCGCCGCAGCGCTGCCGCACGGACCGTTTGCCCGAAGCCGGCCGCGAGGAGGGCGGCGGGTATGGCGATTTCTTCCCAGAATCATTACCTGTTTTTCCCAATCCTTATAGCAATCCGTTCCTATTTCCGGCGCGAAGGCCTCCATGGTGAATCACAACAGACTGAATTCTCATGAATTTTCAAATTGTCCAGCATGGCACAAATTATGCTAATCCGATAGATGCGAAGCCAACGGAACGGTCCCCGCCGACAGCGACCGTTGCGTCTGTACCTTCTGCTCCCCTACCTCTCCTTACGGTGGCTGTTCCGACGGCAATCGGTCTTCTGGACAATCCGAAAAGAGGAGGCCGCCTGCAGGGCACGGTGGCGCAACCGCGCCGTTCTCTGCTGCCCGGCGGGCGTACGCCACTGCTGCCCTTCCCGCGGCCATCCGGCAACCGTTGACCAAAAGGAGGTGGACCCATGAAAACCGTCAGGCTGATGACGATCCTGGCCATGACGCTGCTGATGCTGTGCTCTACAGCGGACCATCGCGCCTGCGCGCTCACGTATGGCGATTGGCAGGGCCGGTGGTTCAAGGGCAAACTCTCCGGCGGGGGCTACTGCGAGGACAACGCCAAAATGGAGAAGGAAAAGCTCAAGGGGACCGTGTACATCCAAATCACGCATACCGGCTTTTCCGCCATGGAAGCCTACCTGGTGTTCTACGACAAAGACAACCGGAAGTGGGATTCCCTGAAGATGGACCTCGAAAGGGAAATGGGCGATTTCAACAGGGGGATTTTCACCACCCACTTCCAGATCACGGAGGGCGCCGATACGTCCGACATTTACCTGGGGTTGATCCTCAGCGGCAAAGAAAACAGGAAGACCGGGGAACTGAAAAAGGGAAACCTCAAAACCGTCTGCGGGGCGATGGTCGGCTACTGCACCTTGTCCGTTGGCATCAAGGCCAAGACGATCAAGGAAAGAAAAGTGCCGCAAGAAGTCAAGAACGCGCTCCCCTGAGGCTGCTGACCGGCTCCGGTTGGTCAACCGGAAAAGGGGGGGACAGCGCGATTTCAGGGCTGCAGCGGCGGGGCGGCACCCAGCGGGCCGGCGGCCGGTGCGGGGGGCACCAGGGGGCCCTGGCGCTCCAGCCGTTTGACTGCGTCCACGAGGGCGTCCAGGGGGAAAGGTTTGGGCAGCACCAGATCGCAGCCCGCCTCGTCCAGCATCCAGGGCGTGCCGGATATGCCGATCACCGGGGTGTGAGGCCGTTCGGAGCGCCGGATGTGGCGCACGATGCAGGCCCCCCCAAGGTCCGGCAGGTACATGTCGGTGACCACCAGGTCGAAGCGGGATTCCCGCAGCCGAGCCAGTGCCGCCCGTCCGCTGTCGGCGGTCTCGGCGGCATAGCCGAAGCGCGTGAGCGCCTCGCGCATCATGGCGGAAATTCCGGGCTCGTCGTCGATGATCAGGATGCGGTACATTCCGTCGCTTTCCACCAGGTGTACATGGGATTGAGAGGAAACCGCCGGGAACCACCGGTCGCGGGAAGCCACGTCCGGGAAGCGGGGACTGCGCCGAAAACAGGGGGACGAAAAAGCTCTGCCGCCCCCCCTGAAAAACCTGGAGGCAATTTGAAGCAGGGCGGCGGGATTGTCAACGCCCAAAAAAGCGGATTTGGGAGAGACGGTCGGGAAGTTGTCAACAATCTGCATCCGGCTGTTTTCACGGGTTTTTCGACGGTGACCCCGCCTCGTCCATTGCCATCCGCGGCTTTCCGGGACACCGAATATCCGCCTGTCCTGTCAGCGGGTTAGGAAGTTATCAACAATTTGTTGACAAGCTCGTCCCCCCTGAAATCTCGCCCAATCTCGACTTTTCCGGCTTTTTTACAGACGCTTACTTGCGACCCCTCTGCCGGCGGATGCGGGCCCAGGTGTCGCGCAGGGTCACGGTGCGGTTGAAGACCGGACGCCCCTCGCGGCTGTCCACAGGATCGGCGCAGAAATAGCCCAGCCGCTCGAACTGGCAACGCTCGCCGGGGCCGAAACGGCCCAGGTCCGGTTCCAGGCGGCAGTCGCTGAGCACCTCCAGGGAGCGGGGGTTGAGGTCGGCCGTGAAGTCCCCGTCGGGGTGGTCCGCGCCCGGTGTCTCGGCGGTGAAGAGGTGGTCGTAGAGCCGCACTTCGGCTGGCAGACCGTGGTGCGCCGACACCCAGTGGAGGGTGGCCTTGACCCTGCGGCCGTCGGGGGCGTCGCCGCCGCGGGTGGCCGGGTCGTAGGTGCAGCGCAGCTCGGTGATCTCGCCGCTGTCCTCGTCTTTGACCACCCCGGTGCAGGTGATGAAATAGGCGTAGCGCAGGCGTACCTCGCGGCCCGGCGCCAGGCGGAAGAATTTGCGGGGCGGATCCTCCATGAAGTCGTCGCGCTCGATGTAGATCTCCCGGGAAAACGGCACCCGGCGCGTGCCCATGGCGGGGTCCTCGGGGTTGTTGACGGCCTCGAGCATCTCCTCGCCGTCCGGAGGGTAATTCTCGATGACCACCTTCAACGGCCGCAGCACGGCCATGCGCCGCGGCGCACGGCGGTTGAGGTCCTCGCGCAGGCAGTGCTCCAGCAGGGCGAAGTCCACCGTGCTGTCGCGCCTGGCCACGCCGATGCGGTCGCAAAAAGTGCGGATGGCCTCGGGCGTGTAGCCGCGGCGGCGCATGCCGGAGATGGTGGGCATGCGCGGGTCGTCCCAGCCGGAGACGTGGCCGCCCGCCACCAGCTGGATCAGTTTGCGCTTGCTCAGCACGGTGTAGCTCAGGTTGAGGCGCGCGAATTCGATCTGCTGGGGGTGGCAGTCCACCGGCAGGTTGTCCAGTACCCAGTCGTAAAGGGGACGGTTGTTCTCGAACTCCAGGGTGCACAGCGAGTGAGTCACCCCCTCGATGGCGTCCGACAGACAGTGGGTGAAGTCGTACATGGGGTAGATGCACCACGCATCCCCGGTGCGGTGGTGGCGCAGGTGGCGGATGCGGTAGAGCGTGGGGTCGCGCATGAGCAGGTTGGGGGCGGCCATGTCGATCTTGGCGCGCAGCACGTGGGCGCCGTCCTTGAACTCGCCGGCCCGCATGCGCCGGAAGAGGTCCAGGTTCTCCGCCACCGACCGGTTGCGGTAGGGGCTCTCGACGCCCGGTTCGGTCAGCGTGCCGCGCATTTCGCGGATCT
This sequence comes from uncultured Desulfobacteraceae bacterium, assembly GCA_964476595.1. Taxonomy (GTDB): domain Bacteria; phylum Desulfobacterota; class Desulfobacteria; order Desulfobacterales; family JALSRD01; genus JALSRD01. Next base: position 16,911 of record CAYZCL010000090.1, read on the forward strand.
GCTCGCCGCTCAGGCTGCAGACGTAGGCCTTGCCGGCCCGGATGAGCTCCTCGGCGTAGTGGTAGAGCTTTTCGAAGTAGTCCGAGGCGAAAAACAGCCGATCCCCCCAGTCGTAGCCCAGCCAGCGCACGTCCTCCTGGATGGCGGCCACGTACTCGGGGTCTTCCTTGGCCGGGTTGGTGTCGTCGAAGCGCAGGTTGCAGACCCCGCCGTAGTCGGCCGCCAGGCCGAAGTTCAGGCAGATGGACTTGGCGTGCCCGATGTGCAGGTAGCCGTTGGGCTCAGGGGGGAAGCGGGTCACCACGCGGCCGTCATGCTTGCCGCTGCGCAGGTCCTCTTCGATGATCTGTCGGATGAAATTGGACGTCGTGCCCTCGGCGGTCCCGTCCTTTTCGGTGCCGGGCGGCCGCCGCTTGTCGGTTGATGGTCTGGCCATGGCCGGATGTCCCCTCTTCTTGGCGGTTTGCAGGTCTGCGGTGGATGAAGCACCCGCTGTCAGGCGACGCCCCACGGCACCGCCGACGATACCCGAAACTACAGGACAGGCGCCTGCACTGTCAACCGGTCTGGTGTCACCGGAGGGGGAAATCGCAAGCAACGATGGCATGCCGAATGCCGGGGCCTTTCAGGAGTTGCGCACCCCCGCATTCGAGGGGCCGGGCAGGCATCGACTGTGCGCAGTTGGAGAACCGGCGGGAAAAAGATGCGCAGGCCGGCCTCACCGATGACCCCTCAAAAAAAGTCCCCTTCCCGGCGGTTTCCCGCGGGGAAGGGGCGCTTTCATACGCTTCGGTTCGGACGCAAAGCGGCTACTTTTCGGCTTTTTGGGCCTGGGCGATGGCGTCCAGGAAGGCCTGCATCATCTCCTGGCCCTCGGCACCGAACTTCTTGACGATCAGCTCCTTGACGGCCGGCATGGCGGCATCACGGAACTGGGCTTTTTCCTCGGGCGACAGGGCGTTGACCTGCATGTCCTTGGCCAGGGCCGGCAGACCGCGGTCCGAGGCCTCGATGATGCGCCCCATGCCCCGCCCGGCCACGATGGCCGAACGCGCGGCGTACTTCACCACGTACTGCTCAGACGGGGTCAGGCTGTCCCAGAACTTCTGGTTCATGACCCACACGTAGGGCGCGAAGAGGTGCCCGCTGAGGGTCAGGTACTTCTGGACCTCGTTGAACTTGGCGAAGGCGATGATGGGAATGGGGTTCATCTGGCCGTCGGCCACGCCGGTCTGAAGCGCCGTGTAGACCTCGCTCCAGGCGATGGCGGCGGGCTGACCGCCCAGGGCCTTGATGATGGTCTTGTGGGTGTCGAGACCCATGGTGCGGATCTTGAGGCCCTTCATGTCGGCCGGGGTCTTGATGGGCCGCTTGGAGTTGGTGAACTGGAAGAAGCCGCCGGAATCGCCGAAACCGAGCACCTTGAGGCCGGTCTTCTTCTCGATGTCGCCGGCAAACTTTTTGCCGAAGGGTCCGTCAAAAACCGCGTAGGTGGTGCTGATGTTGGGAAAGGCGAAGGGAATGTCGATGACCCCCATCATGGGGTAGACCGAAGCGAAACCGCCCACCGAGTGGATGCCGGACTGGATCACGCCGGCTTTGACCTGCTGGACCACCTCGGCGTCCTTGCCCAGCTGTCCGCTGGGGAAGGTCTGCACCTTGACGCTGCCGTTGGTGCCGGCCTCCACCAGGCTCTTGAACACCGTGGCCATGGCGCCGGTGGGGTTGTCGAAGGGGTCGTCCTTGTTGAGGTGGTGCAGCTTGATGATCTTGGCGGCCTGGGCCCCCACGGGAGCGGTCAGGGCCAGCCCCAGTGCCACGACGGCGACAATTAAGATACGGGTGAAGTGCTTCATCTTGTTCCTCCTTTTTCCTTGAATGGGCGGTGAATGTTGAAAGTTACGATTCCGGGTCCGTTGGTCACTTGCCCAGCAGCAGCCGGGGCAGCCACATGGTCATGTCGCTCCAGTAGGCCACCAGCACCAGCACCAGCACTTCCACCGCCAGGAAGGGCACCAGGGCGGCGCTGATGCGCTCGATGCGCTCGCCGGTCACCGACGAGAGCACGAACAGGCAGGCCCCCACCGGCGGGGTCATCAGCGAGATGTTGAGCGCCAGCACGATCATGATGCCGGCGTGCACCGGGTTCATGCCCACGGCCGCGGTCAAAGGGCCCAGCACCGGAGCCAGGATGATCAGGGCGGCGTTGATGTCCATGAACATGCCGATGGCCAGCAGCAGCGCCAGGATCAGCCCGATGATCACCTTGGGGTTGCTCGAGAGCGACAGGAAAAAAGCCGCGATGCTCTGGGGGATCTGCATGAAGGTCATCCACCAGCTCAGGATGGAGGCCGAGGCGATGATCAGGAAGACCACCCCCGTGATCAGCGCCGTGCGGATGAGCATGTCCACGATGTCGGCGAAGGTGATGGCCCGGTAGACCACCACCCCGATGAAGAGGGCGTAGAAAACGGCGATGGCGGCCGCCTCGGTGGGGGTCACGATGCCCAGCAGGATGCCGCCCAGGATGATGCCCGGCATCAGCAGCGCCAGGAAACTGGAGCGGAAGGCGGTCACGATCACCCGCAGGCTGGGCCCCCTTTTGCTCTTGGGCAGGTTCAGCCGCCGTCCCAGAGCGGCGATGACCGCCATGCACAGCAGGCAGATCAGCAGGCCCGGCAGGATGCCGGCGGCGAACAGGCCGGCGATGGAGACCCCCATCAGCGACCCGTAGATGACCATCAGGTTGGACGGCGGGATGGTGGGGCCGATGATGGAGCCGGCCACCGTCACGGCGCAGGAGAAGGGCCGCGTGTAGCCCTGCTTGACCATGGCTGGCACCAGGGTGTTGCCGAAGGCCGCCGTGTCGGAGACGGCCGCGCCGGTCATGCCGGCGAACATCACCGAGGCCACCATGTTGGAGTGCGCCAGCCCGCCGCGCAGGTAGCCCACCAGGGCGTCGGCGAAGGACGCCAGGCGCTCGGTGATGCCCGAGCGGTTCATGATCTCGCCGGCCAGGATGAAGAAGGGCATGGCCATGAAGGTGAACAGGTCCAGACCCTCGAAAAAGCGCTTGGGCGCCATGGTGAGAAAGTTCTGCCCGCCGATCTGCAGCAGGCCGATGACGCCGGCGATGCCCAGCACGAAACCGATGGGCAGGCCGATGAGGATCAGACCGAAAAAGGTGACGGCCACGATGGTCATGTCACTGGGCCTCCGGGGGAAGGGGTTCGGCGCTGAAATCGCGGATCATGGTGACCACGATCTGGATGCTGGTGAGGGCCGCGGACACGGGCACCGATGCGAAGGGCACCAGCATGGTCATGCCGAAGATGGTGGCGTACTGGCTGGCGCCGCCGGCCGCCATGCCCAGGCCGTAGTAGAGCATGAAGAGGAAAAAGCACAGCCCCACCAGGTCCAGCGCCAGGCGCAGCCGCTTGCGGTTGTCGGGCGACAGCCGCTGCAGGATGAAGTCCAGCCCGATGTGCTCGCGGCGGTAAGCGCCGCAGGAGACGGCCAGCAGCGCCACCCAGATCATGACGTAGCGCGAAAACTCCTCGGTCCAGGTCACCCCCAGGCCCAGGAAATAGCGCTCCAGCACGCCGAACCAGATCACCACCACCATGACGGCCATCAGCAGGGCGCAGAGACGCTCCACCAGCCAGTTCAGCCGCCGTCCGAATGCATCCATCTTGCGGGCAAGATCAGCGTTAACCAAGAATTCCTCTTCGACACCGCAGAAAAAACGCCCGGTGAAAGGACTGCGCTTCTTGCGGGGAATGCCGGCGGGTACGGCGCACCGGCAATTGGGTTACCGAAGGGTAGATGTCTAAACATCGCCGATCGAATCGGATTTGTCAAGCAAGATGATGCGCCGGACGGTGCCACCGCGAGCGGCGGGAGGCATACCCGTTGCGGTTCCCGGCGTCATCCGGGTCCAACCGTGGGCGGAGGAGCGGACGGGTTTCGGCTGTGCGCAGTTGGAGAACCGGCGGGAAAAGATGGGCCGCCCGGCGGGCGCCGTGTCGCCGAAAAGAACACTTGGCAAACGGCTACCAATGAAGGTAAGATCGCCCCATGGAGACACCCCCCCACATCACCCTGTACTGCCCGGCCTGCGGCCGCTGCTACGACCCGGCGGGCGGCCTGCTGGGCTGCCCCCACCGCCGGCCGGGAGCCGAGCACACCCTCACCCGGCTGACCGCCTTCGGACCGTCCGCACGGGCCGCGGCGGAGAACCTGCGACGATCCTGGCAGGCGGGAGCCGCAAACCCCTTTCGCCTGTTCAGCGCCGGTTTCGCCAGCCGCGCCCTGCTGGGCCGACGGGGCTACGAACGGGTGCTGGACGAGCTCGACGGCCGTCTGCAGGAGATGGAGGGCACCGGGTTCCGGGTCACCCCGCTGGTCGAGGGCCGCCGGTTGGCGCAGGCGCTGGAGCGGTCCGGCCGGTTGCTCATCAAGAACGAGACCGTCAACGTGAGCGGGTCCCACAAGGGCCGCCACCTCATGGGCAGCCTGCTGTACCTCGAGGCCATACGCCGCAGGCACCCGCAGGCCCCCCGGCCGGTGCTGGCCATCTACAGCTGCGGCAACGCGGCCCTGGGTGCGGCCGCCGTGGCGCGCGCCGGCGGGTTCGACCTGCACGCCTTCGTGCCCGAGGAGGTGGACCCGCTGGTCGAGGACCTGCTGCAGCGGCGCGGGGCCCACGTGCACAAGTACGGCCGCGACGCTGAAGCGGCCGGCGACCCGTGCTACCTGGCCTTTCGCCGGGCGGTGGAGCAAGAGGGATGGCTCCCTTTCTCCTGCTCCGGCAACGACAACTGGTCCAACATCGAGGGCGGCGAAACCCTGGGATGGGAAACGCTCATGCAGGTGGCCGAGAACGGCCCGGAGGTCACGGCCGCCGTCATCCAGGTGGGCGGCGGAGCCCTGGCAAGGGCCGTCGCCCAGGCCTGGCGGACGGCGCTGGCCCTGGGCCTGCTGCAACGCCCGCCGCGTATCTACGCCTGTCAGCCGGAGGGCGGTTTTCCCTTCGTACGCGCCTACCTGCTGCTGCTGGGACGCATCGCCGAGGTCAACGGCCTGGCCTGGGACCTGCCGCGCTGGGACCACGGCAGCGCTCCCGGTCCGCAGCTCGCGCGGCTGAAGGATTTTTCCCGTTCGCAGGCTTCCCGGATTCGCCGGACGGCCGACTTCGCCCGCCGCCGCTTCGGCACACCCGCCGTCGGACGGGTGCTCGAGGAGGCCGCGGCCCACCGCGACGCGTTCATGTGGGCCTGGGACGGGGCGGCGCCCCGCAGCCTGGCCCACGGCATCCTGGACGACGAAACCTACGACTGGCTCGAACTGGCCGCCGCCATACTTCGGACCGGCGGCCGTGCCGAAATTATCGACGAAACCCAGATCGCCCGCGCCCACGGCTTGGCTTGTGCCCAAACAGACATGACCCCGTGCGCCACGGGCACCTCCGGCCTGGCCGGACTGCTGCAGCTGACGGCCACCGGCGACATCGACCCCGCGGAAAACGTGGTCCTGTTCTTCACCGGACTCGACCGCGGCGCTGCATAGAGAAAGGAACCGCCATGACTTCAGATTCGACGACCCTGATCACCGGACCGACCTTCGCGGAGATGCTGGACCCGGACAAGATCGACCCCCGCATCCGCCAACAGGCCCTGGAGGCCCGCCAGAAGGATCCCCTGGACCCCATCAACCTGTTCAACATCTCCTGGAAAGACGGCGACAACCGCATTTACCACGAGGTGCTGCCCGAGGCGCTCACCGGCGTGGCGGCGCCCATCGTGGTGCTCTACGGCAAGGACTTTCCCACCGGCAGCCACAAGGTGGGCGCCACCTACGCCGTGCTGGTGGAAAAGGCCATCGGCGGCGAGGTGGATCCCGCGCGGCACACCATCGTGTGGCCGTCGACGGGCAACTACGGCATCGGCGGCGCCTGGGTGGGCTGCCGCATGCAGTTCGACTCGGTGGTCATCCTGCCCGAGGAGATGAGCCAGGAGCGCTTCGACATCGTGCGGGGCTACGGCGCCCGCCTGGAACTGACCCCGGGCTGCGAGAGCAACGTCAAGGAGATCTACGACAAGTGCCACGAACTGGTGGCCGCAAACCCCGGGAGGGTGCGCGTCATGAACCAGTTCGAAGCCTTCGGCAACTACCGTTTCCATTACTTCGTGACCGGCAACACCCTCATCGAACTGGCCGGCCAGCTCAAGGCGCGCGGCATCGGCGACGGCCGCGTGGCGGCCTACGTCTCGGCCATGGGCTCCGGCGGCACCATCGCGGCCGGCGACCGGCTGAAGCAGCAGTGGCCGGGACATCACCGCATCGTCGGACTGGAGCCCATCCAGTGCCCGACCCTGTTTGCCAACGGATACGGCGCCCACGACATCCAGGGCATCGGCGACAAGCACGTCACCTGGATCCACAACGTCACCAACATGGACGCCGTCATGTGCATCGACGACATGGAATCCAAGATGGGGCTGCAGCTGCTCACCGAGGAGGCCGGCTGGCGCGTGCTCAGCGGACGCTACGGCATCGAAGAAGAGACCGTGCAGCGCCTGTCGCGGATTTTCGGCATCTCGGGGGTCTGCAACGTGCTGGGCGCCATCAAGACGGCCAGGTTCTACGGACTGGGAAAAAACGACCTGGTCGCCACCATCTGCACCGACGCCATGGACCGTTACCACTCGGTCATGGCCCAGTTGACCCGTGATCTGGGCCCCATGGACGAGACCGAGGCCTGCGTGCGCACGGTGAGCATCTTCCACAAGCAGAAGCTGGACTGGATCAGCGAAGGCACACGCCTGAACCGCGCCCGCTGGCACAACCTGAAATACTACACCTGGGTGGAGCAGCAGGGCAAAAGCATCGAGGAACTCAACGCCCAGGCGAGCCAGGAATACTGGGAAAAGGAGCAGGCCCGCATCGCGGAAATCGACGCGCGCATCGAGGCCTACCGGAAAAGCCACGCCGCCGGCTGAAGCGAATCACCGGGGGAAAATCTTTTTTCAAAAAAATGCACAAAAAGTCTTGATCTGTGACTTCAAAAACGGTATTCTGAAAGACCTTGTGAGATTTGTTGGGTGTTGGCCCAGCCAGAAAATCGGCGGGCCGGTTTCGTTCTGCAGGAAAGTTCCACCTTTGCCAGTGTGGCAGCCTGAAGTTTGAAACCAAGATCACAGTAAGAAAGGAGGGATTGTCACAATGGCCGAGGGAATCGTCAAATGGTTCAACGACAGTAAAGGGTACGGATTCATTGAGCAGGAAGACGGACCGGATGTGTTCGTGCACCACACCGGCATCAACGCCAGTGGTTTCAGGACGCTCAACGAGGGCGACCGGGTGACCTTCGACATCGAAGATGGACAGAAGGGACCTGCCGCCGTCAACGTCACCGTTGTCTGACCTGCAAAATCAATCATGACCACCAGGGGCACTTTCCGGAAATTTCCGAAGTGCCCCTTATTTTACGCGTGAATCTTCAAAGCCTAAGCCGGCGGTTTTACATTGGTAAAGGTCCAGCCGCCAATTCGTTTGAAGGATTTTTGAAACCCTCCGGGATTTCCGATTTCACCGCACCTGCGGCGCCGGATGCCGTTTTCCTCGTGTCTGCGGCAAGCTCGAAAATTCCTCAACTTAGGTTCAACCGCAACCAGAGGGCCGTACAGATCGACGAACCGCCTTCGGGAATTTTTCCACCTTCCAGTCCGCTCCGTGCGTCTCAAAATCTGTCAGCGCTTCTCTGAACCCCCCAGAGAAAGGATAGTGTCCAATGAAAATCCGATTCAGCAAACTCTGCGCGCTGTGCGTAGTCGCCTGCTTCGGCGTGGCGGCCGTGGCGGCCGCTCCGGTGATCGCCGCTTCGAAAAAGGCCGCCGTGGTCAACGGAACGGTCATCAGCCTCAGCGAACTCGACAACGAAGTCAACCAGGCCAAGCGCCGCATGGCCCAGCAGGGACAGATGGTCAAGGAGGCCGACACCGCCAAGCTCAAGAGCCAGATCCTCGACCGGCTCATCGAGCAGAAGCTGCTCTACGCCCAGAGCAAGAAAGAGGGCATCAAGATTTCGGACAAGACCATCGACGACCACCTCGCCAAGCTGCAGGCGCGCTTCCCGTCCAAGGCGGAGTTCGACAAGGCACTGAAGCAGATGAACCTCACCGAGGCTTCCCTGAGGGAAAAAACCCGCGAGGGTATGGCCATCCAGGAACTCATCACCAAGGACGTGGCCGACAAGATCACCATTACCGACGACGAGGTGAAGAAATTCTACAAGTCCCACCCGGAATTCTTCAAGCAGCCCGAGCAGGTCAAGGCCAGCCACATCCTGATCAAGTCGGACGCCAAGGACGACCAGGCCAAGAAAGACGCCGCCAAGAAGAAGATCGAGGACATCCAGAAGAAGGTCAAAAACGGCGGGGATTTCGCCGAGCTGGCCAAGAAATACTCGGAGGGCCCCAGCAGCAAGCAGGGCGGCGATCTAGGATACTTCGGCCGCGGCCAGATGGTCAAACCCTTCGAGGACGCCGCCTTCGCTCTGAAGCCGGGCCAGGTCAGCGACATCGTCCAGACCCGCTTCGGCTACCACCTGATCAAGGTGACCGACAAGAAAGCCGCCGGCACGGTGCCTTTCAAGGACGTCAAGGAAAAAATCCGGGGCTATCTAAAGCAGCAGAAGATCAACACCGCCTTGGAGACCTACATCAAGAAGCTCAAGGAAGGCGCCAAAATCGAGAAGTTTATTTAGTTTCCATCCCGAAACGGTCTTTTTGCGCAATCCAACGTCAGTCTGCGGGATGCCCTGTGCGGCGCAGGCGAGTACGCCTCCGTGCCATCGCCTGATTTCCGCGGCCTTGCGCAAAATCCGCATTTACAAGGTCGGAGACGGCTTCGTGCCCCGACTTCCAGCCGTGAATGAACAACGGGCCAGAAGCGGTCAGCCGCCGGCTGACCGCTGATACCCGACCATTGACGGCTGCGTTTTTTTCGAGCCCAGGCTAAAACGGGTGGCCCTCTGCGGGCACGATGCAGATGAAGCGGAACTTGCCGCTGCCGGCGTTGCGGAACTGGTGGGTGCTGCCGGCGGGCACGAAGGCGTAGGAACCGCTCTCGATGGGCGAGTCCTTCCCGTCGACGTGCAGCACGCCCTTTCCCTCCACGATGTAGTTGATGTGCGGCCAATCGTGGGCGTGCCGCGGCGTGTAGCCGCCCTCGTCCAGTTCGAACAGTCGCATAACGTGATCCTGCCAGCCCTGCTCGGGCGAAACCAGCACCTTCATGGCCACATCCTTGAGCTCAGGGCTCTCCAAAACCTGTACACGTGCGTCTTTTTCGTGGGCAATGATCATAGGACAAATTCCTTTCCCGGGAACCGCCACGGCGGCCCCGATGGATGGGTGGCATTCAGAACTTTCCGGCGGATCCGGTACTGCCTATAATGAATCTTTCCGCAGCCCTGTCAAGTGGCGCGAGTGATCGATCGAGCCGCTGAGAGCCTTGCGGATCCCGGCCGTGTCACCCCCCGGGAAACACGCCTGAAAAAAAACACTGTGCTCCGCGGGATTCTTGTGATAGGAAACATGCCGGTTTTCGGGATCTCGAAACGTGTTCTGGAAAAATGGGAAAACCGATGATCACCCTCCTCGACTACGGCGCCGGAAACGTGCGCAGCGTGATAAACGCCCTGGAGAAGCTGGGCGAACGGGTCCACGTCGTACGGACGCCCGACGACATCCTGAGCGCCGAGAAACTGGTCTTTCCGGGGGTGGGTGCCTTCGGCAGCATGATGCACGAACTCCATGCGCGCGGGTTCGTCGATCCCCTGAAGCGCTACCTGGCCGCCGACCGTCCCTTCCTGGGCATCTGCCTGGGGCTGCAGGCGCTGTTCGCCGGCAGCCAGGAGGCCCCGGGCGTGCCGGGACTGGGCGTCATCGCGGGCACGGTACGGCGCTTCGACATCGACCGGGCCGTGCCCCACATGGGATGGAACGGGCTGCGCGCCCACCAGCCGTCGCGTCTCTTCGGCGGCCTGCGCGGCGACGAGAAGTTCTACTTCGTGCACTCCTACCACGTGGCCTGTGAAGACGCGTCCGCGGTACTGACCACCACCGACTACGGCTGCCGCTTCGTCAGCGCCGTGCAGCGCGGCAACCTGATCGCCACCCAGTTTCACCCGGAAAAAAGCGGCCCGGCCGGGCTGCGCATCCTGGAAAACTTCCTGCGTGACGACAGTCCCCCCGTCCGGCCGGCCCCGGCCGCCGGCCCCACGCGGCTGGCCCGGCGCATCATCGCCTGCCTAGACGTGCGTACCAACGACCGCGGCGACCTGGTGGTCACCAAGGGCGACCAGTACGACGTGCGCGAAGACGGCGAGGTGCGCAACCTGGGAAAGCCGGTGGAACTGGCCCGGCGCTACTACGAAGAGGGCGCCGACGAGATTACTTTTCTCAACATCACCGGTTTCCGGGACTTTCCGCTGCAGGACATGCCCATGCTGGAGGTCCTGCGGCGCACGTCGGAAAACGTCTTCGTCCCGCTGACCATCGGCGGCGGGATCCGGGATTTCACCGACCGCAACGGCCGCACCTGGACCGCGTTGGAAGTGGCCGACGCCTATTTCCGCTCGGGCGCCGACAAGATCTCCATCGGCAGCGACGCGGTGCGTATCGTCGAGCAGGTGCTCGAGCGCGGGCGTCCGTCCGGGGACAGCGCCATCGAAACCATCTCGCGGCGCTACGGCAACCAGGCCGTGGTCATCTCCATCGACCCGCACCGGGTGTATGTCCCCTCGGCCGACGCGGTGCCCCACCCCACCATCGAGACCGACATCCCGGGGCCGCGGGGCGAACGTCGCTGCTGGTACCAGTGCACCGTCCGCGGCGGCCGCGAGGACCGCGACCTGGACGCCGTCACCCTGGCGCGCGTCTGCGAGCAGCTGGGCGCCGGCGAGATCCTGCTCAACTGCATCGACCGCGACGGTACCAACGCCGGTTTCGACATCGAACTGATCAACGCCGTCAAGGGCGCCGTCTCCATCCCGGTGATCGCCTCCAGCGGCGCCGGCTGCGAGGACCACTTCCTGGAAGTCTTCACCCGCACCGAAGCCGAAGCGGCCCTGGCAGCCGGCATCTTCCACCGTCGAGAAGTTCCGATAAGCGTTGTTAAACAGTACCTTAAAAGAAAAATCGAAATCAGGACCTAAAGAAACCATGTTCACCCAAGCACTGGTCAAACCCCCCTGCAGAAACATGATCCACGGCCTGACCACGGCCGGCCTGGGAAAACCGGATTACGCCCGCGCCCTGGACCAGCATGCCGCCTACACCCAGGCGCTGCGCGACTGCGGCCTGGAAGTCACCGTGCTGCCGGCCGACGAGGCCCATCCCGATTCCACCTTCATCGAGGACACCGCTCTGCTGGTGCCGGGGTGCGCCGTCATCACCCGTCCCGGGGCCCCCAGCCGCCGCGGCGAGACCGCCGCGGTGGAAGCCGCCCTGGCGGCTTTCTTCGACGACATCGCCCGCATCACGGCACCGGGCACGGTGGACGCCGGCGACATCATGGCGGTCGGGAGCCACTATTTTATCGGCCTGTCGCAGCGCACCAACCGCGAGGGGGCGGCGCAGATGACCGCCATCCTCGAAAAGCACGGGCTGAGTGCCTCCACCGTGTCCTTGCACGGTTTCCTGCACCTCAAAAGCGGCGTCGCCTACCTTGAAAACGACACCCTGGTGGCGGCCGGGGAGTTCATCGACCACCCGGCTTTCCGCCGGTTCCGCATCCTGACCGTGGACGACGACGAACGTTACGCCGCCAACTGCCTGTGGGTCAACGGGCGCGTGCTGGTGGCCGAGGGTTTTCCTGCCACCCGCAGACGCATCGAGCGGGCCGGTTTCGAAACCATCGCACTGGACGTGTCCGAGTTCCGCAAGGTGGACGGCGGGCTCAGCTGCCTGTCGCTGCGCTTCCAGCCCCCCGGTGCGTAAACTCGCAGGACGCTGGCGTCCGCCCCGCCGGGGTCCTCTCCCCGCCGTCGGGCGGCTTCTGACGCATTTTGTTATTTCCTGCCGATAATCGTCAAAAATCCCGCGGCGCGGCGGCGGGTCCGTCGGGACGAGGTGCCACGCGGGGGGCGGTCCGTCTGCGCCTCAAGCTTTCCCGACACGCCTCGAAAAAAGTCCTCAATACACCGAAATTTCAATATATATAAAAACGACACCCCTCCCCGGAACCCGCCTGCGGCAGGAGGATGCCGGCCGCCGAAGGCTTAATGCGCCAGGGCCGTCCAAGGCGGCACAATTGTTGCTTGACTCTAGGATTGATAACCCGCGCAAGGAGGCGCAAAGACACGGAGATCAGCATGGCCGCCGCCCGCAAAACCGGTTCCCAGCCAAAATCACTGGAGTCGCTGCCCTTCGACTTCTCGACCATCCACGCCCTGCGTCGGTCCATGAACCGCTACCGCACGCTGTTCGAAAGCGCCGGTGACGCCATCTTCGTCTTCGACTGGGAGGGACAGATCCTGGACGCCAACCGGGTGGCCTGCGAGCGGCTGGGCTACACCTACCGGGAACTGACCGCCATGCGGCGAAAGGAAATCGAGGGTCCCGACACCGCCATGACGGTTTCCCAGCGCCGCAAGATCCTGCGCGACAAGGGTCATGTCATCTACGAGGCCGAGTACCTGCGCAACGACGGCAGCGTGCTGCCCGTGGAGGCCAACTGCCGCCTCATCGAGTACGATTACGAACCGGCCATCCTGACCATCGCCCGCGACATCAGCGAACGCCTCCGCGCCCAGGAGGAAAAGGCCAAGCTGCAGGCCCAGCTGCGTCAGTCCCAGAAAATGGAATCGCTGGGCACGCTGGCCGGCGGCATCGCCCACGATTTCAACAACATCCTGACCCCCATCAGCGGACACGCCGAAATCGCGCTGTTCAAGATCGGCAGGGACCACGACGCTGCCAAGAACATCAAGGGCATCATCCAGGCCGTGGACCGCGCCCGCGGCCTCGTCCGGCAGGTGCTGTCTTTCAGCCGCCAGGAGAGCGAAGAGAAGCAGCCGCTGCAGATGCACACCATTCTGAAGGAGGCCTTGCGCCTGCTGCGGGCGTCGCTGCCCACGACCATCGACATCCAGCAGAACATCGCCCGCTGCGGCGCCGTAATGGCCAACGCCACCCAGATCCACCAGATCCTCATGAACCTGTGCACCAACGCCGGCCACGCCATGCGCGAAGGGGGCGGCGTCCTGGACGTCAGCCTGTCTGAGGTCGAGATCCGCGCCGGCGACCTGGCCGACTACCTCGAAATGAAGCCCGGCACCTACGTGCGCCTGACCGTCAGCGACACCGGTCACGGCATGCCCGCCGAAGTGCTGGAGCGCATCTTCGAGCCGTATTTCACCACCAAGAAAGAAGGCGAGGGCACCGGCATGGGGCTGTCGGTGGTGCACGGCATCGTCAAGGGCCACAACGGCGACATCAAAGTCTACAGCGAGCAGGGCAAGGGCACCACCTTTAACGTCTACCTGCCCTGCATCGAGGCCAAGGCCCAGACCGACGATTCGCCCGTGGCCGACCAGATACCCAAGGGCAGCGGCAACGTCCTGCTGATTGACGACGAGGAGAAGATCATCGAGGTCATGGTGCAGATGCTCGAATACCTCGGCTACAGCGTGACCTCCTTCACCGACAGCCCCGAGGCCCTCGACAGTTTTCGCAAGAACCCGGACTTCTATGACATCATCATCACCGACATGACCATGCCCGGCATGACCGGCGACATCCTGGCCCGGCACGTCCACGCCATGCGGCCCGGCCTTCCCATCCTGCTGTGCACGGGCTACAGCCGCAGCGTTTCGCGGGACCAGGCCAAGGCCCTGGGCATCCAGGAATTCCTTATGAAGCCGCCCACCATCGGCGAACTGGCACGCACCGTTCAACGGGCGCTCAAAGGGGGTGCCCCCCTGCCGGACGGCGACCACGGAGCCAAAGACGAAAACAGGGCCGGCCGTTACACCGAAGACGCCGGGCGCGTGACTCTCATGCCCGGCGCCGCCGGCAGCCCGCAGCCCCCTTGACAGCCGTCCGCCTCCTGTGGGACATTGAGCCATCATGATCCTCGAGTTCCTGCACGCCCACCTCGTCGCACTGATCTCGGTTTTCGCTGCCTTGCTGCACGTGCTGGGTATCGTCTCCAGTGCCCACGCCCTGATGACGGTGCGCACCTCCCAAGGGGCCATTGCCTGGGCCATGTCCCTGATCACCTTTCCTTACGCCGCCCTGCCGCTGTACTGGATCTTCGGCCGCAACAAGTTTCAAGGATACGTCAACGCTCGCCGCAAGGGCAACCAGGTGCTCCGCCAGATCATCGCCAGCCTGGAAGCCTACACCGAAAAATACTCGGCCACTCTGCGCGGGGCCTCCGGCCGCTACCGCGCCCTGGAGGCGTTGGCGCAGCTGCCGTTCACCGGCGCCAACAGCGCCGAACTGCTCATCGACGGCCACGAGACCTTCGGCGCCATCTTTGAAGCCATTCGGGAGGCCAGGCGTTATATTCTTGTGCAATTCTTCATTATTCACGATGATGAAATCGGTCGTGAGCTGCAAGCTCTGCTGATCGAAAAAGCGCGCCAGGGCGTTTCCGTCTACCTGCTCTACGACGAAGTCGGCTGCCACAAGCTGCCGCCGGAGTACCGCCAGGCGCTGCGCGATGCCGGCGTGGACGTGCGCCCTTTCAATACCCGCAGGGGTTGGCGCAACCGCTTCCAGATCAACTTCCGCAATCACCGCAAGATCGTCATCGTGGACGGCCGGGTGGCCTTCGTGGGGGGGCTCAACGTGGGCGACGAGTACATGGGGCGCAGCCCCCGCTTCGGCCCCTGGCGGGATACCCATGCCCGCTTCCGGGGGCCCTCGGTGACCTGCGTGCAGCTGGCCTTCATGGAGGACTGGTACTGGGCCAGCCACGAACTGCCGGAACTCGAGTGGCAGCCCCAGGCCGCCCCGTCTGGCAACCGGCACATCCTGGTGCTGCCCACTGGGCCGGCCGACGAACACGACACCTGCAGCCTGTTCTTCTGCCACGCCATCCACTCCGCCCGCCGCCGGGTCTGGATCGTCAGCCCGTATTTCGTGCCCGACGAGGCCGTCATCAGTGCGCTCCAGCTGGCCGCCCTGCGCGGCGTGGACGTGCGTATCATGCTGCCGCTGCGCCCGGACCACCGCCTGGTCTACCTGGCGTCGTTTTCCTACCTGCCCCAGTTCACCATGCCCGGCATCCGCTTTTACCGCTACAAGCCCGGCTTCCTCCACCAGAAGGTCATGCTGGTGGACGACGACCTGGCCTCCGTGGGTACCGCCAACCTGGACAACCGCTCGCTGAAGCTCAACTTCGAGATCAGCATGGTGGTCAGTGACCGGGGCTTCGCGGGCGACGTGGAAAAGATGCTGGAGACCGATTTCGCCAACAGCATCCGCGTCACCATGGCCGACTACCACCGTCGCGGACCGCTGTTCAAACTGGCCGTCAAGGTGGCCCGCCTGCTCTCGCCCCTTCTTTGATCCAAGCAACGCGTTTCAATCAAGGCGGGGTAGGCACCTCGCTCAGACGGCTCGTCTTTTTCATCCGCCGCCGGCCTGGGCCTTTTTTCCCCGGCTCTCGAATTTCACACAGCCGAGGCCTGCCGGCCCTTCGCACACGAACGCATCCGGACAACGAGGGGCGCCCGCAACCCCCACGCCAACCGCTGCCTGCGTACAGTCTATGTTTGTCTTGACAGCACGATCGGCCATCGTCTAATTAAGATGTTTCGTGCCACACAGTAGTGCCCGGCACGGGCTTTGGGTCAACCACAGAAAGCCGGAGTAGAGACCTTGCAATCCGTCACCGCCGTTTCCAGTGCCCTGTCCCCCTGGCAGCCGGGCATCTTCAGCCTGGTGCTCTACGCCCTGGTGGTGCTGGTGGTCATCGGCGCCATGATCTTCCTGTCGTCGTGGCTGGGCGAAAAACGGACCGGCGTGGAAAAACAGCGCGCTTACGAGAGCGGGGTCATCCCCACCGGCGCGGCCCGCCTGCACAACCCGGTCCCCTTCTACATGGTGGCCATCTTTTTCCTGCTCTTCGACGTGGAGGGCGCCTTCATCTTTTCCTGGGCCGTGGCCAGCCGCGAACTGGGCTGGGCCGGCTGGCTGCAGATGACCTTCTTCATCCTCATCCTGCTCTACGGGCTGGTCTATATCTGGAAAAAAGGAGGGCTCGAGTGGGGGCCGACCAGCCGAAGAAAATAGCCGCCTTCACACGGGCCGTCGACCCGCTGGTCAACTGGGCGCGCTCCCGCAGCCTGTGGCCCATGTTCTTCGGGCTGTCGTGCTGTTTCGTTGAAGAGGCCACCACCTTCACCTCGCGTTACGACATCGCCCGCTTCGGCGCCGAGGTGCTGCGGCCCTCGCCGCGCCAGGCCGACCTGCTGATCATCGCCGGCACGGTCTTCAAGAAGATCGCCCCGGTGGTGCTGCGCCTCTACGAACAGATGGCCGAGCCGCGCTGGGTGATCTCCATGGGATCGTGTGCCAACAGCGGCGGCATGTACGACGTCTACAGCGTGGTGCAGGGCGTCAACCAGATCCTGCCGGTGGACGTCTACATCCCGGGCTGCCCGCCGCGGCCCGAGGCGGTGTTAAAGGGCCTGACCATGCTGCAGGAGAAAATCGCCTCCGAGCGCCCCGGCGGCCGCATCTTTCACCTGGGCGGCGGCAGCCAGGGCACCGAAAAGCCGGTGCTGGTGGACGGCCGCACCAAGTCGCGCGACCCCCGCGGGCCGGGCATGCAGGGCATCCCCATCCGGGGCGGCGCCGCCGCGCCGCCCGACTTCTTCGAAAACCGTGACCGGCTCATGTGGACGCCGCCGGCCGCCGGAATCGAATTCAACGACACCGAACAAGACCTGGTCCGGCAGTTGACCGACCGTTTCGGCGACACCGTGCGCCCCCTCTCCCCCACTGCGGACATGCCCACTTTCGAAGTGCCTCCGGCCTCGGTTAAGGCGGTGCTGCGCTACCTCAAGCACGAGGCCCCCCGGCGTTTCGCGCGCCTGGAGGACCTGACCGCCATCGACGAGACCGCGCGCCGCCGGCGCCCGGACCACGACACCACCCTGGTCTACAGCCTGCTGTCCTTCGAGCCGGCCGCGCGCGTGCGCCTCAAGGTGCCGCTGCCCGCCGGCCAGGCAGCCGAGAGCATCTGCGACCTGTGGCCCTCGGCCGACTGGTACGAGCGCGAGGTCTTCGACATGTTCGGGGTCGATTTTACCGGCCACCCCGACCTGCGGCGCATCCTGCTGCCCCACGACTGGGAGGGGCACCCGCTGCGCAAGGACTACCCGGGACGCGCCACCGAGATGCCGCCCTACACCACCCGCGACGCGGCCGAGCACCAGCCGCTGGACGCCGGCATCCTGCTGGGCGGCGAGACGGACGAACACGAACTGATCCTCAACGTGGGCCCCCACCACGTGAGCACCCACGGCCTGATCCGTTTCATCCTGGCCCTGCAGGGCGAGGAGATCACCGACCTGGCCATCGAGATCGGCTACCACCACCGCGGCGCCGAAAAGATCGGCGAACGCCAGCACTGGCACCAGTTCATCCCCTACACCGACCGCGTGGACTACCTGGCCGGCGCGGCCAACAACCTGCCCTACGTGCTGGCCGTGGAAAAGCTGGCCGGCATCACCGTGCCCGACCGCGCGCAGTGCATCCGGGTGATGCTCAGCGAGCTGTTCCGCATCAGCAACCACCTGGTCTACTTCGGCACCTTCGCCCACGACACCGGGGCCATGGCGCCCACCTTCTACACCTTTCGCGAACGTGAGATGATCATGGACATCGTGGAGATGATCACCGGCGGCCGGCTGCACCCCTCGTGGTTCCGCATCGGGGGCGTGGCCGCCGATCTCCCCGACGGGTGGCGCGAGGCGGTCAGGGCCTTCACCGACATCTTCCCGGAAAAGCTCGACGACTACGAAGCCCTGATCACGAAAAATGCCATCTTCAGGGCCCGTACCCGGGGAATCGGCCGCCTCTCGTCCAAAGACGCGGTGGACTGGGGCGTTACCGGCCCCAACCTGCGGGCCTGCGGCCTGGCCTGGGACCTGCGCAAGGCTTTTCCCTACTCGGGCTACGAGAACTTCGATTTCCAGATCCCGACGGCAGACGGCGGCGACAGCTACGCCCGCTACCAGGTGCGCGTGGCCGAGATGCGCGAGAGCCTCAGGATCATCGAACAGGCCGCGGAGAACATGCCGCCGGGGCGCTACCGCACCGACGACTATCGTTACTGCCTGCCCCAGCGCGAGGAGATGCTCAACGACATCGAGAGCCTGATCCACCATTTCGTCAACGTCAGCCGCGGCCCGACCCTGCCGGCCGGCGAGGCCTACGCCTCCTGCGAAATTCCACGCGGCGAACAGGGGTACTACGTGGTCAGCGACGGCGGCACCTGCGCCTACCGCCTGCGCATCCGGGCGCCGGGGTTCGCCAACGTGCAGGTGCTGCCGAAAATGGTGCGCGGATGGTCGCTTTCGGACCTGATCGCCATCATTGGCTCCGTGGACTACATTCTGCCGGACATCGACCGGTGATGCGGCACGGGAGCACCCGTGTCGTTCACCAGACGTTTTTTTGTATGGTTTAAACATGTTGCCTGATAACCTTAAAAAAGAACTGGAAGACAGAATCGCGGCCGTTGATCACCCCCGCGAGCTGGTGGTGGACGTGCTCTTCGCCCTGCAGGCGCACTACGGTTTTGTCACCGACGAGGCCGTCGAGGAGGCCGCCGACCTGCTGGGCATGACGCCCGTGGAAGTCGACGAGGTGGCCACCTTCTACACCTTCGTCTATCGACGCCCGGTGGGCAAATACGTCATCCACGTGTGCGACAGCGTGATCTGCTGGCTCGAAGGCGGCCGGACCCTGCAGGAGCACCTGTCGCAAAAGCTCGGCATCGCGCCCGGCGAGACCACCGAAGACGGCCTGTTCACCCTGCTGCCGGTGTGCTGCATCGGTTACTGCGACCGGGCGCCGGCCATACTGATCAACAAAAAGGTCTACGGCCCGCTGACCCCCAAGAAGATCGACCACCTGATAGACGAACTGAGAGAGGCGCCCTGACATGACTGCCCAGGTGCTGTTCAAAAACCGTCACCCCGACCGTATCGCCACCCTGGCGGAGTACCGCGACAGCGGGGGCTACGAGGCGCTGGCAAAGGTTCTCGCCGACGGTTCGCGCCGCGAGGTTCAGCAGGTGCTCACCGACGCCGTGCTGCTGGGGCGCGGAGGCGCCGCGTTTCCGGCCGGGGTCAAGCTCTCGACGGTGGCCGACGACGCGCCCTACCCGCGCTACGTGGTGTGCAACGCCGACGAGATGGAGCCGGGCACCTTCAAGGACCGCGTGCTGATCCACGCCGACCCGCACCAGCTCCTGGAGGGCATCTGCCTGGCGGGCTTCGCGGTTGACGCCCACGAGGGCATCATCTTCATCCGCCCGGAGTACGAGGGCGCCGCGCGCATCCTGGAGCGTGAAATCGCACTGGTCCAAAAAGAGGGCTTGCTCGGCAAGGACATCCTGGGCTCCGGTTTTGACTTTGACATCATCGTGCATCGCAGCGGGGGACGCTACATCTGCGGCGAGGTGACGGCCCAGCTCAACGCCATCATGGGCAAACGCCCCAACCCGCAACAACCGCCGCCCTACCCTACGGAAAAGGGGCTCTGGGACCGGCCCACGGTGCTGCAGAACGTCGAGACCCTGTGCTGCATGCCCCATATCGTGCGCTGCGGCGCCGACTGGTTCAAGGGCCTGGCCCGCACCGAGAGCGGCGCCGGCACCAAGATCTTCGGTGTCAGCGGGCGGGTCCGGCGGCCGGGCTGTTTCGAACTGCCCATGGGGGTGCGCCTGTCGGAGATCATCGAAGAACATGCCGGCGGCATGGCCGAGGGATCGCGCTTCAAGGCCTGCCTGCCCGGCGGGGCGTCCACCGGCTTTCTGCCGGCCGAACACTACGACATCCCCATGGATTTCGAGTCGCTCAAGCGCGCCGGCAACCGCCTGGGCACCGGCGCGATCATGGTTTTCGACCACCGGACCTGCCTGGTGGGCGTCACCCTGAACCTGATGGAATTCTTCGCCCGCGAGTCCTGCGGCTGGTGCACCCCCTGCCGCGAGGGGCTGCCCGTGATCCGGGAACTGCTGCGCGAGATCGAAACGGGGCGCGGGAAACCCGGGTACGTCGGCATGTTGAAAGAGATGGGCCGCCACCTGTGGAACGCCTACTGCGCTTTCGCCCCCGGGGCGGCGGCGCCTCTGGAGAGTCTGCTGACCCATTTCGAAGACGAAGTGCGGGAACACATCGAGGGCGGGAAATGTCCGTTCGAATGAAACCGGGTGCCGGCCGTCAAGCGCAGGTGTCAATCGGAAAAAAATATTTGTGCCTCTGCGCCTTTAGGAAAAAATGCCAAAACTGACCATCGACAACCAGCGCCTGGAAGTGCCGCCCGGCACCAGGGTCATCGACGCCGCCGAGCAGGCCGGCATCATGATCCCGCGCTTCTGTTACCACCCGGCCCTGGGATCGGCGGGCGCCTGCCGGGTGTGCGCCGTCCAGGTGCTGGAGGGGTCCTGCAAGGGCATCCGCATGAGCTGCATGATCGACGCCGAGGAGGGCATGGTAGTCTCGACCACCGACGACGAGGCCGTGGCCTTCCGCCGCCAGGTAATCGAGTGGCTGATGGCCAACCACCCCCACGACTGCCCGGTGTGCGACGAGGGCGGCCAGTGCCTGCTGCAGGACATGACCGTCTCCGGCGGCCACGGCCGGCGGCGGCTGCCGGTAAAGAAACGCACCCACGTCGACCAGTACCTGGGCCCCCTGGTGGCCCACGAGATGAACCGCTGCATCCAGTGTTACCGCTGCGTGCGGTTCTACCGCGAATACGCCGGCTACACCGACCTGGGCGTCATGGGCAGCGCCAGCCGTGTCTACTTCGGCCGCCGCAGCGAAGGCGCCCTGGAGAGCCCCTTTGCCGGCAACCTCATCGACGTCTGCCCCACCGGGGTTTTCACGGACCGCCCCTCGCGTTTCAAGGGCCGCTACTGGGATTTCCAGAGAACGCCGTCGGTCTGTATTCACTGCTCGCTGGGCTGCCGCATCACGGTCAACACCCGCTACCGGGAAGTGGTGCGCGTGGAGGCGGCCCACGATCCCCGGGTCAACGGCTGGTTCATCTGTGACCGGGGCCGCTACGGGTTCCCATACGCCAGTTCCCCGGAGCGCCCGCGCAGCGCCCGCGTCGACGGCCGGAAGGCCACCGTGAAAGAGGCCCTTGAGACGGCGGCCGGGCGCCTTCGCGACATCGTGCAGCGTCACGGCGAGCGCAGCGTGGCGCTGGCGGCCTCGGACCGCGTCTCCCTGGAGACCCTGGGAGCCCTGACCCGCCTCGGTAAACAGCAGGGCTGGTGCGGACCGTTTTTCTGGGCCGGCCCCCGGACGGCAACCGCGGTGCAGTCCGCCTCGAAAAACCTTGAAGAAAAACTTTCTATCTCACTGAAAGATATCGATAAAGCAGATTTTATCCTCGTAGTCGGAAGTGACCCGGTCAACGAAGCACCCATGCTGGCGCTGGCCCTGCGGCAGGCCCGGCGCAGCGGCGCCGCCGTGGCCCTGGCCGACCCGCGGCCCGTGCGGCTGCCGCTGGATGTCCGCCGCCTGGCCCTGCGGCCCTCGCAGCTGACCGCCGCGCTGATGCGCTTTGCCGGGCGGGCTATGGCCGCCGACGGTGCCGCCCTGTCCGACAAGGGCCGGGCGTTTCTGCAGGCCTGCCGTGACACCCGCGTCGACCCGACCGTGGACGAACTGATCGACAACCTGGGCCAGGCGGCCCGAGAAAGTCGGCGGCCGGTCATCGTGTGCGGCACGTCGGCCGTGGCGCCCGACACCCCGGCAGCGGCCGCGAACATCGCACGCCTGCTGGCCGCCGACGGCCGAAGGGCCGGTTTTTTCCCCGTGCTGCCCGGCGCCAACGCCCTGGCGCTGGGCCTGGCGGGCCGAGCCGCAGATCATGGTGCGGCCCTGCGCAAAGCCCTGGAAACGGGCGGTGTGCGGGCCCTGGTGGCGGTGGAAGCGGACCTGTCCGAACTGGGCTTTTCGGCCGATGACCCGCTGCTTCAAAATCTCGAATTGCTGGTGGTCTGCGACTGCCTGGACAGCGCCGCAGCCCGGTCGGCCCGGATCTTCATCCCCACGCAGACGGTATTCGAGGCCGGTGGCACGTTCGTCAATCCCGAGGCCCGGGTCCGGGAGGCCCGTCCAGCTTTCCGGGGCGGCACGCCGGCGGCCCAGGTCAGCGGGGGCGACCACCCGCCGCGCACCTTTTCGCCCGACATCCCCGGCGCCGATCCCGTGCCAGCGTGGCAGGCGCTGGCCGCCCTGGCCCGCGAGGGGACCGGCGTGTCGGCCGACACCTTGCGCGAAGCGCTGCCCGTGCCCCTTTGCGGGGCGGCCCCGGGGAAACGGCTGGCGATGCCGACGTCCGCTCCGGACGCTTTCCAGCCGCCGGGAGACCTGGCTACGGCCGCCGACGGTGGACTGGAGGTGGTGGTGTGTGAACGCATTTTCGGCAGCGAACCCCTGTCCCGGCGTTCGGCCTGCCTGCAGGAACTGGAAACCGCGCCGCGGCTGGGCCTGCACCCCGGGGATGCGGCGGCCCTGAAGCTCTCGGCCGGGCAGCGGGTGACCGTCGACTGCGCAAGGGGCGTCATCGCGGGCGAGATCAAGATCGTGGAGGACATGGCGCGCGGGGTGCTGCTGGTGCCCCGGCTGGGAGGCATCCACTGGCTGCCGGCGGCGGACGGTCCGCAGACCATTGCGGCCGCCGACATCCGCGCCGCAAACCGCAACGGGGGATCGTGATGCTGGCCTGGATCACCGGACTGATCGTGCTGCTGGTCAAGCTGGTCGTGGTGCTGGTGGCGCTGCTGCTCATCGCCGCCTACCTGGTGTGGGCCGAGCGCAAGCTGCTGGCCCGCCTGCAGGTACGCCTGGGTCCCAACCGCGCCGGAAAGTTCGGCCTGCTGCAGCCCATCGCCGACATGATCAAGCTGCTGACCAAGGAGGACCTGGTGCCCGAGGCGGCCGACCGCGTCATCTTCCTGCTGGCGCCGGCCGTGGTGTCGGTCACGGCCCTGCTGATGTTCGCCGTGGTGCCCTTCGGCGCCGACATCACGCTGTTCGGCCGGCGCGTGCCGCTGATCATCTCCGACATCAACGTGGCGCTGCTGCTGGTGTTCGCCTTCTCCTCGCTGGGGGTCTACGGCGTGGCGCTGGGCGGCTGGGCCTCCAACTCCAAGTTCGCCCTCATCGGCGGCATCCGCGGCGCGGCCCAGATGATCAGCTACGAACTGCCCCTGGGACTGTCGCTGGTGCCGGTGGTCATGCTGGCGCGCTCGTTTTCGTTGGTGGACATCGTCAACGCCCAGCGCGGCTACCCGTTCATCCTGGTGCAACCGCTGGCCTTCGCGATCTTCGTGATCAGCGCCATGGCCGAGAGCAAGCGCATTCCTTTCGACCTGCCCGAGGCCGAAAACGAGCTGGGGGCCGGTTTTCACACCGAGTACAGCGGTATGCGCTTCGGGCTCTTCTTCCTGGGCGAGTACGTGCACATGCAGGTGCTGGGGGCGCTGGTGGCGGTTTTTTTCCTGGGCGGCTGGCGCGGCCCCTGGCTGCCGGGACCGGTGTGGCTGTTTGTCAAGATCATCGCCGTGGCCCTGGTCATGATCTGGATCCGGGGAACGCTGCCGCGCCTGCGCTACGACCAGCTGATGGCCATCTGCTGGAAAGTATTGGTGCCGGCGGCGTTGATCAACATTATTATGACGGGATTTGTGATGTTGATTTGAAAAATTGGGATGAACCCCAACGCGAGTGGAGCACAGGATGCCTTTTGGTGGAAGTGACCATTGGCCATCCGGGGAGAAAGCCCTTCTGCTGATCGGCGTTAACAATTTCAAGCTGTTTGAGGAGCCTGCGACGAGTTCTTGAAATTCAGCCGGTCAGCAGAAGGGCGCCCCGGATGGACACGGGAACGGAGCCGAAAGGCATTCTGTGCGGAACGGTGGTATTCATTGTAAACACACACTTTCAATACATAACCATTTGTTATCGCTGCTAAAAGAACCAACAAATGCCTTCTGACCGAACCCAAAAAACAAAGCCTGTGGATCATCCGGGCACACGCATCGCCGTTTCCATCAGGGCGCTGGGCAGCGGTTTCGCCACCACGGCCAGGCACCTGCTGCGGCGGCCGGTCACCGAGCAGTACCCGGAGGAGAAACGGGTGCTGCCGGAGCGGTCGCGGGCGCGCATCGTGCTGACCCGCGACCCGGACGGACGCGAGCGCTGCGTGGCCTGCTACCTGTGCTCGGCGGTCTGCCCGGTGAGCTGCATCTCCATGCAGTCCACCGAGAGCGAAGGCGGACGCCGCACGGCGGCCTGGTTCCGTATCAATTTTTCGCGCTGCATCTACTGCGGGCTGTGCGAGGAGGCCTGCCCCACCTCGGCCATCCAGCTGACGCCCGATTTTGAAAACTGCCGGCAGGACATCCTGGAAATGGTCTTCGAAAAGGCCGATCTGCTGGTGGACCACGGCGGCAAGGACGACCGTTACTGCTTCTACCGCCACGCCGGCATCGCCACCGACACGGCCGGCAAGGGGGAGCACGTCAACGAACAGCCGCCGGTGGACGCAAAGAGCAATCTGCCATGAGCGTTTACGCCATACTATTTTACGCCATCGCCGCCTTCATCCTGGCGTCCACGGCTATCGCCGTCACGCGCAGGCACCTGGTGCATGCGGCCGTTTTCCTGGCACTCTCGTTTTTCGGCAGCGCCATGCTCTTCTACCTGCTGGGGGCGCCGCTGCTGGCGATGCTTGAGGTCATCGTTTATGTCGGTGCCATCATGGTGCTGTTTTTATTCGTCATAATGATGGTTGAAATCAAAGGCAAAGACGCCGGCGGACTGTCCGGCGGGCAGCAGGTTGCGGCCGGCCTGCTGGGCGTCGTCTATGTGGCCGCCGCCGTGATGCTGGTGCGTGCGGCGGCCGCAGACGGCAACGCGGCGCTGCCGGCGGCCATGGCCGAACCGGCCGTTTTCGGCGAGTACCTCTTCCGGCAGCACTGGCTGTCCATCGAGATTGCCTCCTTCCTGCTGCTGATCGCCCTGGTAGGCGTGCTGCACCTGGGCCGCGACATCCGCCGCCGGCAGACCGGCAAGGAGAATGCGTCATGATCGTCCCTTACAGCCACATCCTGCTGCTGTCGGCCCTGCTGTTCGCCCTGGGCATGCTGTGCGCCGTAGCGCGCCGCAACCTGATCATGATGCTGCTGGGCCTGGAGATCATGCTCAACGCCGGCGCCGTGGCCTTCGTGGGGGCAGCCCTGCGCTGGCAGCAGATCGAGGGCCAGGCCATGGTGATCTTCATCCTGGCGGTGGCCGCCGCAGAGGTCTCCATCGGGCTGGCGCTGATCGTGTTCGCCTACCGCCGCACCGGCTCGCTGGACCCGCAATCCATCAAGGACCTGTTTTCAACGGAGCGCCCATGACCGCCGTCGCCCCCGATACCGCCACCACCATCGCGGCCCTGCTGGCCACCGGCCTGCCCTTCGCGGCCTTCGTGCTGATCATGGTGGGCCTGCGGGGCCGGCCGCGCCTGTGCGCACGCCTGTCCATCGCCGCCATCACGGTTTCGCTGGCCGCCGCGCTCTTCCTGCTGGCGCGGCACTGGGACGCGGGGGCGCCGATCGGCGCCACGGCCCGCTGGCTGGTGTCCGGCCGCATCACGGTGTCCATCGGTTTCCTGCTGGACCCCACCAGCCTGCTGATGCTCGCCATCGTGACGGCCATCGGTTTTCTGGTGCAGGTCTACTCCCTGGGCTACATGGCCGGAGATCCCGGCTTCGCCCGCTACTACGGCTGCATGTCGCTCTTCGCCTGGGCCATGACCAGCCTGGTGATTTCACCCACCATGCTGCAGCTCTATGTCTTCTGGGAGCTGGTGGGGGTGGCCTCCTACCTGCTGATCGGCTTCTGGTACGAGAAGTTCTCGGCCAGCGAGGCTGGCAAGAAGGCCTTCGTGATGACCCGCACGGGCGACGTGGCCTTCTTCCTGGGGCTGTTGCTGGTGCTGGTCCACTTCGGCAACCTGGACATCCTCAAAATGAACGCTGGCGACGTGCCGCTGCACATGCCGCCGGCCCTGGTTACGCTGTCGGCGCTGCTGATCTTCGGCGGCATCGTGGGCAAGAGCGCCCAGTTCCCGCTGCTGAGCTGGCTGCCGGACGCCATGGAGGGCCCCACGCCGGTCAGCGCGCTGCTGCACTCGGCCACCATGGTGGCGGCCGGGGTGTACCTGTTCGCGCGCCTGTTCCCGTTCTTCCGGCTGTCGCCCACGGCCATGACCGTCTTTCTGGCCATCGGCACCGCCAGCATGCTGCTGGCCTCCACCATGGCCATGGTGAGCCGCGACATCAAGCAGGTGTGGGCCTACTCCACCATCAGCCAGCTGGGCTTCATGATCATGGGGCTGGCCGCCGGCGGGTACGTGGCCGGCGTGTTCCACCTGACCACCCACGCGGGATTCAAGGCCCTGCTGTTCCTGTGCGCCGGCGTGTTCATCCACGCCTTCGGGACCAACGACATGTTCGCCATCGGCCGCGCCGGCGGACGCCGGCTCCGGGTCCCCATGGTCTGCATGACCATCGGCGCCGCGGCCCTGTCCGGGCTGCCGCCCTTTTCGGGATTCTTCTCCAAGGAGGCCGTCATGGGGCGCCTGGCCGCCTTGCCCAACCCGCTCTGGCTGGGGGCCGGGCTGCTGGGGGCCTTCCTGACGGCCTATTACGCCTTCCGCCTGATCTTCGCCGTGGCCGTGCCGGCTTCGGACGAGTCCGGCACGCAGCCCCCCCCGGCCGGGGCGCACGACGAACACGCCGCCGACCCGCACCACGACCGCCATTACCGCCTGATGGCCGCACCGCTGGTGGTGCTGGCCGCGGTCACCCTGGCGCTGGGGTGGGCCCACGGGGCCCTGGGGCGCTTTCTGACCGCCGCCGACCCGGGCCTGGCCGCGCACCCGGCGGCCCACCTGGCCTGGCTGCCCTACACGGCCATCGGCCTGGCGCTGGCCGGCGTGCTGCTGGCGTGGGTCGAGTTCGGCCGTCCGGGGTCTGCGCGCATCGGGTTCGTCGAGCGCGTCCAACCGCTGGCACGGCTCTTCGCGCGGCGCTGGTACATCGACGACTTTTACCGCTGGTTCCTGTACCGCGTCGTCTACGGCCTGTTTGCCACTTTCTGCGACCAGAGCGACCGCCGCGTGATCGACGGCGGCCTGGACGCCGTGGCGCATGGCACGGTGGCCGGCAGCCGCAGGTTGTCCGTGCTGCACCTGTCCATGGTGCAGTACAAGATGATGGTCATCTTCGCCGTCATGGCGCTGCTGACCCTGTATTTTTTCTTTGGATAGCGAAGGTAATATCAGCTCACAACGGAGGGTTTTTCGTGCCTCAGGTCCGTATGGCTGTCATAAAAACAAGAGAATCGATCAGGCGGAGTTTTTCACTTTGTGCCGCTGTGTCTTTGCCCTTTTGCGCCTTCCCTGGCGGCTCTTTCAGGTGAAGCCGAAATGGATCCTGTGCGGAGCGGCACGAAAATGACTGAAAACAGATCAACGGTGAAAAAGTAAATGCCCATCGTTTATGCCGGATTTCCTTATCTTTCCATCATTCTGCTGACCTGCGTGGCGGGGCTGCTGACCATCCTGTTCATTCCCGCCGAACAGACGCGGTGGATCAAGCGGGTCAGCGCGGTGTGCGCCGGGGTGACCCTGGCGGTCAGCCTGTACCTCTTCGTGGCCTACGACCACGCCGGCGGCGGGTGGCAGTTCGCCGAGAAGACGGCCTGGGTGCCGCAGCTGGGCATCAGCTACTTCAACGCCGTGGACGGCTTCAGCCTGCCCATGCTGCTGCTCACGGGCATCGTCTTTTTCACCGGCGTGCTGACCATGTGGGAACTGGAGCTGCGGGTCAAGGAGTTCTTCGCCCTCATCATCCTGCTGGTCACCGGCGTTTTCGGGCTGTTCATGAGCCTGGACCTGTTCTTCATCTTCGTGTGGTTCGACGTCTCCCTGTTTCCCATGTACCTGCTCATCGCCGTGTGGGGCAGCACGCGCAGGGAATACGCGGCCATGAAGCTGACGCTGTACCTGCTGGCCGGCAGCGCCCTGATCCTGCCGGGCATCGTCTACCTGGTGGTCAAGTCCGGCATGTTCACCTTCGACCTGACGGTGCTCATGGCGCCGGGGACGTTTACCCCTTTCCAGCAGAAGCTGGCCTTTTTCCTGTTTTACATCGGCTTCGGCATCCTGGCGGCGGTGTGGCCCTTCCACACCTGGTCGCCGGTGGGCCACGTGGCGGCGCCCACGGCCGTGAGCATGATCCACGCCGGCGTGCTCATGAAAATCGGGGCCTTCGGCATCCTGCGCCTGGGCATGTTCCTGTGCCCCGTGGGCTGGCGGTACTGGGCGCCGCTGATGGCGCTGCTGGCCACTGTGGGCATCGTCTACGGCGTGCTGGCGGGCCTGCGCCAGACGGACCTGAAGTACGTCATCGGCTACTCCAGCGTGTCGCACATGGGCGTGGTGGGCCTGGGCCTGGCCACCATGACGGTCAGCGGGCTCAACGGCGCCGTGTTCCAGATGTTCGCCCACGGCGTGATGACGGCTCTGTTTTTCTCGTCGGTGGGTTATATCTACGACCGCACCCACACCAAGGCCATCGCCGAGCTGGGCGGGCTCAGCCGCAGCATGCCGCTGGCCGCGGGCTTTTTCATCGTGGCCGCCCTGGCCGGCATCGGGGTCCCCTGCCTGGCCAGTTTCTGGGCCGAACTGCTGGTCTTCATCGCGGCCTTTAAAGTCTATCCGGTCTACGCCGCATTCGCGGTCGGCGCACTGGCGATCAGCGCCCTGTTCATGCTGCGCGTGGTGCAGCGCACCTGCTACGGGCCGCCCGCCGAACGCGTCGCGCAGCTGCCGGACATCCCGCCCGGGCTGGCCGTGCCGCGGGCCATCCTGGTGTCGGTCATCGTGCTCTTCGGCCTGTTTCCCTCGCTGATGTACAACCTGATTCAGACGGCTTCGATCCCGTTCATAGGCAGGCTGCCATGGTAAACTGGATGACCTTCAGCCCCGAGCTTTTCTACGGTCTCGTCATGACGGCGGTGTTCATGGTGCTGTGCCTGGTGCCGGCCAACCCCCGCCGGGACCACGCCACGGCGCTGATCCTGGCCGCCGTGGGATTGGCCGTCACTATGGGCGCCACGGGGATGCGCGGCGACCTGTTCGTCGACACCTACCGCGTGGACCTGTTCTCGCAGGTCTTCAAGGTCATGCTGTCGCTGGGCCTGCTGCTGGTGGTGCTGCTGTGCAGCGAGCTTGCGGGCGTGGACGAGAAGCGCCACGCCCTGGTCTACCTGCTGCTGTCGCTGTGCACGCTGGCCATGATGATGCTGGTCAGCGCCGTCAACCTGATCACCATCTACGTGGCGCTGGAACTCTCCAGTTACTGCCTGTACGTGCTGGTCTTCCTGCGAAAGGGACAGGCGCGCAGCGCCCGGACCGCCATCCGCTATTTTCTGATCGGGGCCTCGGCCTCGGCGGTGATGCTCTTCGGACTGGCGCTGATCTACGGCGCGGCCCGCACCACCAGTGTGGTCGGGCTCTCCGCCGCCCTGCCGCAGTTGATATCCCGGCCGGAGGTGCTCACCGGCCTGCTGCTGGTGTTGGGCGGCTTCTTCTTCAAGCTGGCTCTGTTCCCCTTCCATTTCTGGGCGCCCGACGTCTACGAGGGAGCCGCCAACCAGGTGGCGGCCTACGTCGCCACGGCCTCCAAGGCGGCCACGGTGGCCGTGCTCATCCGCGTGGTCGCCATGGCCGGCGACGGCAGCCTCCCGCTGGTGCGCGCCCTGGCCGCGCTGGCCATCGTCTCCATGACGGTGGGCAACCTGACGGCCATCGTGCAAAAGGATTTCAAGCGCATGCTGGCCTACTCCACCATCGCCCACGGCGGCTACATCCTGCTGGGCATCCTGAGCATGAGCCCCGAGGGGTTCAGTGCGGCGGTTTTCTACGCCTTCACCGTGCTGGTGCTCAAGTTCAGCTGTTTCTTCGTGCTGATCAAGGTGGCGGCCGACGGCGCCAATCTCTCCATCGACGGCCTGGCCGGTCTGCACCGTCGCAGCCCGCTGCTGGCCATGGTGCTGATGATGGCCCTGTTCGCCCTGGCCGGCATCCCGCCGACCATCGGCTTTACCGGCAAGCTGTTCATCTTCACGGCCGTCATGGCCAAAGGGCACCTGGTGCTGGTGCTCATCGCCATGTTCAACGTGGTCGTTTCACTCTACTACTACCTGCTGGCCATCAAGGCGGCCTACCTGACCGAGCCGGCGGACGATCTTCCGGCCATCCGGCTTTCGCCGGGTGAACGCCTCCTGGCCGGCGCCCTGGTGGCCGTCACGGTGTGTGCCGGCATCTTCCCGGCCCCCCTGCTGGACCTGGCCGAAGCGGCCGTACGGTCGGTGATGTAGGCACGGCATGTCCGCCGGAGAGGAGGAGTGGCGGCAGGCAGTGGCCGGTTTGGTCGCCGCCGGGGACGAGGCTGGTGCACGCCGACCGTTGCGAATGGGCTTATTCACAATTCAAGGTTTGACCCCTATCACCCTATCAACCCCTATCACCCCTATCACCTATTTATAGATTGACAGACGGCCACCTGCATCGATAGATGTGATGGACATTGCGGAATGTTCACCTACCGAACAACAGGAAGTAACAAGGAGATTGCACACATGAACTTCAAACACCATCTGGAAAGAGCCTGGCGCCTGACCATCGATAATCTCGTGCCGTTGATCCTGATGACGCTGGTAATGGTGGTGGTCAGTTTCCTGACCCTGGGCATCCTGGCCATGGTGACCCTGGCCGGATACACCAAATCCATACTGTTGATGGTGCGTTCCGGGCGTGAACCCAGAATCGGCGACATCTTTTCGGAAATGCGGCTGTTCCTGCCCCTGCTGGGCTACAGCGTCGTCGTGGTCATCGTCACGAGTATCGGTTTTGCACTGCTCTTCATCCCGGGGATCATCCTGGCCTGCGCCATCGCCTGGGCCAGCCTGTACATGCTTCCGCTGATGGTGGACCGGGGCATGGGGGTGGTCGAGGCTTTCAAGGAGAGTTTCCGCATCGTCAGTTCCCGCGAGGACATCATGGACCACATCGTGCTGTTGATCCTGCTGGTGGGCATCTCGGCGGTGGGCAGCTCGGTGTTCATCGGCTGGCTGTTCACCCAGCCCTTTGCCATGATCCTGCTGATCTCGGCCTACGAGGAGAAAGTCGCCGGGACGGGGGCCTCACCTGCGCAAGCGGCGCCCCCCTCCACGCCCGGGAAGAATTGAAGTCCAGGCGAGAAACTTCCGCCTGCAAACCGGTTTGTGATCGGCACCGGGCGTCGAACGACTCTCGTCGACGCCCGGTGTTTTTTACATGAGCCGGCTTCAGCCTTCCAGCACGGCGCCCACGGTGCCGAAGAAAAAGCGCGGCCCCAGTCTGGCATGCAGCAGCGAGGCCTTCTCCAGGCCCGTGCAGTGGGACACGCCCAGGCGTTCGATCTGGAACCGGTCGATGACCTTGACCGTTTCGTCGAACTGCTCGTCGCTGGAGAATCCCAGGTGGGTCCCGCCGATGACGGCGACGATACGGTCGCGTTTGAGCTGATCGATGGCGTAGTTGAGGATGTTGATCATGCCGGCGTGGGCGCAGCCCAGCACGATCACCAGCCCCCGGTCGGTGTCGACGATCATGGACAGGTCGTCGTGCAGCGGGTCGGGCTGGATCTTGCGCCCGTCATCGGTGATCATGGTCATGTTGGGATCACCCTTTTCAAAGGCGCTCTCGCGCGGCACCTCGCCGGTCAGATACACGCCGGGCCCGACTTCCACCATTTCCGTGCCCAGTTTGAAACGGGCCCCCAGCGACTCCAGGTACCCCCGCCGAAAGGGGATGCCGATGTCGCGGGTGACGTCCCCCTTGGTCCAGATGCGCCGGGCGAACATCCCGGTGTGGCCGTAGACGTCCACCGGCCCCCGGTGTTTCAGCACCGCCGGCAGTCCGCCGGTGTGATCGTAGTGGCCGTGGCTGATCATGACGGCCCCGATGGTGCGCAGGTCCTTTTTGAGGGCCATCGAATTCTGAA
This sequence comes from uncultured Desulfobacteraceae bacterium, assembly GCA_964476595.1. Lineage (GTDB taxonomy): Bacteria > Desulfobacterota > Desulfobacteria > Desulfobacterales > JALSRD01 > JALSRD01. The sequence continues at coordinate 49,287 of CAYZCL010000090.1, forward strand.
TGACGCCGTAGCCCTGGCCGGTGTCGAACAGGTAGTTGCCGGCATCCGTCTCCACGAAACAGGCGAAACCGTGCTCTCCGATGACATCGAAGGGCACGCCAACCGAATTCTCACACAGGATGGTCAATCGCGCTTTCATACCCGTCCTCCTCTCTGCCGAGGCATTCCACCCCCGCTCCCACGGGGTTTATCTTAGCCCCCGACCCGGCAGGAATCAAGCCTCTTATGCTCCGTTTCTTTCTCACCCCCCGCCGCACGCGCAGGCCGGCCCCCCCACGACCGGAAAACCAGATCAACGCGGGTAGCATAATCCACAGGGGCGGTCCAGCGGCGTCTACGCTTCGTGAGCCTCGGCAGGGACGCACCGGCCGGGAAACGTAAATTTCTTGACAAGATGAGCGGCTTCATCTACCACTTTGTTTCCGGTGAAAACATATCTTCCATGTCAATCCTCGGGTTTCCGCCTGCCTGCATCGTGAACAATCGGGAAGCAGCGAAATCGCGTACCCTACCCGCTCCCTGCCGGGCCGCTACCAAGACGTGCCGTGGAGGGATCGCAAACCCATGAACAAGGACCGCACGCCATGACGGCACCCAGAAGATCGATTCTCTCGGTTCCCGGGCACCGCCCCGGAATGCACCAAAAGGCCAGCCAAAGCACGGCTGACGTAGTCATGCTGGACCTGGAGGACAGCGTACCGCTGGACGCCAAACCGGTCGCCCGGAAAAGGGTCGTCGAGGCCCTCAACAATCTGGATTGGGGGGAAAAAACGGTCACGGTGCGTATTAACGGCTTTGACACCCCTTTCGGTTTCCGGGACTTGCTGGAAGTAGTCCAAAAGGCCGGCGGGGCTCTTTCTTCCGTGGTGATCCCCAAGGTAGACGATCCGGCGGACATCCACTGCGCCAGCCGCCTGCTGGACGGTATCGAGATGGAGTACGGCGGCGGCACACCCACTGACATCGAGGCCACCATCGAATCGGCCCGTGGCATGCAGAACATCGCCGCCATCGCCGCCGCCAGCCCGCGCCTGGTTAGCCTCGTTTTCGGGATCGCCGACTACTCGGCCTCCATCGGCGCCCGGCTGGTGTCCATCTCGGGCCACGGCGAGGCCGAAGAGCAGATTTACCCCGGCCATCGCTGGAATTTCGCCCTCGGCCGCCTGGTGATGGCGGCCAAAGCCCGCGACCTGCTGGCCATCGACGCCCCTTACGGCAATTTCCGGGATCCTGACGGCCTGGAGCGGGCCGCCTCCATCTCCTGCGCTCTGGGTTGCGACGGGAAATGGGCCATCCATCCCGACCAGATCGAAACCATCAACCGGGTGTTCTCACCGTCCGCCCAAGAGATCGCCCGGGCCCGGAAAATCCTGAACGCCTGGGAGACCGCCCGAGAGCAGGGTCTGGGCGCGGCGGCCGTGGACGGCCGCATGATTGACCAGGCCACCGTGCGCATGGCACAACGCTTATGGAACCAAGCCCTGCAGATGGGGCTTGCCCAACCGGTCTTAAAATCGTGAACCTACCGCCAACCATAAGGTGTGATCGATGAAAATTGTCATCCGCATCGTCATGACGACACTGTTGTTGGCTATCGGGGCCGTTTCTCCGGCCGCAGCGGCCGCTTCCGGCGTCAACATCGACGTAGAGCGCTTCACCCTGGAAAACGGCATGCAGTTCCTGGTGGTCGAAAGACACGCCAGCCCCCAGGTGGCCTGCCGCATCGCCATACGGGCGGGATCGGCCCTGGAGGACACCGGCAAGACCGGTATCGCCCACATGCTCGAGCACATGATGTTCAAGGGGACCAAGAACTTCGGCACCCTGGACTACCGCAAGGACGAGAAACTGCAGCAGCAGATCGAAGCGGCCTACCAGGTGATCTTGGCCGAGAAGGACAAGCGCCACCCCGACCGGAAGATCATCGACCAGAAACTGGCCGAAATGGCCGAGCTGCGCCGGCAGGTGCAGGCCATCTACGTGCCCCAGGCCTTCTCGGCGCAGCTGGGCAAAAACGGCGCCGTGAACATCAACGCCTTCACCACCAAGGACCAAACCCAGTACATGGCCTCCGTGCCCTCGGACATGCTCGAGCAGTGGTTCTCCATCATCAGCGAGCAGCTGTTCGAGCCCTCCTGGAGAGAATTCTACGTGGAGCGCGAAGTGGTGCAGCGCGAGTGGGCCTTCCGCTACGTGAACAATCCCGGCGGGGCAGCCTGGCTGGACCTGAACGCCACGGCCTACAACGCCCACCCCTACCGCAACCCGACCATCGGCTGGCCGTCGGACATGGCCCGTTTCTCCACCACCGACGCCATCGCCTTCCACAAGCGCTACTACAACCCCACCGACGCGGTATGCGTCCTGGTGGGGGACGTCACCGTGGCCGAGGTCAAACGGCTGGCGGAGATCTACTTTCCCCGCTACCCGACCGGCAAACGCGCCCCGGAGAGGGTGACCGACGAACCCGTTCAGCAGGGGCCGCGGCGCAGCGTGCGCTACCTGCCCGGGGCCCGCACGCCCCTGGTGCGCATGGGGTACCACGGCGCCCCCATGGGCAGCCGCGAATTCTACGCCCTGGACGTGGCCACCATGCTGCTGTCGTCTGGCCGCAGCGCCCGAATCACCCAGGACATCGTCGAGAAGGGGCTGGCCGTGTCGGCCTGGGCCGGCAATCCCGACAACCGCTACGGCACCCTGTTCATCATGGGCGGAACCCCCAACGAGCCGCCGGGAATCCAGCCGGCAAAGGGCGACGAAGCCGCCCGGCGGAAGGCCTATGTCGACGCCTGCCGGCAACTGGAAAATCTTCTGGCCGACCAGGTAAAACGCCTGCAAACCGACCTGGCCAGTGCCGGAGAGCTGGCGCGCGTCAAAAAACTCAACCGGCGGGATTTTCTCGACCGGCTGCGCGACAACGGTTCCCTGGCCCAGAGCCTGGCCACCCTGGAAGTCCAAATCGGCTGGCACTACCTGCTCGACTACCTGCAGCAGATCGACAAGGTCACCGCCGAAGAGGTGCGTGAAGCCGCGCGCAAGTACCTGCGCCCCGACAACCTGACCAGCGTCTACGTGATCCCCGGCGGCAGGCCGGCCCACCCGCCCCAGCAGTACTCGGAGATCCGCAACGTGGGCGGCGCGGCCGCGGCAAGCCTCAAGAAGCCGGCGTCGCTGGAGAACCACTCCATCTACCCGACGCCCAAGGGCTGGAAACACCCCCTGTCCTTCGAACGCCATCCCAAGCGCATCAAGTATCCCCCCGCGGCCCGCTGGAAGTCCGGTGAGACCACCGTGTTTTTCCTGCCCGACCACGAATTGCCGCTGGTGGAGCTGACGCTGCTGGTCAAGGCCGGCAGCGTGGACGTGCCGGACGACAAGGCCGGCCTGGCGGCACTGCTCAACCAGTGCCTGATCCGGGGCGGCACCGCCGAACACGACCCGCGGGCCATGGCCCTGGTGCTGGACGACAACGCCATCCGCATGTCCGTGGATGTCGGACAGGAAGCCACCCGCATCCGGCTGTCGGTGCTCAAGGGCGACTGGCAAAAGGGGCTGTCGCTGCTCGCGGAGGTGCTCACCGCGCCGGCCTTCGACGCCGGCATCCTGAAGGTCGCCAAGTCCCAGGAAATCACGGCGCTCCGGCGCCAGGGGGGCAATGCCCAGTCCGTGGCCTTTCGCGAACTGATGATCCGCCATTTCAAGGGGCACGTCTACGGCCGCGACCCCCTGGCCGCGCTGCAGACCATCCCCGGGCTCACCCGGCAGGACCTCTCCGATTTCGTCCGCCGCTACCTGGTGCCGGCCAACATGGTGGCCGCCGTGGCCGGCGACATGGACGAGGCCGACGTGCGCAGCAGCCTGGACGCCTTTTTCAAGGGACTCCCGGACACCCCGGCGCCGGGTCGCGACCTGCCGCTGCCGCCTGCCACGCCGCCGGTGCTGACGGTCGTCGACAAACCGGGCCAGGTACAGTCCCAGGTGTTCATGGCGCTGCCCGGCCTGCGCCGCACCCAGCCCGGCTACTGGCAGAACAGCCTGCTGATGAATATCTTCGGCGGCACCGACTCCCTGATGTACACGCGCCTGCGCGACGACCTGGGCCTGGTGTACTCGGCCTGGTTCACCCAGACCTACAAGTGGAAGGCCGGCCTGCTGGTGGGCTACATCGGCTGCAAGGCCGACAAGACCGCCCTGGCCATCGCCGAGACCCTCAAGATCATGCGCGGCCTGCGTCGCGAGGTCCCCGAGCAGCAGTTCCGGCAGAAACGCCTGGACGCGCTCAACAGCTTCGTCTTCAACGTGGACACGCCCCAGGACCTGGTGGTGACCTACGGAAGCTATTTCCTGCGCAAGGAACCGCTGGACACCCTTGAGCGCATCCAGACGGCCTTTCTCGATGCCACGCCCGAGACGCTCAAACAGCTGGCCGACCGGCTGTTGGACCCGGGAAAGGTGCAGGTCGTGGTGGTCACCGACCTGGGCACCCCGGTGGCCGGTCAGGAGAACGGCGCCACCGTGGGCGATGCACTGCGTCAACTGGCCCAACGCGAGGGATTGCCTTTTGACGAGGCGCCTTTGCGCTGATGCCGATGGGACGGCGGCGGGCGCGGGCCTCCCCCGGTGCGCCGGCCACCGCCGAAGCCGTGGAATTTGCGACCCGCGTGCCCTGCAGGCGCGGGTCATCGCTGCGCCGGTGGTGCCTGCCCGACGGCGAGGTGCGGAAAATCATGCGCCGTTCCGCCGACGACGTCGTCTCCCCGGACGAGAACGGCACCCGGGCCGGATCGATTCCCGTAATCATCAGGAGATCTTCATGCCACGTGTCATACTGATCGTCCTTCTGCTGGGATGCCTGTCATGGCCACACGCGGCGCCGGCGGCCCGACTGAAGATCCTGACCGAAGACAACCCGCCGCTCAGCTTCGAAAAGGACGGCCGAGCCGAGGGGTTCTCGGTGCAGGTCGTTCGCGAGATCCTCGCGCGCCTGGGCTGCCGCGCCCCCATCCGAATCACGCCGTGGGCCCGGGGGATGCAGATGCTCGACACGCAGCCCAACGTGGCCCTTTTCTCCACGGCGCGCACGCCCGAGCGCGAATCCCGCTACCAGTGGGTGGGCCCCCTGTGCATCATGCACTGGGGATTCTTCGTGCGGTCCGACTCGACCCTCAGGATCGAGAGCCTGGACGATGCCCGCAAGGCGAGGGCCATCGCCACCTACCACAACGACGCCAAGGAGCGCTACCTCAAGCGCAGGGGGTTCACCAACCTGCAAAGCGCCAACTCGCCCGGCAGCAACCTGAAGAAACTGCTGTCGGGCCGCGTGGACCTGTGGCTGCACCCCACCATCGGGGTCTCCCTGCTGGCCCGCCGCCTGGGCGTCGATCCCGGCAGGCTGCGCATGGTGCTGCCGGTGGCCTCCGTCGACCTGTACATCGCCTTCTCCCGCGAAACGCCGCCCGGTGAGGTGCAGCGCTGGCAGAACACCCTGGATGAAATCAAAAGGGACGGCACTTTCACCGCCATCGCCGCCCGCTGGCTGCCGCCGGAGAATTACCCGCCCGACATCCGGCCGCAAAACACCGCGCTGACCATCTACACGGAAAACCTGCCGCCGGCCAACTACGTGGAAAACGGGGAACTCAAGGGCTTCGCCGTGGACGTGGTGCGGGGGATCCAGCGGCGCCTGAAACGCACCGACCCCATCCGGACGGTGCCCTGGGCGCGCGGCTACCACCTGGCCCTGACACGGCCCGATACGGCCCTGTTTTCCACCACCCGCCTGCCCCAGCGCGAAGCCTTGTTCAAGTGGGCCGGTCCCCTTTACCGCCAGCAGTGGGGATTTTACGCCAGGAAGGGCAGCGGGATCCGCATCGGCTCCCTGGAGGATGCCAAACACATCGACCGCATCGGCACTTACCGCAACGACGCCAAGGAGCAGTTTCTGCAATCCCTGGGCTTCCGGAACCTGGTCAATAGCAACAACAACATCAACAACGTGAAACACCTCATGAAAGGCAACATCGACCTGTGGGTGAGTTCCGATTTCAACGTGCCGTACATCGCGCGCCAGGCCGGGGTCGACCCGGACGACATCGTGCGGGTGTACCCCTTTCACCAGGTGGAAAACTACATCGCCTTTTCCCGCCGGACGTCCGATGAAGTCGTGGCGGCCTGGCAGCGGGCCCTGGACGACATGAAGAAAGACGGCGACTACGACCGCCTGCGCAGGAAGTGGCGGCTGGCGGTGGAAAAGCGAAATCCATGAACGACGACCCGGCAAAGCGGCGTGCGACCTCCCGGCGGACCGGACAGCGTTCCATTTCCCGCAACCTGTCCCTAGCGCTGCTGTCCATCCTGATCCTGGTGGAGGGCATCCTGCTGATCTTCGTCTACCAGCGGGAGTCGGCCGTCATGCTGCACCAGATCGAGGTGCGCGCCGACGACTACATCACCAACCTGGGCCAGGTGCTGGCGGTTCCCATCTGGAATTTCGACGAGGAGCAGATCGAAAAGATCGGCACCGGGTTCGCCACCTACGACCTGGTCAACCGGATCACGGTCTACGACGACACCGGCCGGGTGATCTTCCACTCCGCCCGCCGGACGGCCGACGAAAACGGCCTCCAGCGCTCCGCCGTCGTGATCTACAACGGACAGGCCATCGGCAAGGTGGCGCTCTCGGTATCACTGGCCCCCTACAGGCGGGGACTGCTCTGGCTGCAGAAAACGCTGGTGATGGTGCTGGCGGGCTCTTTCGCCGTCATCCTGATCGTCACCGGAATCCTGCTGCGCGTGCTGATGCGCAAGCCCCTGGGCATCCTGGAACAGCGCATGGACCGCATCGCCCGCGGGGATTTCGAGGACACCGCCGACGGCATCGAATACAGGGAACTGGCCGGGATCACCCGGCGCTTCGGTCAGATGGCCGCCCAGATCCAGGCCCGCGAAAAGGCGCTGCAGCAAATCAACCGCGAACTCCAGGATGAGATTGCCGAAAGAAAGCGGGCCGAAGCCGCCCTGCGCAGCAGCGAGGAGCGCTACCGGCACTTTTTCGAGGCCGACCTCTCCGGCGCGTATATTTCCAAGCCCGACGGGAATCTGATCGCCTGCAACCCGGTTTTCGCCAACATTTTCGGTTTTGAGTCGCCCGAGGAGGCCCTCAAGGCCAATCTGTGGGCACGCTACCTTCACCGCGCCGACCGCGACCGCTTCCTCTCGAGCCTCAGGGTACACCGCCGCCTGGAACAATACGAGTCCACGCTCACCAGTCTCAAGGGGGACCGCATCCACACCGTGGAAAACGCCGTGGGGGTCTTCGATGACCGGGACGAACTGGTGGAGATCAGGGGATACATCATCGACGTCACCCGTCAGAAAAACCTGGAGCTGCAGCTGCGCCAGGCACTCAAAATGGAGGCGGTGGGCACCCTGGCAGGCGGCATCGCACATGATTTCAACAATCTGCTGATGGGCATCGAGGGCAACATCTCGCTGATGCTCAGCGAGATCGATTCCAGCCACCCTTTCTACCGCAGGTTCAAGCAGATTGAAAAAAACGTCCGGAGCGGCGCCCGGCTGACGGCCCAGCTGCTGGGGTACGCCCGCAAGGGCCGCTACCAGGTCAAGCCGCTGGACCTCAACCAGGTGATCACCGACACCTCGGACACCTTCGGCCGCACGCGCCGGGAAATCGTCATCCACCACGACCTGGCCGACGACCTGAAGCCCATCGAAGCCGACCGGGGGCAGATCGAGCAGGCGCTGCTGAACCTGTACGTCAACGCCGCCGACGCCATGCCGGGCGGGGGGAATCTCTATCTGCGCACGCGGAACATCAGTTCGGCCGAGATCTGCCGGCGCATATACGACGGCAAGCCTGGGGCCTACGTGATGGTCTCGGTGACCGACACCGGCATCGGCATGGACAAGAACACCCGCGAGCGCATCTTCGATCCCTTTTTCACCACCAAGGAAATGGGGCGCGGCACCGGCCTGGGCCTGGCGTCGGTCTACGGCATCGTCAAGGGGCACGGCGGCTACGTCGATGTGGACTCGGAGAAGGGGCGCGGCACCACCTTTACCCTCTATTTTCCGGCCTCCGGCCGAACCATTTCCGCCGCTACCCCGCGTGCCGAAGAGCGACCGGTGACGGGCAGCGAAACCATCCTGCTGGTGGACGACGAGGCCGTCGTGCTGGAAGTCGCCGAGAACATGCTGCGCAACCTGGGCTACGGCGTTTACTCCTCCGCCAGCGGCAGGGAGGCCGTGGAGATTCTGCGACGCCACCGGGAAAGTATCGACCTCGTCATCCTGGACATGATCATGCCGGACCTGAGCGGCAGCGAAACCTTCGACCTGATCAAATCCGCCAGTCCGTCCGTCAGGGTGCTGCTGTCCAGCGGGTACAGCATCGACGGCCAGGCCCGACAAATCATGGAACGCGGTTGCGACGGTTTCATCCAGAAGCCCTACAGCCTGACGCTGCTGTCGCGCAAAATACGATCCGTCCTCGACCCGTCCTGACTTCACCGCCGGTCGGTCCGCATTTTGTCCGTCCGGCTGACATTTTTTTGCAGCCCCTCGCCGTTCCCTGTCACCTCCGTCCCCGTAATCTTCTGTTTCCAAGACATTTCCGAAAAGACTCCGCCAGGCATGCATCTTGCTTATTGGTGACATCGAACCTGAAGCGATGCCTACCCGCCATCGGGTCGGTGCCACCCGGCGACAACCCGCATACGGAGAAGAAAGGAATGGCAAGCACAACCACCGATACCGTTTTCATGACCAAGAAATGCCACAACTGCCTGACCAGCATGCCCGTAGCCGCCCGTCGATGCCCGGAGTGCAAAAAAAAAGTGGGGGATGTCGACAAGCTCGGCTTCGCCAAGAAACCCGTGCAGTGGGTGGCCTACATCACTACCCTGATCTGGTTCCAGGCCTTCTGCTTTTTCGTCTGGTGGGCCTTTCTGAAGGCCTGAGCCTTCCCGGGCCCATCGTCCCCGTCGTCTTTCCGCGGCCGGCGCAGAGCGCAAGGCGGAGACATGCCCGTTCGCGGGGCGACCGGCCCGTGGGCGAAACGCCGGCCGACGTCCCATCCTGCAGGTCCGCACCCACCGGCGCCACCCTCCTCGAAACCCGCCGGGAAACGTGATTTCTGCCGCTTTTCCGAGGACGCCCCGCCCCCCCGCCTCCCAGGACACGGGGCGTAACGGCCGCCCGGCCCCGCGGTACGCGACGTTCCGCGGCACGCTTGCATCTTGCCATATTCAGCAGATATGATATAGGTCACTTTTATCTCCCACGCCGTCACGGCGTGATCCGGCTTCGTATCGTCCCTTTCTTAATCCCCTAACCGCAATCCAAGGAGGAGGACTTATGAAAGTATTGTTAAAACTCGGCATATTCTGTCTCAGCGTCGCCCTGGCGGCCACCCTGGTGGTGCTACCGGGCTCCCCGCAGGCCCGTGAAATCAAGATCGGTGTACTCTACCCGCTGACGGGAGGCGCCGCGGCCGCCGGCAGGGAGCTGAAAGCCGGTGCCGAACTGGCCGCCGAGATCGCCAACAAGGCCATGCCGGACATCGATATGACCATGGCCAAAAACGCCGGTATCAAGAGCCTGGGCGGCGCCACCATCAAGCTGATCATCAAGGACCACGAGGGCAACCCCACCCTGGGGGCCGACCTGGCCAAGAAGCTCATCCTGGACGACAAGGTCGACGGCCTCTTGGGCTGCTACTACAGTTCGGTGACCAAGACGGTCAGTGCCGTGGCCGAGCAGTACGGGATTCCCATGATCAACGGCACCTCCACCTCGCCGGGTCTCACCACGCGGGGTTTCAAGTGGTTCTGGCGCACCACGCCCCACGACAAGTGGTTCACCAAGGACCTGTTCGAGCTGCTCAAGGGCCTGACCGAGGGCAAAGTCAAGGGCGTTGCCGCGGTTCCCAAGAAACAGCTGCAGACCATCGCCTCGGCCTGTGAAAAGACCGAGTGGGGCTCCCACGTATCCGAATTGATCAAGTCCATGTCCAAGGAGTACGGCTTCAAGCTGCGCAAATCCTTGCTCTACGCCGCCAAGTCGGCGGATCTGTCCAGCGAGGTGCGCTCGCTCAAGGCGGCCAAGCCGGACGTCATGCTGTTCGCCTCCTACACCTCGGACGCCATCCTGATGGTCAAGACGCTCAAGGCCCAGAAGGCGCATCCCAAAATCATCTGGGGCCAGGACGCCGGGTTCGAAAAACCCGAGTTCCGCAACACCCTGGGCAAGACCATCGAGGGCATCCTGACGCGCACCGTGTTCCTGCCCAAGGTGGTGGAAATCAAGCCGCTGGCCGGCCAGATCAACAAGCTTTACAAGGCCAAGACCGGCAACGACCTGGGCGGCGCCTCGGCGCGGGCCTTCACCGGGCTGCAGACCTGGGTCTACATCCTGGAAAAAGCCGGATCCACCAAGCCGGCCGACATCCAGAAGGCCGCCAACAGCATCGAGATCCCCGGCAAGGAACTGGTGGTGCCATGGGCGGGCATCCAGTTCTCCACCACGGGAGACGAAATCGGCCAGAACGTGCTCGGATCAGGCCTTATCGGTCAGTACCAGATGGGCAAGGACGGCAAGATCGGACTGGAGATCGTCTATCCTTTCGACGTGGCCTCGGCCGACATGATCTTTCCGTTCCCGGGGTTTTAATACGGCCCGCTTCCGGCCGAACCGCCTGAAACGAACCACCAACCGGTTCAACCACGGGGGACCCGGAGAGCGGGGAGCGTTGCGCGCCTTCTTCCGTACGCTCCGGGAACCCCGTGGCGAAAAGAACACTTCCGCATGGATATCCTGATAAGTTCCATCGTGGCCGGGCTGCTGATCGGCATGATCCTGGCGCTGGTGTCCCTGGGGCTGACGATCATCTTCGGCGTCATGGACATCGTCAATTTCGCCCACGGCGAATTCCTGATGCTGGGCATGTACACCACGTTGTTCACGGCCCAGGCCACGGGTATCGACCCGCTGCTGACCCTGCCGCTTGCGGCCCTGGTGGGATTCGCGCTGGGCGTGGCCTGCTACTACGGCTTCATCCGTTTCCTGCTGCGCGGCCCCATGGTGGCGCAGCTGCTGGGGACCTTCGGGTTGATGCTGCTGCTGCGCAACCTGGCGCTGCTCCTCTTCGGCTCCGAGGACCGCGCCCTGCACCACGGGCTGCTGGTGGGCAAGAGCTTCGACATCGGCATGGGGGTCATCATCCCGGCCACCAAGCTGGCCGCGGCCGGCCTGTCCATCGTGACCTTCGCGGCTGTCTGGCTGCTCATGAACCGCACGCGCATCGGCAAGGCGCTCACGGCCACGGCCCTGAACGCCCAGGGAGCGCGCTACATGGGCATCCCGACCGGCCGCATGAACGCCCTGGCCTGGGGCATCGGCGGGGGCAGCGTCACGCTGGCCGGCGGGCTGCTGGTCAACTTCTGGTCGGTCAACCCCTTCGTCGGCCTGCTGTTCACTATGATCGCCTTCACCATCGTGGCCCTGGGGGGCTTCGGGTCGGTGCCCGGCGCTTTCTTCGCCGCCCTGGTGGTGGGCCTGATCACCGAGATCCCCGGCTTCTGGGATTTCGTCACCTACACCTTCGACATCGGCTGGATGTCCGACGTACCCATGACATCCTTCAAGTACACCTGGGTGTACCTGGCCTATTTCGTCATCATGGTCGTCCGACCGCGGGGGCTCTTCGGATGGAAGCACTGAAAAACGCCTTCGACTTCTCCGACTTTCCCCGCACCGACCTGGTGGTGGCCGGCGTGCTCGCACTGGTGCTGGCAGCCTTCCCGTTCCTGTCGCCGTCGTCTTTCGCCATGGCCACCATGATCCAGTTCTTCATGTTCTCGATCTACGGCATGGGCTGGAACACCATCGGCGGCTACGGCGGGCAGGTGGACCTGGGCAAGGCCCAGTACGTGGGCATCGGGGCCTACACCACGGCGGTGATGCTGATCCGCTGGGACATTCCCTTCTGGGTGTCCATGCCGGCGGGCGTGTGTCTGTCGGTGATGTGGTCCTTCATCATCGGCTATCCCCTCTTCCGGCTCAAGGGGCACTACTTCGCCATCGCCACCATTGCCACCTCGCTGGTGCTCAAGGACCTTTTCGAGGTCTGGGACTTCGTAGGGGCCGCGCGGGGGCTGGAAATCTCGCCCATCAAGTACCACCCGCCCGATTTCCTGCGCCTGATCTTCCGCGAGGACATCTACTACTACTACGTCATCTTCGGGTTTTTCCTGGCGGGCATCGTCTACATCAACTGGTTTCGCAAGTCCCGGCTGGGTTTCCAGCTACGCTCCATCAAGGACAACGAGGAGGTCGCCCGTTCGCTGGGAATCAACGTGCACTGGGCCAAGATCAAGACCTACGCCATCGCCACGGCCTTCGTCAGCGTGGCCGGTTCCTTTCACGCCTGCTACATCAAGAACATCGAGCCCGAAGACACCATGAGCCTGGACATCTCCATCCTCATCGCCCTGATGGCCATGCTGGGCGGCGCCGGTTCGCTGTGGGGGCCCATCATCGGAGCCGGCATCCTGATCCCGCTCAAGAGCTACCTCAAGGAGTGGCTGGGGGCGCGGGCCGGGCTGGTGGGCATCGACCTGATCATCTACGCCCTGATCATCATGGTCATTTCGGCCAAGGAACCGCGCGGCATCTGGGGTATCGTGGAGCGCGTGCGGCGCAGGAAGAGAAGACGATGAAGATCCTCGAAGTCCAGCACCTAGTCAAGGAATTCGGCGGGCTGCGGGCCAACGACGACATTTCCTTCGCCCTGGAAAAGGAGGAGCTGACCGGCGTCATCGGCCCCAACGGCGCCGGCAAAACCACCCTGTTCAACTGCATCGCCGGCCTGCACCCGGTCACCGGCGGCCGGATTTTCTTCGACGGCCGGGACATCACCGATCTCAGGGCCCACGAAGTGGCCCGGCTGGGGCTGGCGCGCACGTTCCAGGTGTACACGGCCGCCGGCGACCTCAACGTGGAGGAAAACGTCATGGTGGGTTGCTTTATGCGCACCGCCTCGCGCAGCGAGGCCCGCCGCCGCGCCCGGCGGATTCTCGCCGATCTGAACCTGGAAGCGCACACCGACGCCCTGGTCAGCGAGCTTCCCGTGGCGGCCCAGAAGCAGGTCACCATGGCCACGGCCCTGGGGACCGCGCCCAAGCTGCTGCTGCTCGACGAGGTGGCCGCCGGCCTGAACCCTTCGGAAATCGACCAGATCATGGACACCATCCGCCACCTGCACCACGATCTGGGCATCACCATCGTACTCATCGAGCACGTCATGGAACTGGTCATGAACGTCTGCCAGCGTCTCATCGTGCTGGACTACGGCAAGAAAATCGCCGACGGCGGTCCCGAGGACATCGCGGGTAACCCGCAGGTCATCAAGGCTTATCTGGGAGAACGCTACGTGGCCGAACACGCCGGGGAGCTATCCTGATCCATGGCAAAGGCACTGCTTGAAATCAAAGACATCTGGGTGCGCTACGCCGGCCTGCCGGTCATCCAGGGACTCTCGCTGGCCGTGAACGACGGCGAGACCGTCTGCGTGGTGGGTGCCAACGGCGCCGGCAAATCCACCCTGCTGCGGGCCGTGATGGGCAAGCAGTCGCCCTACAGGGGGACCGTACGCTTCGCCGGCCGGGAGATCCACCGCCTGTCCACCGAGGAAATCGTGCACTTGGGCATCGTCTACGTTCCCGAGGAGAAAATGCTCTTCGGTCCCCTCTCGGTGGAGGAAAACCTGCGCCTGGGCGCTTACATCCTCAAGGACCCCCAGCGCATCGAGCAGAATCTGGACTTCGTCTACGGCCTCTTTCCGCGTCTCCAGGAGCGCCGCCGCCAGCCGGCTTCCACCCTCTCCGGCGGCGAGCAGCAGATGGTCGCCATCGGCCGCGGGCTGATGTCCAACCCGCGCATCCTGATGCTGGACGAACCCTCGCTGGGGCTGGCGCCCATCCTGGTGGATGAGGTCCTCGACACGGTGCGCAAGCTCAAGAAAGAAGGCATGACCATTCTGCTGGTGGAACAGAACGTGCGCGAAGCCCTCGAGCTGGCCGACCGCGGCTACGTGCTGCAGACCGGGCGCATCATGGCCGAGGGCAGCGGGCGGGAACTGCTGGCCAGCGACATGTTCCGCAAGGCGTTTCTGGGGATGTGAGGGGGAAGAGGCAGGGGTAAAGGGACAGAGGCACAAAGGCACAGAGTGAAAGGAAGGGGTCCATTTTTCCTTTCCGTTTACGAAAGGCCCGAGACAGAATGGCGGAAAGCGCCCGCGAACTCGGGCCGCCTGATTTGGGGAGAAAACAGAATGAGTGAAAATTTGACCGCAGCGCAGCTGCGGGATCTGATCCGCAGCGGCGAATGGCAGGGCCAGACCTCGGGTGCCGCCAAGGGGTTCGTTCAGGCCAACCTGGTGATGATGCCCCGCGAGGCGGCCTTCGATTTCCTGGTGTTCTGCGTGCGCAACCCCAAGCCGTGCCCGGTGCTGGACGTGCTGGAGGCCGGAGAGACGGAGCCTTCCATCGCGCCCGGCGCCGACCTGCGCACGGACCTGCCCCGTTACCGGGTGTTCCGCAACGGTATATTTGAAGAAGAAGTCACCGACGTGCGGGAGTACTTCGACGAAAACACGGTCAGTTTCCTGCTGGGCTGCAGCTTCTCCTTCGAAAACGCCATGCTGGCCAAGGGGCTTCCGGTGCGCAACATCGAGGAGGGCAAAAACGTCTCCATGTACGTCACCGACCGGCGCTGCCGACCGGCGGGCCCGTTCTCGGCCCCCCTGGTGGTCAGCATGCGGCCCCTGACACCGGCCGACGCCGTAACGGCCGTGCAGGTCACCACGCGCTTTCACGTCACCCACGGCGCGCCGGTCCACATGGGAGACCCGGCGGCCATCGGCATCCGCGACATCGGGCGGCCCGAGTTCGGAGATCCGGTGGAGATCCGTCCCGGTGAGATCCCGGTGTTCTGGGCCTGCGGCGTCACCTCGCAGCTGGCGGCCACCTCGGCCCCCCTGCCCCTGGTGATCACCCACAGCCCGGGGCACATGTTCGTCTCGGACCTGACCGACGAGCAGATGACGATCTTCTAGTCCGTCGTCTGTCGCCCTCATCCGTGCTTTCGAGGAGTGAAACCATGACCCGCATCGATCTGAACAGCGACATCGGCGAGAGTTTCGGCGCCTACACCATGGGCATGGACGAAGCCGTGCTGGACGTGATCACCTCGGCCAACGTGGCCTGCGGCTGGCACGCCGGCGACCCCATGGTGATGCAAAAGACGGTGGCCCTGGCCGCGGCGCGCGGGGTTTCAGTGGGCGCCCACCCCGGATACCCGGACCTGCTGGGGTTCGGCCGCCGCAGCCTGGGATGCTCCCTGGAAGAGGTGCGCAACTACGTCATCTACCAGGTGGGCGCCCTGCAGGCCTTCTGCCGGGCGGCGGGCGTGACGCTGGCCCACGTCAAGCCCCACGGCGCCCTGTACAACACCGCGGTGGCCGATCCGCGCGTGGGCCGCGCCATCATGGAGGCCGTGGCGGCGGTGGACCCCGCGCTGTACTACGTGGCACTGGCCGGCGCGGGCGCCGGGGAAGTCCGGCGCCAGGCCGCCGAGGTGGGCATCCGGGTGATGTTCGAGGCCTTTCCGGACCGCTCCTACACCCCGGAGGGCCGGCTGACGCCCCGCAGCCGGTCGGGGGCCGTGATCCACGACCCTGCGGAAGCCGCCCGCCGGGCCCTGCAGATGGCACGCGACGGCAGCGTCACCGCCACCGACGGCACCGTCATTCCCCTGTCCGCCCAGACCCTGTGCGTGCACGGCGACAACCCCGAGGCCCTGGCACTGGTGCAGACCATCCGGGACACGCTTTCCGGGGCCGGCATCGAAGTGCGCGCCATGGGGCGGGATTGAACGATCGCATCGAAAATGGCCAACGGCGACGCACACACACGGGGACAGATCATGGGCTTCCGCATCATGGGTGACCGCGGCCTGCTGGTGGAGTACGGCGACGCCATCGACGAGACCGTCAACCGCAAGGTGCGCAGCGTGGCCGCCGCCGTGGCCGCCGAACCGCCGGAGGGCGTGCTGGAGACCGTCCCGGCCTACCGCTCCCTGCTGGTCATCTACGACCCGCTGGCCACCCGCCTGCAAAAGCTGCAGGACTTCTTCCGCCGCCTGGAGGAACGCATCGACCGCATCGCTGTCCCGCCGCCGCAAACCCTGGAGATCCCGGTGTGCTACGGCGGCAAATACGGGCCGGACCTGGCATTCGTGGCCCGCAGCCACGACCTGACGCCGCAGGAAGTGATCGCCCTGCACACCGCACGCACCTACACCGTGTGCATGATCGGATTTTCGCCGGGCTTCCCCTTCCTGGGCGGCCTGGCGCCCGAGCTGGAAACCCCGCGGCTCCAGACCCCCCGCACCCGCGTGCCGCGCGGCTCGGTGGCCATCGCCAACAACCAGACCGGCATCTATCCCCTGGAGAGCCCCGGCGGGTGGCGGCTGATCGGCAGAACACCGCTGAAACTGTTCGACCCCTGCAGCGAACCGCCCGTGCCCTACCGGACCGGTGATCGCATCCGCTTTACGCGCATCACCGAAAAGGCGTATCAGCGCCTGCGGGAGGAGCAGAACCCATGAAGGCACTGCTGGTGATTGAACCGGGCGCCTTCACCACCGTGCAGGACCTGGGCCGCTTCGGGTACCGCCACCTCGGCGTGCCGCCCTCGGGCGCGCTGGACGCTTTTGCCTGCCGCACGGCCAACCTGCTGGTGGGCAACCGCCCCGACTGCGCCGTGCTGGAGATGACCCTCAACGGTGCGACGCTGGCGGCGCTCGCGCCGCTCGACGTGGCCCTGACCGGAGCAGACATGCCTGTGAGCATCAACCGCCGGTCCGTGGATAACTGGTGCAGCGTCCGCCTGGCGCCGGGTGACCTGCTGCGCATCGGCCCGACCCGCAGCGGCTGCCGCGGTTACCTGGCGGTCACAGGGGGCATCGACGTTCCACCCGTCATGGGCAGCCGCTCGACCAACACCATGGCCGTCATGGGCGGGCTGGAGGGGCGGGCGCTGAAAAAGGGAGACCTGCTGGCGTGCGGCGGCGGACGGCTGCTGGACCGCCCGCGAAAGATTCCGCCGGAGATGAGACCCCGTTACACGCAGCCCGTGGTGCTGCGCGCCATCCCCGGGCCCCAGGACGACTTCTTCACCGAGGGGCTGCAGCGCCTCTTCACCCGGCGTTTCACGGTCAGCGCCCGCGCCGACCGCATGGGCTGCCGCCTGGAGGGCCCCGAGATCCCGCTGCGCAGGGGGATGCCCGAGAGCATCATCTCGGAACCCATCCTGCCGGGCGGAATCCAGATCCCCGCCGACGGCCGACCCATCATCCTGCTCAACGAGCAGACCGCCGGCGGCTATGCCAAGATCGCCACCGTGATCTCGGCCGACCTTCCCGGTGTAGCGCAGGCCGCAGCCGGGGATACCATCATTTTCAGGCAGACGGACCTGCGCATCGCAAGAGACGTTTTTCAGGAAGAAAATCTCCGCATAGTACGACTCCGTAAAATACTTACCGGATCCTAAGGGGCCCTGCCTTCCCCCATTCTTTTAAAAAAAAGGACGAAACACCGATGTGTTCCGCCCCTAATTTTCAGGAAACGTCATTCTACTTTTTCAGCTTGCGCGTACTGCCTGCCAGCATCACCAACCCCGATCCCAGCAACAAGAGAGTGGCCGGTTCGGGAATACGGTTGACCGGGGGCGGTTCTTCCTCCTGGTACGGTACTGCGGCAAGCTTCAGGCTCGCCTTGAAGGAGAGATTGGCTTTCTTCAGGATGGCGCCCTCACGCCAGGGTTTTTCAAAATCATCGTTGACAAACTTCCTGGCAACGGCTGAAAAAATGGAGGGCATGGTTTCCATCAGATAACCCTGAAGCATCCCGGGGGACGTTACCGAGGCCAGGTATAGGGTCCCCGAGCCCGTGTTGGTGCCCCAGTCATGGTCGTGATAGTATCCACCGACGCCTTCTTCCCAGTATTCATCCGGCATTTGTAGGATATAGGATATGCCGTCTTCGTATTTGGCATAGGCTTCACCGGCTGAAAATTTTCCCAGTGATATTTCCTTTTCGTAAGGAGCGGATTTGATTTTTTTCTTTTTTTCGCCTTTCATCTTGTATTGTCCGCTTACTTCGAAATGCATCCGGAGCACCCATTCTGCGGGCTGATCGAGATCCGGCAGGTCCTTGGTAAAGGAATAATCGATCACGGATTTGCCCGTATACGTCTTTCTTTGGTTCAGCTTCTTCTTGAGTGCCTTTTTTTCTTTCTTGGTTTCCTTGTGAATGTCCACCGGATTGAATGACAGGCCGCCGGATTTTCTGTAAGAAGCAGAGCCGATCATATCAAATGTGGATAAATAGTCTGCACTCGAAGACCCGGCGAATGCAATTACCAGCATGCAAACCGACAAGATAAAGAATCGTTTCTTCATGGCAAGTCCCCCTATTTCCAATCAAGAGGTTAACCGCTGCACTGAACTTCCTTCGGATGTGACGCAATGGATTTTATTGAATCATAATGCAATAATCCTGCCACTCTTCTCTCTATCCATAAAAAAATTTTTTATTGAAAATTCAGATAGTTTTAAAATTGGGCATTCAATTGAAAATCAATTTGTTACCTTTATTACATATTTTTTCTTACCTTTATTCCTGATTTTATGGTATCCGGGTCATCCATTACTATCGATAGATACCGATAAACGGCATACCTTCCCCTGTCCTATCCCTTCTTCCGGACGATCCAAACCGGTCATGGAATAGTGGCAGACGATCGCAACTATCTCCCTTTTTTGACCGAAAGCCACCGTGTCGTCTGCCCCATGGTGCGGATGGCTCTGGATGACGCAGACATCGGGCAACCCTCATGCCAGCCGCCAATTGTGATTACTTTGGGCACAGAGGGCTCAGCGCTTGAAACCGGGCTTAAAAAACGCTACGTTAGAAGACAAGATAATATTGGCAAGAGTGGATAACCGACGAAAAGAGAGCCTTTTCGGGAGGAACCGGTAGCTATGGGATTGCTGCAGACAATGGAGCGCCTGTTGAATCTGGACAGATCGTCCCGGGAAGAGCAGGTGGTGGAACTCAAGGAGATCTTCTGCAAACCGAAGGGGCGAAACCCCATCGAGCAGTTCAGGACGCCGGCCGTGGGATGCCGCTACAGCAACCCCGACGGCAGCAGCCGGCAGGATGCCCTGAAGAAACTCAAGGCCGGGGAAAAGGTGCGCCTGATATGGCATACGGGCGATTCCGGCCGCCGCAACCGGATCTACCTGGTGCGGCGCGGCAGCGGCACCCAGGAGCTTTCCATGCCCGATTGCTTCGGACGACTGGACGATAGGGTGGCCGAAAAAGTGATCCGCTGGCTCAACGGTGACAACATCGTCACGGAGGCCAAGGTGGTCAAGATCACGGGTGGCACCCGCAAACAGCCGCGCCTGGGATGCCTTCTCGAACTGACCACCTATCCCGGCCCCGAAGAGAAGAAAGCGTCCGGCCGCAAACCGTAACCGTCTCGACGGTCATCGACCGTAACCGGGATCAGCGTCCACCGTACTGGCCTCCCCATCCTGGTGGCATGTACAGTTCCGAGCGGGAACTCTTGGCATTCTTTCCGCCCCGGTCGCTGGTGGCACAGGAAATGCTAAACAGGGCAACAATCAACATCGTCATAATGATGGCGATCTTGCGCATGGTGACCCCCCTTTATTAATCCTTTCGCAGGCTCTGCATGCCGGCCTTGATTCAAAGTAGTGGTCGTGCTAAGTGACTAATATAAGCACGTATCGGGTGGTTGTCCACAATCAGCCGTTGAAAACGGTCAGAAGAGTTCCCTGCCGACACCCCGCACCGGGGTGCGGACGAGGCCTCGTTGAAGTACAAGTAGCACTTGACACATTGTGGTATGTGAGGTATTTTTCTTCGAGAGGCGTGACACCCGAATCGAAAACCTTTTTGAAGCAGCCGCGGATTTTGTGTCGGCCCGGAGGAGAGGAAAAACCAAATCTTCACGCGACACAGAGGGTATTCGCCGGTTGATCCGGCAGGGGCGGCGGCAATTCCGGGTAGCCGAGAATCTCGATTTCTACACGCCCGAGGATTTCAGGGCCGCCGAGCGTAAATTCATCATGTTCTGCGTGATCGCCGGCCGCTGCCGGCAGCCATCACAGAGATGAGAGGCACAGCGCCTATGAAGCAACCCGACCCCCCGACGGCGGCGGGCACCGAGCGCAGGGTCATCGGAGAGCGCGGCAACCTGTTCCCGGCCCGCCTGCAGGGCGAGACGGGAGTGGACGTGGGCGCCTGCTACCAGTGCGAGCGCTGCACCAACGCCTGCCCGGTGGCTGGCTACATGGACATCAAGCCCCACCAGGTCATCCGCTACGCGCAGCTGGGCTGGCGGCGCGAACTGATGCACTCGGTGACCATCTGGGTATGCCTGTCGTGCGAGATGTGCACCACTTACTGCCCCAACGAGATCGACGTGGCCGAGGTGATCAACCACCTGCGCAACATGGCGGCCCGCTCCACCATCACGCCCCGGGAAGAAGACCTGGCCGCTTTTCACCACGTGTTCCTGCACGAGCTGCAGCGCTTCGGCCGGGTCAACGAATTCTGGCTCATGGCGGCTTACAACCGGCGGCTGAGCATCCTGAAAAACAAGCTGCGCGACGGCAGCCTCGTGGCGGACATGCGCCTGGGCGTGAGCCTGTGGCGCCGGGGGCGCCTCAAGCTGGTGCCCCACCGCTCCCGGGCGATCCAGGAGATCCGCCGGCTTTACCGCAAAAAGGGGATCACCTGATGAAGCTCTCCTTCTACCCCGGCTGCTCCCTGGAGGGCATGGCCAACGACTACGGCCGCTCCATCACGCACGCCTTCTCGGACCTGGACATCGAACTGGTGGAGATTGACGACTGGTCGTGCTGCGGATCCACGGCGGCCCACAGTCTGAGCGAAGCCATGTCCGTGGCGCTGCCGGCCCGCAACCTGGCCGCGGCCGGCAAAATGGGGCTGGACCTGGTCACCCCCTGCGCCATGTGCTTCAACCGGCTGCGGTTTTCCCAGCAGGCCCTGGAGCGTGAGCTCTACGACGTTCCCTGGGAGGTGGACGGGGATCTGCGGGTCCACGACATGACGCGCTACATGGCCTCCGAGGCCATGCTGCGCCGCATCCGCAATCGGGTGAAACGACCGCTCGAGGGGCTCAAGGTCATCTGCTACTACGGCTGCCAGATGGTGCGGCCGCCCAAAATCACCGGCTACACCGACTTCGAAAACCCCCAGACCATGGACCATATCATGCAGGCCTTGGGCGCCCGGGTGCGGGACTGGTCGTACAAATCCACCTGCTGCGGCGCCAGCATCGGCATCGGCCGGCGCGACATCCGCGATTCGCTCTCACACCGCATCCTGGACAAGGCCCGGCAGACCGGGGCCGACGCCGTCGTGGTTTCCTGCCCCCTGTGCCAGGCCAACCTGGACACGGTCCAGGAAGACGGCGCCGGCCGCCCCCTGCCGATTTTTTATTTCACCGAACTCATGCAGCTGGCGTTCCGGGAGCCGGCCGGCGACGACTGGTTCGGCACCCATCTCACCGACCCGCGACCGCTGCTGCGCGCCAGGGGGCTGGTATAAATGCACCGGACCGCGGAGAAAGCACTTTCGGGAAGCGTGATGGTCATCGGCGGGGGCATCGGCGGCATGCAGTGCGCGCTGGACCTGGCCGACACCGGTTTTCACGTCTATCTGGTGGAGAAATCGCCCACCCTTGGCGGCACCATGGCCCGGCTGGACAAGACTTTTCCCACCAACGACTGCTCTACCTGCATGATTTCCCCCAAGCTGGTCCAGGTGGCCGGCCACGCCAGCATCGAGATCATGACCGGTACCCGGCTGCTGGAACTCACGGGCAAACCGGGCCGTTTCACCGCCCGGGTGCAGGAGCAGCCACGTTACGTCATCGCCGAAAAATGCATCGCCTGCGGGGCCTGCGCCGAGAAGTGCCCCAAAAAGGTCCCCGACGCCTTCAATGGCGAATTGTCCGTGCGCAAGGCCGCCTACCTGACCTTCCCCCAGGCCGTTCCACTCAAGTACGCCCTGGACCCGGAGAACTGCCTGTACCTGACCCGTGGCCGCTGCGGCCTGTGCAAGAAGATCTGTCCCGCCGAGGCCATCGATTTCGACCAGCAGGCCCGAATTCGGGACCTGCCGGTGGGCGCCCTGGTGCTGGCCGGCGGTTTCGAACTGGCCCTGACCCACGGGCACGGCGAGTACGGCTTCCAACGCTACCGCAACGTGGTCTCCAGCCTGCAGTACGAACGCATCCTGTCGGCTACCGGACCGTACGGCGGGCACATCCGGCGCCCTTCGGACGGCAAGACCCCCTCACGGGTGGCCTGGATCCAGTGCGTGCTCTCGCGCGACCCTTCCCGCGGACGCCCTTTCTGCTCTTCGGTGTGCTGCATGCATGCCGCCAAGCAGGCCGTACTGACCCGGCAACACCACCCCGAGACCGGCGCCACCATCTATTTCATGGACGTGCGCGCCCACGGCAAGGGGTTCGACAGCTACGTCGACCGCGCCCGCGAGCACTACGGCGTGGTCTACCGGCGGTCCATGATCTCGCAGGTCTACCTGAACCCGCAAAACGAGAACCTGATCATTGAGACCTTCGACCACCGCCTCAACCGCAAGATCGAAGAAGAGTACGACATGGTCGTGCTCTCGTCGGGATTCAGGCCCACCGACGCATTCACGGACCTGGCCCGTAAACTGGGACTGGAGATGAACCCTCACGGCTTCGTGGCCACCGAGTTCGACCGCCCGGTGTTCACCTCTTCACCCGGCATCTTCGTGTGCGGCGCGGCCGAGACGCCCAAGGACATTCCCGAGACGGTCATCCAGGCCGGCGCGGCGGCCGCGGCCGCCTCGGTCCTGATCAGCGATGCCCGCGGCCGGGACATCGCCGTCGAACCTCCGCCCCCGGAAACGGGCATCGACCCCGAACCGCGCATCGGCATCTTCGTCTGCCACTGCGGCACCAACATCGCCGGCGTGGTCGACATCCCGCGGGTGATGGACTACGTAAAGACGCTGCCCCACGTGGTCTACGCCGCCGACTTTCTGTTTTCCTGTTCCAACGACACCCTCAACCGGCTGGCGGCCCTCATCCGGGAGTACAACCTCAACCGGGTGGTGGTGGCGGCCTGCTCGCCGCGCACCCATGAACCCCTGTTCCGGGGCGTGCTGCGCGAAGCCGGGCTGAACCCCTACCTCTTCGAACTGGCCAGTATCCGCAACCAGTGCTCCTGGGTGCACGGCGACGATCCCGAAAGAGCCACCCGCAAATCGATGGATTTGATCCGTGCCAGCGCGGCCCGCGCGGCCCGCCTGGAACCGCTCACCGATCCCTCTTTCGAAGTGTGCAAGGACGCTCTGGTCATCGGCGGCGGCATCGGCGGCATGACGGCCGCCCTGACCATCGCCGACCAGGGTTTCACCGTGCACCTGGTGGAAAAAGACGCCGAGCTGGGCGGCTTCGCCCGCAACCTGACCGAAACCCTGGAGGGCAACCGGCCGGCCGGCATGATCCGCCTGCTCAGGGAGCGCGTCGTCAACCACCGCCACATCCGGCTCCACACCGAAAGCCGTCTGATCGAACACGGCGGACACATGGGGGCCTTCACCGGCACCATCCGCCGGGGGCAGGGCCCCGCGGCGCGCGAGCAGCGCATCGATTACGGCGCCGTGGTGGTGGCCACGGGGGGGCAACCCTACGAGCCGCGCGAGTACCGTTACGGCGATGATCCCCGGGTGGTCACCCAGGTGGAGTTGGCCCGACGGCTGAAGAAAGATCCCAACTGGGCCCGCAGCCTGGGCAGCGTCGCCATGATCCAGTGCGTGGGCTCGCGCAACGAGGACTTCACCTTCTGCAGCCGGGTGTGCTGCTCGGCGGCCGTCAAAAACAGTATCCGTATCCGGGAACTCAACCCCGACGCCCACGTCACCGTGCTGTACCGCGACGTGCGTACCTTCGGCTTCAAGGAGCTGTACTACCTCAAGGCGCGGCGCAGCGGCGTGCTGTTTTTCCGCTACGTTCCCCAGGACCCGCCCCTTGTCTCGGACGGCGGGGATCACCTGGAGGTGGACTTCACCGACCGCAGTTCCCTGCAGCCCTTCCGCATCCATGCCGACCTGCTGGTGCTCTCCACCGGCATCCGCCCCAACCCGGAGGCCGAACAGATCGGGCGCCTGCTCAAGCTGCCCGTTTCCGAAGAGGGTTTTTTCCTAGAGGCGCACGTCAAGCTGCGCCCCGTGGAGATGGCCACGCCGGGCGTATTCCTGGCCGGTTTGGCCCACAGCCCGCGCTTTATCGAAGAGACCCTCACCATGGCCGGCAGTGCCGGCCAGCAGGCCGTCAAAATCCTGTCGCGCGAAACGATGACCACCTCGGCGGCGGTGGCCGAGGTCGACGCCGACCGCTGCACCGCATGCCTGGTTTGCGTACGCGTCTGCCCCTACGGCGCCCCTTTTATCAACCAGGACGGCGTCTCCGTCATCCCGCCCTCTTCCTGCATGGGCTGCGGCATCTGCACGGCCGAGTGCCCGGCCGGTGCCATCAGCCTTAAACACAGTACCGAACCCCAGATCTTCTCCAAAATCGAAGCCTTGCTGGCTGAAATTTAACAGGCACCGCCCGGTGACAGCGGGACCGTGTCGCCCCTTCCGGGTTCCTGCCAGGCCGTCTATCTGGAATGCCCGCGGGAAAATTTCCCTATGGAATGGCGGGCTGAAGTGACTTGCGATTAAAGCTCGGAGGCCGTTTTACCGATAGCAGAGATAGACGTATCCCTGTTGCCGACGAAAGATTCCATGGAAAAAGACGAACGTCTGGAAAGCCTGGTGGCCAAACGCACCGCTTCACTGGAAGCATCGCTACGGGAATTGGCGGACAACCAGAGCCGACTGCTGCAGACCGAGAAGCTGGCTTCCATCGGCCAGCTGGCCGCCGGGGTGGCGCACGAGATCAACAACCCGGTGGGTTACATCAAGAGCAACCTAAACGCCATGAAGGACTACGGCGGAGATCTGGCCCGGCTGCTGACGGCCTACCTGCGACTGGAAGAGATGGTTCGCAACGATAGGGTACACGCCAAGGGCACGGCCCGGCTGCTGGACGACATCGCTGCCATCCGCGCCGAAATCGACCTAGGCTACATCCTGGAAGACTGCCCCCAGGTCATCGAGGAGTCGCTGGAAGGCATCGAACGCGTCATCGGCATCGTCGCTGACCTGAAAAACTTCGCACACCTCGACGGCGATGAATTTGAACGCGCCGACATCAACAGCGGGTTGGAGAGCACCCTCAACATCGTGTGGAATGAACTCAAGTACAAGGCGGAGGTGGTGCGGGACTTCGGTCCCCTGCCCGAGGTGCGCTGTTACCCCCAGCGGCTCAACCAGGTGTTCATGAACATCCTGGTCAACGCCGCCCAGGCCATCGAGGAAAAGGGCACCATCCGCATCGCCACCCGGGCGGAAGACGACCACGTGGTGGTGGAGATTTCCGACGACGGCTGCGGGATCCCGCCTGAGGCGCTGGATCGCATCTTCGACCCCTTCTTCACCACCAAGGAAGTGGGCAAGGGCACGGGACTGGGCCTCAGCCTGGCCTACAACATCATCCAGAGCCACCGCGGCAGCATCGAAGTCGCCAGCAGACCCGGCAAGGGCACAACCTTCACCATCCGCATCCCCATCGACGCTGGAGACGACGGCCCAGAGACGGTCGCACCTCCGGGAGGTGCCCATGGAAGCTGAAAAGACCCTACTCATCGTCGACGATGAACAGAACGTGCTCAACAGCATGAAAAGGCTGCTGCGGACGGCCCCCTACCGGCTGTACACCGCCACCTCCGCGGCCGAGGGGCTGGGACTGCTGCAGCGGCGGCGCATCTGCGTGGCCATTTCCGACCATCTTATGCCGGAAATGGACGGCATCACCTTCCTCGAAGAGGTCAAACGGCGCGATCCGGAAGTCGTGCGCATTCTGATGACCGCGTACGGCAGTCTGGAAAACGCCATGGTCGCCATCAAGCGCTGCCGCATCTTCGAGTACATCACCAAACCGTGGAACGACGCCGTTCTCAAGGCCTGCATCGAGCGGGCCTTCGAGCACCACGCCCTGCTGGCGGAAAACCGCCGCCTGGAACAGCTCACACGGGAGCAGAATGAAGAGCTCAAGACCATCAACGACGACCTGGAGAACCTGGTGCGCACCAGAACCTCACAACTGGAGGAGGCCGTGCGCGAAGGGATCCTGATGCTGGCCATGGCATCGGAAGCCCGTGACGACATGACCGGGGACCACATTCGCCGCATCCAGCGGATCACCGCCCGCCTGTGCCGGCAACTGGGCCTCGACGCCGACCTCACCGAGGAGATCAGTTTCGCCAGCATCCTGCACGACGTCGGAAAGATTCACATCCCGGACCACATTCTCAAGAAACCCGGACCGCTGACGGACAGCGAGTTTGCCCTCATGCAGGCCCACACGGTGGTGGGCGAACGCATCCTGGGACGCAAGCCCTTCTACCATACCGCCCGCCAGATCGCCCGCCACCACCACGAGCGATGGGATGGCAACGGGTACCCGGACGGGCTGGCGGGCGAAGACATCCCCCTGGCCGCCCGCATCGTGACGGTGGCCGACGTATACGACGCCCTGACGCACGAGCGCCCCTACAAACCGGCCTGGAAGCCGGAAAAGGCGATGGCCGCCATGGAAGTCTTCACCGGAAAGATCTTCGATCCCGACATCTTCCGGGCTTTCCAGGCCATGCAGAAACCCGGCATCGATATCCGACCGCTGCAGTTCGAGGAGGAAGTCATGCATCTGCAGCACTCCCTGCGGTAACGGCCACATGACAGCGTCACACGACAACGCCTCCCCGGACGACTGGAAGGCCCTGTGCCGGCGGCTAGACCACATCGAGAACCTGCCTACGCTGCCGGCGGTGGCCCTGGAGGTCGGCCAGCTGCTGGAGGACTACAACACGCCTGTGGAGGAGGTCTGCGAGACCATCGAAAAAGACCAGGCCATGGTCCCGCGCATCCTCAAGCTGGTGAACTCGGCCTTTTTCGGGCTGCGCTCCAATGTCAGCAATATTTCCCATGCCGTGGTGCTGCTGGGCTTCAACACCATCCGCAATGCCGTCGTTTCGGTGGCCGTCATCCGGGCGATGCCCGGCAGGAAACAGTTGCGGGGTTTCGACGTGACCCATTTCTGGTCGCACGCCGTGTCGGTTGCGGTCACCAGCAAACACCTGGCCGAAAAGAGCCACCTGCACTACGCCGGGGATGCGTTCACTGCCGGTCTGCTCCACGACGTGGGCAAACTGGTGATGTTTCTCTACTTCCGCGATCTCTTCTCCGGCGTCTGGTCCCGCGCCGCCCGGGAGGGGTGTTCCTTCTACGCAGCCGAGCAGCGGGAAGGCGTCATTACCCACGCCCAGATCGGCGCCTACATGGCGCAGCGCTGGCAGCTGCCCAAACGCCTGGTGGACGCCATCGCCTTTCACCATGGTGTCGACGAGAAGGCGGCCGACCTGAACCTACTGCTGATCGTGCAGACCGCCGACATCATCGCCAATACGGCCGACGACAACGGCACCCTGCCCGAACCGGAACGGTTTCACCCGCAGGCGCGGCGGATCATGGGCAACTGCCTTGCGAACATCGCCGAATGGTATCCGCAGACGCAGGAAGAGATCGCCTCGGCCTGCCGTTTTTTCCTGGATTCATGATGGACACCAGCCCCCACACCGTGCTGTGCGTCGACGACGAGCCCAACATCCTGCGTTCGCTACAGCGGCTTTTCAGACGCGAGCCGTACCGGCTGCTGACCGCCAACAGCGCCGCCGAGGCACTGGAGCTGCTGGAGCGTCACTCCGTCCAGCTGGTAATCTGCGACCAGCGTATGCCCGACATGAACGGCATCACCTTTCTCAACCAAGTCAAGGCGCGTTTTCCGCACATTATTCCCATCATCCTATCCGGTTTCACCGACGTGGACGCCATTACCGAATCCATCAACAGGGGGCACATCTACAAGTTTTTCCTGAAACCGTGGGACGACCGCGACCTGAAGATCGAAATCCGCAAAGCGCTGGAGCATTACGACCTCGTCCAGGCCAACCGGGCGCTCAACCGTCAGGTGGTGGAGCAAAACGAAGCCCTGCGGCACATCAACGAAAACCTGGAGCAGGCCGTCCGCGAGCGTACGCGCGTGCTGGAGATCCAGAACCAGGCTCTGGAGCTCTCCCATGCCATCGTGGAGGACCTGCCGATCCCCATTCTCGGTGTCAGCGCCGAGGGGCTGATCGTGCTGGCCAACCGGCGCCTCACTTCGCTTCTGATTCGCGGCCGGCGAATCGAAGTGGGCTCCAAGCTGACCGACTACTTTCCCCATCCCATCATTGCCGGGGTCCAGGACGTGCTCTCCGCGGGCATTTCGCGAACCATCGCCCCCGGACACATACCGGGGCAGCCCTATGCGGTCGATATCACGCCTCTTTCTGGAAAATTCCAAGGGAAGGGTGTCATTCTGGCCATGCGGGACCCGCATCCTGCTCCGAAATCCCTGTAAGGGCCTAACCGCAAGAGGCGGCCACAATGGACCGCGGCGGGCCTTTCCTTGCGGTCGGGCGCACGGCGTCACCGTCCGTTTCGGGGTTCATCGTCCAACTTGGTTAACCCGCGACCCAATGGATTGGAAGAGGTTTGCAAGGAGGGTATACCCCACTGTAACGGCAACAGCCCTGCCAGCAGTTGGAGAAAATTTCGGTCGCGTTCCGACAGAGGTTTTGCGCCAGCGGATGCCAAGCCGGCCGTACCCGCGGTCTCGAAGGCGACGGAATACACGTCCAATGGCGTTCAAGGCGTTCAGGAGACCTGTTTCTCGGTGACCACCTGGTTTTTGCCGGCCCCCTTGGCCGCGTAAAGCGCCTTGTCGGCCCTTTTCAGAACCGACGAAACGCTGTCGCCGCGGCGGTAACGGCTGACCCCGATGCTGACCGTGACTCCCAAAACACGTTGTTCTTGCTCCTCATCAAGCTCGTAATGTGTTTCGGCAATCCGGCGACACAACTGTTGAGCACGTTTGCGCGCCACTCGCAGCGAAATTCCCGGGATAACGACGGCGAACTCCTCCCCCCCGTATCGTGCGATGAAGTCGTTGTCGCGAATGATGGTGCGGCACTGACCGGCGACTGCAATCAGTACGCGGTCACCCACTTGGTGCCCGAAAGTGTCGTTGACGGCCTTGAAGTCGTCGATGTCCAGCAGCAGGATACAGAAGGGTTCCCGGCGGGCGTGGTTGCGTTCTACTAGATCGATTAGGTGCCCGTCGAGCGCCTTGCGGTTGGATACGCCGGTGAGGCCGTCGGTCATGGATTCGGCACGGGTAGCCTCGAGTTCGCGATGCAGCGTCTGAACCCGCTTGGATAGGCGCTCGAGTCGACGGTTGTCCTTCATGCGCTTTTCGCGCACAGCCGTTCGCAGGCGATCGACCCCCACGCTGAGCGAAGTCTTGATCTTGCGGATGTCATCAAGTTGCTTGAGGTCCTCGATCTTCTCGGCCTGCCGATAAATTGCCTGGTTGAACACCTGGTTGTCGGCATCCAGTGCGGCCATGGCGCGTGTGAGTAGATCTATAATTTCCTTGAATTCCGCTTCACGCGCCGCCAGGTAGGATTTTTGTCCGGTGATGAAAGCATAGATCTTCTTCTTGAAACGGCGGTAAATTCCCGCCAGCGAGCGCGTCTTGGGAGTGTTGGCGAACTTTTCCGAAAGTGCATCGATTTCCTGGCGGAAGCGGCCAGAGTCTACTTCCGCCTCGTTGAGGTCCATGGAAAAGTCCTTCAGAAACACCAGCAGCGATCGGATGGTCTCCAGCAAAAAAGCGTTGTGTTCCTGTCGATCGGCCAATTGCTGCTTGAGGTCGTCGACGATTTCTGGTTCCTGCTCAGTGGCCGCGGATCTGTCCCTGGCAAACAGCATTGTCCGATCAATCCTCCCTATTATCTTTGCACCGGCCCTTACTGATATTGATGAGCTCACGCTGGCGCTGAAATGTATACTTAACGATCAATTCACGGTCTTCTTCGTGTATGACGACAAAACGCAGTCGATTCAGGCGCTCATCCATACCGGCCGCCTCGTGGCTCTCGATGAGCTCTCCGACCGCTCGTACCAGAATGGGCAATTCAAAAGGCAGGACCATCGAAAGCATTAGAAGTTGCCCGGCGCTGAATTGCTCGGCGCCCCGGAAACTGAGTCCTGATCCGCTGATCTCTACTTCCCTGCGCCGCAAAAGGGTCTCTTCGATCCCCAGGTGGGCCCGAATGCGACGAAGATCCTCCTTGACCTCGGCCAAAGCGGCGTGAATCAGGCGGAACATGTCGGCCGCTTCCGAAAAATCCGTGGTCACCGGGAGTTCCGCTGCTCCTCGGCTTAAATGCAACCGAGCCGTTCTCTCCCAGTGCCTGGGCAATTCATCCAGGGGGGTACAGCCGAAGCAGATACAAGCTTCTACCCTGGTAAAAGCCCGCTTGTTTTCATCCCTCTTACTATTGTCGTGCATGTGCCTCTCCATTGATGAAAGACTATTTTTTCAGATAGTACTTCAATCCCCGCTCAATGGCATCCTGGCCGCGGGAAATGGCATCGAAACCCATATCGATCATATGCAGGGCCGCATTGTTGGTCACTTTCCCGTAACTGACACGCATACTCTCCAAGGTGTAATCGGCGATCTCTTTCAGCGCCTCGAGTTCCTCGAAACGTCGCCGGCGGTAAAAATCGGCATACTCCCGGCGGATCAACAACGCCACGCCCATCAATTTGGCCTCGCACTGAAAGCGTGTGGCCAGCAGGCTCATGGAGTCCATGATCAAACGCTGACTGCTGAGGCTGTTGATGTCCTTGGACACGTCGCTGGCCAGGATCTGCTGCAAGTCCTGACGCAGGCCCAACAGGCGGCGACCGCTCTGGTTCAGCCGGGCGGCAATGGCCTTGATCTCGCTGTCGCCCCCGGTCTCCGCCGGGCTTCCTGCGGCTGTCGCCGTTCCAATCATCAGCATCAGAAGCAGCACGGCCCCCGCCGCACTTGCAGTCATCCTGAAGCGGCTCATGCCTTCGCCCCAGAACCGGCCAGCGGCGCGCGTTGCGCCGACGTATTCAAGTTGCGCGGCAGGCGGCCGATATTTACCGTTAGACCCCGCCGCAGCATCGATATGGCGCATGATGTTCGCCACACGGAAAAAACCGGACACGTCCATGATCCGAAAACTTCTCATATTGGGAACCATCATCTACTTCCTGCTGGCCAGAAACACAGGAGACCAGCTCTACGTTTTCCTTTCGACCTACCTGGGCATGCTGACGCTGGCCGTGTGGTGCCGCGGCAGGAAATCCCCTCCGCCACCGAAGAAGGACAAGGAGGAGTCCTGATCCACCCTGCCCCTCACGGTGCCGGGGCGATCGGCAGGCCTTCGTGCTACTCCAGCAGTTCGTTGATCCTGCGGGCGACTTCGTGGATGTCGAATGGTTTCTGAATGAAGCCCTGGCAGCCCCTCGCCAGAATCTCCTCGGCCTGCCCGTCGAGGGCATAACCGCTCGACAACAACACTTTGACGTCCGGCTTGAGGGCCTTGAGGGTGTCGAATACTTCTCCGCCGCTCATCTGCGGCATGATCATGTCCAGGATCACCAGGTCGATGGAATCAGCGTGGGCCCTGAATATCTCCACCGCCTTGCGCCCGCTTTCGGCCCGCAGCACGCTGAAACCGAGCTTCTCGAAAAGCGCACAGCTGACCTCCAACACCATCTCCTCGTCATCGACCACTAGGATGGTTCCCTTGCCCACCACTTTGGGCTGCCGCACGTTTTCCCGGCGGCGGGCCTTGCGCTGCGAAGCCGGCAGGTAGATTCGGAAAGTCGTTCCCCCGCCCTTGATGGAATCCACTTCGATGTATCCGTGATGCCCCTTGACGATGCCGTACACCGTAGCCAGGCCCAAGCCGGTTCCCCGGCCCATCTCTTTGGTGGTGAAAAAGGGCTCGAATATCCGCCGTTGCGTTTTCTCGTCCATGCCCTCGCCGCTGTCGGCGACCGCCAGGCGCACGTATCGCCCGGGCCTGGGCCGATAGGCCGCGCCGCGGATGTCCTCGTGGGAAACATCGGCTGTGCTGATGGTCAGCTCACCTCCGCCGGGCATGGCCTGCCAAGCATTGATGTACAGGTTCAGCAGAACCTGCTCCATCTGGCCCTGGTCGGCTTCCACCGCCGCCAGATCGGGTGCCAGGTCGGTGTGGATGGTGATCTCCCGCCGGGCTCGGCCGAAGGTTTCGGCCGTCTCTTTCACCAGCCGGTTGAGGTCCAGCGGCTTGATGGCGAAACGTCCCTTGCGGGCGTAGCCCAGCAGTTGGCCGGTCAGCTTGGCGCCGTTTTTGACTTGGTTTTCGATCTGCATCAGTCCTTTGTAGTGGGGATGCGAGGCATCCAGGTCGTAGAGCAAGTAGGACACCATCCCCTGGATGGCCATCAGCAGGTTGTTGAAATCATGGGCCACGCCGCCGGCCAGGGTCCCGATGGCCTCCATCTTCTGGGCCTGCTGGATCTCGGCGCGCAGCCGCTGGCGTTCCTCCTCGGCATGCTTGCGCGCCGAGATGTCACGCGCAACACCGGCGATCCCCACGACCTGTCCGTCATTGCCGAAAACCGGGCTCACCAGGGTTTCGACCCATCCCGGAACCCCGCCGGAATCGGTGAAGGACGTTTCTGACGCTACCACCCTCCCCGAGTTGAGGGCCTCCAGATCCTGCCTTCGCAGGTGCTCCGCCATTGCGGGCGGCCAGATTTCCAGATCCGTCTTTCCCCGGATCTCTTCTCTTGAAAGACCGAATTCCTCGATGAACGTGCGGTTGGCCAGTAGGTAGTGCCCGTCAGGGTCCTTGAGCCAGGTCAGGTCCGGCAGGTTGTCCAGCAGTGCCTTGAGTTCCCTGCGGCGGTGGTCCAGTTCGGCCACGCGGGTCTCGCTTTCGGTTATTTCCCAGGCGGTCTCCACTACTTGCAGCACGCTGCCATCGTCCCCGACGATGGGACTGGCCTCCATCACCCACACCCGTCCGTCGGGGGTCACCTGCCGCTCCCGGACGGATTGTGCGTTTTCGAACGCCGCGACGGCCGCACACCGGGGGCAGGGTTCGTCACGCTGTGCCCAGCAGGCGAAGCAGCGTCGTCCGATAAGTTCGGCCGCCGGCTGCCCCATGGCGTTGGCGGCGGCGCGGTTGACGTAACCGATGACGAAGCCCGGCTCCACCAGCAGCACGGGAACCGCCATGGCCTCCAGCATCAGCACGGCACAGCCTTCCGCTATGACCGGCTTGCGTTCGTCCTGACTCTGATGCCGCCTGAAGCTGCTCTGCATGGTTGAGCCCTTCTTACCGCCAAAAAAATCGCCAACCTTCACGACATTTTATCGGCTATTCAGTCCGGCGGCTTTAGGGTCAGCGCCCCCGGCGCCGGGCTTCCAACTGTTCGATCATAGCCAGTTTCTCGGCCACCAGTTCATCGGCCAGCGGCCGGGCGGCGAAATCACCGCACCACTGATCGCCAGCGGTGGTCGGCCACACGGTGAAACGCATGACGGCGTCCGCCGCTGCGGCGCTGACATCCGGCGCCGGCGCATTGCGGTGACACTCCCCCACGAAACCGTTGTCGCTCACCCCGCTCTGCCGCCAGTATTTGCAACCCTCACAGTTCTCTGCCATCGATCCTCTCCATTGTCGTTTTCCGAAATCCGG
Source organism: uncultured Desulfobacteraceae bacterium (assembly GCA_964476595.1). Lineage (GTDB taxonomy): Bacteria > Desulfobacterota > Desulfobacteria > Desulfobacterales > JALSRD01 > JALSRD01. Next base: position 83,262 of record CAYZCL010000090.1, read on the forward strand.
TTCCCCATCCACCGCCCGGGCGAATGCCTTTCAGCGCGCCGGAGGCCGATCGCCCCGCCGCCCTCGGCGGCTGAAAGACAGGCAGCGCTTTCCGGAGGCGGCCGTCACCTGCGCCGAGGGCATGCCCCGGCTGCGGAACCCCATGGCCCGGCAGCCGTGGGGAAACCGCGGGTTCCAGGTCACGAAGTAGTGCCGGCAGCAGTGACAGTCGATTCGCAAAGAGGCCTCAGTCTCCATTGACTTTCGATCCGGAGGCGATTACATAAGAGTCATCTCATCCCGAAAAGGACATCCCATGTTTCAACTGCAGCGATATCACGTCAACGCCGGCACCTTCCATGTCGTCAGCCGCCAGCCCATGATCCTGGAGGCCTACCTGGCCACCTGCGTCGGTGTCGCCCTCTACGACCCCGACGGCGGCGTGGGCGGGCTGGCGCACCTGCTGCTGCCCGAGCCGGTATCGGCGGATTCCACCGGCGATCCGGCCAAGTACGCCACCACGGCCATGCCTCTTTTCCTGCAGGCCCTGCGCGAGGCCGGCGCCGATCAGGGTCGGCTGAAAGCCTGCGTGGCCGGCGGCGCCCTGGTGCGGCCCCTGGGCGAAATGGACCTTTCGCTGAACACCGGCGGACGCACCGAAACGGCCGTACGAGAGTTCCTGGACAGACATGAAATCCCCATCGAGAGGGCCGAGACCAGCGGTTACCTCACCTGCCGTCTGAGCCTGGACACCCAGCGCTGGGAGACGGCCATCGACCCCACCGTGGAGGAGCGCCCGGCCCCGCAGGAAGCCATCGCCCCTCCTACCGAGCGGGACATCCAGCGGGCCATCGACAACCTGCAGCCCATACCCCAGATCGCCCTGGAAATCCTCAACTCCCTGGACAACAAAGAGTATGACGTGCAGAACATCGCCGACATGGTGCGCCAGGAGCAGGTCATCGCCGCCAGGACGCTGCAGCTGTGCAATTCGAGCTTTTACAACCGCGGTCGAAAGATCGAAACCATCGATCACGCACTCATCATGCTGGGCCGTGACCTTTTCGTCAAACTGGTGATTTCGTCCATCATCGAGGACTTTTTCAACCGCTATATCCAAGGGTATTCGCTGTGCAAGGGCGGCCTGTTTTCCCATTCCTTAGGTACCGCCATCACCGCCGAACGCATTGCCCGTCACACCGGCAAGGCGGTGCCAGCCGTGGCTTACTCGGCCGGTCTGCTGCACGACATCGGCAAGGTGGTGCTGGACCAGTTCGTCTCCGATGTCTATCCCTTTTTCTACCGCCGTCTGCTGGACGGCAGCACGGACCTGCAGTCGGTGGAACAGGAGATCTTCGGTATCGATCACGCCCAGGTGGGGCTGCAACTGGCCCGCAAGTGGTCCTTCCCGCAGTCCCTGACCGACGCCATCGGCTTCCACCACCGCATCGACACCCGCACGGACAACTCGTCTCTGCTGATACTGGTCCATCTGGCCAATCACCTCATGACCAGTTTCCACGCCGGGCTCAAACTGGGCGGACAGCACGCCACCGAAATCGCCTGGTGCCTGGGCAAACTCGGCATTCCGCTGGCCGACTACGCGGTCATCGTAGACCTCGTTCCGATCCGACTCTCGGGCTTCTGACCCCACCCTCAGTATACGTGCAGGCGCATGCTGTCGAGCATGCGCCAGGCCCGCTCGCGCTCCTGTTCATCGGCGTTGCGCGTGCTGGCAATGATCAGTTCGCGGATGATCTCGTCACTGACCCCCTGGGCCTTGAGGCGCTCGATATCCCGGATGCTCAGGGATGCAACGCCGCGGGTATCGTCGCCGTAACGCTCCGGCTGACGGTTGCGGACGAAGGACTTCTCGATTACCAGCGCCTTGATCTGGGCATCGCTGAGCCCGCTTTTTTTCAGGGCGATGAGCTCGTCGATGGACAGGGCACGGGTTTCGACCGTTTTTTCTCGGATGATGGCCTGCAGCAGGTCGCCCCGGATGCCCGCCCGTTGCAGCTTTAAAATCTGTTTGCCGGTCAGGCTCCAGGCGGTTCCGGCGGACAGGCACAGTACGACCAGGACAACCAGCACCGTCGACAGGATGTGTCCACGGCCCAAGGTCTGTCGTCCGCAGCAGGGTTTCTCCAGATGCGCCATGTTGTCTGTCTTTCCGTTGTTGGAGGCCCGACTACTTCAAAAAGTCGAGCAGGGTCTGGGAGATGATGTTGGACGTCGCCGACAGGGCCGACTCGTAGGCGATCTGCTGCAGCTGCAGGTCAACCGCGGCTTCGTTGAGGTCAGCGTTCTCGGTGTCGGCCAGCAGGGTCTCCATGTTCAACTGCTCCTTCCGCCAGTGGGTCTCGGTGCTCTGCAGCCGGTCATAGGTTGCCGCGTATTGCCCCTGGACGCCCCTGACCTGCTCGATGGCGTCGTCCAGTGCGTCCACCTCGGCCGAAACGGCAGACGGGTCCCCGGCCTCCAGGCCGTCGATGATGTTCCGCAGGGTGTCGAAGACCAGGGTTCCGTCATCGGTGCGGAAGGGATTTTCCCCGCCGGCGTTCAGGCTGGCCTGGACGCCGTCCCCGATGGCCGTGCGCACGTCGCCTTCGTCCCCGGACCAAGTGGCGTTGTAGGCGTCGTCCCGGCTGACGGGCGGCTGGTCGGACCGGTGTCCGGCAAAGATGTACTGATCGCCGTGGCGCATGTTGGCCATGTCCCGGACCTGGTCGTAGATGTCCTTGACGGCTTCGGCCGCCGTCTGGCGTGTGGCGTCGTCATAACCGTCGGGGTATTCCACGGCGATGCTCCGGGCCTGGTGAAGCAGATCGTCCACCATTGTCAGGGATGCATCGGCCACCTCCAGGCGCGACTTTCCGGCGGCGGTGTTGTCCTGGTACTGGGACAGAGACGCGATCCGGCTGCGGTAACGCAGGATATCCCTGGTACCGGAGGGGTCGTCCGAGGGTTTGCGCACGCGTTTGCCGGTGCCCAGCACCTCCAGGGAACGGTTGAAACGGCCGCGGCTGGTCGCCAGGCCATTGGTGGACGCCGTTGTGAGCATGTTCTGGGTGATTCTCATGGTTTCTTCCCGTTGCGAAAGATTGCGTTACACCATGTTGACGAGGGTATCCAGCATCTCGTCGGTGGTGCTGATCAGCTTGGCGGCCGCGGCGTAGGCGTTCTGGAACTGCACCAGGTTGACCATTTCTTCATCCAGGGAGACGCCGGAAACCTCTTCGCGGTAGGCTTCCAGCTGCATCATGGAGGTCTGCTGCAGTTCGTAGCGGCTGTCGGCCCCCCGGGTGTCGTTGCCCACGTCGGCCACCAGGCCGGTGTAGTAGTCGGAAAAGGTTTCCGTCCCTCCGCTCATGGTCGGCCGGTAGGCCAAGTCGGCGATGGCCAAGGCGTTGCCGCTGCCGCCGGGCGGGCTTTCGGCGGCACCGGCCGCGGCGATCAGCCGGGGATCGTCGACGATGTTCTGGCTGACGCGCATGTCGGCCGCCGGGGTAGCGGTGGCACTGTCGAAAAAGGCGACGCCGGTGGTGTTGTCCAGTCCCCTGCCGGCCGCATGCTGCGCGTTGACTTCGTTGATAACGGTGAGGGCCATGTCGTCCAGACGGTTGCGGTAGTCGGGAATGACGTCGTTCTTCATGGTCAGCAGCCCGCCCAGGGTTCCCGAATCGATATCGTCGTGGGCGATGGGAGTACTTGTACCGGATCCGGGATCTGTGACCGCGAAATCGCTGCCGTCGTAGGAAAGCTCCCAGGCCGTGTCGCCGTCCACCAGCGTCTCTCCGCCCAGGGTGACATCGATCACCGAGCCGTTTTCAGAAACGCTCACGTCCGCCAGTCCGGACAGTTTCTTTAATGCCTCGTCGCGTTGGTCCTTCAGATCATTGGGGGTCTGGCCCAGGTTTTCGGCCCGGCGGATGTCCTTGTTGAGCCGGGCGATCTCCAGGGCCGTCTCATTGATGTCCGACACGGCCTGATCAATGCGGCCCTCGACCTCGGAGGCGATGGAATCCAGGTCGTCAGCCATGTTCCGGAAGCGGTCGGTCATGTCCTGGGCTCGGGACACGAGGTTGGCGCGCTCGACGGTCCCGCCCGGGTTTTCGGCGAGATCCTGCCAGGCGTTCCAGAATTCGCTCATGGCCTTATTCAGGCCGTCGTCATCTGTCTCGTTGAACACAACCTCCAGCCGGTCCTGGACCTGTTTGCGCGCCTCCCACTCGCCTAGTTCCTGGCTCTCGCCGCGAATCTCGCCGGTAATGAAACGGTCGTACAGACGCCGCACCTCGGTCACTTTCACACCACCGCCCATCTGGCCGGGCGTGCTGTCGACGGCCACGTCGTTGGCGAGCTCGACCCGTTGCCGGGTGTAACCGGGCGTGTTGACGTTGGCAATGTTGTTGCCGGTAACGGTGATCGCCTTCTGCTGGGTCTGCAGGGCGCTGCGCCCGATGTTGAGTATCGATGAAAAGGTCGACATGATTCCTCCTATGGCACCTCAGGCCGCCTGACGGTCCTGCTGGAGATGCGCGATAACGGTGTCCGCGATGTCGTCCAGGCCCACCACGCGGTCGACGGCGTCTTTTTCAATGGCCGCCCGGGGCATTCCGAAAACAACGCACGATTCTTCATCCTGGGCCACGGTGAAAGCGCCCCGGCGCCGCATGTCCAACAGTCCGACAGCACCGTCGGCGCCCATGCCGGTAAGAAGCACCCCCAGCGCATTGCACCCGGCGTGGCGCGCCACGGACTTAAAAAGCACGTCCACGCTGGGTCGCTGGTAGTGCACCCGCGGACCGCCTTTGATCTTGACCACGTAGTTGCCGCCCTCACGCACCAGCAGCATGTGGCGGTTGCCGGGGGCGATCAGCGCCGTGCCGGGGATGACGCGGTCGTTGTGTTCGGCCTCGCGCACGGCCATGGCGCAGCGCCGGTCCAGCCGCCGGGCAAAAGAGCACGTAAACTTTTCCGGCATGTGCTGCACGATGACGGTACCGCAGGTGCCGGGCGGCAGGCGCCGCAGCACCACCTCCAGGGCCCGCGTCCCACCGGTGGACGCGCCCATGGCCAGGACCTTGTGGGTGGTCTGCATCAGGTCGGCGTCCAGCCGGGGACGTGATGCGCCGGCGTCCGGTGCGCTCCCGAGGGGCCGGATGGGGGCCGTCACCGCGGCCCGGATGGCGCGCACCAGGGCCGACGACAAATTTTCCACCGAAAACGAGGAACTAGGCTTGGCCAGCACCTCGACGGCCCCCAGGTCGAGTGCCTTCAGGGCGGTCTCACTGTTGCGCGGTGTCAGCGAACTGAGAACCACCACCGGCATGGGGCGGTACTTCATGAGTCGGGCCAGAAAGGACAGCCCGTCCATGCGCGGCATTTCCAGGTCCAGGGTCAGCACCTCGGGGTTGAGCGCGACGATCTTGTCACGGGCCACAAACGGATCCACCGCCGTCCCGACGATCCGAATGTCGGGGTGACGGGACAACTCCTCGGTGAGCACCTTGCGCACCACGGCCGAGTCGTCGACGATGAGTACTTTTATGGGATTGGATCGCATGACAGACCGCCTTGACTGTCTCACGGGCACACGCTGCCGCCGGCTCCGCTGTGAATCGTCCACCCCGCCAGCCCGACTACCGGCCGGACCGGGGCCCCGGTTAGAATTCCTCCTCGAAATGCACCGAAAAACTTTCGGAGAGTTCCTCCACCCAGCCCACCGCCTGGGCCGCCACCATTTCCAGCTGCTCGCCCCTGAGCCCCAGCCGCCGGGTGGCGGCTTCAGATGGCGTGTACTGCAGCCCCTCCCGGCCGATGCCGATGCCGATCATGAGGCACAGCACGTTGGCGATGTGCACGACGTCGATCAGGTTGTTGATCTCCTCGGCCGCATCTGGGTCGTGGTGCCATCGCACGGCGGCGATAATGCTCCGGGGAAACGACCAGTTGCCCAAGATGCGGGCGCCGATCTCGGCGTGGTCGATACCGAAGAGGCGCTGTTCGACCTTCTCGAACGAAACCTCCCGCAGGGACTCGTCGTCGATGCTGCTGGTGTTGTCCCGAATGAAATCGCCCAGCACCAGCTTGCCCACATCGTGGAGCAGGGCAGCCGTGAAAATCTCGTCCACACCGGTGATGCCCAGTTCCCGCGACAGGCCCTCGGCCACCACCGAGACCGCGATGGAATGGCGCCAGAGTTCGCCGGGCTGCAGGTCGTAACCCGGCACCGGCTTGGCCATCACCGCCGAGGCGCAGGCCGAGAGAATCAATTGGGCCAGCTTCTTCCAGCCCAGCAGGACGAGCGCCTGGTTCACAGATCCCACCTTGCTGGGCAAACCGAAGTAGGAGGAATTGGTCAGCTTGAGCAGGTTGGCCGTGAGACCCGGGTCATAGCGCAGGATCTCGCCGATCTGCTCCGCGGAAGTATCGGGATCGTCGAGCAACGCGAGGATCTTGGCCGCCGCCGAGGGTATGCTCGGGAAGGCATCGATCCTGGAAATGATGTCCTCTTCACTTGGCCGTTTCACAGCTCTTTTCTCTTTTCCTTGATCCGGATGATGGTTTTGCCGGTAGACAGATCCACATGAACCGTGCGGCTGTCCGTGCCGCCGACATCTTCGGCGTGCAGCGTCACGCTGTTCTTTTCCAGCAGTTTCTTGAGAACGGTGTAGTTGCGCTCACCGATCTTGAACATGGCGTTCTTTCCCAGGGGGCTGCCGCACCCGGTGGCCTTGACGACCAAGCGCTGTTTCTGGCCGCCCATCTGGTATACGGTCTTGAACAGCAGCGGCACCCCCCTGTCGACGAACATGTAGGGGTGCGACTCGGCCTTCTGGAGATTGATGCGCGACAGCGGCAGCATGGCGTGCAGCAGCCCACCCACCTTGGCCACCGGGTCGTAGACGACCAGCCCCAGGCAGCTGCCCAGGGCGTGGGTGACCAGAATGTCCCCGTCCTTGCCGACTTTCATGTCCCCCACCGCCACGATCTGTTTCATAGGCTGTACTTTCACAGGCTCCCGTGATTTCAGCACCTCCGCGGGAGCCGCAAGGTCATTCTTTCATGTAGATCGCCGGGCACACGTACCGGAGCCGGTGCGTGATCCCGGAAAGGCCCTCGGAGTGGCCCACGAAAAGATATCCGCCGGATGCCAGGTAGTGCCAGAAGCGATCGATCAGCCGCTGCTGGGTGGCGCGGTCGAAATAAATCATCACGTTGCGGCAGAAAATGACGTCGAAGGGTCCCTTCATGGGCCACCGGTCCATCAGGTTGAGCCGTGCGTACTGGATCATTTCGGCCACCTGCGGTTTGACGCGGTAGCGCCGCACACCGTCGGGTCCCGCCAGGCGGCTGAACCAAGCGGCGCGCCGGGGCGCGTCCATGCCGTCCATCTCGTGCTCGGTGTAAATGCCCCGGCCGGCCTTTTCCAGCACACGGCTCGATATGTCCGTCGCCAGAATGCGCACATCGCGGGCACCCGGCGCGGAAAGCGCCTCCCGCAGTACGATGGCCGCCGACACCGCCTCCTGTCCCGAAGAGCAGGCCGCAATCCAAAAGCGGATACGCGTCCCCGTCAGCCCGGGCACGACGGTGTCACGCAAAAAATCGAAATGGCTCTCTTCCCGGAAGAAACTGGTCTTGTTGGTGGTCAAGACGTCGATCATGGCGCCCAGTTCCCGGCCGCCCTGGGGACTCTCCACTAGTTCCAGGTATTCCTCGAAACCGGCCATCCCCAGCGCCCGCAGGCGCTTGGTCAGGCGCGTCTGGACCAGTGTCTTCTTTTTGGCGTGCAGATGGATACCGCTGAGGCCCTGGACCATGCGGCTGATGCGGTCGAACTGGCGGTCCGTGAGCCGGACCGATGTCGGATTCAGGAGCCGCTGAACGGCGGCCTGGCTTCCGGCTGCGGCGGCCGGCCTAGCCATAGCAGACGGCCTCTTCCGTCGATGGGCCGCGTGCGTCGCCCCCCGCGGCCGTGGCCATGCGCAGGATGCCCCCAACGTCGATGATCAACCCCACCCGCCCGTTGGGCAGGATGGCGCCGCCGGAAATACCGGGGATGTCCTTCATGGATTCGCCCAGGGTCTTGATGACCACCTGCTGGCGGCCGATGAGTTCGTCGATGATCAGGCCCGCCTGGTGCCCGTCGTCTTCGATGACCACCACCAGGGTATTTTGCGGATCGCGGACCGGGGCCTCGATGCCGTAAAGTTCGGCCAGGCTGAACAGCGGGATCAAACGCCCGTTCTGCAACAGCATCTCCTCCTGTTTAAACACCGACGAAAGCGCTTCGGCATCGGGCTTGGCCAGGCGTACGATGGAAACCGTGGGGATGATATAGCGTTCCTCGCCCACTCGCACTACCATTCCGTCGATGATGGCCAGCGTCAGCGGCAGCCGCATCTTGAAAATGCTGCCACTGCCCGTTTCGGACTGGATTTCTACTTGGCCGCGCAGCGACTCGATGTTCTTCTTGACCACGTCCATGCCCACGCCGCGCCCCGAGACGTCGGTCACGGTCTCGGCGGTGGAGAAACCGGGTTCGAAAATCAGGTTGTACACCTCACGGTCGGTGAGCGAGCAGCCGTCTTCCACCAGCCCGCGGTCGCGCGCCTTTTCCAGGATCTTCTGACGGTCCAGCCCCCTGCCGTCGTCGCGGATTTCGACCACCACACTGCCGGCCGAATGATAGGCCAGCAGCTGCACCGTGCCGGACGGCGGTTTACCGGCCGCCTCGCGTTCCTCGGGCGTCTCGATGCCGTGGTCCACGGCGTTGCGGACCATGTGGACCAGGGGGTCGTTGACGATGTCCACCAGGTTGCGGTCGATCTCAGTTTCCTCGCCCTCGGTGACCAGGGTCACCTTCTTGCCGACCTTGCGCGACAGGTCCCGAACCAGCCGCGCCATCTTGTTGAAGGTGGACTTCAGGGGCACCATGCGCATGGACATGCTCAGATCCTGGAGCTCGCGCACGATCTTGCTGGTGTGGGCCACCTTCTTTTGAAGTTCGTGGTTGCCGGTACGGATCACCACCTCGTCCTGGGCTACCATGGAATGGGCGATGACCATCTCTCCGACCATGTCAATGAGCTTGTCCAGCCGGCTGGTGCTGACGCGCACCGAGGAGTCGGTGAACTTGGGCGGCCCGGCGATGCGTTTCTGGGTCCGCAAGGCCTGGCTGACGTCGGCCACGGTAGCGGCCTTGGATTTGACCAGCGCCATGCCCACGGGCTCATCGCCCGACTCGGCGGCGGCGTCCGCCACCTCCCGCTCCACCTTGCCCTGGGCCACCAGAATGTCTCCCACGCGCAGGTCGTTGACCTGCTCCGTTTCCTCGGAGATGCCGGCCGCCTCGGGGTCGGCCAGGACTCCCATCAACTGGTCGTATCCCTCCGGCTTCTGCAGCGGCGCCCCGGCCAGGGCGGCCTGGACGCGCTGGATGAGGTCCTTGATCATGTCCAGGGAGTGCAGCGCTAGGTCCGCGTACCCGCCGCTGTACCGGATCTCACCGTCCCGCACGCGGCTCAGCAGCGATTCGGCGTGATGGGCCATCTCCGACACCAAGTCCAGTTCCATGAAGGCCGCCGTCCCCTTGACGGTGTGAAAGGCCCGGAACACGGTTCCCACGGCCTCGGTGTCTTCGGGATCCACCTCCAGGCGCAGTAAGGCATCCTCGGCATTGGCGATCAGCTCGCTGCCCTCGGTGACGAATTCGGCCACCAGTTCCGGGTCCGCGTCGGCCGGCATGTAATCCGCAGGCTCCTCGACCGGGGAGTCTTCCGCCACGGGGTCCCGGGGAGGCGGTCCGTCCGGTTCCGGCGCGGTCTTCCCGGAATGATCCCGGTCGTCCGGGTCTGCCGGCGCCGTCGCCGTCGTATCCATGGCGTCCATGGCCGTCTCGATCAGCTCCCCGACAGGCTCCAGCGCCACGCCATCCCGCTGCTCGGGGGGCTGCTCAAGCAGGTCCTGGAGACGGCTGCCGGCCTGCTGCAGGGCCTCCACCGCCGCCGAGGGCAGTTCGTCGCCGTCCTGCAAAGCCTGGACACGCTCGCAGAGGTGCCGCAGTTCCCCGTCGTCGCCGCAGTCAAGCTGAATCAGTTCGGTGGCGATGTCGTCGATGGAAGGTCGCTCGGCGCCACCGGCCAGCAGCCGTGCCAATTCGTCGGCCGCGCGCCGCAGGGCCTCCGGCTCCCCTTCCTCGTGCTCCAGGAAAGACTCCATCACCCGCAGCCCCTCGTAGACCGGGTCGACCAACGAGAGCGTATCGGCGAAGGATT
>CAYZCL010000091.1:0-9030 GCA_964476595.1 uncultured Desulfobacteraceae bacterium
GCGCTACCGAAATCTGCCCGCCTCCGCCACACGGGCGTACCGATATAACGAAAGACGCCCGCATCAAGCATGTCTACGGCAACTTCCAATTTCCCTGCCATTTTGTTCTTGACACTGCGCGCCCAACTGATATATTAAATGATATATTAATTATGCACGATAATGCTATCTTCCTTTTTCCGATCCCGAAACGGGTCTTATGAAAATGGATGGTCCCGGACGCATGCCATCGACCTCGTCTTTTCGCGCCAATCCCAACCCTGAAACGGTCAACATGATCGGCCTTGATTTTGGTTCGACCACCAGCAGTGTCATGGTAGCCAGCGCCCGCATCGGCGCCAATGCCGCCACCGGCAGAATGGAATTGGGGGCACCCCGTGTGCTGTACCGCCCTGAACCCGTCTTCACCCCTTTCGAAGGCAACACAATAGATCCCGTTGCGCTGAACCGCCACATCGATCGATGGACATCCGAAAACGGCACTCCACGCGAAGCGCTGGTGTCAGGAGGTGCCATCATCACCGGGCTTGCGGCCGAACGAGCCAACGCAAATGCCATTGCCCACATGGTGGGGGCCCGTTTTAGCGAGGCACTCATCGCCACCGCCGCGGATCCGCGCCTCGAATCCTGGCTGGCCTTCATGGGGAACTGCTCTGCCTTGTCCCGATTCCATGCAGATACCCCCTTTATCAATCTTGACATCGGCGGGGGCACCACAAATGCCGCCTATGGACTGGCCGGGAATGTTCTGCATACCGGTTGCCATTTCATAGGCGCCCGGCATTTCCAATTCGAACCGGGCGGCTACCGGCTCACCGGGGCCTCTCCATATGGACGGGCGCTGCTGACCAGTCTCGGGATCAGGAAGGGGCCGGGCCAGCGTTTGTCGTCGATGGAAACCGAAGCCGTTATAGATTTTTACACCACGGCGCTGGAGGCCGTCGCCACGGGTGACGCCGGCTTTTTCGAAGACCCCGACACCCGCATCTATACGCAGGCACCCTTTGTCTTCGACAAAACTGGTCCCACCCCCGTGCTGGTCTTTTCCGGCGGGGTTGGTGAACTGGTGTATCGACAGTCCCAGGGGAGGAAAATACCGGGCACCACCCACTATGGCGATCTGGGTATCGACCTGGCCGCGCGCATGATAAAATCCCCGATTCTTTCCGCTCACATCGGCAAGCTGATACCGGAAAACATGGGCCGGGCCACGGTATGCGGCCTTACACTGCACAGTACGGAAATTTCCGGTTCAACTCTTTTTCTGCCTTCACCGGAAATACTGCCCTGCCGGGACCTGCCCATCGTTGCCAGATTTCCCGCAGACGCAGGAAAAGAGGTCATCCGGCAGGCTGTATCCTTGGCGGGCGCCAGTCCCACGGGCGCATGCATCCAGATCCTGCCTTCACAAAACAGAAAACAACCGGATGCGGGACCCCCCGGATGCGAGAGCCTGGAAACGATAAAGGCCCTGGGGGCCTGCCTACATGACGCCGCCCGGCACCTGAAACCGGGAAAACCCGTGGTGCTGCTAGCGCCATACAACTATGGCCAAACCCTGGGAAACTATGCAACCGCCTGGCGGCAGGACCCTTTCGGACTAGTCGTCATCGATGAAGTTCCGGACCGCCGGGCCCAATTCGTCAATATCGGTCGTCCGCGCAACGGCATCGTGCCGATTTCCTTTTATGGTATTTATCAATCGCTCCAGGACAAAGAGGGGTCATGAAGAGATTCACACCTGTCAGCGAAATCCCCATCCCCGAGCCGGCGCCCGAAGAAATTTATTCCACCAGGGTCCTGGGTGAAGAGATTTGTTTCGAGGATCTCAAAAAATTGCTGGGTGCCGCCGACATCAGCAAGGCCGGGGACCGCAACACAGATCTGGCGCCGGCCGACGACATGATACGCGAAAGTGCCCGCACGATCCTTTCATCACTCACGCTGCAGCACATCTACGACCACCCGCTCACCGATGATACCGGCAGACTGGATGCGGTAATGCGGGTGGGTTACGACATCGATCATGAGGTGTTCAACGCCATCTCCGCAATGACGCTGGGTGAGATGAAAGACCACCTGCTGCGCGGTGACGGCACGGAACTCAAACGCGTTGGACGCGGGCTGACACCGGTCATGGCGGCCGCCCTGGCGAAACTCATGGATGCCCACGAGTTGATTTACGTTCCCCGGAAAATATCCAGTCCGACCAAGGCCAGGACCCTCATCGGGTTGCCGGGCACCCTCTCATTCAGGATCCAGCCCAACCACCCGCGGGACGACCTAGATGCCATCTCCCTGATGGTGTACACCGATCTGGCGCTGGGCATGGGCGACTGCCTCATCGGGGTCAATCCGGCGGAGGGCTCCATCGAGACCATCCGGTCCATCATCAGCCACCTGGACAGGCTTCGCCGGGAAACCGGCGCACCCACCCAGATCTGCGTGCTCGGGCATATTAAAAACCAGCTGGCGGCACTGGCGGCCGGTGCACCCGTCGAAATCCTCTTCCAAAGCCTTGCCGGCACCGAGCGCACCTTGACCGAAGAATTCGACGTCACCGTGGAATACCTGGACCGAGCCTGGACCACCATGGCTGAAAGCGGCCCCCTGCGGCACACGGCGCGTCAGTTCATGTATTTCGAAACCGGCCAGGGCAGCGAAATGACGTACCGTAAACACAACGTCATCGACATGGCCACCTGCGAGGCCCTCTGCTACGGCTTGTGCCGACGTTACGACCCCTTCATGGTCAACAGCGCCACCGGCTTTATCGGCCCGGAAACCCACCTCAATGACATCGAACTGATGGTTTCCAATCTCCAGGACAACTTCATGGGCAAACTGCTCGGCCTGCCCATGGGGGTCAGCCCCAGCTACACCCTTCACGCACAAACCCACCTGGAGGGTCAGCAACTGACGGCCCATGTAGCAGCCGCCGCCGGCGCCAATTTCTTCATGGATATTTACCTGGGGACAGACCGTATGCTGGCCCACTTCGTCAACAGCGGCCATGACGACCAGACGCTGCGTGAAGTTCACAACCGCACCCCGGCGCCGGAATTCCTGGAGTGGGCGAAAGAAAAGGGTATTTTCGAGCAGGCATCCGATGGAAGGGTCCGCCGGGGCCCGCAGTGGGGAAACCCCAGAATGTTCTGCAGTTCCGACGCCGAATTCCAGAGGCTCCTGGAGGCCCTGCCATCAGCTCCGGGATTTGAAAATGCCGGCCCACGGCCCGTCAACCGGATTCAGAGAATCCTGCTGATGAACCAGGCCATGGGCCGCCAAGCCATCCACGGCGAGCTCAAAAGGGACAAACTGAAAAAGATCGACTACCGGGTGCTGAAAACCCGGGCGCGCAACAAACTGGAGCATCTCGGGAGACCTGAACTCGGTTCCCAGCTGTCCGAGGCAGACAGGAAAATGCTTGCCCCTGAGAATCATGACGTCCAGATCGTCATCACCGACGGCCTCAGCGCCGAGGCCATTCACCGCAACATCCATGACATGCTGACCGTGCTTGAAGACGGGTTGAAGAGCCACGGCTACAGCCTAGGGCGGCACATTCTGGTGGACAACGGCCGGGTCAAACTGGCGGAAAGCATCGGTAATGCCTTGAAACCCAGGCTGATCATCCTGCTGATCGGGGAACGCCCCGGCGGCAATGCCCTGGCCTCACGGAGCATGTCTGCCTATCTGGTCTACCGTCTCATGGACGACAAGATTCAGCGACAAGCCGCCGAGTTCAGCCAAAACCCTGCCATTCGATATGAATATACGCTGATCAGCAACATTAATGCCGGTGGGCTTCCCGCCCTCGAGGCAGGCAGTGCGGTGGTTGAAAAAGCCGCCCAGATACTGATGTATGGGGCCGCCGGCAACAGGCTGGAAGAAATGCTCAAGGAGCGAAACGCAACCCGATAAACGAAAGGAGGTTGTTTCTCTACTGCAAGATGTCCGGGGTCACTGGTTTCACCTCAACAACACGAAAAAAGGAGTATTACCCATGTCGCCAAAAAGGTTATTCCACAAGAAATGGTTGAAGTCTGTCGCCGTGTTTTCACTGCTCTTCATGTTTGCGGCCGTGAATGCCGGAGCCGCCACAATTAAGCTGAAATTTTCCCACCAAAACAACGTCTACGACGCCGACCAGTTGCTGGCGGAAACATTCAAGAAGCTTATAGAAGAGAAAACCAAGGGGACCATAACGGTCACCATCTATCCTGGCACCCTGACCACCAGCGAAGAGGAGGCCATTGAGTTCATCAAGTCCGGGACGGTTGACCTGGACACCAACAGCGCCGGCCACATCGCCGGTTTTTATGACGACATCCAGTTCCTGCAGCTGCCCTACCTCTTTAAAAGCCATGCGCACTACACCGTGGCCAGACAGTCGGATGTCATCAAACAGATCCTCGAAGAGGTCGGAAAGGCCACCGGCCTGATTGCGCTGGGCATCTATTCGGACTGCAACGGATTCGGCATCGCCAGCACCGAGCCCATCAAAAGCATCGCGGACACCAAGGGCATCAAGCTGCGCTGCATGCAGAACCCACTGTTCATCGATATTTACGAGGCGTTCGGTTTTACGGTGACCCCCACCGACTGGGGCGAACTCTACACTTCCCTGCAGACCGGCCTGGTCAACGCAAACGACCTGGGATGCTACTGCCAGTACATCTTCAAGCTCAAGGAAGTGGTCAACAGTTTCGCGGTGCTGCATCAGATGTGGACCCAGAAAATCCTCATGATGTCTCCAAAAACCTGGGCGAAACTCAGCGACGAACAGAAGCAGATCGTCAAGACCGTTGCCCAGGAGGCCATCGAATTGACGGATGCGTGGCAGTATGCAAGAGAAGCGGAATCCATCGAGAAGGCCAAAAAAGATGGCTGCACGGTCACCTATCCGGACACGGCACCTTTTAAAAAGGCTTCGGAAAAGGTATACGCCAAATGGTTCAAGAGCCATCCACGCTGGAAACAATGGTACGACGAGATTCAGTACCTCGACCCTGACGCGAGGATGCCGGCCGCATCCATGAAAAAATAGGCGGTCCTTCTGCGGAACAGCCAATTCGTCAGACAGGAGCCGTCCCCCGCGGCGGCTCCTGAAAAGCCGAGGGCCTTGAAATCTCAAGAGTGCCGGGAACAGACCTGACAGTCAACTTCAGGGGATCTAACATGACGACCGAGACCAATCAAAAGCCTGCCGTGTCCCTGCTCGACATGCTGGTGAAGAAAATCAGCGCCGGCATCAATGCGGCACTGTTTGTCATCCTGCTGGCGATGGGATTGATCCTGGGCGCCAACATCGTTCTGCGGTACTTTTTCGAAAGTCCGATTTCCTGGTCAAACGTAATCACACGGTATGCCTACATTTATATCGTTCTGCTGGGAACGGCGATTTCCTACATCGAGGGCGGCCACGCGCAGATCGACTTTGTTTACAACAGCGTCTCCAGGGGCAAAAAGATGGTCTTCGACCTTCTCCACTATCTGGTCATGCTGTTCCTGTGCATCGTTCTGATTTTCTTCGGGATCAAACACGTGATCACCATGTGGCCCGTTCACTCCCCGGTGGTAAAATCGCTTTCCATGGGTGTCGTCTACCTGTCCGTCCCCATCAGCGCCGCCGTCATGACCGTTTTTCTCGTCAAAAAAATCCTTGAACTCAAATTCAGATAAGGGTGGCGCCATGACCTACATCGTTCTCATGATCATCTGTTTCGTGGTGCTGATGGCCATTCGCGTTCCCATTCCGTTCGCCCTGCTCATTTCGACTTTTGTGTACTACATCGGTCTCGACCTGCCGATGAATATCATCATCGTCCGACTCCTGAGATCGTTCGATTCCTTCATCCTGTTGGCCATTCCCTTTTTTGTGCTTGCCGGCAGGATCATGTCCGACGCCGGTATCAGCGACCGCCTGGTGAAATTATCAGATCTCATGGTCGGCCGTGTCAAGGGAAGCCTGGCTTACGTGAATATCGTGGTCAGCATGTTTTTCGGCGGCATCACCGGAACGGCGATTTCCGACACCACCGCCATCGGATCGATCCTGATTCCTTCCATGGTGAAAAAGGGATATTCCAAGAGCTTCAGCGGAGCGGTGACCGCCGCCTCTTCCACCATGGGGCCCATCATTCCCCCCAGCCTGATGTTTATCATATATGGTTCCATCGCCCAGGTGTCCATCCGTGACCTCTTCCTGGCGGGAGCCATTCCCGGCATCATGGTCGGACTGGCCCAGATGGCGGTGGTTAAAATCATGTCCCGTAAGCACAATTTCCCCAAGAGAGAAGAGAAAATCGAGTTTAAGGCGGCGACCCGAATCGTTTCGGACGCCCTGCTGGCGATTCTGCTGCCGATCATCATCCTGGGGGGTATCCTGCTGGGGATCGTAAGCCCTACGGAAGCGGCCGTGGTCGCGACCTTTTATGCGGCCTTCATCGCCCTGCTGGTTTACCGCTCCCTCACACCGAAAAAGATGGCCACCGTGATCCGGGAATCCGCCGTAGAAACCGGAAGTGTTTCGATCATCATCGCGGCGGCGGCCCTTTTCGGCTGGGCCCTTTCCAACGAGCAGGTTCCGCAGCATTTTGCCGAGTTCCTGATGACACACATCTCTTCGAAATGGCAGATACTGCTGCTGATCAACATCATGCTCTTCATGTTGGGAATGTTCATGGACAGCATCCCGGCCATCATGATCGTCACCCCTGTTTTCCTGCCGCTGTTCAAGATGCTGCATGTCGATCCGCTCCAGGCCGGCCTTTTCATGAGTGTCAACCTGATTACCGGGTTGGCCACCCCTCCGGTGGGGTGCTGCCTGTTTGCCGCCTCGATTATTTCGGGGGAATCCATAGAGAAAATCAGCAGGGCGGTGCTGCCCTTTCTGGCCGCCAACGTCGTGGTCGTGCTTTTGGTCACCTATATCCCCCAAATCACCCTGTTCGTCCCGTCACTTTTCAAATAGGGGGACGATCTTTTCACCCATAAAAACGCGGAGACTCATGAAAGAAAACCGCCGGAACTCGATTAAAACCAAAGCCTACGAAGACCTGAGATACAGGATCATCACCCAGGAGCTGCCGCCCGGAGAGCTTTTGAGGGAAAAGGAGCTCATGGAACGCTATGGTATCGGCCGCACGCCTTTGCGGGAAGTGATCCAGGAACTGCAGCGGCAGGGCCTGGTCCGCAAGGTTCCCCGCTCAGGCACGTGGGTGGCGCCGTTGGATCTGAATTTTGTCAAACAGATTGCGGAGGTTCGCCAGCCCCTGGAAAAGCTCGCCGGCGAACTGGCCACCGAGCGGATTTCGGAAAACCAACTCAGGGAGCTCACCGATATTCTGCAAAAGGCGGAAGCGAACCTGCCCGATGAAGACACCGATCTTCAACTGCTCATCCAGTATGAATCCCGCTTCCACCACATCATTTACGCGGCAACGGGGAACCAGAAACTGGAAGAACTGCTGCTGGAGTTTCAAAGCATCAGTTCCAGGCTCTGGCACAACCTGTTTTTCACCAGGGAACACCTCCGCGAAATGCTTGCGGACCACCAAGCCATACTGGAGAAGCTGAAGGCGGGAGACGGCAAGGGCTGCGGGGAACTGCTGCAGCAACACACCCAAGCCTACTTTGGCCGGAAGGTCCACAGCCTGCAACGCTGACAGCGTAGCGGCTTTATCACGCAAAGAAAGAGCATGCATCATGGAAAAGCCCCGGGGGAAAGTATTGTATCTGTCCAGAAAGGATGTTGAATCGCTGGCCATCTCCATTTCCGAAATCATCGATCGACTGGAAATGGTCTTCCAGGAGAAAGGTCACGGAAGGGTGGAGATGCCGCCCAAACCGGCCATCCACACCAATGGCGATGCCTTTCTGCACGCGATGCCGGCGTATATTCCCGAAATCGACGCAGCCGGGATGAAGTGGGTCGGCGGATATCCTGAAAACTACAAACGGGGCCTGCCCTACATCACCGGACTACTGATCCTCAACGATCCCCAGACCGGCCTGCCTTACACCGTGATGGATTGCGCCTGGATTACGGCCATGCGCACTGCGGCGGCAACCGCGCTGACAGCTCGATTCCTGGCCCGCCCTGATTCCTCGCAAGCGGCCATCCTAGGGTGCGGCGTCCAAGGCCGCTATAACTTGGAAACGCTGAACACCCTTTTCCCGATTTCCCGGGTGAGGATATACGACATATCCGGTGAAACCGCGAAAAGATATGCCCGCGAGATGGGTGAACGCTTGCAAATAGCTATCGAGGTGTGCGGTTCCCCAAAGGATGCCGTGGATCAGGCAGACATCGTGGTGACGGCGGGGCCTTTCTTGAGGAACCCCCGCCCTGCCGTCGAATTCGGCTGGATCAAAAAGGGCGCCTTTCTCTGCCCCCTTGACCTGGATTCTTATCTAAAGCCCGAAGTGTTTTTAAACTCGGATTTCGTGTGCACAGACGATCTCGCACAGTTCAACCACTTTAAAGAAAGTGGATTATTTAGAGGCTGCCGTGTGGACATCGTCGACTTCGGCGATGTAGTGACCGGAAGGGTCGAAGGCAGAAAAAGGGACAGCGATATCATCACGGCTGTCAATATCGGCATCGCGCTGGAAGACATGGGAGTGGCGCCAATTGTTTATGAGCGGGCCCGTCAGAAGGAAATTGGCGTGTGGCTCGATCTCTGATTTCGACTCCGAATGGAGGCTGCCGGAAAACACTGGTCCCACAACGAAGCCGTCAATCATCTACAAATGCATTTCAGTCAGGAGAAAAAATGAATGTCGATCCCAGGAAAGTGGCGGTACTGGGGGGAGGCCATGGAGCCCACTGCATGGCCGCGGATCTCGCTTCACGCGGGTTCAAGGTCAATATGTTTGAAATGCCAGAGTTCCGGCAGGATCTGTCCAAGCTCTTTAAAACCAGAACCATCGAAATAGACGGATGCATCAAGGGTTCCTATATCCTGGAAAGAGTGACATCGGACATTCGCAAAGCCATCGAGGGTGTTCGCTATATTCTTATCG
>CAYZCL010000092.1:0-8112 GCA_964476595.1 uncultured Desulfobacteraceae bacterium
GAAGAACTGGCGACGGATGCCCTCTTCCAGCAGATCGCACATCCAGTCCAGAGCCTGGCGGCTGCGCTTGCGCGCCAGTTCGCCGGAGGCCTCCAGGCGGCGCCGGTGGTCCAGCACCGTCTGCCAGACCTCGCCGATGCCCTCGCCGGTCAGCGCGCTGGCGGTCAGCACCGGCGGCGACCACACCGGCGACGGCGGGTTGAGCAGGCGCAGGGCCCGTTCGTAGACCTCCCGGGCCGCCTGCGCGCGCGCCACGTTGTCGCCGTCGGCCTTGTTGACCACGATGGCGTCGGCCAGTTCCAGCACGCCCTTCTTGATGCCCTGCAGTTCGTCGCCGGCCCCGGCGAGCATGGGCACCAGGAAAAAATCCACCATGGAAGAAACCGTGGTTTCCGACTGGCCCACGCCCACAGTCTCGACGATGATGACGTCGAAACCGGCGGCCTCGCACAACAGCAGCGTCTCGCGCGTCACGCGGCCCACGCCGCCCAGGGTGCCTCCCGAGGGCGAGGGCCGGATGAAGGCGTTTTTCGCCACGCTCAGCCGCTGCATGCGGGTCTTGTCGGCCATCACGCTGCCGCCGCTGCGGCTGCTGCTGGGGTCTACGGCCAGCACGGCCACGCGGTGTCCCTCACCGGTCAGCATCATGCCCAGGTTTTCGATGAAGGTGCTCTTGCCCACCCCGGGGACCCCGGTGATGCCCAGGCGCACGGCGCCGCCGGTGTGGGGCAGCAGGCGGTGCAGGATGTCGCGCGCGATCTTGCGGTGTTCGGGCAGCGCGCTTTCGATGAGCGTAATGGTCCTCGCCAGGACCCGCCGGTCACCCCGGCGGATCCTGTCGGCATAGTGGCGGGGATCGGGAAGTGTCATGGCGGGGCCGTCAGTTCGCCAGCCGCTTTTCCAGTACGTCCAGGATTTCACCGGCCGACTCGGGAATCGGCGTTCCCGGGCCGTAGATGCCGACCACGCCGGCGTCTCTCAGAAAGCGGTAGTCCCCCGGCGGGATGACGCCGCCGACCACCACCAGGATGTCGTCGCCGCCCTCTTTCTTCAGGGCCTCGATCAGCTGGGGCACCAGGGCGCGGTGGCCGGCCGCCAGGCTGGAGACGCCCACCAGGTGCACGTCGTTCTCCACGGCCATGCGGGCGGCCTCCTCGGGGGTCTGGAACATGGGGCTGATGTCCACGTCGAAGCCCAGGTCGGCATAGGCCGAGGCCACCACCTTGATGCCGCGGTCGTGGCCGTCCTGGCCCATCTTGGTCACCAGGATGCGCGGCCGGCGGCCGGTTTTCTGCTGGAAGTCCTCCACGCGCCGGTGGATTTTGTCGATGACCGATCTGTCTACGAACTCCGAGGCATAAACGCCGGAGATGCACTGTGTGGTGGCGGTGTAACGGCCGAAGACCTTTTCGATGGCGTCGGACACCTCTCCCACCGTGGCCCGCGCCCGCACCGCCGCGATGCTGGCTTCCAACAGGTTGTCGCCGGTTTCGGCGGCGCGCGTCACCGCCGCCAGGGCCTGTTTCACGGCTTCGTCGTCGCGGGCGGCGCGCAGCTCCCTGAGGCGCTGGATCTGTTCGTCGCGCACGGCCTCGGAGACCTCCAGCACCTCTTCCAAGGGTTCTTCTTCGACCTGGTACTTGTTGACCCCCACGATGACGTCCAGTCCCTGGTCGATGCGCGCCTGCTTGCGGGCCGCGGACTCCTCGATGCGCAGTTTGGGCATGCCGGTCTCGATGGCCTTGGCCATGCCGCCCAGCTGCTCGACCTCCTCGATGATCTTGCGCGCCTCGCGCACGATGCCGTCGGTCAGGGCCTCGATGTAATAAGAGCCGCCCAGGGGATCGACCACGTGGCAGATCTGGGACTCCTCCTGGATGATGATCTGGGTGTTGCGGGCGATGCGCGCCGAAAACTCGGTGGGCAGGCCCACGGCCTCGTCGAAGGAGTTGGTGTGCAGCGACTGGGTGCCGCCCAGAGCCGCCGCCAGCGCCTCCAGGGTGGTGCGGATGATGTTGTTGTAAGGGTCCTGCTCGGTCAGGCTCCAGCCCGAGGTCTGCACGTGGGTGCGCAGCATGAGCGAGCGCGGGTTCTTGGGGTTGAACCGGCTCATGAGTTCGTGCCACAGGAAACGGGCGGCCCGCAGCATGGCGATTTCCATGAAGAAATTCATGCCCACGCCGAAGAAAAACGACAGCCGCGGCGCGAAGTCGTCGATGTTGAGCCCGGTGCCCAGGGCCGCGCGCACGTACTCCAGGCCGTCGGCCAGCGTGAAGGCGGTCTGCAGCACGGAGTTGGCGCCGGCTTCCATCATGTGGTAGCCGCTGATGCTCACCGTGTTGAATTTGGGCATGTGTTTGGAGCAGTAAGCGATGATGTCCGCCACGATGCGCATGGACGGCTCGGGCGGGTAGATGTAGGTGTTGCGCGTCAGGTATTCCTTCAGGATGTCGTTCTGGATGGTGCCGGTGAGCTGCTCCTGCTTGACCCCCTGCTCTTCGGCCGCCACGATGTAGCCGGCCATGATGGGCAGCACGGCGCCGTTCATGGTCATCGAGACACTCATTTTGTCCAGCGGGATCCGGTCGAAGAGCACTTTCATGTCCTCTACCGAGTCGATGGCCACGCCGGCCTTGCCGATGTCGCCCACCACCCGGGGGTGGTCGGAGTCGTAGCCGCGGTGGGTGGCCAGGTCGAAGGCCACCGAGAGGCCCTTCTGGCCGGCGGCCAGGGCCCGGCGGTAGAAGGCGTTGGACTCGCGGGCGGTGGAGAAGCCGGCGTACTGGCGGATGGTCCAGGGGCGGCCGGCGTACATGGTGGCCATGGGGCCGCGCACGAAGGGCGCGAACCCGGGCAGGGTGTTGACGTGTTCCATGCCCTCCAGGTCCTCGGCCGTGTAGAGGGGCTTGACGAGGATGCCCTCGGGGGTCCTCCAGTCCAGCTCTTCCAGGGGCCGGCCCCGCAGCTGTTTGGCGGCCAGTTCCTTCCATTCCTTCAAACGGGGATGTTCTGACATATGGCGCTCCTTGTTATTCGAAAAGGTGTCGGCGCTTTGCGGCATCAGCGGTCAGCCATGAAAAAGTGCACATGCCCGAACGCCGATCCCGACGGCTGCTTTTCATCTCTCGCAGAGTTCGACCAACACGCCGCCGGTGGCCTTGGGGTGCAGGAAGGCGATGCGCGCGCCACCGGCCCCCTTGCGGGGCGTCTCGTCGATCAGGCGCACCCCCTTTTCCCTGAGCTCCTGCAGCGCGGCCTCGATGTCGTCCACGCGGAAGGCCACGTGCTGAATGCCTTCGCCGCGCTTTTCGATGTACTTGGCCACGGGACCGTCGGGGGCGGTGGACTCCAGCAGCTCGACCTCGCTCTCACCCACGGGGAAAAAACCGGTGGTCACTTTCTGTTCGGCCACGGTTTCGGTGCCTTCGAAGCCCAGGCCCAGGATGTCGCGCCAGAAGGCCTTGCCGGCCTCCATGTCCTTGACGGCGATGCCCAGATGATCGATTTTCAGAATCTTCACGCTGCGACCCTCCCTTCTCGTTGCTCGGATATCCTGTTTTCAGGGCGGCCGATATGCACCGCCCGATTCGCCGTTTCGTGTGTCGCGACGGTCTCGTGGACGGGAAACACGCGCCCTTCCATCCCCCGCCCGCCGTCGACGGCCGTCAGCCGGCGGCTTTACCCACGGAACCGCTCCAGCGCCCGTTTGAAACCCGGCATGGCCCGCACGATGGTGTCGTCGTCCACGCAGAAGGCGATGCGGAAATGGCCGGGCCCCTCGAAGCCGCTGCCCGGCACCACCAGGATGAGCTCCTCCTGGAGGGCCTTGACGAAGGCCACGTCATCGGGCACGGGGGTTTGCGGAAACAGGTAGAAAGCACCCGCCGGGCGGGTGAAACGGTAGCCGCAGTCGGCCAGTCCGTCGCACAGCAGATCACGCTTGCGGGCGTACTCGCCGATGTCCACGCTGACCCCCTGGAGCCGGGACACCACCCGCTGCATGAGGGCCGGGGCGTTGACAAACCCCAGGATGCGGTTGGTGAGCGCCATGGCCGCCATGATGTCCGCCTTGTAGGCGGCCGCGGGATTGACGGCCGCAAAACCGATGCGCTCGCCGGGAATCGACAGGTCCTTGGAATAGGAGCACGCCAGGATGCTCTCCTCGTAGTGGTGGAAGACGCTGGGCACCTGAACGCCGTCGTACACGATCTTGCGGTAGGGTTCGTCGGATATGAGATACAGCGTGTGGCCCAGCTGCCGGCTCTTTTCGCGCAGCAGGTCGCCCAGCGCCGCCAGGCTCTCGGCCGGGTAGACGACCCCGGTGGGGTTGTTGGGCGAGTTGATGATGACGGCCTTGGTCTTTTCGCCGATGGCGCTCTCCAGGGCCTCGATGTCCAGCGAAAAATCCGGCCGGGTGGGGACGGTTTTGAGCACGCCGCCGTGGTTGTCGGCGTAAAAACGGTACTCCACGAAACAGGGCGCCGGGGTGAGCACCTCGTCGCCGGGGTCCAGCAGGGCCTTGAGAATCACGTTCAGGGCGCCGGCGGCGCCGCAGGTCATGAGGACCTCGCCGCCCGTGATCTCCACGCCCTGTTCCTGCGCGAGATACTCGGCCACGCGGCCGCAGACATCGACGTAGCCGGCCTGGGCCATGTAGCAGTGGTCTTCCGGGCCGCAGGTGCTGACGGTCTCCAGCAGCACCTGGTCGAACCGCTCCGGGGGTGGCAGGTTGGGATTGCCCAGGCTGAAATCGAATACGTTTTCGGCACCGTGCTGCGCCTTGAGGCGCGCCCCCTCCTCGAACATCTTGCGGATCCACGACGACTTTTCCATCACTTCGTGGATCCTGGCAGCGACACTCATGTGGCCTCCTCCTGTCTCCGACCCTCGCGCCGGGTTCGAGGGCCCGTCACGGGGAAAACCCGCCCGCCGTCCGCAATGTCGGCGACGGATCCGCTCCCCGCCGCGGCCCTGCTGGATTCAAACAAACCACCGTCGGTAAAGATCGATGATTGTAAGCGGATCCATCTGAAATTTCAAGAGAGATCTGGCGCTTCGCCCACCGTTCGCACACCGGTCGGCGGTCGACCCGAAAAGACAGGAAGCGGCCGCTACTCGGCCGGCTCCACGGCCTTGACTTCGGGCACCTGCTGCTTGAGAATGCGCTCGATGCCGTTTCTGAGGGTCATCTGGGACATGGGGCAGCCCGCACAGGCGCCCTGCAGGCGGACCTTGACCACGCCGCTCTCTTCGTCCACGTCCACCAGTTCCACGTCCCCTCCGTCGGCCTGCAGGGACGGCCTGATTTTTTCCAGCACTTCCTTGACCTTGTCTTGCATGAGATTCTCCTTTGAGTAAAAAAAGACACCAGGGGGCAGAGGCGCAAAGTTACCCGTTGGTTAACTTAAGGGTTTTGGACGCGCCTGTCAAAAAAATCGCGCCGAAAGGCTTCGAAGGTGCCCGCCTCTATGGCGCGGCGCACGCGGCCCATGAGGTCGGCGTAGTAGTGCAGGTTGTGGATGGTGTTGAGGCGGTAGGACAGCAGCTCGCGGCTCTTGTAGAGGTGCCGCAGGTAGGCCCGCGAGTAGTGGCGGCAGGTGTAGCAGCCGCAGTCCGCCACCACGGGACGGGTGTCCTTTCTAAAGCGCGCGTTGCCGATGTTGACCGTCCCCTCGTGGGTGAACAGCTGCCCGTTGCGGGCGTTTCGGGTGGGCATGACGCAGTCGAACATGTCGGCCCCCAGCGCCACCAGCGTGACCAGGTCCTCGGGCCGCCCCACGCCCATGATGTAGCGCGGTTTTCCGGCCGGCAGCAGTTCGAGGGTGAAATCGGCCACCTCGTACATGGTCGCGGGCGGTTCGCCCACGCTGAGCCCCCCCAGGGCGTAGCCGGGAAAATCCAGGGCTGCCAGGTCCTGGGCCGAGGCGCGCCGCAGGTCCTTGAACATGCCCCCCTGGACGATGCCGAACAGCGCGCTGGCGCCCGGGTCCGATGCCCGCCAGGCCTGCCGGCAGCGCCGGGCCCAGCGCGTGGTCAGGTCCATGGCCGCCACGGCGCTCTCGTACTCGGCCGGGTAGGCGATGCACTGGTCCAGGCACATGATGATGTCGGCATTCAGGCAGCGCTGAATCTCCACCGACTTTTCCGGGGTCAGCAGGTGCCGCGAACCGTCGATGTGCGACCGGAAGGTCACGCCTTCCTCGGTCAGGCGGGACAGGGCCGCCAGCGAAAACACCTGGAAACCGCCGCTGTCGGTCAGGATGGGGCGCCGCCAGTGCATGAAGTCGTGCAGCCCGCCGAAGGCTTCGATGACCTCGCAGCCGGGCCGCAGGTAGAGGTGGTAGGTGTTGCCCAGCAGGATCTGCACGCCGATGGCCTCCAGCTCCTCGGGGGAAAGGGCCTTGACGCTGCCCAGGGTGCCCACCGGCATGAAGACCGGCGTCCGGATATCACCGCGGGAGGTCCGGATGACCCCGGCGTGGGCCCGGCCGCAAACCGCATTTACGTGGAACTCGAACATGGCGGCAGCTGTCGTCCTTTCAGGCGATGAACATGGCGTCGCCGTAACTGTAGAAACGGTACTCGCGTGCGACCGCTTCCCGGTAGGCGGCCAGAATCCGCTCCCGGCCGGCGAAGGCCGCCACCAGCATCAGCAGGGTGGAGCCGGGCAGGTGGAAATTGGTGACCATGGCGTCCACCACCCTGAACGTGTACCCGGGATAGATGAACAGATCGCACCAGCCGCTGCCCGCCGAGACGCGCCCCGACGCGTCGGCGGCGAACTCCAGCGTACGCACGCAGGTGGTGCCCACGGCCACCACGCGCCGCCCCGCCTGCCGGGCGCGGTTGATGCGGCCGGCGGCCTCCTCCGGCAGGTCGAAATACTCGGCGTGCATGCGGTGCTCGCGGATATCGGTGACACGCACGGGCCGGAAAGTGCCGTATCCCACGTGCAGGGTGATGCGGGCCACGTGCACGCCGCCGTGCCGGATGCGCGCCAGCAGGTCCCCGGTGAAGTGCAGCCCGGCCGTGGGCGCGGCCACGGCGCCGGGTCGGGCGGCGTAGACCGTCTGGTAGGCCCTGCCGTCACTGCCGCCGGCGGCCGGGTCGGCCTGCCGCCGGATGTAGGGTGGCAGCGGGACTTTGCCGATGCGCGCCAGCAGGTCTTCAAAATCCCCCGGGGACTCGAAGGCCAGGGTGTAGCGCCCCCGGCCACCCGCCAGTACGCGGGCGCTGAGGTTCTCCCCGAAATCCAGGCGGCTGTCCGCCCGCAGGGGCTTGGCGGCTTTGACCAGGCAGGCGCACACGAAGGGCCGGCCGGGCCGGTAATCCCTGCGCGCGGCGGCGTACCCCTCCAGCAGCACCTCGACCCGCCCGCCCGTGGGTTTGCGACCGATGAGACGGGCCGGCACCACGGCGGTGTCGTTGAACACCAGCACGTCGCCGGGCTCCAGCAGCGACCGGATGTCGTTGAACCGCAGGTGCCGGGTACGCCCCGTGGCCCGCTCCAGCACCATCAGCCGGGAGCGGTCCCGGTCGGCGGCCGGCCGCTGGGCGATGCGCTCCGGCGGCAGTTCGTACTGGTAGTCTGAAATGTCGAACACGCCCCTATCCCCTGGCCAGATAGATCAACAGCAGTCCCGCCAGCATGGAGCCGAGTCCGAACACGCGCAGGGTGGCGGGCGGCAGTTCCAGCACCTGCCGGATCCAGCGCTTCATCTTCTCCGGAAAGGCGACATAGGGCAGGCCCTCGATGAACAGCACCATTCCGAGCACGCACAGGAAAAATTCCACCGGGCCGCCTCTTCGACTTCCACAAGGGTTGAACCGCCAATCAGCGCCGCACCCGCCGGGCGGCGGAAACAGCGCCTCGACTATAGATTTGGCCGACGGATTTGTCAAAACCAAAGACGGCGGCCGTGCCGCCGAAAAAAAACCGCCGGAGGGCTTCCCCTCCGGCGGCGGTCCTGCACCGGGTGCGCCGCGATCAGAACGCGTAGGTCAGGTTGACCATGACAATATGCGCGTAGACATCCTGGAACTCGCCGGTCACGTTACCCAGGCCGGGGGCGATGGTCTCGCCGTAATTGCCCACGTTGTTGTTGAAACTGC
>CAYZCL010000093.1:0-44041 GCA_964476595.1 uncultured Desulfobacteraceae bacterium
ACACCTGGGGCCGCCCGGCGCCGGGGGTTTCGCCCGACGACTGGAAGCCGCCCCTTAAGCTGCGCCCGAAGACGTAAGACGGCGCGGGATCCTTCCGGGAAAAACCTAGCGCTCCTTCTTGCGGCGCACGATTTCGCGCACCAGGTCCTGCAGGGTGTCGATCAGGTCGTCGGGGGCGCCGGCCTCGTCGATGAGCAGTCGGCGGGTCTCTTCACCGCTGACCACCTCCACTTCGTACTGCTGCCGGTCCGCCACCTGCCCAGGCTGGCCTGCGGGCGGCAGGGTATCGAGCCGCCGGGGGGCGAACACGGTGCGCACCCGTTCGGCCAGTGCGGGAGGCAGTTCGTCGGTGTCCACGCGGCCGTGGATGCGGATGTTACCGATGCCGCCGGCGGTCTTCAGGTAGAGCTTCATACTAGAAAACCCCCACCAGTTTCCAGGCGCGCCGGGTGAGGATGGCCTCCCGGCTCCCCACGCCGAAGAGCGCTTGGGCCTGGGCTTCGGTCTGCTCGGCCCAGTCCGGGAAGCTGGCGTTGGGATTGTGGATGTTCTGCAGCGTGTGGTACCAGATCCTGCCGGCTTTTTCCCAGGCATGGCCGCCCAGCATCATGGAGAGCAGGTAGAAGGCGTGGTTGGGAATGCCCGAGTTGATGTGCACACCGCCGTAGTCCGACTGGGTGATAACGTAGTCGTCCATGTGGAAGGGCTGGGGGTCGCGCCCCAACAGGTCGTCGTCGTAGGCGGTTCCCGGGGCGGCCATGGAGCGCAGGGCCTGGCCGTCGATGTCGGGCCCGAAGAGGCCGGCACCGATCAGCCAGTCCGCCTCGGCGGCCTCCTGGCCGAGCTTGTACTGCTTGGTGAGCACGCCGAACACGTCGGCGAAGTGCTCGTTGAGGGCGCCGGACTGGTCGCGGTACATCAGGCCGCCGGAGAACTGCACCACGCCGTGAGACAGTTCGTGGCCGATGACCGCCAGGTCGCCGGTGAGCGGCTTGAAGATGGTGCCGTCGCCGTCGCCGTAAGCCATCTGGGACCCGTTCCAGAAGGCGTTGTTGTAGGCGCGTCGGAAATGCACGCTGGAGACCAGTTTCAGACCGTGACCATCCAGGGAGTCGCGCTGGTACTGCTCGAAGTAGAGCCGGTAGGTGGCCCCGGCGCCGTCATAGGCCTCGTCCACCTGGGGATCGCCGCTGGGCGGGTCGCCCTCGGCGCGCACCAGCACCCCGGGCAGGGTGGCTTTCTTCTGGCAGTCGTAGACTTCGCGCTCGAGGCGCGGCTCGGCGCCGGCGGCCACGCTGGGCGCCGCCATGAAGGCGTCCGCCGGCTCAGCCGCCAGCCGCTGTGTCCTGAACTTGAGGCCCTCCTTTTCGAGACGCTGGGCCATGCGCTTCTGCCTGGCGTTGCCCCGCATCTTGAGAACGTCGATCATGTGGGGCGGCAGGATGCACTCCACGGGATTGTGGCAACAGGTGGGATGGCTGCTCATTTTTTTCCTCCTTGCGCCTGGGGTGAAAAAACAAGCTCCGGCCGGGCGCCGCACGCCGGCGGCGGAAGCCGGTGTATCCCTTCGGCGGATCGATTCGCGGTCAACGATGGCGGATGGGAGTGAACACGGCGATGAAGGGGACCTTACTTAAACTTAGACCGCCGCGGGGATTGTCAAGCGGGAATCCAGGACGCGGCCGGTCAGGCGCCTTCCTCCGTCAGGCGTCGCGCGATGTCCTCCACGACGGTGACCCCGTCACGCACGGCGGTGAAGATGAGGTTGGAGTGTTTGGTCTCACGGAAGCTGCCCTCGTCCTGCACCACGATGTGCACCGGACTGATGGCGCCACCGATGGTGTAAACGCCGCGCGTGGTGGTCTGACAGGCGGCGGTCAGCAGGATCAGGCGCGCGCCCTCCTTTCCGATGCGGCAGATGCCCTCGGTGCAGGTGATCTGCTGCAGGCCCAGGCGCTCGAAGACCGGCGCCGGCCCTTGGGTGCCGATGCAGGCGATGACGTGCTTCATGGGAAAGCTCATGCCCTGCTGCAGTTCGACACCCTTGCCGATGTGGATGTTGCGGGTGTGGATGATCAGCCGCTCGACGCCCTCCTCGTCGACTTCGCCGATCTTGGGCACCGCGCCCACCAGGATCTTGATGTTGCCGCCCAGCAGGATCTCCTCGCCCAGGTCGCGGGCCACCTCCTTGTTGACCTTGAACTGCTCCTTGCGGTGGCCCCAGTAGATGGGCGTGCTGTCGCCGGCGGCGCGCTTGGCCTTGGACAGGGTGGAGACCACGTCGGCCGCGGCGTTGCCGCCGCCCAGCACCAGGGTGGGGGCCCCGATGTGCTCCTCGGTGTTGTCCAGCTTGCGGGCAACGGTCTTGGCCTCGCCGTAGACACCCAGGTCGATGGGGATGTTGCTGCCGAAGGCCAGCACCACGTTGCGGGCGGCGTAGCGGCCGGTGCGGGTGACCACCTGGAAGCCGTCCTTTTCTTTTACGAGGTCCTGGAAGTCCTCGTGGAAGCGGATCTCGATGCCCAGTTTCTCCACGCAGGCTTCTATCTTGGCGATGTACTCCTCCACCGGCTCGTTGTCGGCGCTGGGTTCCAGCTCCGGGATGGGAAAAGGACCCGACTCGCCCCGGGGGATGGTGGGGTAGACCTTCTTGCCGCGCGGGTAAGAATCGATGATGCCCTGGAAAACACGGCCGCCCTTTTCCAGCAGCACGTAGCTCAGGCCGAGCTCCCGGGCCTTGATGGCGCAGGCCAGACCGCCGGGTCCGGCGCCCACGATGGCGATGTCGTAACGCTGCATGGCTTCCAGGTTGCGTTTGAGGGATCTGCTGCTTATGATGTCAGAAGAATACGGATCTTAAATAGCACATGCTCCCCGGGGCGTGTCAAGAAACCAACCCCGCTGCCGGAAAGGACGCCATGACAACCGAACTGCTCCGCGACCCGCCGCCCGAGGCCTGCCTGGCCCCCACCGACATCCTCGACTGCGACCACCCCTCGGTGGCCGAAATCGCCGCGCAGGCGGCCGCCCGCGCGGGTGACGACCCGGTCCGGCAGGCCGTGGACCTGTATTATTTCGTGCGCGATCGCATCTGGTACGATCCCTACACGCCCTTCTACCGCCCGGAGCACTACCGCGCCAGCGAGGTGCTGCGCCGCGGACGCGCCTTCTGCATTCCCAAGGCGGCCCTGCTGTGCGCCCTGGGGCGGGCGGCGCAGATCCCGACGAGACTGGGTTTCGCCACGGTCAAGAACCACCTGGCCACCCGGGAGCTGCTGGAATACCTCGGCTGCGACCTGTTTCCCTACCACGGGTTCGTGGAGTTTCACCTCGAGGGCCGCTGGGTCAAGGCCACGCCGGCCTTCAATGCCGAGCTGTGCAAACGCCACCACGTCCCGCCGCTGGAATTCGACGGCCGCGAGGACTCCATTTTTCATCCCTTCAACCTCAAGCAGCAACGCTTCATGGAATACGTGGCGGACCACGGCACCTGGAACGACGTTCCCCTGGCAGACATCCTGGCCGCCTGGAAACGCATCTACGGCGAAGAGCGCATCGCCCGCTGGATCGCCAGCCTGGAAAAGGGCGGCGACCTGCGCCGGGATTTCTACCGCGAAGACGTGGTCCAGTGACGCCCACCGGCCGGGACCGGCCGGCGCTTTTTCGGAAGCATGCACCGGGCGGCGACGCCCGCTAAACGCAAAGGAGGCCCCATGGACTTCGACGAGATCACCCGCACGCGACGGGCCGTGAACTTTTTCGACCGGAACCGGGAGGTTCCCCAGGAGCTTCTCGACCGAATGATCACGCTGGCCGCCCGGGCGCCTTCCAGTTTCAACCTGCAGCCCTGGCGGCTGATGGTGGTCCAGGACCCGGAGGAGAAGGCGCGCCTGCGCAAACTGGCCTGGGACCAGCCCAAGGTGACCGATGCGCCGGTGGCGCTCATCGTGCTGGCCGACAAGACCGGCTGGCAGGCCGGAAACCCCACCCTGGAGAAGAACTGGTCCGAGATGGTTAAAAGCGGCGCCATGGAAGAGGGCCAGCGGGACGGGTTCCTGGACGCCGCCAAGTCCCTCTACGGCTGGAGTCCCGAGGCCAGCCTGGCCTTTGCCGTCAAGAACGCGGCTTTCTTCGCCATGGGGCTGATGTACGCCGCCACCAGTCTGGGCCTGGACACGCACCCCATGGACGGCTTCGACCACGAGGGGGTGCGCAAGGCCTTCGGCATCTCCGGCGACTACTGGGTGCCGCTGCTGCTGGCGGTGGGCTACCGCGATCCCCGGGCCGAAACGGCGCCGCCCAAGTGGCGCAAGAGCGTGGCGGAAACCACCGGCGGCGGATGACCGCCCGCGCCCGTATCGTCTGCGGGCGGCCTTTTTCCCGCGGACCCGCATGCCGCGCGGGCGTCACCGCGAACAGGATGAAGGCCGCCGTGCCGCCCGCCACGCCTCCGAAGTGGCAGGCGGCCACGGGGGCGCCGCACAACCCCATGTGCAGGAAATCGAAAAAGACCCGGCCGGTGGCCAGTTCGTACAGGCTCTTGACGGCCACCAGGCCGAAAAAGGCCGCTCCCGGGGCGCGCCGGCCGCGGGCGCGCATCATCTCTAAGCCCGAGAAGGCCATCAGCCCGTGGGCCGTACCCGACAGCCCGCACAGGCCGGCGGTGTCCAGCTGCGGGGAAAAGGCCAGCGCCGCCAGCAGCCCGCCGGCCGCACACAGCGGCAGGAGCAGCAGCCTGCGGGACACGCGCCTTTCCTCCAGACCGTCGTAGAGCAGGAAAAAAGCCCCCGCGTCCAGCAGCAGGTGGTACCAGGTGACGTGCACGAAGGGGTGCGTGACGAGGCGCCACCACTGGCCGCAGCGGACGGCCGCAGGGGTGAAGAGCGCCCAGCCGCCCGATCCCAGCCCCAGGAGGTGCGCGTTGAAAACCACCACGGCCGCCAGCAGGGCCAGCACGTCCGGCCGCCCCCCGAGGGTGCGGCATCGCCGCCCGATGGCCGCCATCCAACCGCCGCTGCTTCGGTAACCGTCTGCGTATCGGTTCCACACGTTGTGTTCCTCCCGCCTTCCGATCCGATGGATGGTCCCGCTCCATACCCGTCCAGCCGATCCGGCGGAGGGCGCGTCGAACACCCTCCGCCGGTGGATGGATCACTTCTTTTTCTTGCGTCGCCGCAGCCAGCAGGCGGCGGCCACGAACAGCGGACCCACCGGCCCGGTGCCCACCCCCAGGTC
Organism: uncultured Desulfobacteraceae bacterium; assembly: GCA_964476595.1. Lineage (GTDB taxonomy): Bacteria > Desulfobacterota > Desulfobacteria > Desulfobacterales > JALSRD01 > JALSRD01. Next base: position 5,236 of record CAYZCL010000093.1, read on the forward strand.
GATGTTACGGCTCTGGGGACGCACCGCAGGCGCGGCGGCGGACGGTCCCGCCGGGGCCTGCGAAGGGGCGGAAACCGGCCGGGACGTCTGGGCCGGAGCAGCCCGGCGCGGTTGGGGGCCCAGGTCGGCCACGGCCTTGCGGCGAATGGCCTCCAGCGCCTCGCGGCGGGCGGCCTGGGCGCGGCGGTCGCGGGCCGTGCGCGCCGCATTGCGCCGCGCGATCTTCCAGCGCCGGTACTCGGCGTCGTTTTCCAGCACCAGGAACGAGGTGTACTCGGTGACGATGGCGTACTGCTCGGCCAGCCGGACGACTTCCCCGATCACCTGTTCGCGGGTGCCGCTGCGGTCGGCCTCTCTGAGCAGCCGGCCGACGCGCTTGAAGGCCCACATGCGCTCGATCTCGGGATTGCCGTCGTCTTCGGCCGGAAAGCGCAGCGTGGTGGTCTGGCGCAGTTCGCGGCCCTGCACGTCCGCCCGGATGGACACACGCGCCTTGCCGCTGCCCCTGTAGCGCCCGTAAATGCGCAGCGGGGCGCCGTGGTAGAGGTTGGGCAGGATGCGCGGCTCCACGTCGTAGACTTCGATGCCGTCAAAACCGATGCCCAGGCCGGTGGCCACGGGGTGCATGAGCTTGCGGCGAAAGGCCTGCGCCCGGCGCCGGAAGTCGTCTCCGCGGGAGATGAACGCCGCCAGCCCGCCGGATTCCTCGGCCAGCTGCGCCAGCAGGGGCCGGTTGACCTCGTTGCCCACGCCGATGCAGAACACGCGTGCGTTGCGCGGCCGTGCGCCGATGAGTTCCAGCAGGGCCCGGCGCTCCTTCTGCTCGGTCATGCCGTCGCTGAGGATCACCACGTTCAGGGTGCGGTCCGGATCGCCGTACTTGTAGGCCGTGGTCATGGCCGGGGCCAGTACGGTGCCGCCCCGGGCCCGGCGCGAGGCCATAAACGCGCGCGCCTGCCGGCGCGCCTCCTCTGCGGCCGGCCGCAGGGCCCCGAACAGGGGGTGCGGACTGACGTTGAAGGTCATGACCTCGAAGCGGTCCGCATCGTCCAGGGCGTCGATGAAGGCCTCCACCGAGTGTTTGGAGGTCACCAGTTTTCCATCGTGGGCCATGCTGCCCGAGATATCGAGGAGGAAAACGTAGTCCATGCCGCTGTTTTTACGGGCCAGTTCCCTGCCGGCCGTCAGGGTGAGCATGAAGTAGCCGTCCTCTCCGCGCGTATGCGAGACGATCAGGTCGATGCCCGTGCGCGGCCGTGAAAGCGCATAGTGCACCACCACGTCGGCCGCCAGACTTCCGCCGGCGCTCTCCAGGCTGGCCTGCACCCGGTGGTCGGTGTGCCGGGCCACCACGAAGGCGTCCGGGTGGCTGGGGCTGTCCACGGCCGTGACGGGAACGGCGGACTTGATGTCCACGTCGATGGCGAACCTTCCCGTGGTGCGGGCGTTTACGTCGCGCCGGGTCACGGTGGCCAGGGGGTAGACGTAGGTCACCTGGTCGTGGTCCACGTCCAGCTCCTGGTAGTAGACGATCTGCACCTTCTGGCGGGCGCCGGCACCGATGGGAAAAACGCGCATCTCGAAGGTCTTGTAGTCCACCTGCTCCAGCAGCCCGGGGTCGCGCCGCTTGCGCTTGTAGCTGTCGTAAATCTTGCGGGCACGCTTCTTCTCCACCACCTCGCCCACCATCTCCCTGCCGTTGATCCACATGGAAAAGTTGGCCACCGAGGCCCCCCGCGGCACCGGGAAAGTGTACAGGGCCTCCACCTGCCGGTTTTCGGTGTTGCGAAACACCTGGGTGACGCGGGTGACGGCCACGCCGTTGTTGATGGTCACCCGCACGTCGTGTTCCTCGATTTCCAGCACACCGCCCAGGCCGCCGTCGGCGATGAGCAGCCCGGCGGCCCGGCCGCGGGCGGCAAACAAACCCGGCAGCAGCAGCGCCGCCACGAGAACGAGCAGCGCCGGCCGGCATTTTCTCAACAGATTTCCCAGGATCGACTCTTTCATGACGCATCTCCTTTCGGTTGGAAATTGCGGCCCCGCCGCCGGCCGGATGCCGGTGCCGGCCGGGACCGCGCTTCTGTCTTTCCTGGGTACCAAGAAACATGCCAGGCACCTTTTTGACGCGACTACCCATTGGTTTTTATTGGTTTTTCCTTGATTTCCACACTTCAACCCCGCTCAAGTTTCAACCACTGTCTGTACATAATATGCATAGGCCTTATGCACATAATGCATGGCAATACCCCCGAAACAGGAGCGGCAACATGGACCGATGTCGACTGCGCCCCCGGGAGCGGCGGCTGTTCGCGCTGATCAGCCGGGCGGTCTTCACCAACCCCTTCACCGACGAGCGCGCCGCGCTGGACCTGGAGATCAGCGGCTTGGATGCCGGCGTCCCCGAAACCCAGCGCACCGAAGCGGTGGTGCACAAAGTGGATCGCACCATCCGGCGCCTGGACCGCGAAGGCCGCGGCGACATCCGCCGCTACGGCGGACGGGACCGGCGGCTGCTGGAAACCTCCCTGCTGTTCGAGTTCTTCCACCGCTTTCTCGACCGTTTCGACGGCTTCATCCGGCAACAAATCGCGGCCGGCAGCCGACCCCTGGAGGTGCCTTTCGCCCGCCAGGCGTTCGCCTACCTGGGCGGACGCGGCTTCGCCCCCGACGACATGCGGCGCTATTTCGAGGTGGTCTTCCAGCTGCGACGGGCCTACTTTTTCATCGACTCCAGCTTGGTGGGCCGCAGCCCCTGCATGCGGGCCCTGCGCCGCAGGCTGTGGAACGATGTCTTCACCCACGACCTGGAGCTGTACAACCGCCACCTGTGGAACCGCATGGAAGATTTCTCCACCCTCATCCTGGGAGAGACCGGCACGGGCAAGGGCACAGCCGCGGCCGCCATCGGCCGTTCGGGGTTCATCCCCTACGATGAAAAGCGCCGGTGCTTCGTGGAGAGCTTCACACGCTCCTTCGTGTCATTGAACCTGTCCCAGTTTCCCGAGAACCTGATTGAATCCGAACTGTTTGGGCACCGGCGGGGCGCCTTCACCGGGGCGGTGGAGGATTACCAGGGGATCTTCGACCGCTGCAGTCCCCACGGCGCCATTTTCCTGGACGAAATCGGTGAAGTCTCCATCCCGGTGCAGATCAAACTGCTGCGGGTGCTGCAGGAACGAACCTTTTCGCCGGTGGGCAGCCACCGCGAGCACCGGTTCCAGGGACGCGTCATCGCCGCCACCAACCAGCCCCTTGAGACGCTGCGCCGCCGGGGCCGCATGCGAGACGACTTCTACTACCGCCTGTGCTCGGATATCATCACCGTGCCGCCGCTGCGCCGGCGCATTGCAGAAGATCCGGCCGAACTCGACGACCTCATCGCACTGCTGGTGGCGCGCATGCTGGGAAGCCGTGTGACGGACATCACGCGCATGGTGCGTGAAACCATCCGCAGCGAACCGGGCGACGACTACCCCTGGCCCGGCAACGTACGCGAACTGGAACAGTGCGTGCGCGCCGTCCTGCTCAACCGGCGCTACCGCGGGGCGGCCCCGGAAGCGGCGGAAGCCGACCTGGCCGCCCGGCTGGCCGCGGGGATCGAAGGCGGCACCATCGACGCCCAGGGCCTGCTGTCCGGCTACTGCTACCTGCTCTACCGGCGCTACGGCACCTACGAAGGGGCGGCAAGGCAATGCGGCCTGGACCGCCGCACCGTGAAAAAGCACGTCGACCGCTGGGGACGCCGGGCCTCCACCTGAGCCCCACGGGAATCCCCCCGCCTCCCGGAAAGGGGGGCGGCCTCAACTATTGGCCTCCTCCGGCCGATAAGAGTCCCGACAGGTATTGCGTTGCCGGCCGGTCGGGCTATCCGGCCGCCGGCAGCGACTCGGCAACCCCCGTAGGAGGCAATCAAAATGAAACAGTCGTGCCGGTACCACCCCACACGGCCGGCCCAGTGGGTCTGCGACACCTGCGGCGCTACTTTCTGCCCGGACTGCATCCTGGTGCGCACCCACGAAACCGGGCTGCAGACCCAGACGCTGCACCTGTGCCCCAACTGCCGCATACCGGCCCGCTGGCTGGGCATCGAAAACGCCATCGCCCCCTTCTGGCAGCGGCTGCCGCGGTTTTTCCTCTACCCCTTCAACCGCTGGTCCCTGACCCTGATGGTGGCCGTGGCGGCCCTCAGCACGCTGTTCGCGGGAAGAGGGGTGATCTCCGCGGTCGCCCGGCTCCTGCTGTGGGCCGTGACCATCAAGTACAGCTACGCCGCGCTGACCGCCACGGCTTCGGGGGATCTCAAGCCGCCGCCCCTGGACGCCAAAAGCCTGTCGGACGATTTCGGGCAGGTGTTCAAACAGATCATTCTCTTCATCGTCATCGGCATCGGCCTGGCGGCGGCAGCCTTCGCCGGCGGGCGGCCGCTGGCCATCGCCTATTACCTGGTGGCCATGCTACTGGCGCCGGCCATGATCATCCTGTTGGCCACCACCAATTCGCTCATCGGGGCGCTCAACCCCGTGCTGTTCATCGGGCTGACCACGCGCATCGGCTGGAGCTATTTGCTGCTGTATTTCTTCGTCTCGCTGCTGGGCAGCGCACCCATGATCCTGGGGCGCTTCATGTTCCGATACCTGCCGCCGACGGCGGCCCTTTTCCTGTTCAGCCTGGCCAAGGTGTACTACGCCATCGTCTCCTACCACCTGATGGGATACGTCATCCTGCAGTACCACCGCCGGATCGGCTACGAGGTCAGCTTCGAGGACTTCCGGGACCCGGACAACGAAAAACCGGCCGTTGAGACCGATGAAAATGAACTGCTGCTCAACCGCGTCAACCGACTGGTGCAGGAGGGCCGTCACGACGAGGCCCTGGAGGCCCTCGAGGCGGCCGCCGGCAAAGAAGACTTCCAGGACGTGCGGCTCTCGCAGCGCTACTATGCGCTGCTCAAGCTCAAAGAGCGGGGCGATCTGCTCCGGGAGCACCGCCCCCGGCACCTGGACCTGCTCTCGAGTGCCGGCCATAAGCAGGAGGCGCTGCAGGTCTATGGAGAGTGCCTGGCCGACGACGGCGCCTTCACCCCGCCGGCCGACACCCTCTTCAAGCTGGGCAGCTGGTTCAACGAAAGCGGCAAAAGCAAGGCGGCCATCACCGCCTTCAACCGGCTGGTCAAGGCCTACCCGGAAGACCCCCTGGTGCCCAGGGCCTATTTCCGGGCGGCCCAGATCTTCCACGACCGCCTCATGAACCCCGAACGGGCCCGCAGGATCCTGCGGGGGCTGCTAAACAAGTACCCGGACCACGAGATCGCCTCCCGGGCCAAGACCTATCTCTCCCACTTGGCCCCCCGGGCGGCGGCCTGAAGGGCCGGCCGTCCCGGGCAATCACAGCCCTTGAGGCGAAACCGCCGTCCACTGCATGACGCACCGGTGTAAGGATGGTCCCGGACAACGCAGGAAACAGGCCACACGTATGCCGGCCGCTGTGCGCGATTGCCCCGGATACTCGGCCGGGGGACTTGCTTTTTGCCGCCGGTGGTATTAGTATAATGGCGCAATCGGGGATGGAGTCCCCCTCTTAACCGCCCGGACCGGGCTGATGACTCCTGCCGACAGTCAGATGCGGTGGGGCAGTGATCGTGAAGGGGTCCGCGGGCGGTTTTTTTGATTCCCGTGCAACGGCGACCCCCCGCAGCGATCGGCCCCATGCGACCACCTGGACACCGAACCGGGAGGAGCCAATGCGCCGGGCAGCCCTGCCACAGACCCGTCTCCAGGAGCAGCCGACCCTCGAATCCCTGCTGAGCAGGGCGGCCGAGACGGCTGCACAGATCGGACCGGAGTTCCTTCCCCACGCCGGGAAACTCGACGACCTGCGCCAACGTTTCTGCGAGGGACGCTTTCACCTGGCCGTGCTGGGACAGTTCAAACGCGGTAAGAGCACCCTGCTCAACGCTCTGACGGGCGAACCGGTGCTGCCCGTAGGGGTCGTCCCCCTGACGGCCGCACCGACCTTCATCCAGTACGGCCAAACCCCTGCCATGCGCGTCATCTACCGCGACAAGCGCCCGGCGGAGGAGTTTCCGGGCACCGGCGTGGACGAGCGCAGGGCCTGGCTGGCCGACTTCGTTACCGAAAAGGGCAACCCTCAGAACCGCCGCGGCGTGGCCGAGGTGCAGGTGTCGCTGCCAGCGCCCATCCTGGCCGGCGGCGTGGTGCTCATCGACACGCCGGGCATCGGGTCCACCTACCGGCACAACACCACGGCTACCCTCGACTTCCTGACGCAGTGCGATGCCGCCCTCTTCCTGGTTTCGGCCGACCCGCCCATCACCGAGGTGGAACTGGCCTTCCTGCGGCAGGTGAAGGAAAAGGTGCCGCGCCTGTTCTTCGTGCTCAACAAGATCGACTACCTGACCCCCGACGAACTGTCCGAGGCGCTGGCCTTCTACCGGGACATCCTGGCGCAGGAAGCCGGCCGCGACGACGATTTCCGGGTTTTCTGCGTGTCGGCCCGCCGGGGACTGGCGGCCCGGGCGTCGGACGACGGGCGGCAGTGGCGCGACAGCGGCATGGCGCAGCTGGAGGAATTCCTGGTGGACTTCCTGGCGCGGGAAAAATTCGCGGCCCTGTCCGAGGCCGTATCGCGACGGGCGGTGGACTTCATCGACGCCGCCCTGATGGAGGCCGGCATCGTGCTGCAGGCCCTGAAACTCCCCCGGCAGGAGCTCGAGGAGAAGATCGCCGTCTTCGAAAAAAGTCTGCGGCAGGCCGAGAGCGACCGGCGCCTGGTCGAGGACATCCTGGCGGGAGACAAGCAACGCGTGACGGCCTTCGTGGAAGAGCAGGCCCGCGAGCTGCGGCAGGCGGCCGAGCAGCACCTCCGGCAGATCATGGAAAGCGGCCGCGGCGGTCGGTCCGCGCGCAGCGGTGTCCAGCAGGCCTGGGCCGAGGCCATCCCCGACTTCTTCGAGCAACGGCAGGAGGCGCTCAACCGGCGCGTCAAAGAGCGACTGGTGGCGTGCCTGGCGCCCCACGAGGAGCGTCTCCAGAACCTGGTGGAGACCCTGCGGCGCGCCGCCGCCGACCTCTTCCAGGTGCCCTACCGATCCCTGTCCCCGGAGGAGGCCCTGGAAATCAGGCGAAAACCCTACTGGGTGCTCAACACCTGGAACACCGACCCGCTGCCCGTGCTGCAGTCCCTCAACCAGCGCCTGGACCGGCTGGTGCGGCGCAACGTGGAAAACATCCGCTGGTCCACCCTGCAGAACATCAACATCTCTTTTGCCGGGTTCGCCCGTCGAACGCGCGAGCGCCTGGACGAGACCGTGGCCGCCACCAAGGGGGCCATGGAGGCGGCCCAGGCGCGCCGGCGCGAACACGGCGACGGCATCGAAGCCGAGGTCCGGCGCGTGGCGGACCGCATGGCGCTGCTGGAGGCCTTGAAATCGGAAGCCGCCGAACTGGCGGCTGCGGGGGGAGCGGACCGTGAGTCCCGATGATCCCCCGGTCTTCGAAAGCCTCCTGTTTCCCCGGTCCGCCGACCGGCCCGCGGAAGAGGTTTCCGGGGACCCGGCGTTCTTCGCCGACCTCGGCCTCGACCAGGTGGTGAGCAGCCTCTGCGCCGGCCGTCAGCAGTACGATCTCGCTCCGTTTTTCCGGACGCCGCTGCACGATGTCGCCGCCATCCGTTTTCGCCAGCAGGTCATGCGCGACCTTGAGGGCCGGCGCCTGCGGGAGAAGATCAGGGCCTTCGCGGAGCGGATGACCGTCGTGCGGCGGTACCTGCGCATGATCGAGAAGCTCCAGTACCGCCATCACCGCACGGGGTGGTTCCTGGAAGCGGTGCGCGCCTACTGTGCGGCCGTCCGGCGGCTGGTGCGCGACCTGGAATCCGCCGATCTCGAATCCCGCGGACTGCGGCACATGCGCGACTACCTCGGCGCCTACACCGCCTCCGGCGCCTTCACACGACTGGAGGCGCAGAGCGACGAGCTGAAGTCCGACCTGGGGGATGTGAATTACTGCATCCTGGTCAGGGGCAGCCACGTGCGGGTGCGCCGCTATGCCGGCGAGCCGGACTACAGCGCCGAAGTGGCCCGCACCTTCGACAAGTTCAACCACGGCGCGGCAAAGGACTACACCGTCAAGCTGCCGCCGGCCGCCGGCATGAACCCCGTGGAAGCCCGGATCCTGGACTGCGTGGCGCGGCTGTACCCGGAGCTCTTCTCACGGCTGTACGAGTACTACCGCGACAATGCCGGATTCGCCGATGAAACCGTGGTGCGCTTCGACCGCGAGGTGCAATTCTACCTCGCCTTCCTGGAGTACATCGCCCCCTTACGAAAAGCCGGACTGGCGTTCTGCTACCCGGAGGTGACGCGGCGGCGTGCCCCGCTCCACGTGCACGACGGTTTCGACCTGGCGCTGGCCCGCAAATGCGTGGCGCAAAAGGCGACGGTGGTGTGCAACGACCTCACCCTGGACGAGGGCGAACGCGTGCTGGTGGTCACCGGCCCCAACCAGGGCGGCAAGACCACCTTCGCACGCATGTTCGGCCAGCTGCACTACCTGGCGGCCCTGGGCTGCCCCGTTCCGGGACGCCGGGCGCGGCTCTTCCTTTTCGACCGGATCTTCACCCACTTCGAAAGGGAAGAACGCATCCAGGACCTGCGCGGCAAGCTGCAGGACGACCTGATCCGGATCCACCACATCCTCCACCGCGCCACGCCGGACAGCATCCTCATCCTCAACGAGATCTTCACTTCGACCTCCCTGCGTGACGCCCTCTTTCTGAGTCGGCGGGTGATGGACGAAATCCGCCGCATGGACCTGCTGTGCGTCTGGGTGACCTTCGTGGACGAACTGGCGTCCGGGGGGGAAAAGACCGTCAGCATGGTCAGCACCGTGGTGCCCGGCCATCCCGAGCTGCGCACCTACAGGATCGTGCGCAAACCGGCCGACGGGTTGGCTTATGCCGTGGCCATCGCCGAAAAGTACGGCCTGACCTACGAACGCCTGAAGGAGCGCATCGGACCGTGAAAACGCACCTCATGCACGCCAGTCGCGATTTCGACACGGCGCAGCCGCCACCGCCCAATGAGGAGGCGCTGGTGCAGGACCTGGCGCTGGACACCCTGCTGGGGGCCATGGCCGACGGTGACCGGGTGCTCTACGACGTGGCCCGCAGGGCGCTGCTTTGCGGCACCGCCGACCCGGCGACCATCGCCTACCGCCAAGCGGTGCTGCGGGACTGCCTGCAGAACCCCGCGGTCGTTCGCGAACTCTACGACGTGGCCGTGGCCTCCATCGAAAACCGCAAACGCCACTACTACGGCACCTTCAGCCGCTACCCGCGCTCCATCCTGATGGACGCCATTGAGCTGCTGCAGATGTTCGTCGGCCTGCTGGAAGAACTGCGGCGCATCGGCCGCTGGCACGCCGTAAAATTCAAGTCGGAGGGTTTCTCGCGCTTCTTCACGATGATCGCCGGGGAACTCGACGACGCCTACTTCGACTGTATCCAGCGCCACCTGCGGGAACTCAAGTTTCGCGACGGGGTGCTCATCAGCGCGACGCTGGGACGCGGCAACGAGGGCTCCGGCTACATGCTGCGCAAGCCGCTGCGCGAAAAAATCGGGCTGGTCAAACGCGCCCTGGGCCGTAGGCCGCCCTCTTTCGGTTTTTCCATCCATCCCCGGGACGAAAGCGGCGGACGGGCGCTTTCCGAGCTCAGAGACCGGGGCATCAACCCGGTGGCCAACGCCTTGGCGCAGTCCGCCGATCACATCAACCACTTCTTCGAAACCCTGCGCACTGAACTGGCCTTTTACATGGGCTGTATGAACCTGCACCGGAAACTCACGGGGATAGCGGAGCCGGTTTGTTTCCCGCAGCCCCTGCCCGCCGCCCGGCGGGCGCACGCCTACCGGGGGCTCTACGACCTGTGCCTGGCGCTGACTATGGGAAGCCGGGTGGTGGGCAACGACGGCGGGGCCGACGGCCGGGACCTGGTAATCATCACGGGCGCCAACCAGGGGGGCAAGTCCACCTTCCTGCGCAGCGTCGGGCTGGCCCAGCTGATGATGCAGAGCGGCATGTTTGTGGCAGCCGAGTCCTTTCGCGCCAGCGTCTGCCGCGGTCTCTTCACCCACTTCCGGCGTGAGGAGGACGCCTCCCTGACCAGCGGCAAACTGGAAGAGGAACTGACGCGCATGAACGACATCGTGGCGCACCTGGCACCGGATGCCATGGTGCTCTTCAACGAGTCGTTCGCGGCCACCAACGAGCGCGAGGGCTCGGAGATCGCCGGCCAGATCGTGCGCGCCCTGCAGGAAAAGGGCGTCAGGATCTTTTTCGTCACCCACCTGTACGAATTTCCGCGGGCCCTTTTCGCAGACCGGGCACGCAACGTTCTCTTCCTGCGGGCCGAGCGGCGCGCCGACGGGGGCCGCACTTTCCGCCTGGTGGAAGCCGGCCCGCTGCAGACCAGCTACGGCCAGGACCTGTACCGACGGATATTCCAGACCGCCAACTAAGACGCCCGGCAGCGGATGGGGAGGGATGGCGCCGCATCGCTCACATGCGGGGGCCGGAATACCGGGGGGTGTCAGTAGACTTTGCCGGCCTCGTCGACCATGGGGCAAAACGTACCGGCAGCGAAGACTCGATCTCCAGCCGCCCGTCTTTCCTGCGCAGCAGCAGTTTCTGGAAAAAACCGGACCCCACCGGGATGACCATGCGCCCGCCCTCCCGCAGCTGCCGCTGCAGCGGCCGGGGCAAATCGCCGGGCGCGCAGGTCACGATGACGGCGTCGAAGGGCGTGTGCTGCGCCCCCGCCCCCCGGTAGCCGGCGCCGATCCTGACGGAAATGTTGCCGTATCCCAGCTTCCGGTGAAGGCCGCGGGCGCGCTCGCCCAGTTCGGGGACGATCTCGATGGTGTAGACGTGGCGGCACCGCTCCGCCAGCACGGCGGCCCGGCAGCCCGATCCGGTGCCGATTTCCAGCACACGGTCGGTGGACGCAAGGTCCAGCACCTCGGTCATGTAGGCCTCGATGTAAGGCTGGGAAATGGTCTGGCTGTGGCCCATGGGAAGGAGGTATCGTCGTAGGACCGGGCGCGGTAAGCTTCGGGCACGAAGCGGTGGCGCGGCACCTTGCGCAGGGCGGCCAGCACTCGGGGATCTTCAACCCCCCGTACGGCGATCTGCTGCGTCACCATACGTTCGCACAGCCGGGCTAATCCGGCCCCTCGTCGGCGGAGGCCACCCGCCCCGTGGCCGCCGTGGCGCACAGGCCGGAGACGACGAGAAGAAGAACCAGCGCGGCCACCACGACGGCCAGTGATGTAGCAGGCCTTTTCTTTCGTCTTGCAGGAAACGCCGTTGCTCAGGGTGAACCAAGTGGCGTCGAAGTCCTGGATGGGGCCGATGGCCTTCTGCAGTCTCTTCTCGGCCGCCCCTCCAAGGTATTCCCGGGTCAGCGCCAGGGAAATTCCCATCTAATCGGCGCAGAGACCGGCCTTCTTGTCGCAAATGACGCCGTGCTCTGGAGTGTAGACCGCTCCACTGAGCTGCTTTACTGTTTTTTTGGCGGCGGCCGTCGGGCAACCGGTTCGGGAAAGGGTTAACAGGCGGCTGACGTCTTTTCCACCGGCGCATGAGAGGTATCGGCGGATTCAGCGGTCAGCCAATCCGCCAGCCGCCTGCGGGGGTGGACGTCGCTTTCGACCTCGTCCAGCCACCGGAAAAGCGTCGGCGGGTCAAAGGGCTTGGAAAACACGCGGCACCCGAGTTCCCGGGCACGGGCGGTGAGCTCTCCGGGCAGATTGCCGGACATGATGGCGATGTGCCGGCATTTGCAGTCCTTGGCCCTCTGGTTTTCGATGAACTGCAGGCCGTTCATGCCGGGCATGTCCAGGTCCGTCAGGATGACGTCGGCGCAAGCTTCGTGTCGGCTGCAACGGCATTCCGGCCGCAACTGCAGCGGGCAGATGGTGGGGTCGGGAAAAGCCCTCACCTCATAGCCGCGTTTTTTCAGGAGTGTCGACAGTACGGTGCGAAGCTCGCGATTGTCCTCGAGCAGTACAATTCTGATTGTTCGGGCCTGCTGCACGCTGGAACCTTTCCGTAAAAATACGGTCTACAAAATAAGTCATCCCCTGCGTTTGTGTCTACCCCGAAGCGCCCGGCATGTCAAGCCGGGCGGCATCTAAGGAGGCGGCGGTATCGGTGGGAACTGCGCCGTGCGGGATTGCGGCGGGTTTGCGCCGCGATGGGCCGGGAGAAGCGGGCGGGGCGGAGGTCAGGCCTGTCGGCGACGGAGCACGCGGGCCTCTTCGGAATCGGGGAAGCGGGCGCAGATGATGTCGCGGTACCGCCGCCAGCGGTCCTTGCGGCCCCGCTCCCGGCAGGCTGCGGCCAGTTTGAAAAGGGCCGTTGCAATCCCAGGGAAATCCGGCCGCTGGCGGACGAGGGCGGCCAGCAGCCTTTCGGCTTCGTCCACCCGCCCCCGGCCGATGAGGGCCAGGGCGATTTGCAGATAGAGGCCGGCGGGCAGGGGCGGCCTTCGAGGGATACGGCGGTACTCGCGGTAAACTTCCAGGGCCTCGGCCTGGGTGCCGGGGTCCCTGAGCAGCCGTGAAATCAGCTCCCGAGCCGTGGTCCTGAATTCCCCGGCGTGGGGTGCCAGCTTGCGGATGTGAAAAAGATGTCGCAATGCGTCGGTGCGCCCCGGGTCCATGCGCAGCGCCTGCTCAAGCAGCTTCTCTGCCGCCGGCAGTTCCAGGGCGGCGATTTTTTCGAGGGCCTGTTCCATCAGCGGGGCGACGGGGTCCTGCGGTTCGACGGCCGCTTCCGGCACTTCCGCAGCACCCGGCATGGGCAGCACCCGGTTGGCAGCCCCCATGAGCGCGCCTCCCAGCAAGCCGCCCACATGGGCCATGTAGGCCACGTGGGCGGGCCCGCTGAAAAAGAGCTGCAACAGCTCGTTGCCCACCCAGCAGGGAAGCACCACGATGGCCGGAATGGTGACGGTGCCGAAGTAGAAACCCAGAGAATAGAAAACCCGCATGCGGCGGCGGCCGTAGAGCACGGTGAAAATCCCCATAAGGGCGGCGATGGCGCCCGACGCGCCCACCAGCGGAACGCGGCTGTGGGGGTACACCAGGCAGTACAGCCCCGCTGCCAGCACCCCGCCCAGCAGGTACTCCAACAGGAAGACGGCCCGTCCGCAGCCGGCCTCGATGAGGCATCCCATGATCCACAGGAAAATCATGTTGCCCAGCAGGTGGGAGAAGCCGCCGTGCAAAAACATGTAGGTGATGAAAGTGAGTGCGGTCGGTTTTGCGGGCTTCAGGCCGAAACGGTAGGAGACGGACCGGGAGCGCATCAATTCATATTCGCTCCGCAGCCGGCGCCACTCGTCGAACCGGGACCGGTCGCCGCCAAAGGCCGCCCCGCTCTCCAGCCGGGACAGGAAGCGGTCGTCACCTTCGATGCGGCCGTGCAGCACCACGCGCCATTCCACTTCGGACAGGCGGTCTCCGGAACCGGACGGCCGGCCCCGCTCCTGCAGGTAGGCGATGTATAGCGGCACCTCGATGTCGGCCAGGCCGGAGCGGTGATAGAACGCCTCGGCCCGGCGCCCGTTGCCGGCGTCCCCGGCCTGCAGCGCGAAATACACCAAGCAGTTGATCGCGATGATGGCGATGGTGAACCAGGGCAGATTTTCCCGGAACCGTCTTCCGGTCAGTGGAACGATCAGCATGGCGGCCTTTCCCCGCCGAACCGGGCGGAATCAGGGTACGGGGCCATTGGGTACGGACACCGCCGGTCGCGGTCGGGGCGCCGAACGGCGATCTTCTCGCCACGGGGTGTTTATCGGCCCGCCACGGCGATTTCTTTAAACCCGTCGGGCCCGGGGGCAAGGGACTCAGCGGAAGTAGGGGCAATCGGGGTTGTCGGCATCACAGGCCACCTGCCGGATGCGCTGGAGGCGGTCGTTGATGAAGGTGAAATAGTAGACGAAGCGCGACCGGCCGGAATTGTAGAGCCACACCTCGCTGCCGTCCTGGGCGTAGGAATCGTCGGACTGGCCGCAGCGATCGGACATTCGGTACTGGGAGTCGCAGACGAAAACCGGGCTGGAGGACAACGGTAGTTGGGAAGGTCGGTCCTGAAGGCCGTCGCGGGCACAACCCAACACAGCAGTCCCGCAACCGGCAGCACGACGCTCAACAAACGCAAGATGTTCCGCATGTCGCCCCCCGAATCGGCTACAACCGGCATCCTACCTAAATCGGGGCCGCATTCAAATGCAAAACCGCTCTGGCCGTCCCGGCACGGTGACACGCACGCGCCCAAAAGCGGGGCACCCGCAAGCAACGCTCGTTCTTGACCGGAAGCCACCGCTGTCGCCTGACACCTCCCGCGTACGGCGGACCCGGATGATTCAGAGAGCACACAATGTGTTTGCAACTGGTGCGCGATTGACTTGCGCGCAAAAGGGGTTGACATTGAGGCCCGTTGGGGCCTTTATTAACAAGATCGGGTGGGGCCCACCGCTCCGGTGGGCACCGGCACGCATCACGGTCAGCAGCGGCGTCCGCACGCCTGACGACGCACCCCGGCACGGGCAACGAACACGTAACCGCCGCCGCTTTCCTTCGGGACGGCGGCGCACACCGACGGGAAACGGTATGAATCTGGAAATCATCGAGAAGGCCGACCCGGCCATGGCTGCAGCCATCAACAGGGAAATCGAGCGACAGCAGCAAACCATCGAACTGATCGCCTCGGAAAACATCGCCAGCGAAGCCGTCATGGCGGTGCAGGGCAGTGTGTTGACCAACAAGTACGCCGAGGGGTACCCCCGGCGGCGCTACTACGGCGGCTGTGAGTTCGTCGACGAGGTGGAGACGCTGGCCATCGAGCGGGCCCGCAGGCTCTTTCAGGCCAGGTGGGTCAACGTGCAGCCGCACTCCGGCTCGCAGGCCAATATGGCCGTGCTCTTCGCGCTGCTGGAAGTCGGCGACACGGTGCTGGGCATGGACCTCTCCTGCGGCGGACACCTGACCCACGGCAGTCCGGTCAACTTCTCCGGGCGCCTCTTCAAATTCGTACACTACGGCGTGCACCCCGACACCGAGACCATCGACTACGACGAGGTCCGGCAGCTGGCCCGCAAACACCGCCCGCGCATGATCATCGCCGGGGCCAGCGCCTACCCGCGCTTCATCGATTTCCAGGCCTTCGCCGACATCGCCGCCGAGGTCGAGGCCCTGCTGATGGTGGACATGGCCCACATTGCGGGCCTGGTGGCGGCCGACCTGCACCCCTCTCCCCTGCCCTTTGCCGACGTGGTCACCACCACCACCCACAAGACCCTTCGCGGCCCCCGGGGAGGCATGATCCTGTCGCGCTCCGAAGACATCGGCAAGCGCATCGACAAGCAGATCTTTCCCGGCATCCAAGGCGGTCCACTGATGCACGTCATCGGCGCCAAGGCCCTGGCGCTGGCCGAGGCCCTCTCCGAAGACTTCAAGGCCTACCAGCGCCAGGTGGTCAAAAACGCCGATACCCTGGGCCGCACGCTGTCCGACGGCGGCGTGCGCCTGGTGGCCGGCGGCACAGACAACCACATGATGCTCACCGACCTCACCGGCCTGGGCATCACCGGCCGGGATGCCGAGGAGGCCTTGGGAACGGCCGGCATCACCGTCAACAAGAACGCCATCCCCTTCGACCGCCAAGGCCCCACGGTCACCAGCGGCGTGCGCATCGGCACCCCGGCGGTGACCTCGCGGGGCATGGGCGAAGCCGAGATGAAGACCATCGGGCAGGCCATCGTGTCGGTCATGAAAGCCAGCGAGGACAAGGCGCTCCTCGAACGTGTGCGCGGCGAGATGCTCGAGCTGTGCGCCGCGTTTCCCCTGCAGCGCTCTTGACAGTCGAACCCGCTCTGCGAACCAGGAGGCAAAAATGGTGGATATCGGCAAAGAACTTTTGGAAACCGTCAATAAACCCGGCCGCATCGGCATCCTGGGCACCAGCGACGGCCGCGGCCGCCCCAATGTGGCCTACTTCGGCAGCCCCCGGCTGATGGAAAACGGCACCCTGGTCATGGGCCTGGGGAGCAACCGCAGTCTGGAAAACCTCGAACAGAACCCACGGGCGGTCTTCCTGGCCATCGCCGAGAGCCCGGTGACTTTCACCACCCCCGGATACCGCCTGTACCTGGACGTAAAAGAGATCCAGAAGGAGGGCCCCATCCTGGACGACATCCGCGCCATGATCGCCAAGCACGCCGGTGACGACGCCGCCAGGATGATCCGCGCGGCGGTGGTCTTCGAGGTCACCGAAATCCGCCGGCTGCTGGCCATGGAATAGGCTGGAAGCGACGGCGGCCCGCGGGGCGGGCAGCGGCCTTATTTGAAATAGAAGTCGATGCCGCCGGTGATCAGGAAATAGCCGATGCCGTAGTTGTAGTCGCCGACATCGCCGAAACCGCCCACGTAGCTGCCCTCGACGCCCAGGCTGATGTGTTGCCCCAGGGCTACGCCCACGCCGATACCCACTTCCCCGCACAGCAGGCTGTCGCTGGTAGAGGCGGCGACGCGTTCCCCCCGCAAGGGCGACGAGGCGTTCAGGTCCAGGTCGGCCTTCATGCCGCCGACCCCCCCGAAGATGCTGAACTCCACCGGCCCCAGCCGCAGCGGAATCAGCTTGGCATCCAACATGAGGGTCATGATGTCCAGGCTGGTGTCCACCGAGACGGGCAAGTCGAAAAAGGTCAGGGCGTTTCCGGCGTCGAAGCCCGGCAGGTAGTCGAAGTTCAGCTCCAGGGCAAAGAAGTTCAGCGGGCGCCAGCCCAGCCGGGCGTTGAAGCCGTATGTGTCGCCGAAATCGATGTTGATATCCAGATCCTCGAGGTCCGAGATGCCGGTGAGGTCGGCCAGCGTGTCGTTGTCGATTTCGCTGAAAGCGTAAGAACCGCCCAACCCCAAGTAGAAACCGCTTCCCGCCAGGGCCGCTCCGCCGCCCAACCCCAGGATGACCACCAGTCCCACCAGACACCCCACGAAACGTCTTGCCATGACACCTCCTGTACGTTGGAATAGTGAAAAGAATACCGCCGGGAAAAAAGAATGCATCCTATAAGGGTTTCGCTGCTAAATGTCAACATTTATTACACATTGTGGCAATTTTTAACCGCTGTCGTTATTATGTAAACTTATACATCCGTTTGGGCAGGCACTGCGGGTCGGCGGCGGTTCCCGGGGTGCGTCGCCGTGCACGCCGGGCCGCCGCCTGCGGGGTTGCTCTCCGGGGAATGTTCATCCGGCCGCGGTACGCCAGAAGCCGTCCAGCGCCGCGGCCAGGGCCCGGCCCCCCCCCACGCGGCGGGGCCGCCAGGCGGCCGGCAGGAGGCTGCGGTAACGCGGTGCGGCGTAGCGCCGGTCGATGAGCAGCACCACGCCACGATCCGAGGCGGTGCGGATCACCCGACCGGCGGCTTGCAGCACGCGGTTCATGCCGGGATAGAGATAGGCGAACTCGAAGCCGCGCCGTTCGCTTTGCTCGAAGCAGGCGCGGATGCACTCCCGCTCGCGGGTGATCCCCGGCAGCCCCACCCCCACGACGGCCACGCCGCTGAGGCGGTCCCCAGCCAGGTCGATGCCCTCGCCGAACACCCCGCCCAGCACGGCGAACCCCACCAGGGTCTCCGCCCGGCCCCGCCGGAAACCCGCCACGAAGTCCTCGCGGTCGTCTTCGCCCATGCCGGGCCGCTGTACCACCACCCGCGCGGCGCCGAGCATGGGCCCGCAGGCCTCCCGCACCAGTTCCAGGTAGGCGTATGAGGGAAAGAAAACCAGGTAATTGCCCCGTCGTGCGGAAACCATGGCGGCGATCATGGCCGCCACGGCGGCGGCCGTTTCGCCGCGCTGCCGGTAGAGCGTGGAGATGCGGTCGGCGATGAAGACCCCCAGGTGCTCCCGGGGAAAGGGAGAGGGCAGGTCCAGCATGGGCGTGTCCTCACCACAGCCGAAGATGCGTCCGAAATAACGCCGCGGCGTGAGGGTGGCGGAGAAAAAAACGGCCGCGCTGCCGCGGGCCAACGCCTGGGACAGCCGGTGCGACGGGTCCATGCAGAACAGGCGCACCGTCAGTTCGCGGCCGTCGGTGTGCAGGCAGGTGCTGTAGGACGCGTCGAACTGCTCGGCCACCCGCAGGAATCCGGTGACGTCGAAGTAGAGCGCCAGCAGGGGCTCCCGCCAGGCGGCGGCGGGAGTCGCCGCCAGCTCTTTTTCCGCCTGGCGCGAAAAACCCGCCAGTTGGGACACCAGCGCCGACGGGGCCTCGGATTCGGACAGGGCCCCGCCAGCCGCCTGGCAGCGCCGTCGATCGGCCACCAGCAGCGTGTTGATGCGGCCCAGGGCGCGGTAAAGGCGTGGGCGGGCCTGGCGGACGGCGCGACGCACGGTCAGGAAGGCCTCCTTGGACAGGGTCGCCGAAAACATGTCGCGGGCGCGCTCGGCCAGGTTGTGGGCCTCGTCGACGAGCAGCAGGTTGTCACCGTCGTCCTCCAAGAAGAAATGCCGCAGGTAGACCCGCGGGTCGAAGGCGTAGTTGTAGTCGCAGATGACGGCGTCGCACCAGGGGGAAAGCGCCAGGGAAAAGAAGAAAGGACAAACGGAGTGCTCCCGGCACAGGCGCGCCAGCACCCGGCGGGTGAAGGCCTCGCGGTCGAAGGCCGCCTCCAGGGCCGGCCGCAACCGGTCGTAGTAACCGCGGGCGAATTCGCAGGCTTCGGCCGTGCACTCGCCGCCGGGATGGAAGCAGGCCTTTTCGCGGGCCGTCAGGGTCAGGGACTTCAGGCGCAGGCCGCAGGACCGGAGGTCGTCGAACGCCTTTTCGGCGGCCCGGCGGCCCGTGGTGCGCGCCGTCAGGAAAAAGATGCGGTCGCAAAGGCCCTCCCCCAGGGCTTTGACCGCCGGAAACAGCACGCCCATGGTCTTGCCGATGCCGGTGGCCGCCTGGATCATCAACTGCCCCCGGTCGCGGATGGCGCGGTAGACCGCTACCGCCATTTCCCGCTGGCCCCTGCGGTAGCCTTCGTAAGGAAATTCCAACCGCGAAATACTTTCATCGCGTCGCCGTCGCCAGCCGGCAACGGCATCCGCCCACGCGAGGTAGCACGTTACCAGCTGCTGGAAAAAGTCATCCAATGTCTGCATGCTGCAGGTTTTCTCGAACTGCCGCGTCCGGCCGCTGTCCAAGTGACAATAAGTCAGTTGCAGGCGCAACTCGGATAGGCCTTGCCGGCTGCCGTAAAGAAACCCGTAACTTTTGAGCTGCCCCCAATGCAAAGGATCCCCTGCCTCGGGAAGGTCATCCAGATCCTGCGTGGTGGTTTTGATTTCCTCGACCACCACCGTGCCGCGCCGTTTATAGACCCCATCGATGCGCCCGCCTACCGACAGGCGCAAATCGCCGCGGCATACCTCGATATCCACCGGCACCTCTGCGCAGTAGCCGGAAGGACGGGCCTGCTGAATACGCTGGTGGGCACGGATAGCCTCGACAGCCCGGGAAGGGCCGGAAAACTCGCGGTGCAGGTCCCCGCCCCGCAGCACGAAAGCCACAAGTTCCCGAACAGCCACATGCACATCAATGGTCATCGGGCTTCACTCCCGTCAATCGGCAGTTTGGGACGGCGAAAACAGCCGTTCGGTGCAGTTGCACAGCCCTCTTGCACCGGGCCATTTCCTGTCCTGCCCAGATAAAAACACTCATCCCATGGATTGGATGTACTTTGAAATCTAATGCTTTTCAATTTTTTACCGATATGCTATGTCTAGATGTAGTATATATTTGGTATATTTTTCGGTGACCTAATGACGACGCCGCTCATGGCGTTTATTCCAAAAGACCGGTTGTGTTCCCAATTAGAGCGCTTCTGAGTCAAACCCCTATCCGGGAAAAGCGATTACAAAAACCGATCAACTGATTGTCAAACGATGCCCCGGATCGCGCGTAATGCTGGTATTCGCTCCCTGCGCTGAAACGATTCGCACATATCCTTTGCAGCCATGGCAACCGTTGTTTCTTCCGGTAAATATCGAATTATTGGATTTCTCGCTTTCACGGGTTTCATCTTCTACTGCTGGCTCGCCAGCCTCGGCATTTCCGACCGCTGGGGCGTATCGCACTACGGCCTCGTCATGGTGCTGCTGGTATTAAGCGCCTTTTTTCGGCCCAGAGGCTACCTGCGGGGCATTTTTATCTACCTGGCGGTATTCGCTGCCCTGCAGTACTGGCACTGGCGACTTACTCAGACCATATCCTTTGCAGGCGTCCCCGATTTTACTGCATCCATGCTGCTGGTAATGGCGGAACTGTACAGTGCCGTTCTGTTCTTTCTCAACCTTTTCGTAGCTGTGTCCCTACTGAAAAGGGAGCTTCGTTCTCCCTCGGGGGATTTGAGCCGCCTGCCGACCGTAGACGTTTTCGTGCCCACTTACAACGAATCTCCGGAACTTGCCAAAATAACGGCGCTTGCTGCCAGTAACATGATTTATCCCGAGGGGAAAGTCACGGTTCACATCCTTGATGACGGCGCGACACTGGAAAAACGCCAATCCCAAAATGCCGAAACACGCCGAAAAGCCCGAGCCCGGTACGCAGAACTGAAAAAATTCTGCCAAGAAGCCGGCATCCACTACCATACCCGCCGGAAAAACGAGCACGCCAAAGCGGGCAACCTGAACAGCGCTTTGGAGAAAAGCCGTGCGGAACTCGTCGCTATTCTGGATTGCGACCACGTCCCCACCAGAGAATTTCTCCTGAAAACGACCCACTATTTTCTCAATGATCCCAAGTTGTTTCTGGTACAAACACCGCACTTTTTTTTAAATCCAGACCCCCTGGAGCGCAATCTAAAACTCTTCTACGCGGCGCCTAGTGAAAACGAGATGTTTTATCGCAGCATACTGCCGGCCATGGATTTTTGGGAATCCGCATATTTTTGTGGATCGGCCGCGGTACTCAGCCGTAAATGCCTTGAAACCACCGGCGGTTTCTGCTACGACACTGTCACCGAAGACGCCGAAACTTCAGTAGAATTACACGCCAAGGGGTTCAACAGCATCTATCTGCCCCACCCACTGGTCTGCGGCCTGGCACCCGATATGTTTGTCAATATGATATCCCAGCGCACCCGGTGGGCCCAGGGGATGATCCAAATACTTGTACTTAAAAATATCTTCTTGAAAAAAGGACTGAAGTGGTACCAGCGCATATGCTATTTTAACGCCATGTTTTTCTGGTTTTTCAGCTTTGCCAGGGTGGTATTCCTCTTTGCTCCGCTTTTTTTCCTTTTTTTCGGCCTCAATGTTTACAATGCATCACTGCACCAGGTTCTGATTTACACGGTTCCCTATCTTATGACCTTGTCCATCACGCACAATTACCTCCACGGTGACGTCCGGTGGCCGCTTTTTTCGGAAATCTACGAAACGTTCCAGTCCATCTACCTGCTGCCCGCAGTGGCCATGGCGTTTCTAAAACCCAATAGACCGTCATTCAAGGTTACGGCCAAGGGAGATACCCTGTCGGAAAACCAGATGAGTGCCATCGCCTACCCTTTCCACTTCATTTTCTGGCTCCTGTGTTTCTCGATGGGCCTTTGCATCTACAAGTTTATCCATGAACCTTTCTACCGGGAGACTCTGGCGGTTACAGGATGCTGGGTGCTGTTCAACATCACCATGCTGTTTTTCACCCTGGGGGCGATTTATGAACGCAAACAAACCCGCAAATTCCACCGGGCAAAGGCCTGGGGAGAAATAAGGGTGGTGGTTGGAAAACGCGCCTTTAAGGGAAAGCTCGCCGATCTGTCCTGGACCGGCGTCGCATTCCAGATGGACCATCCCCAGGAAGAAAACGTGAACTTGTCCCCGGGCGCAAGAATCTCTATCCTTTACAGGGACAAAGGCGGAGAAGAATTGGAGATCCCACTTAAAATCAAGTACCTGCGAAGACGCCGAATGAGACGGGGGCAACCGCAACCGGCGACAATCACCGTAGGAGGTGAAATCCTGCTGGACGACAGCATCGCATCGATCCGGAAAAAGGCCTCGTTCGTTTACGGCGACAACGAACGCTGGGAGCGTTTCTGGAAAATGAAAACCCGGCGCAGAAACACGCTCTACGTCCTCTTTTATCTCATGAGAAACGCGTCTCTATGGTCGCTCAGAGGAATGATGGAATTCTTCGCGTCCGGATTCCGGCAATTGAAAAACACCGTCAGGCGAATTTTTATCCATGAAGACCGGAAATCGGAACGGACCATGACTCCATCCTGACGCCGAAACTTGGATTCGACCGATCATGAAAACGCATCCGATCCCTTTCTGGAGGTTAGCCACGTTATGAACAGGGTTTTATTGCTCTTGATGTCAATGATTCTTACGGTTCCTTGCTCCGCCACATTGCTTGGTGCAAAAGCATGCGCCGAACAACGGCGGGTGGCGCTCAAGGAATTCCAATCGCAGCCCGGCGCCATCCGTTTCAACGGCGTGTCGGACAGGCACGACATGTTCATCCCCGTCTACAACAGGGATTTCCTTCAGTCTATCGAGTTGGATCTGCAGTACATCAATTCAGCCGCGCTTATTCCCGGTATCTCACAGCTCACGGTGCAGGTAGACGGATTCACCGTGGGACAGATCGGCCTGGTGCCGTCAAAACCGGAAGGAAGTGCCCGTATCGATATTCCCGTTGAACTCCTCAATACGGATACGATGCGATTGACGCTCAAAGTGATTCAGCATTATGACCGCGAATGCGAAGCGCCGGACAGCGAGCAGCTGTGGACGGAAATCAACCCGGTGAAAAGCGCTCTTACTTTCGGTTACATCGGCACTTCGCAAAGTCCCACCCTGCGTCGTTGGATCAACATGTTCAGCCCCGCCAACCCGTTTCTGTCCAAGGCTACGATTGTCATTCCCGAAGCCAATATCGGATGGCTCAGGGCCGCAGCCGCCGTTTCTACCTGGCTTACAAAGGTGCGGAATTATCGCCCGCTGGAATTCGATGTAAAGCTCCAATTTTCACCGGGATCCCCCAACATCATCATGGGGCCCCGGGATTTCATCGAACAAACATTGGAAAAGGCCGCCACGCTTTCAGAAAACGAGGGCTCCGCAAACACCTTGCACACATCTCTTCCGGGACGAATCGAGGGCCCGGTTGTCGGAACCTTGCTCGTTCGCCGACCGGAGAAGAGGCCGACCTTTTGCCTGGTCATCAGCGGCGCCACCGGGGACCAGGCCGTCAGCGCCGCCCGACGAGTCGCTGTTGTGCTCCAGGACTGGCCGGAGAACGACTGGTTGTCCCTGGATTCCAATCCGTCCTGGCACCCCCCGGAATTCCGCCGTGACTGCCTGCGCCCCGGGATCAGCTACACCATGAAAAAACTCGGTCTGTACGATGACATGCTGTTTAAGGGCCTGGACGCTCAGGAACGGGCGCTGACACTACACGTACCACCGGAAGTCTTCCGGCAGGAGAATCTTTTCGTCAATCTCAAGCTTGATCTCGTCTACGCGGCCGGCCTGCGGGAGGATTCAACACTGCACATCAAAGTAAACGGAACCCTGGCCAGTTCAATCCCCCTGGACGACCCCAAGGGAAAAACCTTCACCGACTACCTGGTTAAGATCCCAATGAGTTTTTTCAAGCCGGGGCACAACCTCATTTCCTTTAGGGCGATCATGAAACCTTTCCGGGCATACAAGTGCACTCCGCTTGGACAGGAAGGTATGGCCACCGCCATCTTGAGCTCATCCAAAATCACGATTCCCAAAGGACATGAGTATTATCACCTGCCCGAACTTGCGCTGGCAATGGACGACATGTTTCCTTTTTCTCTGGCGGTAGAAAAGAAAAATCCACCGACACTGATCATTCCCGAACCAGGCAATCTTTATAATTTCGAAGCGGCCGTGAACTTTGCAGCACTGTTCGCAAGACGTCTAAAGAGTTCCATTGCCCATTTTTCCATAACCGATGGGCTCAGGAAAACCTCCGGCAACGACATTATCTTTATTGGTACCCTGGACAAGCTTCCCGAAGCACTGAAACAATCGCTACCGCTTTTCGGCGCGCCGCATCCATTGAAATACCTACTCTCCCGGAAGAAAAAGGCGGTCCTGTCGGTGAAGAATCACTTTTCGGATACCAGGCTTCTGGTCACCGAATTTGAATATCCGGATGGCTCCGCAAGGACGGCCCTGATCATCACGGCCATGAAAAACGAAACAATCGACAACGGGTTGAGGCTCATCAACGGACCCGTCGCGAACAGGCTTTCCGGGGACACCGCACTGGTGGATGTCAAGACCGGGGAGGTCAAAACCTATCACATGAACCGTCAGTTCCCAGTCGGCCACATAGGCATCCAGGGTAAGACCGGAAACTGGCTGGTCTCCAGGCCTGAATACTACTACCCGCTGCTGGCGATAGTAGTCTTGATTACCGCGCTACTCGCCCGGTCGCTCATCAGAAGGAGAAAAAAAATACGCAATGACCTCGACTAGGAAACGGCCCATCTCAAGCGGTCTGCCGGCGGCCGCGCTGTTGGCAGCGCTTTTGACGGTATCCTCCGTTGGTCTGGCGGCATCCAAAATACCCGAGGGACGGGTCCTGTGGGAAACCTACAAGCAGCGGTTCGTGCAACGCGACGGACGGGTCATCGACACGTTCCAGAAGGACTTTTCCCACTCCGAGGCCCAGGCTTACGGCCTGATGCTGGCCTTCAAGTTCGGGGACCGTGAGGCTTTCAGAACCATTGCCAAATGGAGTCGGGAGAACCTGCAACAACGCGGCGGCGACCATCTTTTTTGTTGGGCTTGGGGCAAACGGCCCGACGGCGCGTGGCGCATCCTGAATTACAACAATGCATCCGATGCCGACATCCTGATGGCCTGGTCCCTCTTGAAGGCAGGTCGTGCATGGGGCGATAAACAGATGGAAAACCGTGCCCGCGAAATCATCAGGGACATCCGGACGCTGCTTTTCGCGGATTCCGGCGGAAAAAGAGTGCTGCTGCCGGGTTACTGGGGCTTTGCAAAGGCTGAAAATCACATTGAGTACAACCCCTCCTATTTTATACCGGCGGCATTCGCGGACTTCGCACGCGTCGATGACGCTCCAGGCTTTTGGCACCAGGCAATCGCCGACGGCCTATCACTCCTACGCTGCTGCCATTTTGGGAAATTCGAACTGGTGCCCGACTGGGTGATGCTGAAGAAAGGGAAACCATCCTTGTCCCCTAACAGGCCGGGGAAATACGGTTTCGATGCGGTGCGCACTTGGTTGTGGGCCCTGCAGCCGGGCGGAAGCCCGCAGGGCCAGAAAAAGCGCCCCGGGAAACCCCGGTATGAAAACCTCGAACGCTTTCTTCTCTTCTGTAAACCGAAAAAGTGGGTGCCCGCAGAGGTCCGTTTGAAAGATGACTTTCTCTCTCCCCACGACGCCCCTGCGGGGTTTTACATGATATACGCCAGAGCCATGGAAATAAGAGGGAACACAGACCTTGCCGGACGACTTAAAAAAAGAGCTTTTGAAAAACTCATCGAAGAAAAGGCGAACTATTATTCCTTCAGCCTTTTCTTGTTGGCGCTTTACTGAAGTCTTGCTGGCCGTCCTGACAATTATCGGATGCCTCCAGATGATCTGCGCGCAAGGAAGCGTTGCGTCGGATCAAGCGCCGGGCACCGCGGCATCGGCGGTTTTGCCGCTTTCGGATAACGGCCGCCACACGGCGACCGAACTCAATGCCATTGCCTGGCGGTTTTACAAAAACGGAAAGTATGCCCGGGCGGAAAGCTTTTTCCGCAAGGCCCTCAATACACGGCCAGAGGAACCGAGAACCATTGTATCCATCCTGCTGGGGCTGGGCTACACCGAGATGGCGCTGGGAAACTATACCAAGGCGATGGCGCACTTTTCTGCGGCAGCCGGCTTTGCTTCGGCGATCGACCCTACCAGCCGGCAAAAAGCGTTGGAGGGGCAGTTTCTCTCGGCCTGGAAGGCAAAGGCATTCCAACGGGCATGGCAGCTGCTAGACGAAAACCGCCAAGCCCAATGGGCCGCCGCTTACCTCAAGCCGGAGGTGGAAATCCCGCTCTGCATCAAGGCCGGGGACCTGAAGGGTGCGACACGGCTGCTGAAAAAATATCATATCAACGGAACCCGACGGAACGGCAACGGAAAGACGCCGGTATTCCGCTCGCTGTTACGGTTCCTGAACAGGGGGCGCGTAGGTTCTCCACTGCTGTGTGAGAACATGCTCAACCAGGGATTCTCCCGCAAGGAGGTTCTGGGCTGCATCGGCCGACTAAAGGGCCGTACGCCCGGTCGGTATGCACAACTTCGCAAGCAGGCGCGCGTAACCCATCCGGAGTGGTTTACATCCCAAAAGAAAAGCGCCTCACCCGAGACACCCGCAGGGCATTCGCCGCAAACCACCCTTTCCCAGCGTGCCGCAACGGCTTTCGACGCCAAAGACTACCGCAACGCCGTGATTCTCGGCAGGCGGGCCCTGGACAACGATCCCTCCAACACCGCACTTGTTTCATTGGTGGCCTGGTCCTATTTCCATTTGAAGCAGTGGGCGCAGGCCGAAAAATGGTTCCGTCGGGGTTTGGGGAGCGAAAAAGATTCAGATCTGCTTGTCGGCCTCGCATGGACCTTTATAAATCAGGGAAAATGTGAGGCCTGTGTCAACCTGCTTACGGCCGGAAACACCGGTAAAGACGCCCGGCTGTCCAATGCGTTGTTGCGTGCATTGGAATGTGCCGGCAACCAGCAGTACCGGGCACACAACTGGGGCGCCGCGGCCACTTACCTTCGAAGGCGTATCGCGCTTGCGCCCCCAGCCGGTCCAGGCGTGCACCAGTTACTGGCATGGGCTTATTACCAGGACAAGAAATGGCCCCAAGCGGCAACGGCCTTTGACAAGCTGCTGGCCACCGACTACCGGAAAGACTGGCTCGAAGCATTCGGACATTCCCTGGCCATGCAGGGACGGCTCCGGGCCGTCGTCGAAGCGTATGAGAAGTACCACGCCACGGGAGATTACCCCGGAAATTTGAAAAGCTTTCTTTATGCGACGGGCATCCGTGAGCCGGACATGTGCCGCGCCGCCGGCTGCGAAAACTCAGCCGCCATGGGAGTGCTGTATCGTCACCGCACCGGAGACGAAGGCCTCGACCGGCTTGACGACTGGTCCCTTCCGGCCGCCCAGGCGCACTTTCGCCTGAGTGATCGCCTGACTCTGCGGCCGGAGGTGACCTATCGGCACCTCTCCAATGGACGGGACAGCGATGATTTCGCCACGGCATATCTCACCTCCGAATGGGTGCCGGGCGGCGGCATCAGTGTTGAGGCTGGAGTCGGCGTAGGAGGCGCCGGAACGCGGGTAGGTGCATGGCCCGTGTGGCACCTGGGGATGAGCGGACAAACGCCCTTTGGGCGCCTAGCGCTCACGGCTTATCGCCGCAGTGTCGACGATTCGTTGCTTTCCATGGCGGGCATGCAGGATGACATTCACGGCGAATGGGGCGGCGTGAGCCAGACAGGCGCCGCCGTTGCGTGGTCCGGCGATATCGAACCCATAAACTTCAGGGCTCTTTTGGACTACGGGGAAATCAACGGAGCTTCCGTTGAAAACAACCGCCGGTACCTGGTAAACTTTTCGGCCGGCAAAACCATCGCTATCGGGGACCGCTTGGGCAAATACATACAGGAGCCCTGGGCGGGAATTTATGCGACCTGGTTCGGCTTCGAGAAAAATCTCAATTTTTTTACCTGGGGAAACGGCGGCTATTTCAGTCCTCGATCCTTTGTTTCGACGGGGCCGGTGCTGAGCCTGCGCACCATTGAGGGAAAACGCTGGATCGCTTCAATGGATGCGTCGGTGGGATACATCCACTCCGTCGAGGACGACGGATGGCAATACCCGGAAAACACCGGCACGGCGAGGGGTTGGTCTTACACCGGACAATCCCGAGACCTCATCGGTTTCGGCATCCATGTCCGGGGCGCCTGGAAAATCAGCGCCCACTTTGCCATAGAGGGACGGGCCGGCCTGGACAAGAGCGCCGATTACAACCAGTACCTGCTGGGCATCGGGCTCGTATTTTACCCCGATGGCATTGCCGGGCTCTTCTTCGATGGACTTCCCAGGGCAATGCCGGAGTTGCCGTAGGCGGCACGCGGACCGCATCGGGATCCGCCGCGGCGCCCCCCGGGCTTTCAACCGGTCATTCCACGGGTGTGCCGGCGAGACACACCCATTCCTCCCGCACCGCCTGGTCCAGAAGCACCAAACCCACAGACCCCATCTTGGCAACGACGGCCTCGCGGTGATCCTCGATGATCCCGGAGCAGATGAAGCACCCGCCGGGGGCCAGCAGCCGGCCGACGTCGTCCAGCAACCGCAGGATCACCTCGGAGAGGATGTTGGCCACCACCAGGTCGAATTGCGCCCGCCCGGCGAACGGGGTCGCCAGGCTGCCGGCCAGCAGGGCGAAACGGTCCCCGGGGATGCGATTCTGAAGCAGATTCCTACGCGCCGTTTCCACGGCCAGCAGGTCGCTGTCCACGCCCACGGTGTATGCGGCGCCCATGCGGGCGGCTGCCACCATCAGGATGCCCGAACCGGTGCCCACATCCAGCAGGCACCGGCCGGCGCGCAGGTGTTTTTCGATCATGCGCAGACACAGCGCCGTGGTGGGGTGGGTGCCGGTGCCGAAGGCCATACCGGGGTCGATTTCCAGCACGATGTCCCGCGGACCGGCCGCAAAATCACGCCATGTGGGCTTGATCACCAGGCGCTCGGAGATGCGCTGCGGCCAGAAGTAGGACTTCCACGACTCGGCCCAGTCCTGTTCGTCGATCCGCCGGTAAGCGGTCTGCCAGGCGATGCCGCGGCTTGTGGTGAGCCGCCGCAGCCGATCTTCCAGCCGGGCCCGGCGGCGCTTCAGGCGGCTGTCCACGGGGAAATAAGCGCCGACGGCGTGGCGGTCGGGCCGACTGACGGCGTCTTCGGCCCAGGCCTCGGAAGGCGTGAGATCGGGGTCGTCGATGACCACCCCCCGGGCGCCCAACTGCAGGAAGATATCGGTGATCAGATCCGCCGCCAGCCCCTCGCGGTCCGGTTCGAAGAAAACCTTGGCCTCAATCCACTTCATGGTCCCGCCGTCCTTCCAGTGAGTTCGCTTTCCACCGGCATGCATAGCACGCCGGGTCTCCCCGGAAAAGCCCTCATTGCAAAGGACGCAGACGGATACTGCAAAGACCTGCCGTTGGTACCCGGGCCGCCGGGGAATGCAAGGCAAAGGGCATATCTTTATTGACAGCGGCCGGGGGCATGGGGTTAATAATATGCGGCATCGGCTACGCTGCACGACTTCCGATCTCCTGGAAAAACGGAAATCGCATATGAAGACCGACGATACCCATACCCCGGGCCCAGCCGGCCAGGGTGTCCTGGAAATCCGTTCCCTGCGCGAGCAGGTGTATGAATATTTGCGGGGAGAATTGCAGGCCGGCCGTCTGGTTCCGGGGACTTACATCAACCTCAACGACATCAGCGCGCAGCTGGGCATCAGCAAGACCCCCCTGAGAGACGCCATTATCCAGATGGAGTGTGAGGGGTTCGTGACCATCCTGCCCCGGCGCGGGGTGGTCGTCAACCGCCTGACGCTGGAGGAAATCCGCAACGTTCTGGAAATCGTGGGTGCCCTGGAAAGCGCCGTCATTCTGTCGGTCTTCGACCGGATCACACCCGATCACCTGGAAAAGATGGCGCGCATCAACGCCGATATGCGTCGCATCATGGATGCGCGCAAAACCCGTCGTTTCGACTACCACTATTACCGGCTCAACAACGCCTTTCACGAGGTCTTTCTGGATCTTTCCAGCAACACATCACTGCGCAGGATCATTCGGCCCATCAAGCAGCGCCTTTACGATTTCCCGAGGCCGGCCTACATTCCCCGCTGGGAACTGATCAACTGCGACGAGCACGACCAGCTGATCCGCTTCATCAGGGAGGGGAAACGTGAGGAGGCCGCCCGCCTGTGGCGCAACAGCCACTGGTCCTTCGAGGCACACAAGGAGTTTATCCGTGAATTTTACGCCCAGGGCAACCGGGAGATCGAGGAACAAATAAATCGAGGCCGCGAGCAGGCATGAAACCGCCGTGGATAAGGTGAACCGCCACGCCCGCCCGCTCTGAAAACCAACCCAGTCCAGGAGGAGAAGATGAACGTCACCATGCAAACCACCCTAGAGGCACCGGCCGAAGAAGTGTGGCAAATCGTCGGTGATTTTAACGGGCTGCCCCGTTTCGTTGCCGCCGCCACCAAAAGCCGGATGGAGGGCGAGGGCGTGGGCGCCCTGCGCACACTGACCCTGCCGGACGGTAACGAGATCGTCGAACGTCTGGAGGCTTATGACGATGACGCCCGGACCCTTTCTTACAGCATCGTCAGCGGGCCATTACCGGTAAAGGACTATCATTCCACGATGAAGGTCTCGCCCCTCTCGGAAACGCGCTGCGAGGTGACGTGGTCCAGCACCTTTGAGGCTGCAGGCGTTTCCCCGGAAGAGGCCCGCGATGCCATCGAAGGTATCTACGCCATGGGCTTTGAGGGGCTGCACCAACGTTACGACAACTGAGGCGCCGGCCCACTGAAGGAACGTAAACACCGGGGGCGGCAAAACATGTAGCGCTTCGCATCACTGCGGGCTACATCGCGGGGGGCGTGCGATGGCCCAATTGTGACGCATCGTGACGCAGCCGGGTTCCGGCCCAGGGCCTGGAAAGGGTCCCCTAGAGAGCCGGGCGGTGAAAACGGCCCGGCGTTCCGACCGCTTCTGATATTTTATTTAGATGACCGCCACCGCGGCCACGGCGAATTTTTCCAAAGCCAACCCATTTGGTCCTGGCAACAAGCTATCATCCAGCCGCCATTCATGCACAACACCTGTTTTATTTTTATTTCAGTACGATACAACTCACCCCAGAAGGATTCCGCGACCCCGTTTTCGGACTTCCGGCCTCCCGGAGTTTTATCGGACAATGTTATTCAAAGCGAATTTTCTTGACACCCACGACTTGTTGATACATCAGATACCCGACACCATTTACTAAATGGCGGTCACAACAGATTCCGGTTTTTCTTGCGCCTCCCTGCCGCCTCGTCAGGAAGGCCCCCGGACGGAACCTTGTCTTAATAGAGAGCGGCTTGATGCAACGATACATCCTGTCCCGTCTTTTACAGTCGATTTTGATCCTCTTTGGCGTCCTCTTCATCATCTTCTTCATGCTGCAGGCCACCGGCGACCCGGTTTCCCTGATGGTCTCGCGCAACGCTTCTCCCGAAGAGATCGAAGCCGTGCGGGAGGAGATGGGCTTCAATCGACCGCTGATCGTGCAGTTCGGTGACTTCATCGCCGGCGCCGTGGTCGGTGATTTCGGTGACTCACTGCGACATAAGCAGCCGGCCATGGACCTCATCCTGGAACGCCTGCCGGCCACCGTGGAACTGGCCACCACGGCACTTCTCATGGCCATGCTGATCGGCATCCCACTGGGCCTGCTGGGCGGGTCCAACCCCGGCAGTGTGTGGGATTCCCTGGCCCGCGGTGCCGGGCTCATCGGCCAGACCATCCCCAATTTCTGGCTGGCCCTGATCCTGATCATCGTCTTCGCCGTCAAACTGGGCTGGCTGCCGGCTTTCGGCCGTGAGACCTGGCAGTTTCTGGGCATCACCCTGCCGACACGCTCCGTGATCCTGCCGGCCTTCGCCCTGGGCCTGTTCACCATGGGGCAGCTGGTCCGTTTCACCCGCTCGGCGGTGATGGAGATTCGCAGCGAAGACTTCGTGCGCACGGCTTACAGCAAGGGGCTGTCCGATCGCCAGATCTACATTCGCCACATCCTGCGAAACGCCGCCATTCCGCTGATCAGCATCATCGGTGTGCAGTTCGGCTACCTGCTCAGCGGATCCATCTACATCGAAACCATCTGCTCGTGGCCCGGGCTGGGAAACCTGCTGGCCGAGGCCATCGGCAACCGGGACTTCGCCCTGGTGCAGGCCATCGCCTTTTTCACCAGCCTGGTGGTGGTGACCCTCAACCTGCTCACGGATATCGCCTACGGCCTGGCGGATCCCCGCATTCGATACGGAGACTGACCCATGGCAGACGCAGTACAAAGCAAGGGAACCGGCCTGCTGGTGGACCAGGAGGCCGATCAGGGCCTGGGTGCCAGGCTGGTCTACATCGGCCGGCTGCTGTGGCGCGACAAGTCCGGGCTGCTGGGCCTGATCATGTTTTTGACGGTGGTTTTCAGCGCTGTGCTGGCACCGTGGATCTCCCCGCACCCGCCGCTCAAGCAGGACCTGCGGGCCGCCAAACGGCCGCCCATGTGGGCCGCCAAGGGGGATATCTCTCATCCCCTGGGCACCGACAACCTGGGCCGCGACCTGCTCAGTCGCATCATCTACGGCAGCCGCGTTTCGTTGACGGTAGGTTTTTTCGGCGTACTCATCGCCGGCTCCCTGGGACTGGTCATCGGTTTGGTCTCCGGCTATGCCGGCGGCCGCACGGACAATATCATCATGGGCGGGGTCAACCTGATCCTGGCCTTGCCGTACCTGGTGTTCGTGGTCTTCATCGCCGCCATCCTGGGACGCAGCCTGATCAACGTCATCCTGATCTTCGGTTTCACCGACATTCCCATCTTCGTGCGCATTACCCGGGGAGAGGTGCTGCGGCTACGCGAATCCGGGTTCGTGGAGTCGGCCAAGAGCATCGGGGCGGGCCGGTTGCGCATCATATTCGACCACATCCTGCCCAACCTGCTGGGGCCGTTGATCACCATCGCCACCTTCGAGATGTCGGCCATGATCTTCTACGAGGCCGGATTGGGTTTCCTGGGCCTGAGCGTGCCGCCCAGTGTGCCCAGCTGGGGCAACATGCTGGCCACCGGCCGCAAGTACCTGACCATCTACCCCTGGATCGCCACCTTTCCGGGACTGGCCATCGTGTTCACCGGCCTGGGCATGAATTTGTTCGGCGACTGGTTGCGCGATGCCCTGGACCCCCGCATGCGACGAATGAAGCGTTAGCGCAAACGAGGAACCGCCATGTCCGCAATCCTGGAAGTCAGCGACCTAGTCACCCGCTTTTACACCTTCGACGGCGTGGTCCACGCCCTGAACGGTGTCACTTTTGACCTGCACGCCGGGGAAACCTTGGCCATCGTAGGCGAAAGCGGCAGCGGCAAGAGCGTGACCATGATGTCCCTGCTGCACCTGCTGCCCATGCCGCCGGCACGCATCGAGGGCGGCAGCGCGCTTTTCCACGATGATGACGGCACCATCGATCTGCTGAAGCTCAACAGGGCCGAAATCTCCCGGATCCGCGGCGGCCGAATCGGCTTCATCTTCCAGGACGCCCTGAGCGCCCTGAACCCGGTCATGACGGTGGGACAGCAGATCGCCGAGTCCCTCGAGCGGCACCTGGGTCTGGGACGGGAGGACTGCCGGCGGCGGGTCGTCGAACTGCTGGAGAAAGTGGGCATCCCAGGCGCCAAACAGCGCTACCGCAACTACCCCCACCAGTTCTCCGGCGGCATGCGCCAGCGTGTCATGATCGCTGTGGCCATGGCCTGCAACCCCAAGATCGTCATCGCCGACGAGCCCACTACGGCCCTGGACGTCACCGTGCAGGCCCAGATCGTCGAGCTGACCCAACAGCTGCAGCGGGAACTGGACATCGCCGTCATCTGGATCACCCACGACCTGGGGGTAGTGGCCGGCATCGCCGATCGTGTGCTGGTGATGTACGCCGGCCGGCCGGTGGAAATCGCGCCGGTAGACGACCTCTACGACCAGCCCTGCCACCCCTACACCATCGGCCTGCTGGAGGCCCTGCCCCGCATGGACGCCGCCGGCACCAAGCGCCTGATCAGCATCGAGGGCTCACCGCCGGACCTGATGGCCCCGCCGGCGCACTGCCAGTTCGCCTGGCGCTGCCCCCACGCCTTCGAGCGCTGCTGGAACGAGGTGCCGCCGCAGGTGTCGGTGGGAGAGCGGCACCACATCACCTGCTTCTACGACGTCAACCAGAAGAGGCCCAGAGACCATGTCTGAGCACAGTGCCCCTCCCGCCCCCGATGACGTGCTGGTGCGGGTCGAACATCTCAAGAAATATTTCCCCATCCGCAAGGGGACCATCATCAGCCGCGTGGCGGGCAACGTCAAGGCCGTGGACGACGTGTCCTTTGCCATCCGGCGCGGGGAAACCCTGGGCGTGGTGGGCGAGAGCGGCTGCGGCAAGTCCACCACCGGCCGCGCCGTGCTGCAGCTGCACAAACCCACCTCCGGCCGGGTGTTCCTGGAAGACATTGAGCTGACCGCCCTGGCGCCGGCTGAAATCCGCCGGCTGCGGCCGCGCATGCAGATGATCTTCCAGGACTCTTACGACTCGCTCAACCCGCGGCACTCGGTGCGCAAGATCATTGCCGAACCCTTAGTGGTCCAGGGCGTCATGCCGGCCGAAAAGATCCGTGACCGCGTGGTGGAACTGCTGGAACTGGTGGGCCTCCAGGCCTCCCACATGGTACGCTTTCCCCACGAGTTCTCCGGCGGCCAGCGCCAGCGCATCAACATCGCCCGGGCCCTGGCGCTAAACCCGGATTTCGTGGTCTGCGACGAACCCATCTCGGCCCTGGACGTCTCCATCCAGGCCCAGGTGGTCAACCTCTTCGAGGACCTGCAGCGGCAACTGGGCCTGACCTACATGTTCATCGCCCATGACCTGAGCATGGTGCAGCACATCTCACACCGCGTAGCCGTCATGTACCTGGGCAACCTGGTGGAGCTCACCCGGCGCGACAAGCTGTTTCACGATCCCCTGCACCCCTACACCCAGTCCCTGATGTCGGCCGTACCCATTCCCGAACCGCGCCTGGAACGCCGACGCAAACGCATCCCCCTACAGGGGGAGGTGCCCAGCCCGGCCAACCCCCCGACCGGCTGCGTGTTCCACACCCGCTGCCCGCTGGCGCAAGACGTCTGCGAGGAGGAAGCCCCCGCCTACCGGGAAGTGCTGCCCGATCACTACGTGGCCTGCCACCTGGCCGACGAACGGGGCGGCAGCAAAATCGCGGTCGACGAGAATCCATAGGAGACGGTCATGATCTACCCTTTCAGCGCCTACGTTCATTGCACCGACGGCCGTTTCGGAAAGGCCACCCACATCGTCATCAACACCCCCACCGAGACGGTTTCCCACGTAGTGGTCAAGAGCGACCGCTCGCCGCGCAACAAGTACCTCGTGCCGGCCCGCTGGATCAAGGAGACCACGCCGGAACTGATCCTGCTGAGTCGCACCAGAAAGGAGGTCCGCAACCTGGGCCTCTTCGAGGGAGTCGACCACGTCCATCAGAAACTGCGCCGCTTCGCCGCCGACCCCAAGATCACCGAGCTGTGGCCCCAAATGGTGGAAATCAAGGCGGTCATCTCGGAGCGCCGACGTCAGATCTCGTCCCTGCAGACGGCCTTGTCCCCGGGCACGCGCGTGCGCGCCCGTGACGGCCGCATCGGCGAAGTCGACGAGTTCCTGGTGAACCCCGAGACCTGGCAGATCACCCACTTGGTGATCCGCAAGGGCCTGCCCTGGGACAAGAAGCAGGTCTCCATCCCCATCGAGGCCATCGAATCCTTTAACGAAGAGGTCATCCAGCTGAAACTGACCCGCCAGGAGGTCAAGGCGCTGCCCGCCACCCCCATCGAAAGATAGTCCGGGTGCATGCCGTTTTCGAATAGCGGTCGGCAGACGGTCGGGCGGTGGGTCTTTCTTTTCACGGTTATACCTTCGATGAAAGGCTCCCGTATGGCACTGCACACGAAACTGGAAATTTTGTCACTGGAGCACCTGACCCGGGTGCACGAGGCCTCCCTTGAAATTCTGAAGCATACCGGAGTGGTCTTCAAGTGCCCTGAAGCCCTGGAAATTTTTCGGAAGAACGGCGCACGGGTTGAGAACGACACGGTCTTTCTAGACCCCCGAATGGTGGAAAGTGCCATCGAACAGGCTCCGTCCACTTTCCACTGGGAGGCCCGCAACCCGGACCACGCCGTCACCCTGGGAAAGGGATTCGCGGTGCAGCCCAACGGCGGTGTGGTGGACATCCAGGACGAGGACCGTGGCCGGCGGCCCGCCCTGCTGGAGGACTTCGCCAATATACAGAAACTGTGCCAGGCCAGCGAAGTGGTGTCCCTGGTGGGGTCTTTCCCGGTGGAACCCCGCGATGTCTCTCCGGAAGAAAAACACCTGCAAGTAACCTACGCCGTTCTCAAACACACCGACAAACCCGTCATCAGCTATTGCAGCTACAAGCGCCAGGTGAACCAGATGATGGACATGGTGGAAATCGCCATGGGGGGCAGAG
Source organism: uncultured Desulfobacteraceae bacterium (assembly GCA_964476595.1). GTDB lineage: Bacteria > Desulfobacterota > Desulfobacteria > Desulfobacterales > JALSRD01 > JALSRD01. The sequence continues at coordinate 41,776 of CAYZCL010000093.1, forward strand.
GCTATCTGGAAAACCACTACGCCGTGGCCGTCAGCATCAATCCCCTGAGCCCGCTCAAGTTTTCCACCGACGCCGCCGAGAGCATGCTGGCCTTCGCTCGGCGCCGCCAGCCGGTGCTGGTGCTGTCGTGCGTCATGGCCGGCGTGTCTGGTCCCATCCACCCTCTGGGAGTGGTTGTGCAGCAAAACGCCGAGATCCTGGCCGGTTTGACCCTGGTCCAACTGGTCACCCCGGGAAACCCGGTGGTCTACTGCCCGGCCTCCACGGCCGCCAACATGAAAATCGCCAGCTACGTCACCGGGCCGCCCGAGGCTTTCCTGATCAACACCGCCAACCTGCAGCTGGCCCTGGACTTGTATCACCTGCCTACCCGCACCATGTGCGGCATGACCGACTCCAAGCGGGTGGACTGCCAGGCCGGTTACGAGACCATGCAAAACCTGATGATGGGTATGCTCTCGGGTGCCCACATCATCCACGAGTGCCTGGGCGTGCTGGACTCCATTATGTGCACGTCCTATGAGAAGTTCATCATCGACGAGGAACTCATCAGCCGTGTGATGCGCATCAGCCGGGGACTGGAATTCACCCCCGAAGCCCTGTCGCTGGACATTATCCGCGACGTGGACCACGGCGGGGACTACCTGCTTCACGACAGCACTTTTACGCACGCCCGGGACTTCTGGGCGCCCACGGTGTCGGTATGGGAACCCTTCGGCACCTGGGAAAAACAGGGCCGCGAAGACGCCCTTACACGGGCCAACCATCGCTACAGGGCAATCCTGGAAAAGGCCCCCGATTCCCTGCTCGATGCGGCCCTGGAAGCGGATCTGCAGACGTACATGCGACACGCCCTGAAGCCATAACCTCCGCCGGGCCATCACGGACCGCCTGCTTCTCGGGGGCGGGCCGGCAGCGTCGGGACTCCATGGGCCTTGCCGGAAATGCCCCGGCCGCCGGCGCTCAAAGGCGGGAAACGCGCGCATCCTCTCCGGACACGCCTCCGGCCCGCACATTTTTTCCCGCCGCTTCTGCAACGGTACACCGCCGACGCCAGCCCGCCCTCGAATCCGGGTGTACGCAGGCCATCGGGGGCGGTCCCGGCGTCTACCCTGCAAACGTTTCCTGCGACTGCGCAGATCATCCCCGGAACCGGCCTTTCGTCCAGCTTGTTTGTATCGCCTCCGTCCACGGGATACCGCTTTCGTGCGCAACCCCGAAGAACGGCCTTTCGCTCCGTCCCGGACCCCTTTCGGCCGGCGTGCCGATCGGCCTTCAGATTGTGTGCCGATGTGCCGAAAACGCTATTGGTGACTTGCAGTCCGGAAACCGCCACCCGCCCTCGCGCAATCCCGCAATGGCCATTGGCCGGGGGGCGTCCCTGAAAGCGTGCCGGCACCGGAACGTCCTCAAAACCGCCTGCGGCACAGCCGGCCGGGTCCTCGCACCGGCGGGTTGCTGGATGAGAATCCGGCTCCGCCGGGAAAAGAGACCGGCGCCTTTCGAGCGCACCCGAGAACACTCGCAGCCGGCGCGATCGGGAGGAATGGGGCTTTTCCGGCGGACAGTAACGCCAAATTCAGACTGTGGAGATGCAATGGAAATCACGACCAGGAAGGAAAAGGACCGCACCATCGTTTCGCTAGCCGGCAGGATGGATGCCCTGACGGCCCCCGAATTCGAAAAGCAGATGAAACGCATCGTGGATGCCGGCGGCAAGCGGCTGGTGATCGACATGCAGGGGCTCGGCTACATCAGCAGCGCTGGCGTGCGGAGCATACTGGTGGTCGCCAAAAGGTTGCGCGCCGAGGGCGGCAAGTTCGTGCTGGCGAGCCTGAACGACATGGTGCGCGAGGTGCTGGAGCTGACCGGATTCATCAAGATTCTGGCGATCTGCGATTCCACCGAGGCCGCCCTTGAGCGCATTTAGACACCGCCGGGCGGTGCTGGCTCTCGGGCTGGCCGCCGCCATCCTGGCGTTCTGTCCCATGGTGAAGGCTGGCCGCTCCGGGACCGGCGGGGGGGGCCTGCAAAAGGCCGCCTTCATTCCCTGTTGGGTGCCTCACGCCCAGTTCGCTGGCTATTACATGGCGCTGCACAAGGGCATCTACCGAAAATACGGCATCGACCTGACCATCATTCCCGGCGGTCCTGACCGTCCATCCCAAACCTTGCTGACCGAAGGCGAGGCCGATTTTGGAATCCTGGGGCTTTCCATCGCCATTTCCATGCGGGACCGGGGCATCCGGGTGGTCAACCTCGCCCC
>CAYZCL010000094.1:0-10043 GCA_964476595.1 uncultured Desulfobacteraceae bacterium
TCTTGAACAGCGATTGTCCCAGGAATCGGTTCGGTTGTAGCCCCGTGCGAAAACACCGCTGTACGGGGCACAGGAAGTGTCAGGTAAACCATGATCGAGTTTAAGAATGTCAACAAGTGGTTTGGCAAGTTGCATGTCCTGCGGGACATCAACCTGAAAGTTTCGGCCGGTGAAGTGCTGGTTATTTGCGGTCCCTCCGGGTCGGGCAAGTCCACCCTCATTCGCTGCATCAACCGCCTGGAGAAATTCCAGAAAGGCGAGCTTTACGTGGACGGCCAGCCATTGCACGACCATAGCATCAACCTGACGAAACTGAGGGCCGATATCGGTTTCGTGTTTCAGCAGTTTCATCTTTACCCCCACATGACGGCGTTGCAGAATGTGACCCTAGCGCCCATCAACGTACGCAGGATGAACAAGACCGAGGCCGAGGAACTGGGCCGACAGATGCTGGCCCGTGTGGGCCTTTCGGACAAAGCCGACGCTCACCCGGCACAGCTTTCCGGCGGTCAGCAGCAGCGCGTGGCCATCGCCCGGGGGCTCGCCATGTCCCCCAAGATCATGCTTTTCGACGAACCCACCAGTGCCCTGGACCCGGAGATGATCGGAGAGGTGCTGGACGTTATGATCCAGTTGGCCGAGGAAGGCATGACCATGTGCGTGGTCACCCACGAGATGGGTTTTGCTCGCCAAGTGGCGCACCGTGTGATTTTCATGGATGAGGGGCAATTGGTGGAAACCGGTGCGCCGGACGCTTTTTTCGACAATCCCCAGACCGAGCGCGCCGCTCAGTTCATCAGCAAAATCTTGACCCACTGACGTCCCTCCGGTGACTGCATACCATCGTTCCGGGATTCCCGGCGCGTTGCGCATTGTTGTCCACAATGGCATTACCTTTTGTGCTATGAGCCGGAACCGGATCCTTAAAAAAATCCTTTTTCATTTGTTGACAAGTCGGAAAGTGTGATTATTAAAGTAGATGATTCAGGCCGGACCCGCCTGTGAGTCCAGCGAATCGACCGCCATTTTGCTTTGAATGTCGTTCAGTCGGGAGGCAGTATGAAGCGAAATTTCAAAGAAAATGCGGGACTGCGCAGACTCTACAGAGCCTACCAGCGGGCATTTCGTATTCCTGAAAACCTGAATTACTATTCGGCGGAAGATTTCAAGGCCGCCGAGCGCAGTTTCATCCGACACGGGATCCTGTACGGAGATCTCCCCTTTCCGGATCTCTCGCATCCCGGTCCCCCCTGAACCGGATTCCGAATGTTCCATAGCGTCGCGGCAGGCAGCCGGGGATCGGTCCGCCGTGACGCTGTGAGATAAACCGGACATGCAATGTCAAGAATCAGTGGAGGTGAATCGAAGATGAAAATCAAACCGTTGAATGATCGCGTACTCGTGCTCAGGGTCGAAGAGGAGCAGAAAACCGCCGGCGGCATCATCATCCCGGACACCGCCAAGGAAAAACCCCAGGAGGGCAAGGTGGTGGCGGTGGGCCCCGGCAAGCTCAACGGCGACGGCAAGCGCACGCCGCTGCAGGTCAAGCCCGGTGACCGCGTGCTGTTCTCCAAGTACGCCGGCAGTGACATCAAGATCGACGGTGTGGAGCATGTCTTCATGCGCGAGGACGACATCCTGGGCGTGCTGGCCTGACGCGTGGCGTCTGCGTTGCGCGAAAACCGGTGTCTTTTAGCAAGTGTAAACCGAAGCGAACAAGGAGGTAGACGATTATGCCTGCTAAAATGATATGTTACGGTGCGGATGCCAGAGAAAAGATGCTCAAGGGCGTCAACATCCTGGCCGACGCCGTCAAGGTCACCCTGGGACCCAAGGGCAACAACGTGGTGCTGGAGAAGTCCTTCGGCTCCCCGCTGGTCACCAAGGACGGCGTGACCGTGGCCAAGGAGATCGAACTGGAAGGCAAGTTTGAGAACATGGGTGCCCAGATGGTCAAAGAAGTCGCCAGCAAGACCAGCGACGTGGCCGGCGACGGCACCACCACGGCGACGGTGCTGGCCCAGGCCATCTTCAACGAGGGCCAGAAGATGGTGGCCGCCGGCATCAGCCCCATGGCCATCAAGCGCGGCATCGACAAGGGCGTTGAGGCCGTGGTCCGGAAACTCGACCAGATTGCCAAGCCCACCCGCGACCGCCACGAAATCGAACAGGTGGGCACCATCTCGGCCAACAACGACGAGATGGTGGGCCGCATCATTTCCGAGGCCATGGAAAAGGTCGGCAAGGAGGGCGTCATCACGGTCGAAGAGGCCAAGAGCATGGAGACCACCCTGGAGATCGTTGAGGGCATGCAGTTCGACCGCGGTTACCTGTCGCCCTATTTCGTAACCGATCCCGAGAAGATGGAGGTTCTGCTCGAGGATCCTTACATCCTGCTGCATGAAAAGAAGATCAGCAACATGAAGGACATGGTGCCCCTGCTGGAGCAGATCGCCAAGACGGGTAAGCCGTTGCTGATCATCGCCGAGGACGTCGAGGGCGAGGCCCTGGCCACCCTGATCGTCAACAAGCTGCGCGGCACGTTGCAGGCCGCGGCGGTCAAGGCACCGGGCTTCGGCGACCGGCGCAAGGCCATGCTGCAGGACATCGCCATCCTGACGGGCGGCCAAGTGGTGTCCGAGGAACTGGGCATCAAGCTCGAGAACATCACCGTCAAAGACCTGGGCCGCTGCAAGAGCGTCAAGATCGACAAGGACAACACTACCATCGTGGACGGTGCCGGCAGCAAGGCCGACATCGAGGGCCGCGTCAAGCAGATCCGCGCCCAGATCGAGGAGACCACCTCGGACTATGACCGCGAGAAGCTGCAGGAACGCCTGGCCAAGCTCATCGGCGGTGTGGCCGTGATCAACATCGGCGCTGCCACCGAAACCGAGATGAAGGAGAAGAAGGCCCGCGTGGAAGACGCCCTGAACGCGACCCGCGCGGCCGTCGAAGAGGGCATCGTGCCCGGCGGCGGCGTGGCCCTGGTGCGCTGCATCAGCGCGCTGGACAACGTCAAGGTCAAGGGCGAGGAGAAGAACGGCATTCTCATTCTGCGCCGGGCCCTGGAAGAACCCCTGCGCCAGATCGCCGAGAACGCCGGCATGGAGGGCTCCATCGTGCTGAGCAAGGTGCTGGAGGGCAAGGACGACTACGGCTTCAACGCGGCCAGCGGCAAGTACGAGCCGCTGCTGGAAGCCGGCGTCATCGACCCCGCCAAGGTGGTGCGCTTCGCCCTGCAGAACGCCGCTTCCGTGGCCAGCCTGATGCTCACCACCGAGGCCCTCATCACCGAGAAACCGGAGAAGAAGAAGGACGTGCCGGCACCCGGCGGCATGCACGATGACATGTATTAATCGTTGCCCCCCGCTGGGGGAGACCAACCGGTGGTTTTTCTGTCGACAGCCGCAAGGCCCGGCCGGCAACGGTCGGGCCCCCTGCCGGCGGTGAAAGAATACCGGCAGAAAAACCGCCGGTTTTTTTAGAAACGGGTGACGCTGTTGCCTCAGGCCCCCATGGACCCCTGCTGGAGAAGAAAATGAAATCACGATCTGTCCAAACGATGCACAAAGTCCTGCGTTTCACCGCCCTGCTGACGATTTCCTGCCTGCTGCTGACCGCGGCCTTTCTTCCGGCGGCGGCCGCCGAGGAAAAGAAACCCGACCGCCTGATCACCATGGCACTGGAGTACCCGGGGGTCGAAATTCCCGTGGGCGACGACGTCAGCATGGACGTCATTTTCTACAACCGGGGAAAGCGCGACGAAAACGTGGACGTCAAGGTGGCGCAGCAGCCGAAAGACTGGAAGGTGCGTCTCAAAACCTACCGCTTCACGGTCAGCGCGGTCAACGTGCCGCCCGACGACAACAAGCGTCTGACCCTGGAGGCCGAGCCGCCCAAGGACGTCAAGCCCGGCACCTACCACTTCCGCATCGACGCCCGCACGCCCGACGGGCGCTTCAAGATGAGCCAGGCCTTGACCGTTACGGTCAAGAGCAAGAAGAAGGGCAAGGAGGCGTCCAAGGGCGTCAAGATCACCACCTCCTACCCGGAACTGCGGGGACCCTCGGACGCCAAGTTCGAGTTTTCGCTGGACGTGGAGAGCGAGCTGGACAAGGACGCCATCTTCGACCTATTCGTCAAGGGACCCGAGGGCTGGGACATCAACTTCAAGCCGGCCTACGAGTCCAAGTACATCTCCAGCCTGCGCCTCAAGGCCGGCCAGAGCTCCAGCGTGGCCGTGGAGGTCAAGCCGCCGCCCATGGCCCAGGCCGGCGAGTATCCGCTGACCATCCGGGTGAGTTCCGGCGACGCCCAGGCCGAGGCCGACCTGAAGGTCATCCTCACCGGCACCTACGACCTGGAGGTGGGCACCCCCACCGGCCTGCTGTCGCTGGACGCGCGCCAGGGAAAGCCGGCCAACCTGTCCTTCTACGTCAAGAACACCGGGTCGGCCGTCAACAACAACATCAAGTTCCTGTCTTTCAAGCCTGAAAACTGGAAGGTCGAGTTCAAGCCCGAGAAGATTCCCAGCCTGAAGCCCGGGGAACTCAAGCAGGTGGAGGTCACCATCACGCCGTACAGCGAGGCGCTGGTGGGCGACTACGCGGTCAACATCCGCGTGGAGGGTGAGAAGGCCAACAAGACCCTGGAGTTCCGCGTCTCGGTCAAGGCTTCGTCGGCTTGGGGCTGGATCGGCATCGGCATCATCGTGCTGGTCATCGGCGGGCTCACGTTCCTGTTCCGCAAACTGGGAAGGCGTTGATATGGAACCGAATATTGTCATTGAGGCCCGGGACCTGACCAAGAACTACAACGGCCGCCCGGCCGTGGATCACCTCACTTTCAGCATCCGCGAGGGCGAGATCTTCGGTTTCCTGGGACCCAACGGGGCCGGCAAGACCACCACCCTGCTGATGATGCTGGGGCTGACCGAACCCTCCGGCGGCACGGTGCGCGTGCTGGGCATGGACCCCGCCCGGGAGCCCATCCGGGTCAAGCGCGAGATCGGCTACCTGCAGGAGAATATGGGGTTCTACCGCGACCTGACCGGGCGCCAGTCCCTGCAGTTCATCGCCGATCTCAACGGCATCACCGGCAGCCGGGCCGAGCGGCGCATCGAGGAGGCCCTGGAGGAGGTCGGGCTGACCGCCGAGGCCGAGAAGAAAGTGGGGGCCTACTCGCGCGGCATGCGCCAGCGCTTGGGGTTTGCCGAGATCCTGGTCAAGGCGCCCAAAATCGCCTTTCTCGACGAGCCCACGCTGGGCCTGGACCCTGAGGCCACCGGCCGTATGATGGACCTCATCCGCGACCTGTGCACGCGTCGCAACATGACCGTCATGCTCTCGTCGCACCTGCTGCACCAGGCCCAGCGCATCTGCCACCGCCTGGGCATCATGATCCACGGCCGCATGGTGGCCGAGGGCACCATGGAGAAGCTGGCCGCCGAGAAGCTGGGAGTGGGGCAGGAGCAGTACAGCCTGGAAGAAATCTACATGAAGTACTTCAAGGAGTCCTGACCGATGAGCGGGTTTCGCGCCATACTGAAAAAAGAGCTGGCCGATCACTTCAGCAGCTACCGTTTCCTGATCCTCTTCGCGCTGATCGCCATGGTGAGCCTGATTACGGCTTACATGGTGGGCATCAACGTGAGCCGTGAACTGGAGGGCACCGCCCGGCCCAAGTTCATCTTCCTGCTGCTCTTCACGGCTTCGGGCGTGGGTTTTTCGCTGGTGCAGTTCGTGGCCTTTTTCGGTCCGCTCATCGGGCTGATCCTGGGATTCGACACCATCAACCGCGAGCGCAACGAAGGCACCCTCAGCAAGCTTCTCTCGCAGCCCATCTACCGCGACGCCGTCATCAACGCCAAGTTCGCGGCCGGCGTGATCGTCATCTCGCTGATCCTGGTCTCCATCGTGCTGGTCATATCGGCCTTCGGCCTCATGATCCTGGGCGTGGTTCCCGGCGTCGAAGAAGTACTGCGGATTCTCATCTACCTCGTCATCAGCATCATCTATGTCTCGCTGTGGCTGGGGGTGGCCATCCTGTTCTCCATCCTCTTTCGCAGCGTGTCCACCTCGGCCCTGGCGGCGCTGTCCGTCTGGATTTTCTTCACCTTTTTCATCTCCATCGGCGCCGGCGCCGTGGCAGGCGCCCTGGTGCCCGACGCCGGCAAGGACAACCCCGAGGCGCTGATCAAGAGCGTGCAGATCCAGAACGCCATCACCCTGGCCTCGCCCATCGAGCTCTACAACGACTCCACCGCCACCATCATCGACCCCATGCGTCGCACCACGCGCAAGCTGCTGCAGATGGGCGCCCTGGAGCAGCTGTCCATGGCGCGCTTTTCCGGCCCCCTGCCGCTGGGTCAGAGCGTCCTCATCGTGTGGCCCTACATGGTTTTCCTGATCGCCATCACCGTGATCTGCTTCGCCATTTCCTACACGGTCTTTATGCGCCAGGAGATCCGATCGCTTTAAAAGAAAAGGCACAAAGGGGCAAAGGCACAGCGGCGCAGGGGGGCGTTGCCGGTAGTCCGTAGTCCATTGGCGAGGACGAACAAGGAGGCTTTCACCGGCCACGGACACACACGGACTTGCACGGACGTGGCCCGCCCCGGCGCCTGCCGTTGCTCCGGCGGGGGCAAAGGGGCGTTGACAAGGCCGCCGCTGCCGTGTTGAAATCGGTTCCGCAATCATCATTTCGGAAACCGTCCTGCAACGGGGCAGGGGAGGGGCATGCGCGTCTACCACGGGAAAATTTTATCCCTGGACAGCGGGAACCACATCTACGAGTACCTGGTGGAGGACCGGGGGCGGATCGATTACGTGGGCGACATCCTGCCGCCGCGGTACCGTCGGTGCGCGGATGTGCTGGAGCTGGACCGCCGCGTGCTGCTGCCCGCCTTCGGCGACGGGCACATCCACTTTTCCAACTGGGCCCTTGTGGCGGTGGCTTTCTTCGACGTTCGGGCGGCCCGCACCATCGGCGAAGTCCAGGACATCGTGCGCCGCCGGGCGTCCCGCAAAAGAAAGGCGCGGGCCATCGTGGCCTTCGGGGTTTCGCGGCACTCGGTGGCTGAAAAGCGCCTGATTACCCGGACCGAGCTGGACCGCGCCTGGCCGCATACCCCGCTGATCATCATCTGCTACGACGGCCACTCGGCGGTCTGCAATTCGAAGATGGCGGATCGCTTTCCTCCGGCGGTCCGCCGCCTGAGCGGATTCGACGCCGAAAAGGGCCACCTGTTTCACGAGGCTTACCTGGCCGGCATGGACTACGCCGCCTCGCTGGTCTCGCCGCTGGATCTGGTGCGTAGCATCGTCGGGGGCTTCGACCGTCTGGCGGCCCGGGGAGTGGGCATGATGCACGCCGTCGAGGGGGTCGGCTTCCCGCGGGACCTGGATGTCGGCCTGGTGGCCATGGCCGCCCGCGCCCGTGCGAGGAAAAACGGCTTTCAGACCCGCCTGTTCTTTCAGACCATGGACGTGGACAAGGTCCTGCGGCGCAAACTGCCGCGCGTGGGCGGGTGCTTCGCCACGGCTGTGGACGGCTGCTTCGGGGCCTGTGACGCCGCCCTGCACCAGCCATACAGACACGACCCCCGGAACCGCGGCATCTTTTTTCAGACCGAGGAGGAGGTTGCGGGATTCGTGAAAAGAGCCAACCGTGCCGGCCTCCAGGTCGCCATGCACGCCATCGGCGACGCCGCCGTTTCGCGCGCCGTGCGGGCTATCGAGGCGGCCCTGGCGGACTTTCCGCGCCGGGACCACCGCCACACCGTCATCCACGCCAGCCTGATCACCCCGCGGGATCTGGAAAAGATCGCCGAACTGGGCATCGCCGTTACCCTGCAGCCCGGGTTTCTGGTCAGCCCCCAGGAGCCGGCCGCCTACCTGGCGCACATCTTGGGCGAGCGCATTCGCGGCGGGTCCCCGCTGCGCCGCATGCTGGACATGGGCATTCACGTCAGCGGCGGCTCCGACGCCCCCGTGATCGACCCGGACCCCATCGAGGGCATCTACGGGGCCTGCAATCATCCCTACGACCCGGACCAGTCGGTGTCGATTTTCGAAGCCCTGCGCATGTTCACCTGGGAAGTGGCGCGGGGCAGCTTCGACGAGAAGACGCGCGGCAGCCTGGAGACGGGCAAGGTCGCCGACATGGTCATGCTCGACCGCGACCCGTTTTCGCTGGCGCCCGCGCAGCTGCGGTCGCTCAAGGTGGAGGCCCTGTTCCTGGCGGGGAAGCGCTACCGCCCCGGGATGGGAACGGTCGAAATGCTGCGCTGCGCGCTGTCCGGGCGAAAAGAGAAGATCTAAATCGCGGGCCGGCAAAGCGTTTTCACGCCATGGTCACATCCTTGCGGCGATGTAGGCGCCGCAGGCGGCGGCTGCCAGCAGGAAGCCCGCCAACAGCAGCCAGGGGCGGATACCCGGCCCCGTTTCCAGGGCGGCGTATTCCGGCCGGCGGGGGTCGTAGTAGACGCGCACCCTGTTTCCCCGGGGATAGCGGGCCGCGACGGCCTTGGCGTGTTGCCGGTCCGGGGTGGAAACCGGGGGGCGGCTGAAAGAGAGGCGGCCGTTTTCATACGTACGGCCGTCCACCGAGTAGCGGTAGGTGATTTCGGGGGTGAAGCGCCAGGCGCCAGCCGGTTTGGCGTCGCGGTGGCGCGTGACCCGCACGGACACGACTTTCCCCGGAACGCTGGGCCAGAAACGGGTTCGCAGGGCCGGGGCGATGCTCCACGCCTGTCCGATGAAGAGCAGCGTGAAAAGCGCGAAAACGAATCCCGCCGTTCCGCTGCCGGAAAGAAGGGCGAATCCCGCCGGCAGCCCGACTAGGTACACGCAGGCGAACAGCCAGCTCCAGAGTTTTCGGATTCCGGGGGAAGTTTTTTGCATACGCCCCCTTTCTTTTCTCAGAACTCCAGGCTTTTGGGCGTTCGCGGGAATGGAATCACGTCACGAATGTTGGTGACCCCGGTGGCCATCATCAGGAAGCGCTCGAATCCCAGCCCGAAGCCGGCGTGGGGCACGCTGCCGAAGCGCCGGATGTCCAGGTACCACCAGTAAGCCTCGGGGTCGATCCCGGCTTCGTCCATGCGCCGCTCCAGCACGTCCAGGCGCTCCTCGCGTTGGCTGCCGCCCACCAGTTCGCCCACCCGCGGCACCAGCAGGTCCATGGCCGCCACGGTTTTGCCGTCGTCGTTGACCCGCATGTAGAAGGGCTTGATCTCTTTGGGGTAGTCGAAGACGATGACCGGTTTCTTGAAGTGCCGCTCGCACAGGAAGCGCTCGTGTTCGGTCTGCAGGTCGCTGCCGAATTCGACCGGGAACTCGAACCGGCGTCCCGATTTTTTGAGGATCTCCACGGCCTCACCGTAGGGCAGGCGCACGTAGGGCTCGTCTACGATGTTCTCCAGCGTGGCCGTGAGGGTCTTGTCGACGAAGCGCGCGAAGAGCGCCAGGTCGTCTTCGCAGTACTTCATCACGTGGGTCACCATGGCCTTGACCAGGTCCTCGGCCAGGTCCATGTTGTCGTCCAGGTCGGCGAAAGCTACCTCGGGTTCGATCATCCAGAACTCGGCCGCGTGGCGCGGCGTGTTGGAGTTCTCGGCGCGGAAGGTGGGTCCGAAAGTGTAGACGCTGCCCAAGGCGCAGGCGAACAGTTCGGCTTCCAGTTGGCCCGAGACGGTCAGGTTGGCCTCCTTGCCGAAAAAGTCCCTTTCGAAGATGTTTTCGCCCGGCGCCGCGTCGTCCGGCACGGCCGGCAGGCGCGTGACACGAAAGAGCTCCCCTGCGCCCTCGCAGTCCGACCCCGTGATGATGGGGGTATGCAGGTAGTAGAAACCCTTTTCGCGAAAGTACCGGTGAACGGCAAAGGATGCCTCCGAGCGGATGCGGAACAGGGCACCGTACTTGTTGGTACGCGGCCGCAGGTGGGCGATGGTACGCAGAAACTCGTCACTGTGGCGCTTTTTCTGCAGGGGGTAGCTGGTTGCGTCGGCCGGCCCCAGTAATACCAGCTTGCGGGCGCGA
>CAYZCL010000095.1:0-4765 GCA_964476595.1 uncultured Desulfobacteraceae bacterium
ATTTGATCGGTCGTACCAACGGCGGGCCGCCCCCCCCGCGGCGTGTCCGCAGAGCAGCAGGTGGCGCCGTCGCCATCGTGGAAAGGACAGCAAAACGCCCATGACAACTGCAGCTCTGTCAATTCAAAATGTTTCGAAACACTTCGGTAAAACCCGCGCCGTGGACAACGTCAGCTTCGAGGTCAACCGCGGGGAATTCTTTTCACTGCTGGGCCCCAGCGGATCGGGCAAAACCACCCTACTGCGGATCATCGCCGGCCTGGAAACCCCCGGGGAGGGCGCCGTCTACATCGGCGGCCGCGACGTCACCAAGCTGCCGCCTTACGCCCGCGGGATCGGCATGGTCTTCCAGGATTTCCTCCTGTTTCCCCACAAAACCGTCGGGGAAAACATCGCCTTTCCCTTGAAAATGCAAGGTCTGCCCGCGGACAAGCAGCGGGAACAGCTCGACTGGGTGGTCTCACTGGTGCGTATGGAAGGGCTCGAAGATCGTTTTCCGCACCAGCTCTCGGGGGGTCAGAAACAGCGTGTGGCCTTGGCCCGAGGCCTGGTGTCACGACCGGACGTACTGCTGCTTGATGAGCCGCTGGCCAACCTGGATCGCGAATTGCGCAAGGAAATGGAAGTGGAGATGCGCCGATTCCAGTCGGAAATCGACATCCCCTTCGTCTACGTGACCCACAACCAGGAAGAAGCCTTTACGCTGAGTGCCCGTATGGCGGTGATGAACCGTGGAAAATTCGAGCAGGTGGGACCCAAACTCGAACTCTACCACCACCCCGCCACCGCCTTCGTGGCTTCTTTTCTGGGCGCTACGAATCATATTCAGGGAGAATTGACGCAACCGGGCGAAACGTACTCCCATATGGACTGGAAGGGAATCGACCTGGTGATTCCCTCCCCCTCCGGAGCCGGTTCCGGTGACACCGTGGACTACTTTCTGAAAAGCGAAAAACTGGGCATTCAGACCGGCGGAGAGACCGGGGAAGGGACAAACACCAATCGTATCCGTGGCAAATTGCGGGACATCATCTTCCAGGGCCGCTATTCAGACTACTTTGTCGTGTTTGAAAACGGCGAGGAACTGGTCATCAGCGAAACCGCAGACATCCCTTCGGTCGAAATCGGCAAGTCCATAGAGATCACTTGGCCGGCCGAGGCCGGGTACGCTTTTAAAAATGAAGAAGAGGCTTCCTGATGGTTGCATTCTGGAAAATTCGACGCAGTCAGGGCTTTCGGGCGGCCCTACTGACACTTCCGTCGGCCCTTTTCATCATCTTTTTCATGATCCTGCCGCTGATCACCATCATCGTCTACAGTTTCTGGCGCACCGAAAGCTACACCATGATACCGGACTGGAACCTGAACAACTATGCCACAGTACTGGGCCAGAAAACCTATCTGACGTTTCTTTGGCGGTCGTTCATCATGGCCGTTTGTGTCACGGCCATCAGCCTGGTATACTCTTACCCGGTGGCTTATTTCATCGCTAAACGCGGCGGCCGTTACCGGCTGATCCTGGTGCTGCTCACGGCCGCTCCCTTTTTCACCGGCATCATCCTGCGGGTGACCGCCATGCAGCAGATCCTGGGCCCCATCGGCCTGATCAACATGGTCATGATGCACCTGGGCTTGGAACCCATCCAAATATTCATGTATACGCCCTTTGCTACGGGCATCGGCCTCGTGTATCTCTGGATTCCCTTCATGGTCCTGGCCATCTACCTATCCCTGCTGAACTTCAATTTCGAATTGTTGGAGGTGGCCAACGTCAATGGCGCCAGGCCGTGGCGGGCCTTCCTGGAGATCACCTGGCCCCTGAACTGGATGGGAACCGCCATCGGGATCGCCCTGGTTTTTATCCCGACTTTCGCCGCCGCCATCACACCGCGTTTCCTGGGCGGCGTCAACGGCGCGCTTTTCGGTAACATCCTGGAACATGAATTCGGAGCCACCGGAACGTGGGCCCTGGGATCGGCCATGGGCGTGGTCATGTTTCTGATATGCCTGCTGGTCATCGTGGCGGTCTGGAAAACCATCAACCTGAAGCGCAGCGGCTACACCGGCACGCTGATAGGGGAACAGGAATAATGGCAGCCGTCAGTCGCAAGGAATGGGCCGTTGTGGGTACCCAAGCCGGCATGCTGGGTATCCTCTATATCTTTCTTTATCTTCCAATTTTTTTCATCATTTTCGTCTCGTTCGTGAACAACACGGTGTGGCCGTTCCCGCCCGAGTGGACGCTCAAATGGTACCAACGGCTGACCATCATGAGCGATTTTCACGAAGGGTTCAAAAACAGCTTTCTGTTGGGTCTGGGCACGGCATGCATCTCCACCTTTTTCGCCGGCATCGCGGCCATCGGCCTGTTGAAGTATCGTACCCGCTGGCGCGGTATACTGGCGGTGATCTACCTGTCGCCGCTGTTTGTTGCCGGCCTGCTCATCGGCATATCGACCCTGATGTTCAACCGCAACATTCTGGGACTGCACGGCACACTGACCTCGGCCATCCTGGCCAACAGCACCCAGGCCATGGCGTTCGCCTTCCTGGTCATCCTGGCCCAGCTGGCCCGTTACGACTGGCGCATGGACGAGGCCGCCATGGTGTTCGGCGCCCGGCCCCTGCGAACATTCTGGGAAGTAACGTTGCCTACCATCTGGCCCTCGGTGTTCGGGGCGTTTCTGATCAGCTTCATCCTGGCCTTCAACAACCTGGAAATATCTTTCTACAACCTGGGGGCCATTCCGACATTGCCGACCATCGCCTGGGGCACCCTGCGCCACGGCATCGAACCGGAACTCTATGCCCTGGCATCGGTGATCAACTTCCTGGTGTTTCTCATTTTGATCATCCTGTTTTTCCTCATCCGCCTGGGATTTGTGCGCTTGGGTTATCGGGAGCAGTAGCATCTCATGCCGAAAGTACTGGCTATCGATCAGGGAACCACGGCCACCAAGGCCTACACGCTGGACACCGATGGGCGCTTTACGCTCCGGTATGCGGCCGAACATCAGCAGTACTACCCCCAGCCGGGGTGGGTCGAGCACGATCCACTGGAGCTGCTGGAAAACATCCGCCACGCACTGGACGCCGCTGGTGACGTCGCGGCCATGGGCATCGACCACCAGGGGGAAACGGTGGTCGCCTGGGATTCCCGCAGCGGAGAACCGATATACAACGCCATCGTGTGGCAGGATCAGCGTACCGACGCTTTCGTTCGACGGCTGAAGAACGAGGGGGCCGAGCCGATGACGCTGGAGCGGGCCGGACTGCCGCTAGACCCCTACTTTTCAGCATCCAAACTCCGGTGGATCCTGAAAAACGTCCCGGCAGCAGGCCGACTGGCCCGGTCGGGGCACCTGATGATGGGAACCTCGGACAGCTTTTTCCTGTACCGGCTAACCGGCCGGTACGCCACCGACGTCACCGCCGCCTCGCGCACCAGCCTGATGAACATCGCGACCTGCACGTGGGATCCGGCGCTGTGCGAGCTGTTCGAGATTCCCGTGGCGTGCCTGCCGCCGATTCACCCCACCACCGGTTTTTTCGGCTATGTGAAAACGAACCACCGGGAAATCCCCGTGCAGGCCTGCGTGGTCGACCAGCAGGCCGCCCTCATGGGGCATGGATGTTTCCGGCCGGGGGCGGTCAAAGCCACCTTTGGCACCGGTGTGTTCGCGCAGGTGAATACCGGTTCGACGTTAAAGGGCGAGTCGGCCGGCGGCATCCTGCCCACGGTAGCGTGGCAAATGAAGGGCGAAAGGGTTGTTTACGCCGCCGATGCGGGCGTTTACAACGCCGCGTCAGCCGTCAACTGGGCCAAGCATCTGCGGCTGTTTGATCAATTCTCCGAAATAGACCGTTTCGACAAGCCTCCGGCCATCGTGCGCGGAATCATCTTCGTACCGGCCTTGTCGGGGCTGGCCTGTCCTTTCTGGGATCGCACGGCGGCAGGCTTGTGGATCGGTATGGACCTGGATACTGACAGAATGGATCTCTGCCAGGCGGTTCTAGAAGGCATTGCTTTCCGCACGGCGCAGCTGCTGGACGCCGCCTCGTGCCTGACGAAGAAAATAAGTTGGCTTTCTGTCGACGGTGGAATGACCGCCAACAACTATTTCTGCCAATTCCTGGCCGATGCGACTGGTTGTGAAATCGTCGTCCAAGCCTCACCCGACATCACGACCTACGGCACCGGCCGTTTCGCCCTGTTGGGAAGTGGCCTGGTGAAAACCCTCTCCGATCTCCCCCCGGCCCAACCACCACGCAAAAAATTTCTTCCCCGACAGGATCTCAGCCCCCTGAAAGAGCGTTTCGACGAAGCCGTGTCCCGATCACGCGATTGGCGCCGTTCAGGGGAAAAATAAGTTTTCTTTTTTCAATCAGGACAGAAGGATCTCCACCATCTCGGCAAATCCGTATCCGCCTTCAGCGGTCGTCACCCAAGCGGGCTCGGTGGAGAGATCGTCTCTGAAATCGTGGATGTTGGCCACACCGACGGAGTGTGGAAACCAGTCGAACATGGGACAGTCGTTTGGGGAATCGCCTACGAAAAGCCCGTGCCGCCGTAAGGTGTCGGCACCGGTATCCATGACCTCCTGAAAAAAAACGCGGGTCATGGCAAGCTTGTCGTAATCTCCGAACCAGCCGTTGACATGGATAGAGCTGATCTTGGCACGGGCGCCGGCCTCTTTGAAAATGGCCACGATACGGTCCACGGCGCTCCGGGGCAGCGGTGGCACGTCTTCACAGAAATCGATGG
>CAYZCL010000096.1:0-43751 GCA_964476595.1 uncultured Desulfobacteraceae bacterium
GGCTGATCGGCGAGCTGATCCTGGACTGCCAGACTTCGTTGCCTATACACGATTTCTGCTACGGGCGCTTCTACCACGACGCCGAGTACGAGTGCGCCTGCGAGGGCAACGCCGCCTGCACTACCGTTACGGCCGTATGCCCCAACAAGCGCGAGTGGCTCAAGAGCATATGAGCATGCTCCCAACGAGAACCGTCGATGCGCCGGTGGCCCGGCCTCCGGAGATCGACAGCAACGAAACGCACGGGTGACCCATGATCGACCTGAGAGCCTTCGCCTTCATCGACCAGCTCCAGAAACAGATGGTGGCCTACATCGGTTCGGCCTCCCGCGGGTACTACCCCGTCACGGGCCAGGCGGCGCTGTTTCTGGAAATCGCACCGGGTGTGGAGATCAACACCATCACCGACGCCGTCATGAAGAAGGCCAACGTGCGCCCCGGTGCGCTGGTGGTGGAGCGCAGCTACGGCATGCTGGAAGTGCACGCCGACGACCCGGACGACGTTCGCCTGGCGGGCGAGGTGGTGCTGGACTACCTGGGATGCAGCGAGGCCGACCGGCTGCGGCCCAAGATCCTGTCCTCGGAAGTCATCGAGCGGCTGAACCCCTACATGAGCCAAATCGTCAACCGCTTCCGGGCGGCCAGCCTGTCGCTGAGCGACGACACGCTCTACATCCTGGAGGTCGTGCCGGCCGGCTATGCCGGCTACGCGGCCAACGAGGCGGAAAAAGCCGCCAACATCACCATCAACCATATCAGTGTCTACGGTGCCAGCGGCCGGGTATACCTGGCCGGTTCCACCTCGGACATCCAGGCCGCCCGGGAGGCGGCCGAAACCGCGCTGGCTTCCATGGACGGAAGGGCGCACTGACGGAGGCCCCAGGCGACGACATGAAGTCCGCCAAGAAAGATCTGTTCGACAGGATCATCCGCATCTACCCGCGGCTGTCCCCCAAGAAGCGACGGGTGGCGGACCTGATCATGCGCGACTACAAGAACATCTTTCTGATGACGGCCCGGGAGATTGCCGAGAAGTGCGGCGTCAGCGAACCGACCATCATCCGTTTCAGCGTGGACCTGGGATTTTCCGGCTACGCTGAGTTCCTGCAGTACATGAAAGCCCTGCTGCACACCGAACTGACCAGTTCCGAGCGCCTGACCCACACGCGCCCGGTTTCCGACGAGGGGAGCACCATCCAGCGCTACTGCCGGAACGCCATCGCCAACCTGCAGAACATGCTGGCCTCGATTACGGAAGAGGAGTTCAAGAAGATCGCGCGCACGATCTTCGACGCCGAGCGGGTGTACGTGGTCGGCTACCGGGCCTCGGCCACGCTGGCCTACCATTTCGGATACCTGCTGAAAAAAGTACGCCAAGGCGTGACCATCGACACCAGCCTCTCCTGGGAACTGACTGACGCCCTGAACGAGGGCGCCCCCAACACCCTGATGGTGGTCCTGGCGTTTCCGCGCTACCCCCGGCGAACCATCGAGATGATGAAATACGCCAAACAGTGCGGCGTGCAGACCATCGGGATCAGCGACACCCCGCGGTCGCCCATCGTCACGCTTTCGGACCAGTACGTGATCATCGACATCGAGGGGGTGTCCTTCGTGGACCCCTTCGGCCACATCATCGTTTTTCTGGGGGCGCTGGTGCACGAGATCGCCTTTCTCGACAACCACAAGGCCATGCACTGCATGTCCAAGTTCGACCGGGGCGTTGAGAAGGCCAACGAATTCTACCGCGAGGACGATGTCGGCCAGCGGCTGACCTATCGCACGGACGTGCCGCAGATCACCTCGCTCTGGCCGCAGAAGGAGGATCGCCGTTCGTGAGACGGCTTCCGGCCGACCCGCAAACCAAAAGAGAACCGACATGAAACTCGACGAGAAACTCATCGAACGCATCGTGGAAACCGTTGTGGACAGGCTCGCCCGGGAGGAGCAGAACGACCCTGCGCCCGCAGCTGAAACACGCGAAACCGGCGGCGATGGCGCCGCAGTCACCGTCACCGATGGTGTTTTCCAGGACATGGATGCCTGCATCCAGGCGGCCCGCCAGGCGCAGCAAAAACTGGTGGCCCTGCCGCTGGCGGTGCGCGGGCGACTGATCGACGCCATTCGCGAGACCGGACGGGCCAACGCCGAAATGTACGGGAACATGGAATTCGAGGAGACCGGGCTCGGCAAGGCCGGGGACAACGTGGCCAAAAACACTTCGGCCTGCGAGGTCATGGGCATGGAGGACCTGGCGCCCGAGGTGTATGCCGGCGACAGGGGCGTCACCATCATCGAACGGCTGCCGGTGGGGGTGATTGCCTCGGTGCACCCGGTCACCAACGCGGCGCCCAGCATCCTCTTCAACGCCGTCATGATGCTCGCCGGCGGCAACAGCGTGGTGGTCAACCCGCACCCCAGGACCAAGGAGGTGTCGGCGCGGGTGATCCGGGACCTCAACGCCGCCGTCACGGCGGCCGGCGGACCGGCCAACTGCCTGTGCTGCCTGCAAGAGCCCTCGGTGCCCTCGGCCCAGCATCTCATGACCCACCCCGACATCGGCATGATCGCCGTCACCGGCGGTCACGGGGTGGTGGATTTCGCCACCCGCACGGGCAAACGGGTCATCGCCGGCGGACCGGGCAACCCGCCGGTGGTGGTCGACGAAACCGCCGACCTGGACCGCGCCGCCAGCTGTATCGTGCAGGGCGCCGGCTTCTCCAATTGCATCGCCTGCGCCAGCGAAAAAGAGATCTTCGTGGTCGAGGCGGTGGCGGACCCCTTGAAACGCAAACTCAAGGAGCACGGCGCCTACGAGATCGATGCGGCCCAGGGGGAAGCACTGCTTAAGCACATTTTCAAGGAAATCGGGGAACCGGGCACGCCCGGCGTGATCAACATGGACTACATCGGCAAGACGCCGGCCTTCATCCTGAAATCCATCGGCTTGGAGGTGGGGCCCGAGGTGCAGATCGTCATCCTGGAAACCGATGCCGACCACCCCCTGGTGTGGACCGAGCAGATCATGCCGGTGCTGCCGCTGGTGCGCTGCCGCGATGTGGACCAGGCCATCGAACGGGCCCTGGCGGCCGAACAGGGATTCGGACACACCATGGCGATCCACTCCAGCAGCCTGGTGAACATCCAGAAAATGGCCAGCCGCGCCGACTGCGCCTCCTTCGTCAAGAACGGGGCCTGCGGCCTGGGCGGGGTAGGCGTCACCGGGGAGGGCTATGTCTCTTTCCACATCGCCACCAACGGCGAGGGCCACACCCGGCCGCGCTCGTTTACCCGCATCCGCCGCTGCGTGATGACCGACGACCTGCGTTACCGATACGGCAGCCGGCCGTGACCCGCGGAATCAGTGACCATGAGAATTCACTTGCTGGAGCACGACCCGCTGGATTTTTCCCGGACCCACATCACACGCTGGGCACGGGAGAGGGGGCACACCATCGCGCAGACATACCTGTGCAGCGGCCAGGCCCTGCCGCGGCCGGACGACTTCGATTGGCTGATGGTCATGGGGGGCGCCCCCCATGTCTGGGAAGAAGCGGCCCATCCCTGGCTGGCGGACGAAAAACGGTTCATTGCCGAAGTGGTGGATCGCGAAAAGATCGTGCTGGGCATCTGCTTCGGGGCCCAGCTGCTGGCCGAGATCCTGGGGGGGCGGGTTTTCCCCAACGAACAGGAGGAGATCGGGTGGTATCCCGTGCACCTGACGGATGAGGGCCGCCGCTCTTTCCTGTTTCGTGGTCTTGCCGACCCCTTTGTGACCTTCCACTGGCACGCGGACCATTTTTCCCTGCCGCCCGGGGGTGTACGGCTGGCCAGCAGTCCGCCGACCCCCAACCAGGCCTTTGTCCTGGCGGGCAGACCGGTGGTCGGCCTGCAGTTTCACCCGGAATACACCCGGGACATGGTGCGCCGGTTTGCCGAAGAGTTCGGGCACGAGTGGAAAACGGGCGCCTTCGTGGCCGGGGTCCGCAACGTGCTGGAACAGACCGCCCGGCTGCAGGACCCTTACGACCTGGCTGCCGGGTTGCTCGACAACATGGTGAAGGAATTTGTGCAGATAGACGACCGCGCGTAACGCCGGGGAACGGTTTCCCGCCGGCATTGCCGCATGGCGACAGGCGCCGCCGGGATTACTGCAAAACGCATTGAGAGAAAGTGGAAGCTTGCCATGGAATTGATGAAGCGGGAAAATTTTTCATCCGGAGCGCCCTTCGAGGAAAAGGCTGGCTACAGCCGGGCGGTGCGGGTCGGCAACATGGTTCTGGTGGGCGGTACGACGACCACCAATGCCGGGGGCGAGGTGGAAGCCCCGGGGGATGCCTATCTGCAGACGAAAATCATCCTCCAGAAAATCGAGGACGTCCTGCAGCGGGCCGGTGCGAGTATGTCCAATGTCGTGCGGGTGCGCCTTTACGTTACCGACATCAGCCGCGGCCACGAATACCTGAAGGCCTATTCGGAGTGGTTCAGGGACATCCGGCCGGTCATCACCATGGCCGAGGTGAAGGCCCTGGCGAGACCGGAACACCTGGTGGAAATCGAGGCCGAGGCGGTCCTGGGGTCCTATCTGGTCGGCAGGAGGTAACGATTGCATCCCCGCCGGGGCTCACGCCGTAAAGGCGATGCCCGTCCGCATCAGGCGGGCATGCGCCGCGATTGCCATGATAACGGGGAGGGGGCGGGTTGACAGAACGGGCGGTCTTTACTAAATATGATTTATTCTCCGCAGTTCGTCATCGGGCGCGTACCGGCCGCCCTTTCCCAGCCGTGCACCCGGGTTCCGCAACCCTGGGCCTGCGGGTGTTTCCGTCCTGCAGGGAGGTGATATTCAAGGAGGATCGCTGTTCTTTTTTTTATGGAACGTTTCAACCACAAGGGAGGAAGGCCGATGAAAGCAAAACGCGTTTTGATTCTGATTTCCGTTGTCACGATGATCCTCTTCGTGACCCCCCTGATGTCCGGCGGCGCCGCTGCGCAGGCCGGCGAGAAAGTCTACCGCATGAAGATCCAGTCCGCCTACCCGCGCGGCGACGTGTCCATGGAGCTGCTCAAGGAATTCGCCAAGTCGGCGGACAAGCGCAGCAAGGGACGCATCAAGATTCAGGTTTTTGCCGATCCCGAGTTGGTGCCGGCCGAGCAGCTCTTCGAGGCCACCAAGAAGGGCACCCTCACCATGCTGCACGCCGTGGCCGCCATGTGGGGCGGCATCGTACCGGTGGGCGAGGTGGAATTCGGCCTGCCCTATGCTTACAACCTCCCCGGTCATCCCGACGTCTTCAAGGCCGGTGATATGGTCCGCGGCTTTTTCTTCAACACCGGCTTTGCGGATCTGCTGCGCCGCGAGTACGGCAAGCAGGGACTCTACTGGCTGGACATGCACTCCTACGGTCCGCTGTTCACCATGTCCACCAAGCCGGTCAAGACCTGCGCCGACCTCAAGGGCATGAAGATCCGGGTCGAGGGTTCCTGGGCGGATTACTACAACATGCTCGGTGCCCACGGTACTTACATCAGCGGCATGGACGCTTACATGGGCCTGAAGCTGGGAACCATCGACGCCTCGCAGTGGGACGTCAGCGCCATCACGGGCCTCAAGTGGCAGGAGGTCGCGCCCTACCGCATCATCGGTGGGCAGAACGACGTGGTGCCGGGGCACATCCTGGTCAACATGAAGGTCTGGAAATCGTTGCCGCCCGAGCTGCAGAAAGCCCTGGCCGGTGCGGCCGAGGACTACTACCACGCCCTGAACAAGGTGTATGCCGGCGAGATGAAGAAAGTCGAAAAGCTGGTCAAGGAGGGCAAGGTCATCAACAGCCCCATCGACGCCGCCTGCGACAAGAAGCACGAAGAGGCGGCCTACAAGCTGTGGGACAAGATCGCCGCCCGGGACGCCGCGGCCGCCGAGGGCATCAAGATGCTCAAGGCCTGGCGAAAGACCCTGAAGTAACGTCTGCGCCGCTGCTTTTTCCCGACCGGCAACGGCCGGTGGAAAGCAGGCAGGAGG
Source organism: uncultured Desulfobacteraceae bacterium (assembly GCA_964476595.1). Taxonomy (GTDB): domain Bacteria; phylum Desulfobacterota; class Desulfobacteria; order Desulfobacterales; family JALSRD01; genus JALSRD01. Next base: position 6,023 of record CAYZCL010000096.1, read on the forward strand.
GTGCGCGGGCACCCTCCTGTTATTTTTCCCCGCTGGTGTGGCATGGCCACCGGAAAGGTCCACATGAATCGCGCTTTGAACCGGTTTTTGGATGTTGTCGACCGCGTTTCCGATCGATCAGGCCGCATCGTGTGCTACCTGATTTTCATCATCATGACCATCACGGCCCTGGACGTGGTCGCCCGGTACGTCTTCAACCACCCGCTGCTGTGGGGCTGGATGCTCAATCGCATCCTCTTCGGCGTCTTTATCCTCTTTGCAGGTGTGTACACGCTTTCCAGGGGCGAACACATCCGCATCGAGATTCTCTACGATCATTTCCCCCCCCGCCTCAAAAAGACCGCCCGCCTGATCGCGCTGGCCGCGCTGCTGCTTTTTCTCGGCGTGCTCGCATGGCAGTCCTCCTGGATGGGTTGGAATTCGCTGATGATGAAAGAGCGGGCGCCGGGGGCCTTCCGTATTCCCTTGTACCCGTTCAAGTTGCTGATACCGGCGGTGGTCTTTCTTTTCCTGCTGGAAGGGGTCTCCCGCTTCCTGCGCCACGATGACTGATGAACGAGGATAGATCCACATGAGTATCGAGGCGGCAACGGCCCTTCTATTCGGCGGACTGCTCTTCTTCCTGGCCATGGGGGTGCCGGTGGTCTTCGCCCTGGGTGCCATCAGCGTGGCGGTGACCTACCTGCTCGACGGCACCAACGGCCTGTACATCATCGCCACCACCACCTACCGGCAGATCACGGACCAGGGACTGATCACCATCCCGCTGTTCCTGCTGATGGGCAACTTCCTGATCCACTCCGGCATATCCGATCGGCTGTTCAAGGCGCTCAACATCTGGCTGTCCGGTCTGCGGGGCGGGCTGGCCATCGTGTCCGTGGGCGTGTGCGTGGCCCTGGCCATGTGCGGCGGCTTCGGGCCCGGCATTCTCACCATGGGGCTGATCGCCGTTCCCGCCATGCTCAAGCGCCGCTACGACAAGTCGCTGGCGCTGGGGAGCGTCATGGCCGGTGGGGTACTGGGCGAGATCATACCGCCCAGCATCATCATGATCATCTTCGCTTACATCTCCCGCATTTCTATCGGAAAGATCTTTTTCGGCGGCGCCATCCCCGGGTTCATCACCGCCTCGCTGTACATGGTCTACATCATCGTGCGCTGCTACCTGCAGCCGGAACTGGCGCCGCGAACCGAGCGGGAAACCACCTGGAGGGCGCGGCTGGCGTCCCTCAAGGACATCGTGCTGCCCGCCCTGCTGGTGGTGCTAGTGCTGGGATCCATTTTCTTCGGTGTGGCCACGCCGACCGAGGCCGCCGGCGTCGGTGCTTTCGGCTCCTTCCTGATCTGCATCATCTACGGCCGGCTGAACTGGAAGGTCCTCACGGACTCGTGCCTGGAGACCATGAAGATCAGCGGCATGGCGCTGTGGATCCTGGTGACGGCCACCTTTTTCGGCGTGGTGTACACCAGCGCCGGGGCCCAGGGCATGGTGATGGAACTCATCGAGGGCCTGTCCGTCAACCGCTGGCTCATCCTGGGGGCCATGCAGATCATCCTGCTGATCTTCGGCATGTTCATGGACGACTACGCCGTGCTGACCATCTGCGCGCCCATCTTCATCCCCATCGCCATGAGCCTGCACTTTGACCCCACTTGGTTCGCCATCATCTTCATTCTCAACATGCAGGTGGCCTACCTGACGCCGCCCTTCGGTTGGGCCTTGATCCTGATGAAGGGGGTCGCACCGCCGGAGATTCACACCAAGGACATCTGGCGCGCGGTGCCGCCATTCGTGGCTATGCAGCTGCTCGTCCTGCTGCTGACCATGCTGTTTCCCCAGCTGGCGCTGTGGCTGCCGCGCAAGATGCTTTAGTCCCGCGGATGGTTTTCTCTGCAGGGGAGAGAACTCGGGAGGGACGGCTCAGCGCACCTTGAAGCCGTGCTCTTTCTGCCAGTCGGGACCGAATTTTCTCTCGAAGTAGTCCGCCATGCGGTCGAACCAGCGCCACCAGAAGCTCTTGCCCTTTTCCCGGGCTTCGAAGATGTCGGTCAGGTATGTGGCGATGTCGGCCATTTTTTCCTTGGGAACGAAGGATGCCGCCCCGTTTTCGTAGGACTTCCTGAGATCCTCGGGCGTCATGGCGTAGGCCGTCAGCATGACGGGAATGACGTTCTTGCGGTTACAGATGTCCAACAGTTCGTAGCCCCGCACGCCCATGATGTCCAGGATGGCCATGTCGAAGTACTGATTCTCCAGCAGGTCCCGCGCTTCGTCGAAGGAGGAAGCCCTGGTCAGACGGCAGGTGTCCAGCAGGTCCTCCAGTACTTCCAGTACATCCGTCTCGTCGTCGACGATCAGGATCCTCTTGCCTTCCAGCAGATCCGGTTTGTCCATGGGGATTGCCTCCAAAAGAGGGTTGCAGGGTACGAGTCCGCCTGTCCGGTGTGGTTTTCACCGTTTCCCGTTTGGGGAATCTGAACACAAAGATAAGGCTGCGGGCGGTATAGTCAACCGCCGGCCGGCCGCGGCACGTCACCGGTGAGCAGGGGCAGGGGATCCAGGAACAGGACCGAGGCGGACCCGGACAGCGTGGGCCAGCTGAGGTCTTTGCCGGAAAGGCGCCGGTCGACCAGGGCCAGCGAGACGTGAAGGTGCGGTCCAGGGCCGCCGGTGCGGAGCGCGTCCGCCAGTCGGGCGACGGGTTCCCCGGCGATCACGCGGTCGCCCGGCGACAGGCCCGCCGGTGGTTCGGTGTGGCCGAAAATGGTACAGACCCGTCCATGGGCGTCTTTCCACCCGCGATGGTGGATGATGATGGACTTTCCCAGGAAATCGTCGATGACGGCCAGCACCTCTCCGTCGGCCACGGCCGGAACGCGGGTGCGTGGAGCCAGGCGGCGGTGTTCGCCCGCGGCCGTACGGTAGAAGCAGAGGTCCACGCCCTCGTGAGGTGCCGCACGCAGGCCGCTGTTTGCCCACCACTTGTTCTTATCCAGGAAGAACATCCCCGGATAAAACAGCCATTCGGAAAAGCCACGATCTGCCAGCCGATTGGCGGAAACCAGCTGTCGTGTGAAGCGGCAGGTGGCGGGCGGCGCTTCCGGCCGGCCGGCGTGGACGCGATTTCCCATGGGCGCCTGAGGAGGCCTGTCAGAGCAGCCCCTGGTCCAGCATGGCGTCGGCCACCTTGCTGAAGGCGGCGATGTTGGCGCCCACCGCGTAGTCGCCCCGGCGGCCGTAGCGCTCGGCGGCTTCCAGGCAAGTGTCGTGGATGTTTTTCATGATCATCTGCAGGCGGCGGTCCAGCTCTTCCAGGTTCCAGGGCAGGTGGGTGCTGTTCTGGGTCATTTCCAGCCCCGAAACGGCCGCGCCGCCGGCGTTGGCGGCCTTGCCGGGAGCGTACAGGATGTTCTTCTTCTGAAAAATGTCCACCGCCTCGGTGGTGCAGGGCATGTTGGCGCACTCGCAGACCAGACGCACGTTGTTGTTGATCAGGTGGTAGGCGTCCTTGAGGTTGATCTCGTTCTGGGTGGCGGCGGGAAAGGCGCACTCGGCGCGGTGTTTCCAAAGCGGGTTGTGGTCCATGGCTTCGTGGAGCGGCCGGTACTCGGCCGCGGGGTATTTTTCGGTGTACTCCTCGATGCGCCCGCGGCGGATGTTCTTCAGGCGCTTGACGAACGCCAGTTTTTCACGGTCGATGCCGTCGCCGTCGTAGATGTAGCCCGTGGAGTCCGAAAGGGTCAGCACGCAGGCCCCCAGGTCGACGAGTTTCTCGGCCGTGGAGAGGGCCACCTTGCCGGAACCCGAAACCAGGCAGGTCCGGCCCTCCAGCGGAAGGTCCCAGCGTTGCTTCATCATTTCGGCGGCGAAGTAGACGGCTCCGTAGCCGGCGGCCTCCTGCCGGAAAAGACTGCCTCCCCAGCCGATGCCTTTGCCGGTCAGCGCCCCGGTGAATTCGTTTTTCAGCTTGCGGTACATGCCGAACAGGTAGCCGATTTCGCGTGTGCCCACCCCGATGTCACTGCCCGGAATGTCGGTGCAGGGGCCGATGTGGCGGAAAAGCTCCTTCATGAAACTCTGGCAGAACTCCATCACCTCGGCGTCGGATTTCCCCTTGGGATCAAAATCCGATCCGCCGGCGGCACCGCCCATGGGCAGGGTGGTCAGCGCATTCTTGAAGACCTGCTCGAAGGCCAGGAATTTGAGGATGCTCTGGTTGACCGAAGGGTGAAAACGCAGGCCGCCCTTGAAGGGGCCCACGGCGTTGTTCATCTCCACCATGTAGCCGCGGTTGACGCGCACCCGGCCGCGGGCATCCATCCAGGGGACACGGAAGGTGATGATGCGTTCGGGTTCGGTGATACGCTCCAGGACACCGGCCCGCAGGTAGGCCTCGTCCTGGTTGAGCAGCGGCTGCACGCTGCCGAGTACGCCCTGCACGGCCTGATGAAACTCTCTCTCGTGGGGGTCTCTGTTTCTGACGAATTCCAGGAAATCGGCCATGGTCATATCCCTTGGGTGGTTTCGGTCTGCAGATGACTGCCGATGGGGGTGATGTATCAATTTTGCCTCGGGCTGTAAAGACCGTTGTCGACTGCCAGCGTCAGCTGCGAAGAGACTTTTTCCTCGTTGTTTCCCCTCCGGTGAAAAAATGCCGTAACCTTTCCCGCCGCCAGACGTTCCCCTCTCACACGCACGGACCGGACTCGACAAAATCGTCGAGGCAAAACGCCGATTGTCGATTCCAGCGATTTGTTCAGTCGAGTAACTATTTGAAATAACGTGGAAGTAATTTTGGCACGGCTCTTGATACAGGAAAAGGGCAAAAGTGACGAAACGCGAAATTTCAGCAGAAAGGAGATCGATCATGAAAAAGCACATTGCGACCACGATGATGGTGCTGCTGGCGGTGGGCGTGTTCGGCATGCCGGCCCTGGCGGCCGACTACTCGGCCATGAGCAACCAGGAACTCAGCGCCCTGAGAGGGACCATGCGGACCGCCACCGAACAGGAGCGGGAAGCTTTTCGGCAGGAATGGCAGAAGCGGATCCAGGCCATGACCCCCGAAGAGGCCGAAAGCTACCGCGGCCGCCCGGCGAACGCGCCGGCGGACGGGCAGGGGTACCGCTACAGCAGCTCCGGCGGCACCGCCAGGGGAACCTGCAACGGAACCGGCCAGGGGCGTGGACGCCGGGGGGGGCGCTGGGCCAACTGAAGACGGTTGTCACTGGTTTGCCGGAATGTGTGGGAGGCTGATCCCCTCCCCGAGGCGGCGGGTTGATTGGGAAATTGGAGGATTCAAGAACGATGAAACGAAAGGAGAAGCCGATCCTGTAACTGGAAACGATCCTGATGAAAATGAGGGCTTGATGGACTTGAAATTAAAAAGATAGAAACGAATTGTTGCAAAGGAGATGGAAATGTTGAAAAAGATGATTAAAGTGGGTGGTATTCTGATGGTGGCAGGACTTTTAAGCGTACCCGCGTGGAGTGCCGTTTCGTCTCACACGGCGGCAGACCAGATGGTAATCGCGCATAATGGCCATGGCCCCGGAGACGGAACCGGCAACGGCGGTGTAGGCCCCGGGGACGGCACGGGCAACGGGCCGGGCACCGGCGACTGCCTGGGCCGGGTGAACAGCGTTGACGGGATGGTGCTGGCGCGCGGTGGTGCCGGTGGACCCGGCGGACCCGGCGCGGGCCCCGGAACAGGCGACTGTGACGGCACCGGTATCGGCAACGGCAATGGCGACGGCACAGGCGCCGCCCCTGCCGACGGTACGGGCCTCGGCGTCGGCACCGGCCAGGGCAACGCCGGTAGCGGAGACAACCATGGCTTCGGTCCCGGTGACGGCACCGGGACCGGCGAAGGGCCCATGGACGGCACGGGCAATGGTCCGGGCACCGGAGATTGCGTGCTGTAAACGATAGACCGGACCGGTGTCCGGGGCGCCAGACCGGTTCCTCGGACACCGTAACGAATCGAAAACACGAACAAACAGCAACCAGGGAAGCAGGATCATGAAGCATTTGAAAAACTGGAAAAAAATGACGGTCATCGCACTGGTCTTCACGCTCTCCGCATCGGTGCAGGTGCTGGCGCGCGGCAGGGGGATGGGAACGTCGATCACCACCATGCCCTACCAGAGCTTGAGCCAGGACGAAGAATCGGCTATTCTCAAGATGAGGGAAGAGGAAAAACTGGCCCGCGATGTTTACACCACCCTCTACGAGAAGTGGAGTATCAAGAACTTTCAGCAGATCGCCTCCAGCGAGCAGAAGCACATGGACGCCGTGAAGGCCCTGATCGAAAAGTACAGCCTGACGGACCCCGTGGTGGACGACCGGGTTGGTGTTTTTACCTCGGAGGCGTACCAGAAACTATACGACAAACTGGTGGCCGACGGGCAGAATAGCCAAGTCGACGCGCTCAAGGTCGGCGCCACCATCGAAGACCTGGACATTTACGACCTGCAGGAGGCCATCGCCAAGTCAGACAACCAGGACGTGCGCACGGTTTTCCAGAACCTGATGAAGGGGTCCCGAAACCACTTGAGGTCTTTCTGCTGGTTGCTGTCGGCCATGAACGAAAGTTACACGGCCCAGTATCTGTCCGAAAGTGAGATTCAGCAGATCCTGAATTCCCCGCGCGAGAGGGGGGCGGTCGATGCCGACGGGCGGCCGACGCAGAAGAACAACGGCGGCGGTCGGCGCGGCGGCCGTGGAAAAGGACCGCGATTCTGATGGTTCGTGTGTGCGCGACCGGCACTGTAGGCAGGGAGGATCGGCGTTGAAAATGCCGCTGGGACACGGCACGATTCGTTGAGATGGCAGGATGATAGAGGATTGTCACGACGGGGAGTGGAAATGCGGGCGATAGTGCTGGCCATACTGATCGTCATCATGGCCGTGGCCGGAGAGGCCGCGGCCATGGATGCCTTATGGGGGCGGGTGGTGACCATCGACCGCCGGAACCACGAGATGGTGGTCACCGCCAGGCCGCTGACCGACGCCCCCGGCCAGATCGACCACGACGGCAAGGCGTGGGAGGGAAAGACGGTGACCGTCAAATTCGGCGACACGCCATTGCCTCCCTGCGTGGCAGAGGGCACCGTGGTCCGTTTGTGGGGTGAGTTCAGCCGCGAGGAGCCCGGTGTCTTCACCGCCGCGTTCATTCGCGGTGCCGGACGACGCTCCTGGCGTTATGACCCTACCGGTGTGCGCCAGCGCATCGGGATGGGGCGCGGCGCCGGACCGGGCCCGCCCGGCCGGCAGCATGGAGACCGCTCATGCATCCTGCCCGGGAAACCGTGACAGCCACCGGCGGGGGGCGCTCCCCCGGACGGGCCGGCACCCCCAGGCCCCACTGGCTGGTCAACCTGCTGGCGGTGGGGTTTCTGATTCTGCTCACGCTGGTCTATTTTTTCTGGCAGGTGCGTCACGCCCAGAACGCCTTCAGCCAGAACGTACGCCGGCACGCCGGCATGCTGGCCGGCGTGATCCGGCTCAATGCGCGCAGCACCCTGCTGGCCCGCAAGGCCATCGAAGAGACCATCGAAATTTTCCTGAGCGACACGGCGCGCTTCATCGATTATCTGGACGCCGTAAAACCGTTTACCGGGGATGAGCTGCAGGCCTACCGTTTGGAGACCGGGCTGGCCGGGATCCGCATCGTGCGATCCGGCGGGACATTCACCGAGGCGCCGCCGGGATGGCTTCCCCGGAGGGTCTCACTGGAGGTCGGTCGGCGACGGCTGCGTTACCTGGAATCCCGGGCGCTGTACTACCTGGTTCAGCCCCGAACGGAGGCGCCGGGAGTGGTGGTGGTGGGTTACGCCGCCCGGCGCATCGAACAGCTGCGCGCGGAGACCGGACTGCCGCGGCTGCTCGCGGAGTTGTCGCAGCTGCCCGGCATCCGCTATGTGGGCATCGAACCGGCGCCTTCCGAAGGTCCTCCCGGTCGGGACGTGTTCGATGTGGACCTCATCGAGCGCGACGGCGAGCGCTATGCCCAGGCGCGGTTGCGCATGGACGACGGGCGCGTGCTGGTGATCCGCGGCGAAGCGGTTCACTTTTTCAAACGCCGGCGACAGCTGTGGATGGAATTTTTCGTTTTCAGCGCATTGATCGCCCTGTGCGGAGCCCTGGTGTCTTGGATTCTCTACCGCTACCAGGGCGCTTACCTGGAAAGGGTTCGGCGACTCGAGAACCGCCTGGCCCGTGAACGCGAGGATGCCGCCCTGGGACGGGCGTCGGCCACCATCGCCCACGAGATCCGCAATCCGCTCAACGCGGTCAGCATGGGGCTGCAGCGGCTGCAGATGGAGGCCCGCGAGCTGTCACCGGACCACCGCCGTCTGCTCGACAACCTGCTGCAGGCCGTGTCGCGCACCGACGGCATCGTGCGCGGGTTGAAGCGTTACGCCCAGCCGTTGCAGCCCCGGCGCGGGGAGGTCCGGCTGGCCGACCTGGTGAGGGACATTGTCGCGCCCTATGGGCGGACCTGCCGCCAGGACGGCATCCGTCTCAACTTCCGGCCCGATTTCAAGGGGAATGCCGCGCTTGATGCCCAGCTGGTGTCCCAGGCGGTGGAAAACCTGGTGAAGAACGCGGTGGAAGCCCAGTCCGACGGCGGTTTTATCGACATCCGGCTGTACCGGCAAGGTGGCGAAGTGGTCATCGCCGTGGAAAACGGTGGATTTTCGCTGGATACCGACCGCCTGGAGCGCCTGCTGGAACCCTATTTCACCACCAAGGTGAACGGGTCCGGGCTGGGACTGGCCATGGTTTCCCGCATCGCACGCGCCCACGGCGGACGGGTGGTTGTCCGCTCGCCGCGGCAGGGTGTGCTGCGCGTGGAGGTGCGCCTGCCGGACGGGCCTCGCGCCGGGCACCGGCAGGCTGCGGCGGGGAGCCGCGACGGAGGCGCAGCATGAGAATCCTGATCGTCGACGACGAAGATCTGCAGCGCGATCTGCTGCGGGGTTTCCTGGAGAATAATGGGTACCGGGTGACCACGGCCGCTGACGGACGCGAGGCGCTGAAGGCATTCGAGCGGCAGCCCTTCGGCCTGGTGCTGTTGGATCACCGCATGCCGGATTTGACTGGCGACGAGGTACTGGCGCGCATGAAGGCCGTCAACCCGCTGGTACGCAGCATCATGATCACTGCTTACGGATCGGTGGACACCGCCGTTCGGGTGATGAAGCTGGGCGCCGACGACTTTCTGGAAAAACCGGTCGACCTCAAGGCGTTGCTGGAAAAGATCCGCGGGATCGAACAGGCGCTGACCGTGGAAGAAGAGGCTGCAGACGTGGCCGAGGTCATGAATACCGGCCGCCTGCCCGTCCGGGTGGTCGGCAGCAGCGCGGCCCTCAAGGATGTCCTTTCGCTGGTCCAGCGCGTGGCGCCCACCGAGTGGAGCACCCTGATCCGCGGGGAGACCGGAACCGGAAAGGAACTCATCGCGCGGCTGATTCATCTCATGAGCCCCCGCGCCAACGGTCCTTTCATCGAGGTCAACTGTGCGGCCATACCGGAGCATCTGTTCGAGTCCGAATTGTTCGGTCACGAGAAGGGCGCCTTCACCGGGGCGGTGGCCAAGCGGCGGGGACATTTCGAGATGGCCCGCGGCGGCAGCCTGTTTCTCGACGAGATCGGGGAATTGCCCTACACCCTGCAGGCCAAGCTGTTGCGGGCCCTGCAGGAAAAGGAGATCACCCCCGTCGGCAGCGAGAAAACCGTCGCGGTGGATGTGCGCGTGCTCGCGGCTACCAACCGTGATCTGAAAAAGAGGGTCGACGAGGGGGCTTTCCGGCAAGACCTCTACTACCGCATCAAGGTGCTGGAGATCGAGATTCCCCCCCTGCGCAGCCGCCGGGAGGATATTCCCGAACTGGTGGAATACTTTCTCTCACGCTACGGCGGAGATCACAAAACCTTCGATGCCGAAGCCATGGCCGTGCTGGTGCGGTACGCCTTTCCCGGCAACGTCCGTGAGCTGGAGCACATCGTACAGCGCACGGTGACGCTCTGCCGCACCCGCGTGATCCGGGCCTCAGACTTGCCCCCCGAGGTGCGTTTCTTCCAGGGGGGCGGCGACGGCGGCCTGAACGAGCGGCTGGAGACGGTGGAGCGCGAAATGCTCATCGACGCCCTGGAAAAAAGCGGTTGGGTGCAGACGCGGGCGGCCCGCCTGCTGGGCATCAGCGAGCGCGTGCTGCGTTACAAAATGAAAAAATACGGCCTCAAGGAACCGGGCGGCTTACTGTGAAGGGGGCTTGCAGACGGGGGAGGACGGCGTGTGACACGACACCTGCAGGCGCTGCAGGGACTCGCGCGCTGTCTTGCGGACCTCTGAATGGTAGGGCCGCATGCGGGTCAGCTTGCCACCCCTGGCGATTTCCGAAAGGATCGGAATGGCCAGCGGTGAGCCGATGCGGGCCAGCGCGAGGCAGGCCTTCTTCTGCAGCTGCACCTTCTCTTCGCTGCTGACCAGCGTTTTCTTCTCCAGCAGCCGCACCAGCGCCGGCACCGCTTCCCTGTGGCGAAGTTCACCGAGCATGGTGACGATGTGAATTTTCAGGCGGTCTTCCTCCCGGTCCAGACGTTGCAGGAGCAGTTCCCCGCGCCGGTTGCCGCCGATCTGGTAAATGCTGTTCAAAACCTGCCAGCGCACGCGGAACTCCGCGTGATCCAGCAGGGGGGAAAGGATGTCCAGGTCATTCTCGTTGCCGATTTCTCCCAGCAGACGCACCAAGTTGCGCACGAAATACCAGGGAACTTCCGACTGCAGGGCCCGGCGCACGGCGGGGGCTGCCGGTGCGCCGATGCCCGACACCAGTTTGAGGATCCGAAGCCGCACCTGGGCGTCCTGCGTGTCGCGCAGCAGGTCCAGCGCCGCCGGCACACAATCCGGTCCCAGGTGTTGAAGGATACGCGTGGCTGCGTCCCGGCCGTCCCCGGCATGGGTCCCGATCTCCGCGAGCAGGCGCCGGACGACCTCGTCGTCGGACGCCTGCGCCAGTGCTTTCCGGGCACGGGCGCGTAACGCCGGCGCCGCCCGGGGATTGTTCGCCGCCGAGGCGAGTGCCGAGACGGGGCCGAGCGCCCGGGAGCATTCTCCGGCCGCCATGCGGGCACGGGCGTCCTCGGACAGCCGGCGGCAGAGCCTCTCGAAAGCCGGCGAGAGATTTTCCCGCCGCCGGAGCCACTCTTGCAGGCGTTTTGCTGCCGCCGCGGCCAGGGGGTGATTCCCGTTCCCGTCCGCCGAAATTTCATGCAAACCGTCCGCCACATCGGGCTGTATTTTCTCGGGCGCCTCGTCCAGTCCCCGCAACAGGGCTTCAACGATTCGCGCGGCGGCGGCCTCTTTGCCCTTCTGCTGCAGAACATGCACCAGCCGGCACAACTCACCGCGCACTTGTGCATCGCTCAGCGGGGAGAAATCGCCCGCGATGATCCGGGACAGGAAGGTCTTGAAACCTTCCGGGAAGTGTGCCGCCTGCGCTTGCGGTGAAGACGCTTCCGGGGCTTTATTTTCTGAAAGGCGGCCCTCGGCCATACGTTTCAGCAGCCTCACGGCGCTCTGTACGCCGGGGTTTGCCGAAGGGGCACCATCCTCCGGGGTCCCGGCTGCCGCGATGGCCTCCAGGCGTTCGGTCAGCACGCGGCGTTTCTCGTCGCCGAGATGTTTCGCCAGCGACCCGAAAAAGGGCGCCCATAGGGGGGTATTCGCGTGCTGCAGGCTGACGGCCACGATGGCCTCTACGTCCAGCTGTGAAACACGGGCGGCCAGGTGTTCGGAGATCTCCTGCAGGCCCCCCTCCCCGATGAGCCGATCCATGGCCTCCAGCAGCCGCCCCATCGAGGAAGACAGACGGGCGTTGGGGGCCGGGCCCAGCCGGGAAGCGATGCGCTCCAGGCCCGTGGCGAAAACCTCGGCGATCCAGCGGGGATTTTCCGCCAGGGAACGCATCTTTTGCAGCGCTTCTTCGGTGGGCGTTTCATCCCCCGCCAGGTAGCGGACAATGTCTTCGTCCCGGACCTGCAGGCTGGGCATGATGCGGCGGTCCCTGTCCACCGCCACGAAAACCTTCTGGTTGACTTCGACGTGGGGCATTTCCATCCGGGCCAATCGGCGCGACAGAGCCTCCCCGGCCAGTTCCCGGGGATCCTCGCCCAGCAGTGCGATCACCTGCCGCAGTTCCGCTTGCGTCACACCCCGGGAAAAGGAGAGGCTCTTGATACCCAAGCTCCGGAAGGACTGCAGCAGCGCCGCGGCCTGGTCCCGGGCCTGGCTTTTCCGGTCCAGTGGCTTGCCGTCCACGATGAGACTGTTCTCGGACTCGGCCAGCACAAAGGAATCCCGCTCTTCCAGGATGCCGTCGATATCGGCCAGCAGGGACTGGACGGCGGTGGCAATCAGGGGACTCGAGGTGGGGTACAGGCGTACGGTACGCACCGCCGCCTGAAAGTGGACGATGATGTCGATGTGTCTTGGCGGGTCGCTCTTTGTCGGCATAACTTTCCCCAAGGTTGGCGGACGGCCATTGGAATCTCCGGCCGGTGTCCCGCCGATGCACCTCTTCGTTTTTCTGTCTCGGCCCGATACGGAGCCTAAGTGACTGTTTCTTTTATCGACCGTTGTCGGTCGCACCTTTAGTGCAGGATGCCCAGCCAGAAGACGAAGGTCAGGGCCGACAGCAGGGTGTTGAGGGAGATGGCGGCCGAGGCGAGCGCCACCGAACCCTTCATTTCGGCGGCCATGACGTAGGTGATGGTGGCGGTGGGGGAGGCCAGCAGGATAAGGCCGGGCAGGAAACGGTCCACGTCGAGACCGGCGGCCCAGTAGAAGGCCAGGCCGACGGCCGGCAGGACCAGCAGCTTCACGGCCCCGCTGGTCAGCGCGTACTTCAGGTTGCTGCGAATCTGCGACGGCGAAAGCGACGCACCGATCACCAGCAGCGCCAGGGGCAGGGCCATGCCGCTGAGAATGGCCAGCGTCCTTTCACCGATGAGCGGCAGCGCGAGGCCCGAAAGGGAAAAGGCGATTCCCGCCATGGCCGACACGATGACCGGGTTGGCCACGATCTTGCGCAAAACGAAGACCGCCTTGCCGCCCCGGGGGGGATCGGGCGAAAAGAGCTCCAGCGTCAGTACCGAGAGAAAGTTCTGCAGCAGCATGAGGAAGCCGGCCAGGATACTGGCCGAGGTGAAGCCGGCTTCTCCCAGCAGGTAGAAGACCACCGCGAAGCCGATGTAGCCCAGGTTGCCGTGAAAGCAGCTCTGCACCAGGGTGCCCCTCCGGCCGCGGGGCACGCGCAGCAGCGCCGCCAGGCCGGCGGAGACCGCGAAGACGATTGCCACCGGCACCAAGGTGCCGGCCAGCAGCCGGAGGTCGAAATGTGCCGAGAAGGAGGCCTTTGCCAGGGCCTTGAAGATCATGGCCGGGATGGCGATGTAGTAGACCAGCCGGTTGAGCGGAGCGGTGATCTCCGGCGGCAGGTAGCCCGTGGTGCGGATGACGAGCCCCAGCAGGATGACGGCAAAGACGGGAACGATGGTGTTGATGATGTGCAGCAATGGCGGTCCCTGTGGGCGTGCGCCGCCCCCGCCGGCGGCCGGTGCGCCGGTCGACAATCCGCCTGCCGGACCGCTCAGGCATTACGGCCGGCGTGAACGGCGGTCCCCGGGGAGGCGGGATCACTCTTGCGCCGGAGGATTTTCGTTGGCTTTGCGTATTTTTTCCCGGTCGGTGTCCGGGACTCCCATGAAGTAGAGCAGTCCGGCGATGTTGTCGTGGGTGATCATGCCGTCGCTGTACTCCTTGAGGATCTCCTTGGGGCAGAAGGCAATGGCCAGTCCGGCGTTCTGCAGCATGAAGCAGTCGTTGGCGCCGTCCCCGATGGCGACGATCTGGTCGGGTGAGATTTTCTCCAGCCGGGCGATCTCCTGGATGATCTCACCCTTGCGCCGGGCGTCGATGATCTTCCCGCGGATGTTGCCGGTGGTGACACCGTCCCGGATCTCCAGTTCGTTGGCGTAGACGTAGTCCAGGTTCAAACGCTTTTTCAGGTAGTCCGTGAAGAAGGTAAACCCGCCGGAGATGACGCCGACCTTGTACCCCATGTGGTGCAGGGTCGAAATCAGTTCCTCGGTGCCCTCGGTCAGTTCGATGGATTTGGTGAGCATTTCCAGCTGCTTGACCGTCAAGCCCTTCAGCAGCGCCACACGTTCCCGGATGGCCTGGTTGAAGTCGATTTCGCCATTCATCGCCCGGGCCGTCACCCGCTGCACGTGTTTCCCCACGCCGGCGACCTTGGCTAGTTCGTCGATGACCTCCGCACGGATGATGGTGCTGTCGCAGTCGAAGACCACCACGCGTTTGGGTTTCTGAAAGATGTCGTCGTCGCGCAACGACACGTCGAGTCCGGTGCGGCTCGAGAATTCGTACATCACGCGCCGGAAACGGGAAACGTCGGGCAGGTCGGAGGTGTCCACCGAGAATTCGGAGGCGATGTACTCACCCCGGGCGATCATTTTGACGGACTCGATGTTGACGCTGTGGCGGGCGCAGATGCCGGACACCTCGGCCACGATCCCCGGTCGGTCGGCACCCATGACCGTCAGCACCATCATTCGCTTGTGGGGTTTGCGGCGTCCGGCTTCATACGGTTCCGTGCGCAGCCCCAGGTCGAACTCCGAGTGCACCGGGGCCAGGCGCTGTACCATTTCTTCATAGGAGCAGTCCGAGGAGGCGATGTCGACCACCAGGAACATCGAAAAATGTCCCCGTACCGAGCGGGCGTCGATGTCGACGATGTTGATACCCGCCTCGGCCAGGATACGGGTCACCGAGTAGACCAGGCCGGGTTTGTCCTTGCCCACGGCAGAGATAACGTAAAGAGATTTCATGGGGGTTCGTCACACATGTTTTCGGTGCACGGGCTCCCCGTTGCCGAGCCCCGTAGGTTCGATCTTTTTCAGAGTGAAGCAATCGATCATAATCCTGACGGGTTGTCAAGTCCGATGGCCGTTTCGGGAGGGCAACCACAAGCGGCGGCAAAGGCTTGCGGCCAGAGCGGGTGTCGCCTGCGATTGCGCCGACTGTTCGGGGAGGTGGTCAGGCACTCGGTGCGGGGGACCAAAAAAGCGTCGTTCCCTGCGGAACGACGCCATTTGGAACGCAAATCCCCCCGAAAGCCGCAGGGCCGCTATTCGGAATAGCCGCTGCCGACGATCAGTCCGGATTTGGTGGTTTTGACATAGGAGTGCTTCTGTTTGCCCTTCCACTGGTAATCGACCCAAGTGCCGGCGGGAGTGGCTTTCAGGAGGGCGTCATAAACGGGGGCGGCCTTGTCCTTCAAGTTTTTGCCCGCAAGGGAAGGGTGCACCACCAGCACGCCGTCTTTCTGCATAATGAAGACATACGGTTTATAATCGTTGGCCTTGTAGTCGGTGGCCTTTTTGCCGCCGTCGATGCCGGCCACGATGCCGTCCACGTTCTTCTTGATGGCGGCCTTGTCGGCGGCCACGGCGTCCAGCGCCAGGACCAGGCTCACCAGCGATACCAGCAGAATGATCAGTCCCTTTTTCATGTTCATCTCCTTTCCTCTTTGTTGGGGTTACCGGAAACTAGGCCGAAAACGTCCCTGCAGCTCACCTCCTTTCCGGCGGGCGTACCAAAAAGTGGCCCGTCGTCAGCGGGTTAAGGTGTTGCTGCCTCACATCCCAGCAAGAATTGCGCCAGTAGGGTGGAGATCCGAGGTATATGCGGTAATACAGTGGGTTACAGGCACGGAAGGAAACGGCTGCTAATCCGAAAAAGACGAAAACAGCCACCCGTGTGCAAAACCAGGTATCTTGCCGACGCCGGTCCGGGTCTCCGGAAACCCGCGGAGACGGTGCGGCCCCTGCGGCGTGCCAGCAGGAAAAGAGAGATTTGTGCCGGCCGCCCCCCTTGTCAGACCTCCGGTCGCGGCAGTACGCCGGCTCGCTCGGCGATTTCCGGAACGCGGTGCTCCCACTCGATGGCCATCAAGTGGACACCCGCCACGCCGGGCATCTCCTTGAACGCCTCGATCTGTTCCACGGCGAAGCGGATGCCTTCCTCGGCGGCCCGGCCCTTGCCGGCGCTTTTCAGGCGTTTGATGAGGCTTTCGGGCACTTCGATGCCGGGGACCATGCGGGCCATGTAGGAGGCCATGCCGGCACTCTTCATGGGCGTCACGCCGGCCAGGATGAAACACTTTTCGGTGAGCCCCATGTCCACCGCGATCTTCATGAACTCCCGGAACTTATCCATGTTGTAGATGCACTGGGTTTGGATGAAGTCCGCGCCTGCCCGGATTTTGGCGGCCAGGCGGTGGGGGCGGTACGCGAAGGGGTCTGCGAAGGGGTTGCAGGCCGCGCCGATGAACATGCGCGGCGGCTCGTCGATTTCCTCGTCGTTCAGGAAGCGCCCCTCGTCGCGCATCTTGCGCACCATGGCGATGAGCTGCATGGAGTCGATGTCGTAGACGTTTTTGGACTCCGGGTGGTTGCCGAAATGCTGGTGATCGCCCGACAGGCAGAGCATGTTGCGGATGCCCAGCGCATAGGCGCCCAGGATGTCGCTCATCATGGCCAGGCGGTTGCGGTCGCGGCAGACCATCTGGAAATTGGGCTCAACGCCCTCGCGCACCATGATGGCGGCCGCCGCGGTGCTGGACATGCGCACCACGGCGGTCTGGTTGTCGGTGACGTTGACAGCGTCCACCACGCCTTTGAGGTGGGCCACCTTTTCCTTCAGGTGCGCCACGTTGGCGCCCTTGGGCGGACCGCACTCCCCGGTGAAGGCGAAGTGGCCGGAGGCCAGCACTCTTTCCAGTCGGCTGCCGGATTTCATCGTGCTCATGGGGTCAGTTCCTCCCGTATGCTTTTGCGCGGACCGCCGTCGCGGGCCGTGCGCCAGTCTTTGGGCGCCCGGACGGCCCGCAGGTCGTCGAGGCGGCCGCGGGCCATTTTCTTCTGCACGATGCGGTCCCAGATGCATTCCGTGTCCCTGGCGATCTCGCAGCATCCCCCGGTGCTTCCGCCGCAGGGCCCGTGGAGCAGGCTCTTGGAGCAGCGTGCCACCGGGCACAGGCCGTCGAAGTGGTGGATGATGCAGGTGCCGCAGCCGCCGCAACGCTCCTCCCAAACGCCGTGTCCCACGGCGCCGCCGAAAAATGTGGTGTTGAGCGCCGGGTAGACGCGCTGTTCGGGGTAAGCCTCGGCCAGGAACTGCGGCCCGACGCCGCAGGCCATGGAGACGACGGCGTCAAACCGGTCGGCGCGGTCGCGAATCTGCTCGACGTACTCGGGGTCGCACTGGCGCTCCAGCACGTCTTCTTCGACTTCCAGGGGGCGCCCGGCCTTCCTGCGGGCGATTCTCAGGGTGGCGGCCAGCACCTGGACCTCCTTGCGTCCACCCGCGTTGCACACGGTGACGCACCCCTTGCAGCCCAGCAGCAGGATCTCGTGGTGATCGGAGACCATTTCGAGAATCTCCGCAAGCGGTTTACGGTCGGCGACGATCATGGTGCACCTCGCTTGGTTTTCAGGCGGCCTTGGCGGCCGTCGGCAGGTTGGGGCCCAGTTCCCTGATACGCTCGGTCATCTCGCGGGCGATCTCGGCGAAACGCGGCCCCATGGCCGAGGACAGGTTGAACATCTCCACGCGTCCGGGGTCGACGCCGATCTCCTCCAGGGTCTTCCGGACGTATTCGACTTTCTTGCGGGTCTTGAGGTTGCCGGTCAGGAAGTGGCACTCGCCCTCCAGGCAGCCGGCCACGTAAACGCCGTCGGCGCCGTCCTCGATGGCCCGCAGCAGGTGCACGATGTCCACCCGGCCGGTGCAGGGCACCTGGATGATACGGATGTTGGCGGGGTAGGACAGGCGCATGGAGCCGGCCAGGTCGCCGGCCGCGTAGGCGCAGTACTTGCAGCAGAAGGCCACGATGCGGGGGTCGAAAGCGGTTGTCATGATCACTCCTTCCGTGCCAGGGGTTGTCCGTCACGCCTCGGCAAAGAGCGCGTCGGTCTTGGCGTTGATCTGTTCGTCGGTGAAGTGCTGCAGCGTGATGGCTTTGCCGGGACACTCCGAGACACAGATGCCGCATCCGTGGCATTCGGCCGGTTCGATCACGGCGTGTCCCTCCTCCGCGATGCGCGGCACCTGGTAAGGGCAGGTGCGCACGCAGGTCAGGCAGGCCGCACAGCGCCGGGGTTCCACGGTGGACACCACCCCGCCCACCCGGATTTCGTCGCGGCTCAGGATGGTCATGGCGCGTGAAACCGCCGCCTGCGCCTGGGCGATGCTCTCGTCGACGGGTTTGGGGTAGTGGGCCAGGCCGGCCATGAAGATGCCCTCGGAGGCGAAGTCCACCGGACGCAGCTTGGCGTGGGCCTCCACCAGGAATCCGTCGGCGTTCACGGGCACCTTGAACAGTTCGAAGAGTTCCCGGTTGGCGCTGGGAACGATGCCGGTGGCCAGCACCAGCAGGTCGGGACGCAGGCGCATCTCCCGCTGCAGCACGTGGTCCACAACCCGCAGCGAGAGGCGCCGGTCGTCGCCCACCGAGACCGCCGGCGGGCGCTCCAGCTCGTAGCGGATGAAGAGCACCCCCCTGCGACGGGCCTCGCGGTACAGGTCTTCGCGAAAGCCGTAGCTGCGCATGTCACGGTAGAGAATGAAGACCGCCATGGCCGGGTTCAGCGCCTTGAGCTGCAGGGCGCTCTTGAGGCTGTGGGTGCAGCACAGCCGGCTGCAGTAGTTGCGCTCGGGGGCGCGCGAACCGACGCACTGGATGAACACGGCGGTGCGGGCGGCGGACAGCCGCGGGTCGCCGTCGGAAAGGGCCGCGTCCAGGTCCAGGTGGGTGAGTACGTCCGGGTGCCGCCCGTAGTGGTATTCATCGGGCTTGTGCTCGCGGCCGCCCACGGCCAGCACCGTGGCGCCGTGTCCCACGATGGTGGTGGCCGGTTCCCGTTCCTGAGACACCAGGGTGGTGGTAAAGCCGCCCACCACGCCGCCGGTCTTTTTCACCTCGGTCTGCAAAAAGACCTGGATGCGGGGATGATCCTGGACGCGCGCAACGAGTTCCGCCAGGTAGGCCTGGATGTCCTCCCCCTGCCAGGTCCGGCTGAGCAGGCGGGCGTTGCCGCCCAACCGGGAGGAGCGCTCCACCAGGTAAACCGCGACCCCCTGGTCTGCGGCCCCCAGGGCGGCTTCCATGCCGGCCACGCCGCCGCCCACCACCAGCAGGGACCTGTTGACGCGCATGGGCACGCGGTGCAACGGCCGGGTGCGAGCGGCCTTGGCCACGGCCATGCGCACCAGGTCCTTGGCCTTGCGCGTGGCCTTTTCGGGTTCGTTCATGTGCACCCAGGTGTTCTGGTCGCGGATGTTGGCCATCTCGAAGAGGTAGCGGTTCAGACCGGTTTCGCGGATGGTTTCCTGGAAGATGGATTCGTGGGTGCGCGGCGAACAGGCGGCCACCACCACGCGGTTGATGCCCTTTTCCACGATGACTTTCTTGATCTTGTCCTGGGAGTCCTGGGCGCAGGTGAACAGGTTGTCCTCTACATGCACCACGTGGGGCAGACCGCGGGCGTACTCGCGCACCGCCGGAACATCGGCCACGCCGCCGATGTTGATGCCGCAGTTGCAGACGAAGACCCCGATGCGCGGTTCCTGGTCGCCGAAGTCACGCTCCGGCGGCAGGTCCCGGGTGCGCGTCAGGGTGCCGCGCGCCGCGGCCAGGCGGCCGCCGGCGGCGGCGGCCGCGGCCGAGGCCTCCACGACCGACTGCGGAATGTCCTTGGGGCTCTGGAAGGCGCCGCAGACGTAGATGCCCTCTCGGCTGGCCGTCACCGGCGCGAGGTCGCGGGTGCGCGCGAAGGCGTAGTGGTTCAGTTCGATGCCCAGGCGCCCGGCCAGGTCGGCGACCCCGTCCGACGGCGACAGGCCCACCGACAGCACCACCATGTCGAAGGCCTCGGCGGCGATTTCGCCGCTCTCCGTGCCGTAGCGGATCATGAGACGCTCGCGGGGCAGCATGTCGATGGAGTGCACCCGCGAACGGATGAAGCGTACGCCCTTTTCCGCGGCGCGCTGGTAATACTTTTCGAAGTCCTTTCCGTAGGTGCGCATGTCCATGAAAAAAACGGCGGTTTCAAGACCCTCGGGGCTGTGCTCCCCGGCGATGACGGTCTGCTTGAGGGCGTACATGCAGCACACGCCGGAGCAGTAGCCGTTGTCGCACTGGTTGATGTCGCGCGACCCCACGCACTGGATCCAGGCGATCTTCTCAGGCGCCCTGCGGTCCGACGGCCGCAGCAGGCGGCCGGCGTAGGGGCCCGAGGCCGAGAGGATGCGCTCGAACTCCACGCTGGTGACCACGTTGGGATGTCGGGCGTAGTTGTAGGTGCCGTAGCGGCGCGGGTCGAAGGGGGCGAATCCCGGCGATGCGATCACGGCGCCCACCCGGATCTCGCGGACCAGCGGCTGCTGGTCGTGAATCACGGCGCCCGACAGACAGGCCCGCACGCACTGGTAGCACTCGCTGCAGATGCCGCACTGCAGGCAGCGGTCGGCTTCCAGCTTGGCGCGTACCTCGTCGTATCCCAGCTGGACTTCGTTGAAATCGGAGGTGCGCTGCTGCGCCAGGACGCGGGGCATCTTCTGGCGGGGAATGGGCTTGTGGGCCAGGTCGTCGATGTCGGTCGCCACGCGGAATTCCTGTTGGCGCCCCTCTGCCAGGTCGCGGCCGTTGATGAAACGGTCGATGGAGACGGCCGCCTGCCGGCCGGCGGCGATGGCCTCCACCACCGTGCCGGGGCCGCCGACCGCATCACCGCCGGCAAAGATGTCCGGGTCGTCGGTCTGCAGGGTCAGCGGATTTACCCGGATGGTACCCCGGTCGGTGAGGGTGCAGGCGCACTCCGCGGTCAGGCAGGCCCAGTCGGACTCCTGACCGATGGCCGGGATGACGTCGTCCACGGCGATGGTGAACTCCGAGCCGGGGAGGGGCTCCGGGCGCCGACGCCCGCTCTCGTCCGGTCTCCCCAGGCGCATACGGATGCACGCCAGCCCGCTGACGCGGCCGTTTTCGGAGAGCACCCGCAGCGGCGCGGTGAGGGTCATGATTTCGACGCCCTCCTCGGCGCACTCCTCCAGCTCCTCCTCGCTGGCGGGCATCTCCGCCAGGCTGCGCCGGTAGAGAATAAAGGGCTTTTCGGCGCCCAGGCGCAGCGCCGTGCGGGCGGCGTCCATGGCCACGTTGCCGCCGCCGATGACGGCCACCCGCCGGCCGAGCCTGGCCGGCTGGCCCAGGCGCACGTCGCGCAGGTATTCGACACCGGGGTGCACGCCGGGCAGGTCCTCTCCCTCGATGCCCAGCACCTTGCACTCGTGGGAGCCGACACCCATGAAGAATGCCCGGTAGCCCTGCTCGCGCAGCTGGCCGATGGTGAAGTCCCGGCCGACCTCCACGCCGGTGCGGAAAGATACCCCCAGGCGGCGGATGACGTCCACCTCCTTTTCGACCACCTGGCGGGGCAGGCGGTACTCCGGGATGCCCAGGGTCAACATGCCGCCGATGACGGCCTGTTTTTCGAAGACCGTCACCGGGTAGCCCTCGATGGCCAGGAAGTAGGCGCACGCCAGCCCGGCCGGCCCCGAGCCGATGACAGCGACCTTTTCCCCGCGCGGCTCCTTGCGGGGGGGAACGTAGGGCTCGTCGCCGGCGGCGTCCAGGTCGGCCAGGAAGCGGTGCAGGTACTGGATGCTCAGGGACTGGTCCAGTCTGCCGCGGTTGCAGGCCTCCTCGCAGGGATGGTGGCACACCCGGCCGCAGATGCCTGGAAAGGGGTGCGACTGCTTGAACAGCGCCAGGGCCTCGCGGTACTTGCCCTTGGCCATCAGGGCGATGAAGCCCTGCACGCTGACGTGGGTGGGGCACGTGGCGCGGCACGGCGAGGTGCCCCGCTTGGTGATGGTGTAGGCGCTGGGCATGCCCTGGGGGTAGAGCTTGTAGACGGCGCGGCGCCTGGCCAGGCCGGCGTCGAACGCGTTGTCCACCTCGATGGGACAGACCTTCTGACATTCGCCGCAGGAGGTGCACTTGTCGATGTCCACGTACCGGGGGTGCTGCCGGAGCCGAACGGTGAAGTCGCCCGCCTCGCCGCTCACGGATTCGATTTCGGTACCGGTCAGCAGTTCGATGTTCAGGTGCCGGCCGCACTCCACCAGCCTGGGGGAGATGATGCACATGGAGCAGTCGTTGGTGGGGAAGGTCTTGTCCAACTGCGCCATGGTGCCGCCGATGGCGCTGCGCCGCTCGGCCAGGTAAACGTAAAAGCCGGATTCCGCGAGGTCCAGTGCCGCCTGCATGCCGGCGATGCCCCCGCCGGCCACCAGAACCGATCCTTTGACTTGCGTTGACATGGTCGCGCTCCTTGTTCACCGCGCCGGGTGCGGGAGAAGAGGTTTTCAGGGCTCCTGCGGCCGCCGCCGGCGCGTGTCGGAATCGTCCTGTCTTCGACTGCGGCGCCGCTGCGCTACAGGGCGAAACGCTGAAGCTCCGGGCCGAGATACTTGCGTTCGTTTTCCGCCAGCATGCCCATGGACAGACACATGAAGGTCCAGATATGGGCCACGTGGTAGTTGCCGCCGTAGTGCTTGCAGATATCTTCCATCTGGGTGTGGCAGTTGTGGCAGGGCGCCAGCACGTAGTCGGCCCCGGTGGCCATGATCTGGTCGAACTTGATGCGGCCGTATGCGCGGCGCTGGTCGGGGTACCCGGCCTGCAACGCGCCGCCGCCGCCCCCGCAGCAGTAGTTGTTGGTTCCACAGGGGGACATGTCCACGAAATTCTCTTCGCCCACCATGGCCTTGACCACGGTGCGGATTCTGGCGGCGCCGTCCTCTCCCAGGGTCTTGCGGATGATGTTGCAGGGATCCTGCAGGGTGAAACGAATCTTCAGGTCACGGTTCCATTCGGCGTCGAGTTTCAGCTTGCCCTCGCACATCCAACGATAGTAGAGTTCCAGGATGGTGACCAGTTCGAACTTGTGGGGAATCCTGAATTTGCGCAATCCTTCCAGGATCGCGAAGTAGGAGTGCCCTCACTCCGTGTTGACCACCACCGGGCAGCCCAGGGTGTTGTCCACGTGGTCCACGAAACGTTCCAGGATGTAGCGCCAGGCGTCGTCGTCGCCCAGGAACATGCAGTAGTTTTCCCCGGCCCACATGACCGACGGGTAGGTCCAGTCGGCCCCCACGGTGTGCAGAATCTTCCAGAGGGGCGCCAGTTCCTCCGGTTCGGTGACCGGTTCGCGCGAATTCTGGTTGAGTGCCATCTGCGCACCGACGCGGTCCACGCTGACCTGCAGGTCCCGGAAGGCGGGCTGGGTTTCGCGGATCTCCTCGGCCACGTCTTCCACCGTCCAGATGAAGTCCTCGGTGGGAACCCCCATGGCGTTGCCAGCCTTGACGTGCATGTCGCAGCTTCCGCGGATGCCCCTGGGACGCTCTTCGCGGGGCCAGCTGGCGCGCAGCAGGTAGACCAGCCTGGGGATGTTGATCTTCATGGGGCAGACGTTGAGGCAGCGTGCGCACATGGTGCACACCCACGCCCAGGGAGTCTCGAGCACCTCCCCGCCGAGCCCCAGCAGCACCATGCGCAGCAGTTTGCGGGGGTCCAGGTCCATCAGGCCGCTGGCCGGGCAGCCGCCCGTGCAGGCGCCGCAGGTCAGGCACAGGTCCAGATTGGCGTCCGGCACACGTTCCACGACCATCTCCTTGAAATCGAATCGAAGCGCTTCGAGTACAATGGGAGCCGTCATCGCGGGCGTCCTCCTTTCCGGCCGCAGGCCGCCTGGGGTTTACTTCAGTCGGGCGGCATCGAAGTAGTGGCGCAGTTTCTCCTCGCCGCCCATGCTAATCACGTGAATGCCCTGGCAGACTTCCCGCAGGGCGTTGACGGTGTCGGCGAATATCTCGATGCTGGCCTTGAGCTTGTCCGGTGAGCGCAGCAGTTTGCGGATGATCCAGTCCGGGACCAGGCCGGGTTTGAAGTGCCGGTTGAGGAACCGGCCCATGCCGGCGGTCTTGAGGATCATGACCTCGGCGATAACCGGCACGCCGAAGGTCTCCACCCGACGCATGAAGGCGGCGAACTTGTCCACGTCGAACACCGGGGTGGTCAGGAAGTAGCCGGCCCCCATGCGGGTCATGGCCTCCATCTCTTTCATCTCGAGTTCCGGAACGTTCTTGCCCCAGCCGGACTCGATGCCCGAACCCAGGGCGAATTCGGCCGACGAACCCAGGTCTTTGCCGTCCACGGTGGCGCCTTCGCGCAGGTGCTCCAGGACCGACGAGAGCTTACCGGCGTCCACGTGAAAGAACATCATCTCCTGGAGGCTGTCGCCGGTGATGCGGTAGTCCTCGGTGAATACCAGCAGGTTCTCCACCCCGGCCTGGTGGGCCGAGATGAGGTCGTGCTGCAGCTGCAGGCGGTTCTTGTCGCGGGTGGTGGTCTGGTAGATGGGTTCGAAACGGTTTTCTTTGAGCAGGCTGCAGGTATGCACGGAGCCGCCCACGACGCCCTCCATCTCCACCTCGGGTATGGAAAAACCGTCGACCCTGCCGCGCACCAGCTTCAGGCTGTCGATCAGGCCCGTGGGACCGCTGTCGACCGTGGGGTGGATCTCGGCGGTCACGACGAACCCTTTTTTCTCAAACGCGTCGATGAGTTTCATGGTTCCCTCCCTGAAGGCATTCGGGCGTCGCCGAAGGCGCCGGCGGCCCGTGTGAAAAGGGTCTGACGGTCACTTCCGCTCCAGCAGCCGGGCCACCTCCTCCTTGAGCTGGGGCAGGGGCAGGGGCTTGGAAAAACAGATGTCGGCGCCGTGCTTTTTCATTTCGGCGAACTTCTCTTCGTCCAGGTAGGCCGAAAGCACGATGATCTTGGTGTGGCGCGTCTCCGGGCTGGATTTGATCCGTTTGCACACCTCGAAACCCTTGATGTCCGGCATCATGATGTCCAGGATCAGCAGGTCGGGCCTGAAGTGCGACACCTGCAGACCGGCCTCGAAGCCGTCCGAGGCGGAAATGACATCGTAGCCGTGGGGGTCTTCTTCCAGCGCCTGGACGAGGGTTTCGACGATGATGGGGTCGTCGTCGACCACCAGGATGCGCCTGCGGCCGTCTTTCGGGGTTTTTTCGGGAATCGGGATCCCCTGCCTGCGCATGAAAGCCTCCAGATCGCTGCGTTTGATGCGTCGGTGTCCTCCCACGGTCTTGTAGGCCTTGATGTGGCCGGCCTCCACCCAGTTGATGATGGTCTTGGGCGAAACGCTGCAATACTCGCTGGCCTGATGAACCGTCATGATGTCATCCATGGTCGCCTCCTACATGAATTATAGGAATTATAGAAAATAACCATAAGGTGTGTCAAGCCCGAATTGTTCCACGGCAACCGTGTTGTCTCGGACCATAATCTTAACTATTTGGTAACAAAGTAAAAACAAGAAAAATAAATATATAGAAAACCGCCTGCTTTATCTGGGTGAAATATGGGTTGCCAGTATAGCGTCGATTTCCAGGTTTGTAAACAGGAAAAACTATAATAACTAAAATAAATGTAATTTGGTGGGAGGCCGAAAGTCCGGCGGGCGGCGGAAAAGAGGGCTGCGACGGGCCTGATTGGCGGGCTGTTTCCACCGGAATCGCACCGGACCCGCCGGGGCGGGCGTGCCGGTGGCGGCGCGAGGCGTGGGGACGGCGCTGCCGTTTACGCTGCGGGATGGTGGGCCGGAAGGCTGATGGTGAAGGTGGTGCCTTCGCCGGGGCGGCTTTCGACGGTGATGTCGCCGCCGTGGTCCTTGATGAAGCCGTAGCACACCGACAGGCCCAGGCCGACCCCCTTGACGCTTTCCTTGGTGGTGAAAAAGGTCTCGAAAATCTTGTCCAGGTGCTCCGGCTTGATGCCGATGCCCGTGTCGGCGAACCGGATGATCACCTTGTCGGCCCGGCCGGTGGTGCTCACCGTCAGGGTGCCGCCGCCGGCCATGGCGTCGCGGGCGTTGGAGATCATGTTCAGAAACACCTGGCGCAGCTGGTCGCTGGAGGCGTAGACCGGCGGCAGGGCGGAATCGAAGTTCGTCCGGATGAGGATGCTGTGCTCCTGCAGCTGCTTTTCGTGCAGCATCAGGATTTCCTCCAGTACCTGGTTGACGTCCAGCGGTTTCTTGCGCACCTGGTCCGGCTTGGAGAAGGAGAGCATCTTACGCAGCATGTCGCTCAGGCGCATGGTTTCCGACAGGGACATCTCTAGCAGCTTGCGCCGGCGGTTGTGGGGAGGGATCTCGGTTTTCATGAGCTCAAGCGTGTTCATGATGCCGTAGAGCGGGTTGTTGAGCTCGTGGGCCAGCTGGGATGTCAGGCGGCCCATGGCCGCCAGTTTCTCCGAGTGCAGCAGCTGCTCCTGGGTCTGGCACAGCTTGCGTTCCATCTCCAAACGTTCCTTCAGGTCCACGAAGATGCCCACGCTGGCCACCTCGTTGCCCCGGGCGTCGTAGATAATGGCCGCCGACAGGTTGCCCTCCACGAAACTGCCGTCGCGCCGTTCGTAGACCATGGGGAAGGAGCGCAGCTTGCCTTTGCCGCCGTACTCCGGACTGCGCATCATCTGCATCATCTTGACCGCGATGCCGTCGGCGAACACATCGGCGATGTTGACCTTGCCGACGACCTCATCGGCCCGGTATCCCAGCATCTCCTCGGCCACCCGGTTCCACAGTACGATCCTGCCGTTCATGTCGGTGGCGAAAATGGCATCCGGTGAACTCTGGATGATGTTGTGGAGGAAATCGTGGGCCTCGCGGATCTTCTGCTCCATGCGCCGGCGCTGGGACTGGTCCACGCAGATGCCCTCGTAGCCCAGCACGCGTCCCCGGCCGTCGTAGCGCACGTTAGCAGTCAGCAGCACAGGGATGGTGGATCCATCTTTTCGCTTGAAATTGACCTCGTAGTCGATCACGCGGCCGTCGCGTTCGATCATCTGCTGGAACTTTTGGCGGTCGCCGGGCCGCACGTATAGATCGTGGAGAATGTCGATTTTCAGGAACTCCTCCTTGCTCCCGTAGCCCAGCATGTCCAGCAGAGCCGGGTTGGCGTTCAGGAACTTGCCCTCCTTGCTGCTGATGTACACCCCCACCCCGACGTGTTCGAACAGGCGGCGGTAGTCTTCCTCGCTGACGCGCAGGCGCTCCTGCTGGTCCTTGTGGTCGGTGATGTCACGGTAGATATTGAGCTTGGCACGCGTGCCGTCGAGGTTGCGCACCGGCACCTCAATGATATGAAAGGTGCGATCAACCGTGGGGACGTGCACTTCCGAGTGGAGAGTCTCGCCGTTTCCGAGTACCTCTTCCATGCGGCACCAGGGACAGCGCTCCTCGCTGCGGTTAACGACCTGGTGGCACTTCTTGCCTAGCCCCTCTCCAAAGAATTTCACCATAGCATGGTTCATGAATTCGACGGTATAGTCCTCACGGATTATATAGATGCCGTCTTCAAATGCGTGAAGAACATCCACCAGCCTGTCGGTGTAAGAATCTGTCATAGGCATCTCCGCTCGTAAAACTGTTTGTTCCCGTTTTCCCAGTGTGGTTGGGTTAGGCTCTATGATACGCTGGCCGATACCGAACGGTCATACGGCCGGATGCGGACGAATGTATGTTAAACCACTCCTGGGGCAAGCTATGAATCCCTATCCGACGGACCTCGACGCCAGGTTGTCCGTCTTCCCCGCTTCCATCTCTTCTCATTGGGCTTCTACGATAACAGGCATCTGACGGTAGCAGTATATAAGTCTGCGTGCCAAGGCCTCAGAAAGGTTACGGTAGAACACGAACCCGTCGTCAAGGTCGCTGACCAGAAGCTTTTTGAATTGAGACACATCAATTTTGAGTAGATCTACGGCTTCCAGACATAAAGCCGAAGCCGTGTAGATTTTTTTTCCGACCAAAGCGGCCCAACCGAAGGATTCGCCCCGTTGATCGCCGATGTAAACCCTCCTGCCCGTCTCCCCAAGGCTCAGCTGAATACGACCATTGATGAGGATAAAGAAGTGCGTGGCAGGATCGCTGGCATGAAATAGTTCAGTTCCCTGAAGATGGGATTCCTGGTGGGTAAATTGCATAACTTTGCGGAGAAAATCCATGCGGACACCACGGAACAAATCAGATTGTTTGATGTACATGCTGTCGCTCCTCAAGATTTGTTGACTATCAAATAATCAATGATGGAAAACCCTGTTTCCTGTCGACACAGAAAAATACTATCGCTCTTTGATATTCAATAGTAGAAATAAAAATATGATTAGACATAATGACAGCCATTTGAGAAGCTTGGCAAGGTTCATCCGGCAACGTTGAGTATGGCATGTCTGCCTCCTTCGCTTCCGGTTGAAATGAATAGGGCGCCAGCCCCGGCTGAGTCCACCCCTTGGAGCGGACGCCGGGGCTGATTGTTGCGCGCTGGAGGTGACAACTAATCTGGCACAGGGGGACCCCAGTCAACCGTTTTTACAGGTTTTAGCATGTGGTGACAGGGTGAAATCACCCTTCCGAAATCCACCCGAAACAGATCTCCCTGACGATTGTTTTGTGTCGCCGGCCTTGGATTCATGTGAAAAATTAGAAAGAAGATCGAGGGTTACATGGTTATTTCTATTAAGACTATATCCCACACATTTGTATATTTTTCAAGTTATTATCCGTTGGTAAGCCCTTTTTCGGCCTGACTCAAATAGAATAACCTGCCCTTGTAAGGTGCATCTATCAAGTTCAAAATACAGCCTTGAGGGAGTGTCAAGAAGTTTTCGCACTCTTGATAAGGATAAAGAGGCCGGTAGTCGCCTAATGTGTGATGATTGGTCAGGAGGCTTTTGCAATTGTTGACGGAATGGAAAGCGTCGGCGATGGGGAGGCGGCCTTGACTATTTCATTGGCAGCGTAAAGGCGAAGGTAGCCCCTTTTCCGGTACCACCGCTTTCGGCCCATATACGGCCCCCGTGCAGTTCAACCAGTTGGCGGCTCAGGGAAAGCCCCAGCCCGGTTCCCTGGTACTTGCGATTGGTGGAGCTTTCCACCTGCTCGAAGGGATCGAAGATACGGGTAAGATCCTGGGTCGCGATGCCGATACCGGTGTCCGTAACGCTGATACGCACCGCCGAACCATGCTTTTGCCCAGAGGTCTGAGTCTCGACGCAGGCGCGCAAAATGATACGCCCTCCATCAGGCGTGAATTTGACGGCGTTTGAAAGCAGGTTGTAGAGAATCTGCCGGAGCTTGCGCTCATCGGCTCGGATCCTGGGGGGGGCGTTGTCGATGTCGGTCTCGAGTGTGATGCCATGCTTCATGGCTTTTTCCTGGACCATAACCAAGCTGTTTTTCAGCACTTCGGGCAGATTGATCACGCTCGTATGCAGCTCCAGTTTGCCGGCGTCGATTTTGGAAAGGTCCAGGATGTCGTTGATCAGCGATAGCAGGTGCCGACTGCTGTGAAGCACATCTCCAAGATAGTCCTGCTGAACTTCGTTGAGACTTCCGAAGTTCTGGTCGACTACCAATTCGGTAAAGCCAATGATGTGATTCAGCGGGGTCCTTAGCTCATGGCTCATGTTTGCCAAAAAATCACTCTTGGCCTGGTTGGCCAGTTGTAATTCCCTGACCCGCTGTTCAAGCTCTGCCTGGACTTTCTCCAATTCTGTCTGGGAGTGCTTGAGCTGAATGACCGCGTTTTCAAGGGCATCGTTTTTGTATGCCAGGTTTTGATAGTATTTTTTTCGCAGGAATTCGAAAATCAGGGCCAGCGCAGCGACGGCCAGAAGGGAAGGGAAAAAACGGGTGCAAAAACTTGCGGAATATGTTGCCCAGCCTTCCAGATGTGGGCCGATCAGAACAATGCCGAAACATGACAGGATAAAAAGTAGAGTGGCAACGGTACCAGCGAATGCTCCCAGCAGAAAGACTGCTACTAGCGGAAACGGATAGAGCCAGAGATGGCCGGTGTTTTCGAATCCACCGCTGAAAAACAGGTAAATCAGGAAGATGGCTGTTAAGTAAATGCATGAGTGGGCAATGAACTCGTAGCGCAGCCCTTTTCTCAGGGCGACCAGGTTGAAGAGGAAAAAGCAGGCCAGCAGCAGGTCGTAAAGACCCAGCATGGTTTTGCCCTTGAGCAGGACATAGATGCCAAGCGGCATCAGGTTGGCGATCCCGACGATCCCGATCAGATTGATGAGTACGATACGCCATTTCGCTTCACTTTCTTCAGCGAAATGCCTGCCGCTGGTCATCAGGTTTTCAAGGGCATGTTTAACGTGCATCATAGTTTATGGATCTGTGTGCTCGAGACCGTTTTCCCCATCATCTATCGACCCCGTCGTATTTAATGGGATAATGAAAGTGAAAGTGCTTCCCTTGCCGAATTCGCTTTCGGCCCAGATGGTTCCGCCGTGCAATGCCAAAAAGCGCTTGCACAACGCCAAGCCCAACCCCGTGCCCTGGTATTTCTTTGAAATTGATGTGTCCACTTGTTCGAAAGCATTGAAGATTTTATCGATGTTTTTCGGTTCAATGCCAATGCCGCTGTCCGACACGGAAACCTTCAGGAATTTTGTACAGCTTCCATTGTGGGACGAAAGGTAATCTATTACGTCAGGAAAGGGCATGTTTTTCGCCAGCCACGTACTCGATACCGTTGCCGCTCTTATATCAATGCTGCCTCCGTCTTCGGTGAATTTAATGGCATTGGAGACGAGGTTATACAACACCTGTTTCAGCTTGCGTTCATCTGCTTGGATACGAGGCGGCATATTGTCGATATGTATGCTGAGTGCAATGCGGTGTTTTTGCGCCTTTTGGCGGATCATTGTCAAGCTAGATTGCAGCAATGCCTCGATGCAGACATCCTGCCGATCCAATCTCATTTTGCCCGCTTCGACTTTTGACAGGTCGAGGATATCGTTGATCAATGAAAGCAGATGACGACCGCTTTCCAAAATATCCCTGAGATACCCTTGCTGGGAATCGTTAAGTACTCCGAAATGCTGATCAATAAGAAGTTCCGAAAAACCGATGATGGCATTCAGCGGAGTGCGAAGCTCGTGGCTCATGTTGGCCAGGAAATCGCTTTTCATTTTGGAGATACGCTCCAGTTCCAAGTTGCTTTTTTTCAACTGAGCCGTTTTTTGTTGAAGGTCTTCGAAGGTCAATGCGTTGTGGATAGCTACACCAAGCTGCCGTGTGGAGTTCTGTAAAAAGGCGGCCACGTCTTGGTCGGGCCTTTCAACAGTGGCCAGGGTCAAGACCCCGATGCGACGGTTTTGGAAACAGAGCGGATAAGCACTGATAGAAAGCAGTGCAGCGTAGGCTCCAAATGGATGTCGCTTCCATTGCTGGAACAGGTGTCCCTTCTGGCAGCGTATCCTTTTTGCAAACGCTACCATTTCACGATTCAGCCACCGGGTCGCGGATTGCGTTTCTCCGCTCTGAATGTCGATCCTCTCGGCGAGGAATGTTTTTTTTAAGGTCAGGTCTTTCCTCTTGTCATCCCAAAAATAAACCGCAGCCCAGAGCGCATCCGCTTGACCGGCAATTTGGCATAGGCTCTTTTCCATGATGGCGCTGGTATCGATGGAATTCATTTGGCTGACAAGTCGGCCGTAGGCCTCTTGGATCCTTTGCTGAACCAGGAGTTTCTTTTTCTGTGTTTCGCTGATTTCAAGGGCCTGTGTGCGCAGTTGAACCTGCCGTTTGAGCTGTTTGCGGCTTTTTTCGAGCTTTTTGTCCCGTTCCTGGATTTGCTCCAGCATGGTGTTAAAGCCTTCCATGAGCGTGCCCAGTTCGTCATTCCTGTCGCATTGCACCCGCGCCGGGTAGTCCCTTTCGCGGGTTACCCTTTGCATGGTTTTGGCCAGTACTTCAATCGGAACGGAAACGATGCGCTGCAACCTGGCCGAAATAAAGTAGGACAGTGCAATCAACCCCGCCATGACCAGCGACCCGATGGCGATAAACAGCTTCATGCGCCTGAAGATCCATTTCATGTCAGAACGAATGAAAACCACTCCGATGCGTTTGCTGTTCAGCATTACTGCCTGTACGGCATCCAGAAACTCGGGTATCAGCATCCATTCACGATTATCGGGTGCTGAAAGGACCGCGTACTGCCTCTTTTCGCCCAATAGACGGTCAGGGTTGATATGTCGGGGCAGGCGAACCTCTGGATCTGGTGAGTAGACGGCAAACCGCTCTCCTGCCGCCGTGTAGATGGCGGCAGCTACAATATGGGGAGCTGCACGCATGGCTTGGAGAAGTTCCCTGGCTGTGTGGGGGTCTTCAAAACTTAAGGCCGCAGAACTGTTGATAGCCGTTACGCCTGCCAACGCTCGTATGTTGTGAAGCGCGCCTCTGCGAAAGGTAACGGCCTCATTGATCATGAAAAGGGTCGATATAAAAAGAATCATCAACCCGGCCGTCAGAAGGATAATGGCGGTTAATTTGTTCTTCAGCGATAGATCGTGAAATCTTAGCATCTATAGCTTCCGGTCAATTTCCCGTGCGTACGATATCGGCGACTTTCAGCAGCTTTGAATCAAAGCGGATACCGGAACCGGCGGCCATTTCAAGGTTGATCTCGATGTGAATCCTTCTGCCTCGCTGGACAAGACCCACCATGCCCCCCTGACGCGTAAAATTATCGGTATCACCAATGGTAAGGATGCTTTTCGAATGAAAACGCCTTAGAATATCGCGAATCGGCGTTTTTGCCGCGGCACCGATGAACAGAACCCGGCAATATTCAATTTCATCGACGGTGCTATAGGAATGAACAACGATTTTGCGTCCCTGAACGCGGTCGTCTTTGGTGATGATTTGCAGATTGCGGGCCATTTCTTCATCAGACAAAACGGCGATCACGAAGGGAAGGTCGACCTTTTTGGCTGCTTTTATGGGCCAGTGAACGAAGTTCGTCAGGTTATAGATAAATGCCGCTTTTACCTGGACGGGTTTGAAAGTGGCAGCCAAGACTGAGGCGGTCTGCAGAATTGCAAGAATCAACAGTGGGTAGAGGGCGGCCACCAACCTTTTGGAAAGGAGGTCGTTACGATCCCGGCACGGACTTCCTAGAACCGCCATGTAACTTTCCCGTAAACGCTGCGGGGTATTTTGGTAGCTTCAATACCCTGGATGTCCGAATACTCCATGTGATCTGCTTCCAGCAAATTTTCAAATTTCAAACTCAGTTCCAGATCCCTGACCGGACGCCATCCGAGCCGGACATCCAGGCGGCAATAGGAGGGCACACCCAGATCCGGAAGATCATCTACGTAATAAAAAAACGTGTCCAGCTGCAAATGACCCGGCAGGTCGAAATAATTCTTGATGGAGAATTGGTTGCACGGAACACTTCCCTCTCCGAGTTCCAGGTTGTTGCTGTTTTCCTCCTCTGATGCGAACAGGTGAAGCTGGATCCAGCTGTAGGATGCGCTGGTTCTCCACCAGTCGAATAATTCCAGCGTTCCCGTAACCTCCAGCCCGTAGGTGTTTTCATGAAACTGGTTGTGCAACTCCATGGGAATGATGCGTTCGGGCGGTGGCGGATACGTCGCCCAAGACGGTGTCGGGGGACCCGGCAGGGCGGCGCGAAGGTTGTGGTAGACATTGTAAAACGAGGCCAAATCCACGGATAAAAACGACCAGGGGATCAAGCGGTAGCCCAGTTCGTAGGCAATCACTTCTTCGGAATCAAAATCGCTGTTGCCCTCCAGGTACGCGATGTTTTTGGTCGGTCCGGTCTCAAAGGCATCGATGAGAAGATGAAGATCGTCATCCGCCCGCGAAGGGGTGCGCACCGCGCGTGAGACCGCGGCCCAAAGAGTCTGCCTTTCATGGGGCTTGAATCTCATGCGTATGCTGGGTTGTATTTCAAAGCCGCTGTAGTCGTTGTGTTCGAGTTTCGATCCAAGGGTCAAGTACAGCCGTTGCGGCAACAGTGTAATGGTGTCTTGAATGAAAGCGGAAAACAAATTGTCCGTCCTGCTGTCAGGATCGAACCACATCAGTTCGGACCCGGTGATATTGTCATATGTCAGGCGATACCCCAATCCCCAAATAATGTTGTTGCGGCCTCCAATCCGCAGGGTTTGCTGAAAATCAAGGTCTACGGTATCCCTGGTTTCGGACAGGATCTGCATGTCGCGCACCGTGCGGTCGTAGTAAATCTGCACCGAAAAGGAGGCATCGTCGGATATTGTCTGCGTCCAACGTCCAAGCAAGTTGCCCCCTTCCAGATCCGCGGTGTCGTACTGGGTGTAAGCCTGGTCGAAAAACGAGAAAGTGGAGGTCGTGCCACTCTCTCCGGTGTAAATGTCTCCCTGGAGGGTCATTGCTGTGTCGCTTGAGCGATTCCAGTCCGCGCGAAAACCCGTACGTCCCCCGCGCCAGCTGTCTCCTCCATTCTCACCGTCCATGTTTTCGAAAGAATCCCTTTTGAATTGTTTGACGTAAGCCCGGAACCAGGCATCCTCTCCCAACTTACCGCCATAGCGGGCCGATCCGAACGCCTGCTTGCTTCCTGCGCCGATATTGACCCGGCCGCCCTGGGTGTCCCGGGCCTTTTTCGTGATGATGTTAATAACGCCGTTGACCGCATTGGCACCCCATAGCGTGGCTCCCGGCCCCCGAATCACCTCGATGCGGTCGATATCATCCATAAAGGTGTCCTGGACATCCCAGTAGACCCCGGAAAAAAGAGGGGTGTAAACCGATCTGCCATCCATCAGCACCAGCAGTTTGTTGGCGAACCAGGCATTGAAACCACGGCTGCTGATGGCCCATTTGTTGGCATCGATTCGGGCGACGTCCAGGCCCGGAACCATGCGAAGGGCTTCCGGGATGGTGGTAAATCCGCCCCTTTGAATGTCTTCGCTGCTGATGACAAAGACCGCCGCGGCGGTATCGGAAAGCTTCTCCGCCTGTTTCGAAGCCGTGGTCACCTCCAGAGCCGCAAGTTGTTCAATACTCAGCTGTTTGAGGTAGTTCAGGGTTTCCGTGGATGCGACGTTGTCTGCCTGACCAGATGACGGCGGGAACAGAATGCATAAAAAAGACAGCCACACAAAGCATGTTCTATACAATCTGATGGTGTTTTCCATGGGCATGGCCTTATGCTTGCCTTTCGAGGTAATGGGACAGGATAGTCAGGAACTTGCGCGTATCGATGGGTTTGCTGATGTATCCGGCACACCCCACCTGCCGGGCCTTTTTCTCATCACCCTCCATGGCATAGGAGGTCAGTGCCACCACTGGAATATGGCTTATTTCGGAATTGGCTTTGATCCGTCGGGTGGCTTCCAGCCCATCCATTCCCGGCAGCTGGATGTCCATCAGGATGAGGTGCGGCTTGTTGTGCAGGGCGAGTTCAATACCGGTTTCGGCATTTCGGGCCTCCAGTATGTGGTGTTTGCCAAGGGTCAAAAGCGCCCGCACGAGCTTGAGATTCATTTCGTTGTCTTCAATGACCAGGACCGTTTTTGTGCTCATTTGTTCAGTGTTCCCCGCTGTTATTCACCTTTCTAATTTCCATTATTTTGGACCCTTATGGGGTTTCGGTTTGACCATGTTTACGGCATCCGACACCGTCGGTTATCAGGAGCGTGAATCGTTGGCATCTCCCCCATGCCTGGGGCGAGCGTGAAAACCGCTCGGTCTAGCATGCCGTTTCGGTTTGGTGAACCGCATCGGTTTGCGCCAGCGGAATCTGGATGGAAAAGGTGCACCCGTGATTGCCGCCGTCGCTTTCAACCCAGATTTTTCCGCCGTGGAGTTCCACAGCCATTTTGCAAAAGGTCAACCCCAGTCCGCTGTTGCCCAGGTGCTTACCAGATTTTCTGAGGCGCAGTTGTTCGAATTTATTGAAAATTTTGCTGTGATATTTTGACGGGAGCCCGGGGCCTGCGTCGGACACCCGAATGAATAGCTGCCCCGTTTGGAGATCGGCCTCCAAAAGGATGCGGACGCATCCCGATTCGGGTGTATGACGGATGGCGTTGTCCAGTAAGTTGGCGAGCACGCGTTTGATCAGCAGAGGGTCCATTTCAACGGAGGGCAGTAACTCAGCGCAACTCAGTTCCACCGCTACCTGCTTCAATGCAGCCTGTAGACTGAACTGGTTCCGAACTTCCGCGGCGAGTTTGCAGGGATCGATCAATTTCAGGTTCAGGCGTTGATTGCCCTGCTCCATCCGGTAGACGTCCAGTATGCTCTGAATGATCTGGTTCAGATAATCACAGTGCTGCCGGCAGCTCACCAGATTCTTTTTCAAGCGTTCGGCATCATTGGCCAGCATCATCAGCGACAGGTCGATATGGCCGGAAATGGCCGTGAGGGGGCTCCGCAGATCGTGAATGATCATGTGGGTCAGCCCTTCCTTGGTCTTTTCCAAATCGCGGAGTTGCCTGTTTTTTTCCCGCAGGCGCAGATGGCTGCTAATCAAGCGGTCGGCGTATCTCTTGATGCGCAGAAGCGATTTGATCCGGATCAGCAGCTCAATGCGGTCGACTGGTTTGCTCAGAAAATCATCGGCGCCGGCCTGCATGGCACGGATACGATGCTCTTTTTCACGCAAGGCGGTCACCATGATGATAGGCACCATCTGCATGCCCGGCTTTTTTTTCAATCGGCGGCAGACTTCGAAGCCGTCGATATCCGGCATCATGACATCCAGCAGGATGAGATCCGGTCTCATCCGCGAAGCGATTTCAAGCGCCAGATTACCGCTTTGTGCCGTGACAAGCCGATAATTCTGCGATGCCAGCATGGCACTGAGCAGCTTCAGGTTTCGGGGCTCGTCGTCAACAATGAGTATGGTGAAAGGATGCATTGAAAGCCTTTTCTAATGGGGCCGGGCCGCATTGGTTGGGGTGCCGGTTGCCGGCTCAACAGTACGGCCTGCGAATCTGATAGACTCCATCCGGCAATATCGGCTGAAATGCCTTTCAGATTAGGAATAAAACGATTGGTAAACGGGGAAAGCGGGTCAGACAATCTGTGTCTGTTGGGGGCTTAGCGGGGAACGACGGCTCGGCCGAAAAGGGAAACCGCCAAGCGGGAAAGGGGGACCGCAGGGGGATGAGACGGGCGGCCCCTTTGAGGTTCCGCCCGTCACGGGGTCAAATCAGCCCTTGATGACCCGCGGCAGGAGGAACTGGTGCTGCGGGCAGATGGAGCGTGGGTTCTGGTAAGCCGCTCCGGCGAAGGCCGCCATGTAGCGGCGGATCTCGGTCATGTTGACCACCTCGTCGACCAGGCCCTTGCGTGCGCAGTACAGCGGGCGTGAGTTGTCGTGATACTCCTGCGCCATCTTGTTCATGGCCTCGATGACCGGCGCCAGGGGCCGTCCGGCGTCTTTTTCCTTCACCAGGCGGCGCGAGAAGCTGGCCGCCGCGGCGGTCTCACCGTGCATGACGTAGATCTCGGTGGTGGCCGTGCCGATGGTGAAGGCGTTGTGCCGGTTGGCCGTCGGTCCGCCCATGATGTAGTGCGCGGCGGCGCTGCCCTTGCGCAGCACCACCAGCATCATGGGAACGTCGGTCTGCTGGATGGAGTAGATCAGGCTCTGGCCCAGTCCCA
>CAYZCL010000097.1:0-24164 GCA_964476595.1 uncultured Desulfobacteraceae bacterium
TGGCGGCCACTGTGGAAAACGGGCGCCTGGCCGGATTCTTCGAGTACCACACCCACGACATCACGCCCTGGCGGCTGGAAGCCCTGCTGCACGACCTGGCCGAGGGCCGCCTGGAGCACCAGCAGCTGCTGGCCGAGGGCGGCCACGGCGCCTGGGTGCGCCGGGCCGTGGGGCCGTCGGCGCTGGAAACCGTCATCGCCACGGGTCCCAGGCGGCGGATGCTGGAGGGGGCGTCACTGGCGGTGCTGTGGGGAGCGCCCATGGGCGACAACATGATGACCGGCACCGCCGGCCTGCTGGAGGCCGTGCGCCGCCGGCGGGAGCGGGAAAAGGCCCCGGTGGGGCAGGGGCACCGCGGCGCGGAGCGGTAACCGGTTGTCCCGGAGGGGGCCGGCCGCTACGCGCCGTTGCCGGGCGGCTTGAGGGGAATGTCCCACTTCTTCATGTATTTCCAGATGGCCGTACGGCTCAGGCCCACCTGCCTGCCCACCTCGGCCTTGTTCCAGTTGCAGGCGTTGAGCACCTCGAGCAGCTTCTCACGGGTGAGCCGTACCCGCGTGCGCGGGCGGGGCGGCGCCGTGAAGGGGGGCATGGTCACGATCTCGGGGTGGTATTTCATCTGGCGGATCTCGATGGGCAGGTCGAAGACGTCGATGCGGTCGCTGTTGCACAGCACGAAGGCGTGCTCGATGGCGTTTTCCAGTTCGCGCACGTTGCCCGGCCAGGAGTAGTCCAGGATGAGCTGCATGGCGGCGTGGCGCACCCCGGTGATGTGTTTGCCGGTCTTCTGGTTCTGCTTCTTGATGAAGTGGTTGACCAGCAGCGGGATGTCGTCGCGCCGGTTCCGCAGGGGCGGCAGGAGGATGGGAAACACCTTCAGGCGGTAGTAGAGATCCTGCCGGAACTTGCCCTCCTGCACCAGGCTGAACAGGTCGCGGTTGGTGGCGGCGATGACGCGGATGTTGACCTTGCGCTTGCGCGATTCGCCCACGCGTTCGATCTCCCGCTCCTGCAGCACCCGCAGCAGCTTGACCTGGATGTAGGGGCTGATCTCTCCGATTTCATCCAGGAAGACGGTCCCCCCGTCGGCCTCCTCGAAACGGCCCACGCGGTCGCGCATGGCGCCGGTGAAGGCGCCCTTGACGTGGCCGAACAGCTCGCTTTCCAGCAGGGACTCGGACAGCGCCGAGCAGTTGACCGTGACCAGCGGCTTGTCCCGGAAGGGGCCGTTGTAGTGGATGGCGCCGGCCACCAGTTCCTTGCCCGTGCCGCTCTCGCCCTGGATCAGGATGGTGGCGCTGCTGGACGCCGCCGCCTGGATGGCGGTGAAGACCTGCTGCATTTCACGGCTCTTGCCGATGATGTTGCCCAGGCGGTGCCGCTCTTCCAGGCAGCGCTGGGCCTGCTCCGCCCGCAGGCGGGCCTTTTTCAGTTCGGTCAGGTCCGTGAGGGTCTCGACGATGCCGATGATGGTCCCCTCGTCGTCGCGCACCACGCGGGCGTTTTTGATCACCGGCACCTCGTGTCCGTCCTTGTGGCGCACCATGCACTCGTAATCCTTGGACTCACCGTGTTCCAGCAACCCGCAGGCCTTGAGGCCCGAGGGGCACTCCTTGTCGAAGCACTGGCTGCACTCCAGGATGTTGCAGGTCTTTCCCAGGGCTTCGGCCGGCGAGTAGCCGGTGATGCGCACCATGGCGGCGTTCCACGAGGAGATGCGGCCGTGGGTGTCCAGGGTGAAAACCCCGTCGGCCATGAAGTGAATGATCTGGTTGAGGAAGCGGTTGTCCCAGAGATCATGTGTTTCCGGCTGCATGGGTCGGCTCCCTTCAGGCGGGTGGCAAGAGGTTCTGTAACGTTACATGTTCCGTACCTGTTACATTAGGTAACGTTGGGAACGCTGTCAAGGCCGGTGTGGGGGTCCCTCCGTGAGGTTGCCCCGAATTTTTGTCCGAATGTCCTGCGATGGTCGGAAATCAACGTGGCCGGAAGGATCTGAAACGGGCCGCATGGTGGTTTGGGAAAGTAACGTTAGGTAACGTTGTTTTTTGGAAAAACGCCGGCGGAGAGCGCCCTTTTGAGGGCATCGTTCAGAACATGAACACTGGTCGACAGGTGGCTTAACCAGCTGAATTGATAGTAATCTGTTGGATGCAGGGCGGCGGTCGGAGGCATTCGTTTTGAGGGTGGCACGGTATTTGTAATGATGAAAGGTAGAAAGAAAGAAAAATGGACCTAAAACCGGGCGATTCCCGGAAAGAAAAACCACCTAGGAAAGGAGACCGCCATGAAAGCCAGAAACTGCTGCAAAACCATGGAGATGGAGCTGACGGCCTGGAAAGCCATCGTCTACGACATCGTCCGCAAGATGGAGGCGCTTCCCCACGACACCAAGGAGAAGG
This sequence comes from uncultured Desulfobacteraceae bacterium, assembly GCA_964476595.1. Lineage (GTDB taxonomy): Bacteria > Desulfobacterota > Desulfobacteria > Desulfobacterales > JALSRD01 > JALSRD01. The sequence goes on from CAYZCL010000097.1 coordinate 2,403, forward strand.
TTCTGCCGAACATTGAGGACATCCACATGATGATCTCCGACATGGACGAGCGCATCGAGGAAATCCGTGACAACTGTACGCCGGAAACCGGTATCGACGACATCCGCACCGAGAAGGAGGAGTTCGACAGGCACTTGGCCACCCTGCGGGTGAGCGTCGATGAAGCCATGAGAGGGCTGGGGGCCGGCAACTTCGGCGGCTAATGGCAGGCAGGGGTCCATGACCATCGCCTGCTTCGACGCAGGGGCAGCCCGCCGGCTGCCGCTGCGGAAGCCGATCCCGCCCGGGGACTCCCCGGGGACGCAGGGGTGCGGTTTTTTTGACAATTCGTGCCGAGGCCGGACAGCCCATCGGGGTTTCGGGCCTCTCCATCGAAACGGTGTAGGGGATTCAGCAACGATGGAACAGGCAATCGCAGTAGACGGAGTTCGTTTCGAGCAGTTGATCGCAAAAGGAGTGACACTGGTAGACTTCAACGCCCCGTGGTGTGCCCCCTGCCGGATTCAGAGCCCGATTATTTCCAAACTGTCACGCCAATACAAGGGCCGCGCCGCCGTCGTGGAGGTCAACGTGGATGAGAACCAGCGCCAGGCCCTCAAACTGGGAATCACCAGCATCCCGACCATGATCATTTTCAAAAACGGCCGCGAGATGAAGCGCTTCGTGGGACTTCAGAGCGCCGAGGACCTCATCACCGCTATGGAGCAGGTGCTGCAATCTTAGGGGACGTCCTCAAACAACCAAATCACTTGCCGCCGGCCGCCCGCAGGGCTTCCGGGGTGCGTGGGCGGGTTTTTTTGAGGACGTCCCCCTTGTATTTTTCGATGCGGCATTTTATGAAGGAAAAAGCGCGTGCGGACCTCATTCCCCGGAGCCGAGAAGCCCATGGTGCCGACCCTCAAACAGCTTTGCGGATCCAAGGTCGACTGCGATGTCGACACGCTGGAGCACACCATCCAGCTGGCCGTGGAGATCGCCCGGGAGGGGCGCGAGGGCCACAAGATCGGCACGCTCTTCGTGGTTTCCGACGAACGCGAAACCCTGCGGCGCTCGCGCAACCTCATCCTCGATCCCCTCTTCGGCCACCCGCCGGAAGTCAAGCGCATCTCCGACCCCAACATGCGCGAGACCATCAAGGAACTGGCCCAGCTCGACGGTGCCTTCATCGTCGGCGGTGACGGCGTGGTCATCTCGGCGGCACGCTACATCAACGCCTCGGCCGACGGCATCGAACTGCCCCTGGGCCTGGGCAGCCGGCACGTGGCCGCGGCCTCCATCACCCGCGACACCCACGCCGTGGCCGTGGTGGTATCCGAAAGCTCGGTGGTGCGGCTGTTCAACGAGGGCCGCCTGATTGCCGAGATCATCCCCGAAATCTGGCTGTTCAGCCATGAAAGCGTCAAGATCAGTGGTCCCTGCCAGGAAAACCGCATCGCCGACCTGCGCATCTTCTCGGTCCGGGACACGGACTGAGGGGCCTCCAGGCGACCTGTCTTTCGTCGCCGTGCGACATTATTCAAGTTAGAAATAATTTAAAGTAATGAACAAAAAAATTGCATGTCAAAACTTGACAAGCAGGAAATTGTTTTTATTTTATAGGCCGAAAAAAGGACATGCAACGGCACCAGTGAGGTAGCCTGAAAACAGTGATCAGGAGGTGCGATTATGGAACTCGTCAAATGGAATCCCATGAAAGATATGTTCAGTCTGCGCAACCGTATCAACGCCATGTTCGATGATTTCTTCTATCCGACCACCAGGAGCGAGAGCGACTGGGGTCTGTCGAGCTGGGAACCGCGCGTGGACATCTACGATGACAAGGACAACATCGTGATCAAGGCCGAAATGCCGGGCGTCGACAAGAAGGACATCAAAGTGGACGTCAAGGATCGGGTCCTCACCCTGAGCGGGGAACGCTCTGCTGACAAGGAAGTCAAGGAGGACAGCTACTACCGTCGCGAGAGAACCTTCGGCCGCTTTGAACGGTCCTTCACCCTGCCCGGCGAGATCGATCCCGAAAAGATCGTGGCCGAGTACAAGGATGGCGTCCTGAAGATCGTGGTTCCCAAACCCGAAGAGCAGAAACCCAAGCAGATCACCATTCACTGACGCGCGCGGCGGCCGGTCCCTTCGCGGGGCCGGCCGCCCCGATGCATCGATTCTGAAGCGGGGAGGTGATGGTCATGCTGCGAAAACTGGGTTACTATGCTCCGGGAAGCGTCCTGATTCTGCTGGGAATTCTGATCGTGGCCGTACCCGAACTGCTGGTGGCGCTGGTGGCCGCCACGCTGATCACCATCGGCATCGGCGTTCTGTACGCGGCGCACCAGGTGCGCAAGCTGCACGAGGAGTTCGGGAAGCTGGACGAGGCTTTTTTCAGCGACGGCTTCTACGACCCCTTTCTGAACATCGAGCGCGCGTTCTTCAGTCGCCTGTGGTAACGTGAAAGGAGCGCAGACGCGCCGTTCCCGGCTCACGGGGCGGCATCGGCGAAATCAGCCGGTGCCGCCCCGTTTTGTTTGCGTGGCCGGTGAGAGACGAAAAGCCGGTCCGCCGCCGGCGGTTTCGACCAGGCGCCGGTTGAAGTCTGTCAGGCGGGGAAAATCGGAGAAATGGAAAAGGTGACTTTCACAGGCGCAGTCCGATGCCCCGAAACCCGGCACCGGCGTCCGGCCGCCGGACATGCGTGCCAGGACGGCGGCCCAGCGGCACTCCTGCCGGTCCCGGTGGACGGCTGCCCAGATGGCTGCGATGCGGGCGCGGGCCTTGAGATAATCGATGTGCCAGTGGGGGCGGGGGCTGGGTCCGAGATGGTGCTTCAACCGCGCGGCCAGCCCGCCCGGCCCGTGGGCGCTGCCTACGTAAGCGTAGATACCGGCCCCCAGGACCCTGGGCCCCAGTCGGCCGATTTCCAGGCGGGTGCGGCGCCGCAGGCGCAGCAAGAGTACGTAGGTTCCGCCCTGCCGCGGCGACGCTACCCCATGCCCCTTCTCCTGCGGCGCCGCCCGGAACCGTGTCCCCGGAAGCGGTAGTCGCCCCCCCCGACGGCGATCACCTTGCCGGTCACCAGCGCCTGGGCGACGGTGCGGCGGGCCTGGGACAGGATGCGCCCATAGGTCTGCCGCGAAACCTGCATCAGCCCGGCAGCCGTCTCCTGGTCCAGCCCCTCGAAATCGCTGAGGCGGATGGCCTCCATTTCCTCGACGCTCAACCGCACCTCGCCATTGGGCGCACCCTGCAGCGGTCCGAAACGTGTCAGGAAGGGATACCGGGAAACGAGACGAGGCTTTTTGGGCCTGGGCACGGTCTGGAGAGCCTCCTTTTTGATCGTTTTACCAAAATTAGCACCGTATCGGCGAACCGTCAAGGCTGCGGCCCGAAAGCGGCAGGGCAATTCAAACCATTTGCTCTGTTGGTTGCGGGCGCCCCTCCGTTATTCGGACCTATCTGCCTACCCCGGCTTTAAAGATGCCTTACGAAAAACGAAGCGGGCCGTTGTGTTTCGCAGAAGACTGCGCGCCCGGCAACGGATAACCGACTATGGACAACGGTCGGCGGATTCGCGGCAGCCCCCCAACGGCCGCCGTGCCGCAGCCCGGCAACTTCACGGATTTGCGCTTTTTGGCCCTTCCTCGAGGCCTTTCTCCACCGTCGCCCGGGCCGACTCCAGAACCTTGCCCGCGAAACGATGTTCCAACGCCCGGTCCAGCATGGGCGGAGAGATGATCCGCTGGCGGGCCGCCATTGCCGCCACCGCCGCCAGTGCGCGGTCCGGCGGACGCACGCCCAGTGCCTTGAAGTCGATGGTGTGCACGCGGGCCGGGCTTTCGGGCAGGGTTACATCGGCAGCCGCCAGCACCAGGGTGTCCCCGTCGAAGTGCGCGAAAGCCTCCCGGCGGCGGTCCACACCCTCCTGGGCCAGAGCCAGCACCACGTCCGGCGTCTCGATGCCGGTGTAGCCGATCTCTTTGTCCGCCACGATGATTTCGCTGATGGACGGGCCGCGCAACACGGTGATGTTGTACTCGTTCTTTTGGGTGACGCGCAGGCCGGCGGTCATGGCCGCCAGGCCGACGATTTCACCGGCCGTGATGATGCGCTGGCCGGCGCTGCCCAGGATGATCAGTTCGCGGCGCCGTCCGGAAAGCGGTGCGAATTCGGGGGTGATTTCCACGGGCGGGCGGGCCGCCGGCAGGGAGGCCTGCTGCTGCGCGTAGTTCCGGCTGTACTCGGGGCGCTGGTTTTCCGCGATGGGTCCCCGGCCGTCGGGCAGGTCGGCCAAATTTTCCTCGATCATCTTGGGCGTCAGGCGATTCTTGCGGGTGTAACGGCCCGGGCAGATGCCCCAGATGTCCAGCACGGAAAAACCGTCGAAGGCGATGGCCGCGCGGATGTTTTCAGCCAGGTCCCTGGACAGGCCCGAGCAGCGCGCCGCATAGGGCGCCCCGGCGGCGTCCACCAGTCGGCAGACGTCCATGGGCTTTTCCAGCCGGTTGAGAAAGGACGAGCCGGCCTGGGCCTCCGGTGGCGTGGTGGCCGAACACTGCCCCCCGGTCATGCCGAAGTTGAAGTTGTTGAGCACCAGCAGGGTCAGGTCCAGGTTGCGCCGGCAGGCGGCCAGCAGGTGCGCGCCGCCGATGCCCAGGCCGCCGTCTCCCATGGTCACCACCACGGTCAGCTCCGGCCGCGCCATCTTGAGTCCGGTGGCGTAGGTCAGAGCGCGGCCGTGCAGGCCGTGCATGGCGTGGGTATTGAAGAAGGTGTCGAAAAGGCCCGAGCAGCCGATGTCGCTGACGATGGCGATGCGGTTGGCGGGCAGCTCCAGCAGGGCGAAGGCCTTGTCCAGGCCGTGCACCACGCGCTCGTGGGTGCAACCGGGGCAGAACACCGGCGGCCGGCCGTTGTTGATCAGGCTATCCATGGCAGATCACCTCCTCGATGGTCTCGGGGTGGATCAGGCGGCCGTCCATCTGTCCGACGAAGTCGATGCGCGGCTCCCCCAGCACCCGCCGGATCTCCCGCACGTACTGGCCCAGGTTCATCTCGACGACCACGATGCGGCGGGCCGCGGCCGCCTTTTCCCGGATGAGGGCTACGGGCACCGGCCAGAGGGTCTTTAGGACCAGCAGGGCGGCCCCGGTGCCGGCGGCGCGGCAGCCCTCCACGGCGCTGCGGGCCGCCCGGGCGCTGACGCCGTAGGTGATCACCAGGGTGTCGGCGTCCGGCGGGCCGAAAAATTCCCAGTAACTGAAGGTGTCCACGGCCGAACGCAGCTTGCGCTCCAGGCGCTGCTGGCCGGAGGCGATCCGGGCGGGATCCGTGGTGATGTAGCCGTCGGGCCCGTGGGTCGACGAGGTCTGGCGCACCACGATGTCGTCTCCAATGGGCAGAAAGTCGGGCACGTCGTGATCGTCGGCGGCGAAGGGCAGGTAGGGCGGCGGTCCGGCAAACCGGCGCCGCTCCCTGATTTCCGGCCGCGGCAGGGTCTGCAGGTCCACGCTTTCGCGGGTCATGCCGATTTCCTTGTTGGAAGCCACGAACACCGGGCAGCGGTAGGTCTCGGCGAGGTTGAAGGCCGCCATGGTGAGCACGAAGCAGTCGGCCGTGTTCACCGGCGCCAGCACGATGACAGGCAGCCCGCCGGAGTTTCCCCAGCGCAGGAACTGGATGTCGCCGTCGGCGCCGCGGGTGGCCGAGCCGGTGGAGGGGCCCAGGCGCTGGACGTCCACGATGACGACGGGGATCTCGCTGCCGATGGCGAAGGAGATCTGCTCGCTGTAGAGGCTGATGCCGGGGCCCGAGGTGGCCGTCATGGCCTTGAGGCCGGCCATGGAGGCCCCCAGGCAGAAGCCGAGGGAGGCGATTTCGTCTTCTCCCTGCAGGCAGATGCCCCCGGCGGGCGGCAGCAGGCTCAGCATGGACTGGAAGATGGTGGTGGCCGGCGTGATGGGGTAGCCGGCGAAAAAGCGGCAGCCGGCCGCCAGCGCCCCACGGGCGATGGCCTCGTTGCCCTCCATGAAACTCGCGGTCATTTCCGGTTCTCCTTAGACGATGCCCACCTCTTGGATGGGGCGGTTTTCCAGGATGCGCCGGGGACTGAAGATGGACAGGTCCAGCACCGGCGGTTTCCCCAGGATCAGTTCGGAGATGTAGCGGCCCACGGCCGGGGCCTGCTGCAGCCCGTGGCCCGAGAAGCCGTTGGCCAGGTAAAAACCCTCCAGTTCGGGCCACGGCCCCAGGATGGCGTTCTTGTCCAGGGTGTTGACGGCGTAGAGCCCGGCCCAGCCGCGCACCAATTTGAGGCGCTCGAAGTCCGGCACGAAGGCGGCCAGCTCCGGCCACAGGACATCGAAAAAGCGCCGCTGGTCGTAACTGAAGCTATACCCCTGCGGGTCTTCTGCCATGGATTTGCCCACCAGGATCAACCCGCCGGTCTCGGTGCGAAAGTAGAGCCCCGAGGGCAGGATGGTCAGCGGCAGGGGCCCTTCGGGCTTGACGGCCGTGTCCACCACGAACACTTGACGCTTGATCGGCACCACCGGTATTTTCACGCCCGCCGTGGCGGCCAGGTCCGCGGCCCAGGCGCCGGCGCAGTTGACCACGCAGCCGGCGGACAGTCGGGAGCCCGAGGCCAGGCGCAGGCCCGTGACCCGGCCGTTGCGGTGCGCCACGGAGGTGACTTCGTCCTTCAAAAACCCGGCCCCCAGGGCGCGGGCCCTGGCGCGGTATCCCATCAGCACGGCCTGGGCGTCGAAGTGGCCGTCGCCGGGACCGAAGGTGGCGCCCACGATACCCTCCGGCCGATAGAGGGGGTAGCGCTGCTTTACGGTTTCCGGGTCCCACCAGTGGACATCGCAGCCCAGGCGGTGCTGGAGTTCCAGCGCCTTGCGGAAAACCTCGCGGCCGGCCGCGTCCACCAGGAAGAGGTTGCCCTCGGGGCGGAACATCACCCGGGGGCCCTCGCCGTCCACGGCCATGTCCTCTTCGAAGGTCTCGAACACCGAGAGCGTGTATTGTGAGATCTCGATGTTTTCGCGCAGGCTGAACTGAACGCGCACGTTGGCCAGCGACAGGGAGCTGGAGGCCTGCAGGTAAGCCGGGTCGCGTTCCACCACGGCGACTTTGAGCGTCTCGTCGGCCGCCATGAGGTGGTAGGCCACCGAGGCCCCCATCACGCCGCCGCCGACAACCGCCACATCGACATTTCGGTCATCTGCCATGAATTCACTCCCTTGCAGGTTACTGTTTTTCAGTCTTGTCCCGCCCCGAAGGATTCCCCGGGATCAGGATCCGCCGCAGCCGCTCCAGCCAGGGCGCCATGGCCGCACGGTGCTCGGGAGGCACCATCAGGACCGTCAGGGGGCTGTTGGCCGCCAGGCCCGGCGGGAGAGCGGCGCCTGCCGGCGGAACCCGGTCCGGAAAACGCTCGCGCCGGCTGAGAAGGGTCGTGAGGCTGCCGGAAACCCCACCGGCATCCAGGTGCTCGATGCACTGCAAAAAGACGGTGTTCAGAGACAGGGTGAATTCATCCATGCTGGCGTAACCGTTTGCGCCGCAGTCCTGCGTAGACACCAGGCATCGGCAGGCGAAGGGCCGGGCGGCGTACACCGGGCAGATATTGCGGGTCAGCAGGGCGCAGCGGCCCGACGGCGGTTCAACCCGTTCTTCGGGGACCGTGCGGCCTTCGGCGCACAGGCGGGCCAGCGCGTTGGTGGTCAGCGGCGTGCATGGGGCGGCGGTGTCGGCCCGGGCGGCCGCCCGAGCCTGCAGGGCGTCCCGCTGCGCCTGCGGAACCGCGGCGAGCAGATAGCGGGCCTCGAGGCTGGTGAGGGTCACACCGGTCGTGCAGCAGTGGGCGCAGCCCCGCCGGCAGAACAGCGTCAACCCGGCGACGAAACGGTCGTAGAGCGCGTAGACGGCTTCCAGGGCGGTCAGCCGGGCGGCGGTGCCGGGGGGCGGGTCGGCTCGAAAGCGGTTCATTCGCTGACCTGTTTGCGGCGGTACTGCAGGTAGCCGTTGCGCAGCGCTTCGTACGGATCAATGGCGGCTTCCTTGATGGCTTCGTAGTCGCCGATGCGGAACGAGGTCAGGTTGATCATGTCCAGCGCGCGCGTCCCAATGCCGATGGTGGCCGTGTTGAAATAGGTCACCGGGTCGATGAAGATGTCGCCGACCATGCCGATCGTGTCGCGCAGCGAGGACGGGCCCAGCAGGGGCCAGACGATGTAAAACCCCTCACCGATGCCGTAGTGTCCAAAAGTCTGGCCCAGGTCCTCGGGGGAGGTTTGCAGATCCGGATACAGGGGTGTCAGGTCGTTGAGCCCGCCGCAGCCCACGGTGGAGTTGATAAAGAAGCGGGTCAGTTCCCGGGCCGCGGAGGTGAACTTGCCCTGCAGCAGGCAGTTGGCAAAACGGATGGGGGCCGCGATGTTGTAGAAGAAATTCTTGACGCACAGACGGAACTGTTCCGGAGCCACCCTGCGGTAGGCCAGGGCCACCGGCTTGAGCACCCAGAAATAGGCGCGGTCGTTGAAGACGTACATCGCCCGGTTGAAGGGCGCCAGCGGGTCGGGGATGTCGACGGCCGGCTCGGTGTCGTCGTCTTCGTCCAGAAAATCCTCGTCGTCCATGGCGGCCTCGTCGGAATACTCGAAATCGTCAGTGGACTGCTGCGAGGCGCCGGACACGGCCTTCCCGCCGGCGGTATCGGCCGGTGCGGCCGACGAGGAGGACACCCGAACCACCTGCGCAGGCGGTGCCGCCGGTGCGCTGTTTTCCGACGCCGGCATGTCGGCCGGTCCCCCGGCGACGCGTTTGTGGGCGCAGCCCGTCACCGCCATCAGGACCACCAGCAGGGCCGCCAGGCTTCTGAGCCGGGCGAGGAAATGGCGATCGTCTCTGTTATTCATTTTCCATGCGGTCGACTTTTTTCTGCAGCTGGGCCAGCAGTTCGGCGGGCTTCTTGTTGACCAGGAACCTGTTGAACTGGGAGCGGTAATTCTTGACCAGGCTGATGCCCTCCACCATCACGTCGTAGACCTTCCAGGTGCCATTCTTGAGGTGCATGCGGTAGTCCACCGGAAAATTCCCGCTGGGACGCACGACCTTGGTCATCACGACGGCCCTGGTGGCCGAGGTTTTTCTCTCGCCCAGCCAGACCACCTTGTAGTCCTCCTGGGTGCTCTGGATTTTCCGGGAATAGGTCTTTTTGAGGATCTTGGCGAACAGCTCGGTAAATTTCTTGCGTTGCTCGGGGGTGAAGCGTCGCCAGTTGCGCCCCAGGGCACGCCGCGAAATCTCGATGCTGTCGAAGATGTCGCCCGTGTACTCGAAGAGCTTCTCGCGCTGGATCTTGCGCTTCTCGGGGGTGTTGTACTGCGGGTCCTTGAGCAGAACGAGAACCTTGTTGACCGGGATCTTCAGCGTCTCCATGGGACCCAGTGCGTTGGCGGTGGCCGGTGCGGTGACCACCAGCAGCATGCCCAGGCAGAAGGTGACGATGGTTTTCATGGGTTGATTTCCCTCTCTTTTCGGTGCCGGAACGGCCTACTTGATGTCGCCGAAAACGTACTTGCTGATCAGTTCCTCCAGGTCGATGGCCGATTCGGTTTCCGTGATCATGCCGCCCGGCTTGAGAACTTCATCGGATCCCCCCGGGGAGATCTTGATATATTTATCGCCGATCAGGCCGGCCGTTTTCACCGAGGCGATGGTGTCGTCGGTGAGTTCGATGTCCTTGCGGATCTTCAGGTCCACCAGGGCCACCATCTGCTTCACGTCCAGGTCGATGGCGTCCACCTGCCCCACTTGGACCCCCGCGATTTCCACCTGGGCGCCGGACTTGAGCCCGGAGACCGACTCGAATCGGGCCCGCAGGTGATAGTAGTTTCCTCCGAGCAGCTCCATCTTGCCCAGCCGGATGGTCAGGTAGCCGACGCACAGAATGCCGATCAATACGAAAATGCCGACAACCATTTCCGCAGACGATTTCTTCATATTTCCTCCGCCATGGTACAGACGCGAAACTCGAAAAAGGTCTTCTGGTTCTGCTCCGCCCCGGCCAGCAGCTCTTCCAGCTGGCTGTTTTCGTGCACCTCCACAAAACCGGCGCTGATGGAAACGCAGAAATCGGCGCCCGGGCGCCCCTCGAGCATCTTGTCCGGTTTCAGCCCGCCCGACAGCCGGGCGCAGAAATCCTCGGCCCGTTCGCGGTTGCTGCCCGACAGGGACACCAGGATCTTGTTCAGCCCCAGCCGCGAGCAGGTGTCCGTAATGGACAGGAACTGCTGCACCTGCGCGGCCAGGTTGCGCAGCACGATCTGGCCGGCCACGTGGCCGATGGTCTCGTTGATTTCATCCATGTTCTCCACCGTCAGCAGCACCAGCGAGAAGTGGATGTGGTGGTCCCGCAGGTGGGCCATGTGCTCCCAGAACTTCTTGGTGCCCTGGGGTTGGGGCGTCAGGCCGGTGAGGTCGTCGTGACGGGTCTCCAGACCGTTGATGAACTCCTGGACGGCCGGGTTGGTCGATTCCAGGATGTCGTCGGGTTTCCCCTGCACCAGGATGCGCCCCTCGTCGAGCATGGCCACCTGCTGGGAAATGTAGAAGACGTCCGGGATCTCGTGGCTGACGATGACGCCGGTAAAACCGTATCGTTTCTGGTAATTGGAGATCATGCTGTGTACGGCGTTCTTGCGGATGGGGTCCAGGCCCGTGGTGGGCTCGTCGAACAGCACGATCTCGGGGTCCGTCACCAGCGCCCGCGCCAGGGCAACGCGCTTTTTCATGCCGCCGGATAGCTGTGAGGGGTACTTGTCCTCGATCTGGTGCAGGTCCAGCTGGCGCATCTTTTCGCGCACCCGCTTGCGGATTTCGGCGGATGAAAACCCGCGGCGTTCGGCCAGCGGCAGGGCGATGTTCTCGAAGACGGTCATGGAGTCGAACAGCGCCGTGCCCTGGAACATGTAGCTCAGCCGCTGTTTCAGGGCTTTTTTCCCCTTCTTGCTGAAGTCCGTCAGGGGACGGCCGTCGAACAATATGGTGCCGCTGTCGGGCTGCATCAGACCGATGATCAGCTTGAGCATGACGCTCTTGCCCACCCCGCTCTTGCCGATGATGGTGGTCACCTGCCCCCGGTAGATGTCCAGGTCGACGCCGCGCAGCACCCGGTTTTCACCGAAGCTCTTGAAAACCTTTTCGAATCGGATGAGCGGCTTTTCCATGCGGTCTCTTTACAGCAGGATCGAGGTCAGCACGTAGTCGGAGATCAGCACCAGCACACAGGAAGTGACTACGGCGGCGGTGGTCGACAGGCTGACCCCCTTGGCGCCGAAACCCTCGCGGCGGCGGTCGGTGTAAAACCCCTCGTAACAGCAGATCAGGGTTACGATGACGGCGAAAACGATGGACTTGATGAATCCCCCGCTGACGTCCTGCATGACCACGCTGCTCTCCACGCGGGCGAAGTAGATGCCTGGATTGATGCCCAGCAGCAGCGATCCGGTCAGGTAGCCGCCAATGATGCCGATGACGTCGAAAAGCGCCGTCAGCAGCGGGAAACTGATCAGGCCGGCGGCGATGCGCGGGCTGACCAGGAAGCGGACGGGGTCGATGTCCATGGTGGTCAGGGCGTCGATCTGTTCGGAGATGCGCATGATGCCGATTTCGGCCGACATGGCCGACCCGGCCCTTGCGATCACCATGATGGCGGCCAGCACGGGGCCCATTTCACGGATCAGCGAGAGCGCCACGGCGGCGCCCAGCAGGCCCTCGGACCCGAATTTGACCAGCGTGTAATAGCCCTGGATGCCCAGCACCATGCCGGTGAAGGCGCCGGTCAGGCAGATGACGAACACCGACTTGGCGCCGATGAAATACACCTGCTGGATGATCTTGCGAACCTGCAGGGGCAGGGTGAAGATCTGCACCACGGCCCTGAAGAAGAAAATGGCGATGCGTCCCATCTCCTCGACGGGGGACATGGCGCGCCGGCCCAGGGTTTCCAGGCCGTTTCGGATGGCGTCGGCGGCCGGCATCAGCAGGTATTCTCCTCCGAGGGCCGGGCGGGCCCCGCCGCGGGGGGCTCGCTGTGCCCCCGGCACACACGGCAGCGGTCCCGGCTGCAGGCCTGGCAGGCGAAGCAATCCGGGCAGGCGTGTCTGCGGCCCGCTGTCGGCACCGGCGAGGGGATGAAGACCCGCCCCTCAAGTCCGGCTACGGTGCAAAAAGACATGGGTGTCCCCTTTTACCATTTCCACATCACCGGGTCATCGTCCAGGTGGTCCGTAACCAGGCGGCCGGCAGCCTCGATCATCTCGAGATCGCTGTCGGAGAGGTCGACTTCGGCGGCCCGGGCGTTTTGGCGGGCCTGCTCGGCGTTGCGGGCCCCGGCGATGGCACAGGTCATGGGCTGGCGGATCAGCCAGGCCAGGGCCACCTGGTTCATGGGCAGGCCCAGGCGCGCGCAGATCTTGCGCAGTTCGGCCAGGGCCTCCTGCACGCGCTCGAAGATCTCCCCCTGGAAAAGGCGGTTTTTCACGCGGTGATCTCCTTTGGGGAAGCGGTGATCGGGGCCGAACCTCCCGGTCAGCAGTCCCTGGGCCAGCGAGGAGTAGGCCAGGATGGTGATCTGGTTGTCCACACAGTAAGGCATGGCGTCCTTTTCCACGTGGCGCCAGAACAGGGAGTAGGGCGGCTGCAGGCTGTCGATGCGTCCGTATCGCGCGGCCTCCTCCAGTTGCTCCCGGGAAAAATTGGAGACCCCGATGGCGCGGATTTTTCCCTGTTTCTTCAGTTCGTTCAAGGCCCGCATGGTCTCTTCCACGGGCACCTTGGGGGTTCCAAAGGAGCCCGCCGGCCAGTGAATCTGGTACAGGTCGATGTAGTCCGTGTGCAGGTTGCGCAGGCTGCGGTGGCAGGCCTCGAACACCTGGTCGTAGGCCAGGTGACTGGCAAAGACCTTGGTGGCGTAGACCGCCTCGTGACGCACGTCGCCCAGGGCCTTGTGCACGATGCGCTCCGAGTGCCCGTCGCCGTAAACCTCGGCCGTGTCGACGGTGGTCATGCCCTCGTCGAAGGCCGCCCGGATGGCGGCGATGGTCTCGGAATCTTCGATGCCGGCCCACATTTTTCGGCCGGCCTGCCAGGTCCCCATGACAATGGGCGAAATCCGGATCTCGGATTGCCCCAGTTGGCGCATCTCCATGAACGCCTCCCTGCTTTTTCAGTCACATTCCGGTGTGTTGCGAAAATTAACCTAAACTAATTACCCCAGCGTCGGTCAAAAGGCAAGTGCAATCTGGCGGCCGTCCGGTTTGGTCGTTGCAAATCAGGCGGGGCGGTGGTAGGCTTACAGCCGGATTTGACACCGCTGGGGGGTACGATCGACACCCGCAACGGCCGCCGGGTTTTGAAAATGGCGGACACCTGTATCAGGTCGGAAAAAAGGAGGAAGCGGCATGGGAAAAGTGTTGGTCGCCTACATCAGTCGAACGGGAAACACACGGAAGATGGCCGAATTCATCGCCGAGGGCCTGCGCATCAGCGGCCAGGAGGTGGAACTCAAGAAGGTCACCGACATTCGCAGCGACAAGGACCTGGAAGGCTATGACGGCTACCTCTTCGGTTGCCCTACCTACCACCGCGACATGACCAACGCCATGAAGACCTTCCTGTTCCTGGCGGAGAAGCAGGATCTGGCCGGAAAGGCGGGCGGCGCCTTCTGCTCTTACACCCACAGCGGCGAGTCGGGGCCCATGATCTTCGACACCATGCAGTACGTCTATAAAATGGACATGGTCAACCTGGGCGCGCTCAACCTCAAGGAACAGGTCATCGATACGCCCGAAGGCATCAAGGCCTGCCAGGAGTACGGCAAGGCCGTGGCCGAAAAGATCACGTAATCCCGTCAGCGGGTGAAGATGAGTTTGCTGCTGCGGTCCTGGCTGGAGACGGTCAGCCGCACGCGGACGTCGTCCAGCGCCAGGCCCACCTCGGAGCGGGCCCTGTGGGGTGTGTTGTTGGTTTCGCTCAGGTGGGCCAGGATGACGTGCTGCAGCCCCGGGTGGGCCACGGATTTGAGCAGCTCCCGCGTGTCCTGGTTGGACAGGTGCCCTAGGCGGCTGCGGATGCGCTGCTTCAGCGGCCAGGAGTAGGGCCCGTTGATCAGCATGTCGGGGTCGTGGTTGGCCTCCAGCACCAGGATGTGGGCCCCGCGCAGATGCTCGCGCACCATGGCGGTGACGATGCCCAGATCCGTGGCGATGGCCAGCTTGCGGCCGCTCCGCTCGACGGTGAATCCCACCGGGTCGGCGGCGTCGTGGGAGGTGGAAAAGGGCCGGATGTTCAGGGTCTTGATGCCGAAGGCCGTGCCGCAGGCGAACGCCACTGTGCGTGGCAATGCCCCCAGCCGATCGGCGGCCCGCAGGGTGCCTGCGTTGATGTAGACCGGCAGGTCGAAACGGCGCGCCAGCACCCCCACGGCGTTGACGTGGTCGTTATGCTCGTGGGAGACCACGATGGCGTCCAGTTTCTCGGGGGACAGACCCCGGGACGCCATACGCCGCTGGATCTCAATGCCCGACAGGCCGGCGTCGAAAAGCACCGCCGTGGTGCCGTCGGAGACGTAGATGGCGTTGCCCCGGCTGCCCGAGGCCAGCATGCACACCGCCAGGCGGCCGACGGCCGGTTGACCGGCGCCATGGGCGGCTCCCTCCCCGGACGTTTTCCCCTTTTTCATGTGTCCCCGGTGTGGCCGAAGCCGCCGGTGCCGCGGCCGGTTTCCGGCAACTGCTCCACCACCGCAAAGGTCGCCCGGCAGACCTGCTGGATGACCATCTGGGCAATGCGCTGGCCGCGTCGAAAAGTGTAAGGCGCCTTTCCCAGGTTGATGACGGCCACGCGGATCTCGCCGCGGTAGTCGGCGTCGATGGTGCCCGGCGCATTGATCAACCCGATGCCGTGCCGGACCGCCAGTCCGCTGCGCGGGCGGATCTGGCCTTCGAAACCGGCGGGGATGGCCACGGCGAAGCCCGTTGGAATCAGCACGATTTCACCGGGGGGCAGGGTCAGTTCGCTCTCGATGGCGGCGTGCAGGTCCATGCCCGCCGCCTGGGCCGTCATGTAGCGCGGCAGGGGAATGTCGGCCTCGGACGCCGGGTCCAGGCGCCGGATGCGTATGAGGGGCTGTTCAGGCAAGGTCCTCGAACTGGGCGGCGTCGGAAACCGGCCCCACCACGGTCAGGGCGGTTTCCCCCGGCCGGAACAGATGGCGGGCCAGGCGCTGGATATCCTCGGCCGTCACGGCTTCGATCCCGGCCACCACCTCTTCCAGCGGGATCTGCCGGCCGAAGTGGAACTCGTTCTGGGCCAGGCGCACCATCTGGTTGTCGTTGCTCTCGGCGGACAGCAGCAGGCTGCCCTTGGTGTATTCCTTGGCGTCGCGCAGTTCGTCGTCACCGACGGGCGCCTCGCACAGGGCGCCCAGAGCTTTTAGGATCAGCCGCACGGATTCCTGCGCGCTGCGCGGTTCGACGCCGGCGCAGGCGCCGCTCATGCCGCTGTCCACGTAGGTGTGGGCGAAGGAGTACACCGAGTAGGCCAGGCCGCGGCGCTCACGGATCTCCTGGAAGAGCCGCGAACTCATGTTGCCGCCCAGGATGGCGCTCATCAGCGTAAAGGCGTAGCGCCGGGGATCGGCGATGGACAGCCCCCGCGTGGCGACGCACAGGTGCGTCTGCTCCAGGTCCCGTGTGCACAGCTCCACCCGCGCCCGGCCCAGCGCCGGTTTCCGTCGGGGAAAGCGGCCCCCGTTTTCGATGGTGCCGAAAAGGGGTGCCACCAGGTCCACGAACCGGTCGTGGTTCAGGTGGCCTGCGGCCGAGACGATGATGCGTCCGGGCTGGTAGAGCCGCCGGAAAAAGGCCCGGATCTGTTCGGCGCTGAAACCCTGGACGTTCTCCCGCGTTCCCATCACCGGCCGGCCCAGGGGGTGGTCGCCCCACCAGGTGCGGCCCGCCAGCAGGTGCAGGTACTCGTCGGGGCTGTCCTCCAGCATGCCGATCTCCTGGCAGATGACCGCCCGCTCGCGCTCCACCTCGGCCTCGTCGAACACCGAGTTGAGAAAGATGTCCGACAGGATGTCCACCATGGTCTCCAGGTGGCTGTCCAGGACCTTGGCGTGGTAGCAGGTGTTCTCCATGCCGGTGAAGGCGTTGCTGTAGCCCCCGATGGCGTCGAACTCCTTGGCGATGTCAAAGGCGCTGCGCTTGCGCGTGCCCTTGAAGATCATGTGCTCGATAAAATGCGAGAGCCCCTGCTCGGCCTCGCTTTCATCGCGGGCGCCCACGTCCACCCAGACCCCCATGGAAACCGATCGGCTGTGGGGCATGGCCTCGGTGAGGATGCGGACGCCGTTTTCCAGCACCGTTTTATTTGCGGCGGGAGCCACCATGGCCCTTTTCCATCAGTGCCTTACGGCTCAGGCGGATCTTGCCGTCGCGCGAGATCTCCAGCACCTTGACCTTGATGCGGTCGCCCTCGCTGACGATGTCCGACACCTTGGTGACGCGCTGCGGGGCCAGCTGCGAGATGTGCACCAGTCCGTCGGTGCCGGGCAGGATCTCGACGAAGGCGCCGAAATCGGTGATCTTGACCACCTTGCCCTCGTAGACTGCGCCGATTTCCGGCTCTTGGGTGATGTCTTCCACCATCTTCTTGGCCTTCTCGCCCTCTTCCTTGGAAAAGGCCGCAATCTTGACCAGGCCGCTGTCGTCGATCTCGATGCGGGTGTTGGTCTCGCTCTGAATGGCGCGCACCACCTTGCCGCCGGTGCCGATGACGTCGCCGATCTTATCCGGCTTGATGTTCACCGTGACGATGGAAGGCGCATAGGGCGACACTTCCCGGCGCGGTTTGCCGATGGCCTCGAGCATGCGGTCCAGGATGAAGAGGCGACCCTCGCGGGCCTGCTCCAGGGCCTTTTCCAGGATGTCGCGCGGCAGTTCGTGGATCTTGATGTCCATCTGCAGGGCGGTGATACCCTTGGCCGTGCCGGCCACCTTGAAGTCCATGTCGCCGGTGTGGTCCTCGTCGCCCAGGATGTCGGACAGCACCACCACCTTGTCACCTTCCTGCACCAGGCCCATGGCGATGCCGGCCACCGGTGCCTTGATGGGCACGCCGCCGTCCATGAGGGCCAAGATGCCGGAGCAGACCGTGCCCATGGAGGACGAGCCGTTGGACTCCAGCACCTCGGAGACGATGCGGATGGTGTAGTCGAAGACTTCCTTGTCCGGCAGTACCTTTTCGATGGCGCGCGTGGACAGGCCGCCGTGGCCGATGTCGCGCCGGCTGGGGCCGCCGATGCGGCGGGCCTCGCCTACCGAGAAGGGCGGGAAGTTGTAGTGCAGCATGAAGGGCCGGAACTCCTCGCCGCTGAGGGTCTCGACGCGTTGTTCATCCTGGCCGGAGCCCAGGGTGAGTACGCCCAGCACCTGGGTTTCGCCGCGGGTGAACAGGCCGCTGCCGTGGGGCCGCGGCAGCACACCGACCTCGCAGGAGATGGGCCGGATTTCGTCGAAACGGCGGCCGTCGATGCGGCGCTCCTCTTCCAGGATCAGCCGGCGGCAGACGTCTTTCTGGATGTCGCCGAGGATCTCGTAGACTTCGCCCTTGCGATCGGCGTAATCCTCGCCCAGTTTTTCGAAAATCTCGGCCTTGACCTGGCGCAGCCGGGCGTTGCGCTCCACCTTGGCCGGCGTCAGCACGGCCTCGCGGATGGCGCCGGTTGCCTCGGCGTTCAGCTTCTCCACCAGTTCGGGGTCTTTTTCCGGCAGCTGGAATTCGCGCTTGGGCTTGCCGGCGGCCTCCTTGAGCTTTTCCTGCAGCTCGATGAGCGGCTGCAGTTCGCGGTGGCCGAAGAAGATGGCCTCCAGCATGTCCTTTTCGCCCACCACGTCGGCGCCGCCCTCCACCATGACCACCCCGGTCTTGGAGCCGGCCACGATGATGTTGATGTCGCTCTCTTCCTGCTGGGCCAGCGTGGGGTTGACGACCAGCTCGCCGTCGATACGGCCCACGCGCACGCTGGCGATGGGGCCGGCGAAAGGCACGTCGGAAATTTCAAGGGCGGCCGAGGCGCCGATCATGGCGAGGGTGTCGGGATCGTTTTCCTGGTCCATGGACAGCACGGTGGCGATCACCTGGGTCTCGAAACGGTATCCCTTGGGGAACAGCGGCCGGATGGGCCGGTCGATGAGCCGCGCCGTGAGCGTCTCCTTCTCGCTGGGGCGCCCGATTTCGCGCCGGAAATAGTTGCCGGGAATGCGCCCGGCCGCGTAAATCTTCTCCTGGTATTCCACCGTCAGCGGCAGAAAATCGACGTTGCGCTCGTCGTGGGTGGAAACCACCGACACGAGCACAACCGTTTCGCCGTACTGCACGACCACCGAACCGGAGGCCTGCTTGGCGACCTTGCCGGTCTGGATGGAGAGTTCTTTGGTGCCAATGTGAGTCTTGAATGTGTGTTCCATAATGATATCAACTTCCTGAGGTAATGAATAACGACCGGTCTGCGGCGCGCACCCGTGGTGGCGCCCATCCGGTTAGTGCGGGAGAAAAGGTCCTTACCTTCTCAATCCCAGTGCCTCAATGATGGCACGATAACGCTTGACGTCCTTGTTCTTCACGTAGTTCAGCAGGCGCCGGCGACGGCCGACCAGGATCAGCAGTCCCCGGCGGGAGTGGTGGTCCTTCTTGTGCACCTTGAGATGCTCGGTCAGGTAGGCGATGCGATGGCTCAGCAGGGCCACCTGGACTTCCGGCGAACCCGTATCGCTTTCGTGCAGCCTGAATTTTTCGATCAGTTTCTTTTTGTCTTCCGTTGAAAAAACCAATTTCTCTAAGCCTCCTGTATTCGGTGTAATCCGTTCTCTCGCTGGAACCGTTTCCGCAGCCGCGGCGGCGGCGTTTCCGCTCAACCCTATGGGTTAACCGGCGAAAACGCAACAATAACCGTAGGGTTTGCCCCTTGCCGGCGTTTCCAGCACCGCCAGCAGGTCACCGCTGCTGCGATCGACAACCTTGATGTAAGGGTGGGACCGGCGGCCGGTGTCGATACCAGCGATTGCCAGGTCGTTTTCGTAAACAGGCCGGCCGTGGCGGATCTTTTCCGCCAGCGGTGCGTCGGCCGGGACCGACGGAAAATCCGGCAGGGCCTCGGCCATGGGGATCACGTGCCGCCGCAGTGCGCCCTCGCGCACCAGCCGCGGCAGGTCGTCCAGCGCCACCGCCATGGACAGGTGGAAGTGGCTGCTGGCCGTGCGCCGCAGCGCCGACAGGTGCCCGCAGGTGCCCAGGGCGCTGGCCATGTCGGCGGCCAGGGTCCGGATGTAGGTGCCCGCCGAGCAGTGCACCTGCATCCGGATGCGCGGCAGGTCGATCTGCACGATGCGGATGGCGTGGATCCGGATGCGCCGCGGCGGTTTCTGTACGGCCGCGCCCTCGCGGGCCAGCCGGTAGAGCGGCTTGCCGCGGTGCTTGAGCGCCGAGTAGACCGGCGGCAGTTGCTCGCCCCAGCCCTCGAAGCGCGCCGCGCAGGCCCGGATCTGCGCCTCGGTCACGCCGTCCCAGGGCATCTCGGCCGTCACCCGGCCGGTGAGGTCCTGGGTGTCGGTTTCGGTGCCCAGCAGGATCTCGGCGTCGTAGCGCTTGCTGCCGTCCAGGAAGAAGCGCGACAGCCGGGCGGCCCGGTTCAGGCAGCACACCAGGACCCCGGTGGCGAAAGGGTCCAGCGTGCCGGCATGACCGGCCTTGCGCACGTGCGTCATGCGTTTGACGGCCGCCACCACGCCGGCCGAACTGATGCCGGCGGGTTTGTCGACGATCAGGAAACCGTCTGGCCTGTTTTTACCCATACATCAAAATATCAAAGATCCGTGGTCAGTTCCAGGATCCTGGCCTTGAGTTCGGCCAGGCTCATGGCCTCCACGTTGAAACCGGCGGCGCTGGCGTGACCGCCGCCGCCGAAGGCCGCGGCGATGGCCGCGGCGTCCACTGACCCGTCGGAGCGCAGGCTGACGTGATAGGGCCCGTTGCCGTTGGCGGAGGGCCCGCCGTTGCCGTTCTGCTGGATGAGCACCGCCAGGCGCACTTCCTCGATGCCGCGGGCGTAGTTGATCATGCCGTCGGCGTCCTCCGGGCGGGTGCCGGTCTTCTCCAGCATCCTGCGGGTCACGGTCATCAGCGACACCTTGCCGTCGTGGGCCAGCTCGATGGTGTCCAACGCCAGGTTGAGCAGCTTGATGCGCCCCAGCGAATAGGTGCCGTAAACGTACTGTGCCACCATCCAGGGGTCCACCCCGATGGTCAGCATCTCTTCGCTGATGGCGAAGGCGGCCCGGTTGGTGTTGGAGAAACGAAACGAGCCGGTGTCGGTCAGGATGCCGGTGTACAGAGACCAAGCCATGGCCTCGCTGATGGTCACGCCCAGCTCCCGGATCAGGCGATAGACGAGTTCGGCGCTGGCGCAGGCCTCGGTGTCGATGTACTGCAGGTCGCCGAACCCGTTGTTGGTGACGTGGTGGTCGATGTTGACCACCGTCCCGATGGTCTCGATGGCCCGGCCGGCGTCTCCGACGCGCTGCAGGTTGCCGCAGTCCAGGATCACCGCCGTGTCGTAGGCCGCAAAATCCGCCACCCGGCTGACGATGCGGTCGATGGCGGGCAGGAACTGGTAGACCGCCGGGATGGGGCTCTCGTTGTACATGGTGACTTCCTTGCCCAGGGACTTCAGGGCCAGTCCCATGGCGATCAGGGAGCCGATGGCGTCGCCGTCGGGGTTGACATGCGAGGCCACCAGCACGCGCCTACACGACTTCAGGTGCAGCAGGGTCGGTTTCATCGTCGATGTTCAGCGATTTCAGTATCTGGTTGATGTGCGTCCCGTATTCGAAGGTCTCGTCGTAGAAAAATTTAAGATCCGGCATATACCGCAGTCCCAGCCGGGGGGCAAGACTGCGCTTGATGTAGCCCGTGGCACAGCGGAAGCCGCGGGCGGCCTCGTCGCGGTTTTCCAGGCCGCCGGTCACCGTGAAGTAGACCCGCGCCAGCCGCAGGTCCGAAGTCAGCCGCACGGTGGTGATGGTGGCCATTTCCAGCCGCGGGTCGTTGAGGGTCTTCTGCAGCAGTTCCGAGATGAGTTTCTGGATCTGCCCGCCGACCCGTTCTGATCGGGCGAAAGGTTTCATAGGTGCATCAGTTCCATTTCGCTGTCGATGATCTCCGCCTCGGCGAAGTCGTCGGCCAGGTTCAGCAGTTTGTCCATCTTGGAGTTTACCACGCTGCCGCTGTTGCCCACCAGCGAGAATCCCACCTGGATGCGCTGGTGAACGTCGTTGTCGCCCACTTCGGCCACCGAGGCGTTGAAGTGGTTGCGGATCAGGGCGATCAGGGCCTTCACCACGCGGCGCTTGCCCTTGAGCGAGCGGCAGTCGTGCAGCCTGAAGGTCAAAATGCCGATGCCTACCACCATTGCGTGTTCCGCTCCCGTCGTCGGGGCCGGCCCCGCTCACCGGTGACCGGTGAACGGGCGCTTTACTCCTTGAGTTCCGGCTTGATTTCTTCCAGGTAGAAGCACTCGATGATGTCGCCTACCTTGATGTCGTTGTAGTTCTCGATGCCGATGCCGCACTCGTAGCCGCTCTGGACCTCCTTGACGTCGTCCTTGAAGCGGCGCAGGGAGGAGACGCGGGTGTTGGCCACCAC
>CAYZCL010000098.1:0-5412 GCA_964476595.1 uncultured Desulfobacteraceae bacterium
GCCGTCGCACGTGCCCGGGCTTACGTCGATGCGGGCGCCGACATGATTTTTCCGGAAGCCTTGACGGATGCACAGGAGTTCGCCCGATTTCGCAAGGCCGTCGACGCGCCGCTGCTGGCCAACATGACCGAGTTCGGCAAATCGCCGCTGCTGACCCGTTCGCAGCTCGAGGATCTCGGCTACAACGTGGTGCTCTACCCGGTAACCGCCCTGCGGCTGGCCATGGGCGCCGTGGAGCAGGGGTTACGGCATGTCTTCGAGGAGGGAACGCAGCAGGGGTTGCTGCCCCGGATGCAGCATCGCCGCCGGCTGTACGAAATTCTGCGGTATGAAAAATACCGTTTATTTGATAAAGACCTGTCCACACCGGGACGCCGCAGCGGTTAATACGGCGTGGACGGCCGGCACGACCGGCAGTCGTAACAGCGTTGCAGCCGGATATTTCTTGGACAGGATTGGCGTCCCGATACAGGAGGCAGGCCAACGTGCGCAAAAGTTTCATCTGGTTCGACATCGGCTACACCCTGGTCTACATGCAGCGGGAGGCCACCTACCGCAGGGCCCTGCGGCAGTTCGGCGTGGAGGCCGACCTGGAGGACATCCGGCTGCAGTTCCACCTGACGGACAAACTGTTCATGCGCGAGTATCCGGGGATTTTTCTCCAGCCGGTGGATACCTATATGCCCGCCTACCTGGGGCTGATGAATTTCCGGCTGGGAATCCAGCTGGACGTCTGCCGGCTCCATGCCTGCTGGGAGGACATCAAGGCCGGGGTCGACGACTACTGGCGGCCGTACGCCGAGACATTCGAGGTGCTGTCCGAGCTGAAAAAGTGCGGCCTCGGTATGGGCGTCATCTCCAACTGGGACGGCACGGCGCGTGACGTGCTGCGCGCGGCCGGGCTGATCGATTTCTTCGCGCACCTGGTCATCTCCTGCGAAGTCGACTGCCACAAACCCGATGCGCGCATTTTCCGGATGGCCCTGGAGACCGCCGGCGTTGACGCACGGCAGTGCCTCTACGTGGGCGACAACTACTACGACGACTGCCTGGGCAGCCGCAAGGTGGGCATGGCGGCGGTGATCGTCAACCGTTACGGCAGCCTGGGTGTCGAGGAAATCAAAGACTGCCCGGTGATTCACGATCTGACCGGGATTTTCGACCACATCTGACGGCAAACCGCTCCGCGGCCGGCCGTCGGCACGGAGGGGACTTGCCGACGACAGGCAGGGGAGGGGGGACATCGAACTCACCGTCATCGGCTGGTGGGGCGCCTATCCGGGCGTCGACGGCGCCACGTCGGGGTACCTGTTGCGCAGCGACGGCTTGACGCTGCTGCTGGACTGCGGTTCCGGCGTACTGTCACGACTCCAGGGGCACATCGGGCTGGAAGAGCTGGACGCCGTGGTGCTGTCCCACTACCACTGGGACCACGTCGCAGACATCGGCTGTCTGCAGTACGCCGCGCGGGTGCAGACGGAGCTGGCGCGCCGCCGCCGGCCGCTGGCCGTCTACGGCCACGCCGAAAGCGCGCGTTTTGACGACATGAGCTACCTGACGTACTGCCGCGCTTACCCCGTCGACGACGCGAACCCCCTGCATCTGGGAAAATTGCGGTTGACCTTCAGCCGCAACGTACACCCGGATCCGTGTTTTTCCATGCGCCTGGAAAACGGGGAACGCACGCTGGCCTACATCTCGGATACGGGCTACTGCGATGCGCTGGAGGAAACCGCCCGCGATGCGGATCTGCTGCTGTGCGAGGCCAGCCTCTACGACGAGTACCGCGGCAGGATCCCCGGTCACCTGACGGCCGGCGAGGCCGGCACCATTGCCAGGCGGGCCGGGGTGGGGCGCCTGGTGCTGACCCATCTGCCGCATTTCGGCCGGCACCGCAGACTGGTGGAACAGGCCCGCCGCCGGTTCGAGGGACCGGTGGAACTGGCCGGGCCCGGCAAACACTGGGAACTGTGACAGGAGAAGACAGGCCATTTTACGCTTTGCCCTGAGAAGATTCGGCCGCCTGGTGCTGACGGTGCTGCTCATCTCCACCATCGTGTTCATGGTGATCCGGGTAATCCCCGGAGACCCGGCCATGGTGGTAGCCGGCATCGATGCGTCTGCTGAGGACATTGCCGCCATCCGCGCCAAACTGGGCACCGACAAGCCGGTGCTGACCCAGTACGTCGAGTGGATCGGTGCCGTGCTGCGCTTCGATTTCGGGGACTCCATGATCTCCGGCGAACCTGTCACGCGGCTCATCCTGGAGCGTTTCCCCCTGACGCTCTCGCTGGCGCTGATGGGCATTGCCATCTCTATCCTTATCGCCATCCCGCTGGGGGTGCTCTCGGCGGTCAAGCGCTGGTCTTTCTGGGACTACCTGGGCATGGCCTTCTCCCAGGTCGGAATGGCCATCCCCAGTTTCTGGCTGGGGATCATCCTGCTGCTGGTGTTTTCGGTCAAGATCCGGCTCTTCCCGCTCTTCGGTTCCGACAGCCTCCGGCATCTCGTCCTGCCGGCCGTTTCCCTGGGCATCGCCCGGGCGGCCATCCTGCTGCGGTTGACGCGGGCCTCCATGACCGAGGAACTCAGCAAGGAATACGTGGTCACGGCCCGCTCCAAGGGACTCACCGAGAAGATGGTGCAATACAAGCACGCCCTGAAAAACGCGCTGCTGCCGGTGATCACCATCGCCGGTATTCAGCTGGGCTACATGCTGGGCGGCGCCATCATCATCGAGCAGGTTTTTTCACTTCCCGGACTGGGACGCCTTTTTCTGTTCGGCGTCTACCAGCGGGATTTTCCCCTCATCCAGGGGGGTGTGGTCTTCGTGGCCTTTGTCTTTTCGCTGATCAATTTTTTTGTGGACATTCTCTACAGTCTGCTCAATCCCCGCATCAGGATCGGCTAGGGGGACGGCGTGAAGGAAAAACGACTGCTGGACATCCGCGGCCTGGAGGTCGATTTCTTGCAGCCCGGAGGCGTGGCCCACGCATTGCGGGGCATCGACCTGCAGTTGCACCCGGCGGAGATCCACGGCCTGGTGGGCGAGTCGGGATCGGGGAAAACGGTCACGGCCATGTGCATCAACGGGCTGATTCCCACGCCGCCGGCGCGTATCAACGCCGGGCGCGTCCTCTTCCAGGGGCGCGATATGCTGCAGATGACCGAAAACCAGCGGCGACGGGTACGCGGCAGGCAGATCGGCATGATTTTCCAGGAGCCGGGCAAGTACCTCAACCCGGCCTACCGCATCGGCGAGCAGATCACCGAGACCCTGCGGCTGCATTTTCAGATGGACCGGGGCGAAGCGAACCGACAGGCCCGGGAATTTCTCGGTTTCGTGGGACTGGGCAGGGACCGGCGCGTGCTGCGAAGTTACCCTCACGAACTGTCCGGCGGCATGAAGCAGCGGGCCATGATTGCCATGGCCATCGCCTGTCACCCGGCGCTGCTGATCGCCGACGAGCCCACCACGGCGCTGGATGTCACCCTGCAGCTGCAGATCCTGCGCCTGATCCACCGGCTGAAACAGGAGTTTTCCATGGGCATCCTGTTCGTGTCCCACGACCTCGGCGTGGTCCGCGAGATATCGGACCGCATCTCCGTAATCTACGCCGGACGCATCGTGGAGACGGCCGGGGCGCGCCGGCTTTTTGAAAACCCGCTGCACCCTTACACGCGCCTGCTGCTGCTGTCCATCCCCGACGCGGCCAAGCGCGGCAGGCGGTTGCGGACCATTCCGGGATCGGTGCCCGACGGGGAGCACATCCCGCAGGGGTGCGGTTTCCACCCGCGCTGCCCGCTGGCCGAGGAACGCTGCCGCCGCCGGAAGCCGCCCATGCTGGACTACGGGCAGGGACACCGGGCCGCCTGTTGCCTGATCGGTGAAAAATGGATCGATTTCTGATCGTCAAGAACCTGGTCAAGCGCTACCGCCGACCCGGCCTTTTCGGCCGTGCCGGGGCGGGGGTGTGCGCCGTGGACCGCGTCAGCTTCGACATGGCGCGGGAAACGGTTTTCGGCCTGGTGGGGGAGTCGGGCTGCGGCAAGACCAGCCTGGTGCGATCCATCCTGTTCCTGGATCCGCCCACCTCCGGCGAGGTTTGGTTCGACGGCACCTGCCTGAACACGCTCCCGGCCCGGCGCCGGCGGGACTTCCGCAAGCGCATGCAGATCGTCTTTCAGGACCCCAACAGCGCGCTCAACCCCAAGATGCGCATCGAAGACAGCCTGGCCGAAGGCCTCGTCAACCGCGGCATACCGTCCCCGGAACGAAACCGGCGCATCGACAAGCTGCTCGACATGGTGGGCATCCGGCCGGCCCACCGGCGCCGATATCCCCACGAATTTTCGGGCGGCCAGAAACAACGCATCGTGATCGCCAGGGCGCTTTCCATGGAGCCCGATTTCCTGGTGCTGGACGAGCCGGTCTCCAACCTGGACGTGTCCATCCAGGCCCAGATCATCAACCTGCTGCTGGACCTGAAACAGGCGTTGAAACTGACCTACCTGTTCATCTCCCACGACCTGAATCTGGTGGCTTACGTGAGTGACCGCATCGGTGTCATGTACCGTGGACGGCTGGTGGAAGTGGCCGCCACCGAAGAGATCATGCAGCGTGCACGCCACCCGTACACCCTGCGGCTGTTCGCATCCATGCCGGGCCGCTCGCAGGTGGAAAGAGATGGTTGCGAATCCGCCCCGGCGGAGAAAAAACACGCCGGCGTCACCTGCGGCTGCGCCTATGCCGGGGACTGTGCGCTGGCCGACGAAGACTGCCGTCGCAGGCAACCGCAACTCAGAGAAATCGGGGAGGATCACCGCATCGCGTGCTTCAAGGCCCAAACGGTGGAGCCGTGCGCCGAAGATGCGCGTTTACCGTAACGTTTATTTAAAGAGGAGGGAGGCATCATGAGGAGATTTTGGTTTGCGGCCGCCTGTATCGGTCTGGCCCTGGTTTTGTGGAGCACGGCCCCCGGCGGGCCGCCGCCGGCGTTTGCCGCCACCCTGAACTTCGCGCTGTCCGGCAACCCGGACACCCTCGATCCGCAGAAAACCTCCGGCACCCTGACCTTTCAGACGCTGAAGAGTGTTTACGACACCCTGGCCGAACCGGATCCGCAGGGGCATATCGTGCCGGCCCTGGCCGAAAAGTGGACCGTTTCGCAAGACGGCCTGACCTGGACCTTTCAGCTCAGGGAAAACGTGCGTTTCCACAACGGCGACCCGCTGACAGCGGGTGACGTCAAGGCCACTTTCACGCGCATCATGGACAAGTCCACGGCCTCGCCCAAGGCAAAGGCGTACAGTGCCATCGCGGCCATCGAAACCCCCGACGAAGCCACGGTGGTCTTCAAACTGAAAAAGCCCGACTCCCCGCTGCTGGCCACGCTGGCCTCGGGATGGAGC
>CAYZCL010000099.1:0-2480 GCA_964476595.1 uncultured Desulfobacteraceae bacterium
CGGACGACCTGGTGCTGGAGGTGGACGCCGACCAGGTGCGCCAGGTCCTGGAGAACCTCCTGGTCAACGCGCTGCAGGCCGACCCCGGCGGCCGGGTGTCCGTGGCGGTTGCGGGGGAAGGGTCGGACCAGGTGCGTCTCACCGTCCGCGATCACGGTCCCGGCGTCCCCCCGGAGCGGCGGGCGGAGATCTTCCGTCCCTTCGTCACCACCAAGCCGGGCGGCACGGGCCTGGGTCTGGCCATCGCCCGTCGCATCGCCCGCGCGCACGGGGGCGACCTGGTGTGCGACGCGGCCCCCGGCGGCGGGGCCGCCTTCCATCTGACGCTGCCGCGGGGCGACGCCGCGAGACCGCGTCCGGCGGTGCCCCGCGCCACCGTCGCCGTCCCGGCCGGAGCCTGATCCCTCAAGCCGGAGCGTTACCGACCGATAACGGCGGGGAACGACGACACATCCCACCGCCCACAGCACAGCGAGGAGAGCGGCATGGCGGAACCCCGGATCCTGGTGGTCGACGACGAGACCTCCATGTGCCAGTACCTCACCATCCTCCTGCGGAAGGAGGGGTACGAGGTGACCACCGCGTCGTCCGGCGTGGAGGCCCTGGCCCTGATGGAGCGGCGCCCCTTCGACGTGGTCATCAGCGACATCCAGATGCCCCAGCTCGACGGGATCCAGCTCCTCAAGGGGATCAAGGCCATCGACCCGGACACGCCGGTGATCATGCTGACGGCCTACGCCAGCGAGCAGTCGGCCATCGACGCGGTGAACCTGGGAGCCTACGCGTACCTGCAGAAGCACAGCAAGAACGACGAGATCCGGGTGGCCGTCCGCAACGCCCTGCAGCTCCGCACGGCAAAGTGCGAGAACCGCCAGCTCCGCAAGCAGCTCCGCCGGCACGCCCCCGCGCCGCGCCTGATCGGGCAGAGCCCGGTCATGCAGTCCATCTACCGGATGATCGACAAGATCGCCGCCACGCCGGCCACGGTGCTGATCACCGGCGAGAGCGGCACCGGTAAGGAGCTGATCGCCAAGACCATCCACGCCCGCAGCGGACGGGCGGACAAGCCCTACGTAGCCATCAACTGCGGCGCCATTCCGGAAACCTTGCTGGAGAGCCAGCTCTTCGGGCACGTCAAGGGCGCCTTCACGGGCGCTTTCCAGACCCGCAAGGGACGCTTCGAAGCCGCCGAGGGTGGCGATATTTTCCTCGATGAAATCGGAGACTTGCCGCTCTCCACGCAGGTCAAGCTGTTGCGCGTGCTGGAGGAGAAAGTTATCGAGCGCGTGGGCGACAACCGGCCCATCCACATCAACGTGCGCATCATATCGGCCACCAACCGCGACCTGCCCCGACTGGTGCGCGAGGGCGCCTTTCGCGAGGACCTCTTCTACCGCATCAACGTCATCCCTATCCACGTGCCGCCGTTGCGCGAACGCACGGGCGACATTCCCCTGCTGGCCGAGTCCTTCTTCCGGAAACTGCAGCTCAAAAGCAACAAGCACATCCAGGGGATCTCCAACCGGGCCATGGCGCTGCTGATGCACTATCCGTGGCCCGGCAACGTGCGCGAGCTGAAAAGCGCTTTCGAATACGCCTTCGTCACCTGCCGCCAGGAGGCCATCGAACCCCACGACCTGCCGCCGGTCATCCTGCAGAGCGACCCGGCACCGGTGGCCGAACCGCCGCCACAGAAGCCGAGGAACAGGGACGAAATGAAAAAAATGGAACTCATCGCCGCGCTGGAACAGGCCGGCGGCAACCAGTCGCGGGCGGCGGAACTGCTGGGTGTGTCCCGCGTGACGGTGTGGAACCGCATGAAACGCTACGGGCTGAAGCCCGCCCGCACCATCAGGGCCTGAGGGCGTCATGGCACGGCCCGCAAAACCGCGGCCGGCGTTTTCCGGATTCGAACCTATTTTTTCCTGGTTGGCATCCCGATTGCATATTGCAACTGTCAGCCGTGCAGGGGAAACTTTGGCATTTTACCTCCATCAATGTTAAACTCCCACCCCTTGCAGCTGATCGGCCTCCCGGAACAGCCCCGGGGGGCCGATCTTTTTTTTGCCGGCCACCGGCCGGCACGCCGTTGGCCGGCCCCTGAATCGGGCGATAGCGCAAAACTGGCATCGGGCTTGCATATGTGAAAGGTCAGCCGTGCAAGGGAACCAAACTTGGCATTTTACCTCCACCAATGTTAAACTCCCACCCCTTGCAGCCGATCGGCCCCCCGGAACAGCCCCGGGGGGCCGATCTTTTTTTCCGTACCGCGAACCTGCGGACCGCGTCTGTGAACCCGCCACATCCATCGGGAGGCATCGACATGCACGAGAGCATCGCGTTCCAACCCATCGGCACGATCCACACCCCGTACACCGACAGCGCACCCTACCAGCCGGTGGAAGATGACCGCGGCGAATTCCGGGTGGTGCTGGACCCCGTCTATGCCGACGGGCTGCATCTGATCGAAAAATTCAATT
>CAYZCL010000100.1:0-6548 GCA_964476595.1 uncultured Desulfobacteraceae bacterium
GTTTCACCACTCCGGCATGGGGTCGGGTTATAGAGAACTTCGTTCGGGTTGTCAACCGGCCGCGCTTTGCCCGCCGGGCCGCCGCAGGCACCCCTGCCGCGCCCAGCCCTCCTCCCGGATTGGGGGCGGGGACCGCTCAGCCGGGCGGCAGGCCGCCGATACTGCGGGCTGGCACGATCCCCTCGCGAATCAGGCGCGGCGGATGCACGCTGACGTCGACCACCGTGGATCCCGGCCCCCCGGCCAGCGGGCCGGCGTCCAGGATCAGGTCCAGCCCGGCCGCCAGTTCCGCCGGCATCTGGTCCACGTCGGCGGCGGCCGGCGCCCCCGACAGGTTGGCGCTGGTGGCCGTCAGCGGGGATTTCAGCTCCCGCACCAGCGCCCGGGCGACCGGGTGGCCAGCCATGCGGATGCCGATGCGCCCGCTGCCGGCGGTCAGGTTCTCCGGGACGCTGTCGGAAGCTTCGAAGACCAGCGTCACCCGGCCGGGCCAGAAACGATCCATCAGGGCGCGGGCCGCCGGCGGCACCGTCTTCACCAACGGCGCCAGCTGATCGCGCCGCTCGATGAGCACCAGTATGGGCGCACGCCGGGACCGGCGCTTGATGGCGAATATCTTCTCGATGCTGCGGGCGTTGAGCGCATCGGCGCCCAGGCCGTACAGGCCGCGGGTGGGAAAGGCGATGACGCCGCCGGATGCGATGACGTCGACGGCCCGCCGGATGAGGGCCTTTTGCGGCCGGCGGCTGTCGACCCGGCAGCGGTGGTCAGACGGAGGCTTCAACCTGCCCGGCTTTTTGCGCCACCTTGTCTTCCATCTCCTGCTTGTGGGCGGCGAGCCGTTCGGCCACGTCGCCCTCGGTGACGCCGATAATCTGGGCCGCCAGGATGGCGGCGTTGACGGCCCCCGGTTTGCCGATGGCCATGGTGGCCACCGGAATCCCCGGCGGCATCTGCACCGTGGCCAGCAAAGCGTCCAGCCCCTGCAGGCAGGAAGAATCGATGGGTACGCCGATGACCGGCAGCGTGGTGTGGGCCGCGATCACGCCGGCCAGATGAGCCGCGTGTCCGGCGGCGGCGATGATCACGCGGACCCCCCGCTGCCGGGCGCCGGTGGCCAACTGCGCGGCCCGTTGCGGACTGCGGTGGGCCGAGGCCACCGTGATCTCAAAGGGGATACCGAATTTGCGGAGCATTTCCGCGCTGCCGCGCATGACATCCAGGTCGGAATCACTGCCCATGACGATGGTCACCAGGGCGCCTTCTGCTCTCACCTTGCACCTCTCCTCTTTTCGGTTGTCGTCACAACGATTTCATAAACCGGCACCGGCCGGTCAGGCTTTTTCCGGGTCCCGCGAACGCGCCTCCATGCCCAGCTCGATCAGCCGATCCAGCACCCGTCCGAAAGACATCCCGGCGGCTGCGGCCGCCTGCGGGAACAGGCTGGTGGCAGTCATGCCCGGGATGGTGTTGGTTTCCAGCACAAAAAGCCCCTTTTCGGCGGCGATCATGTCCGTGCGGCTGTACCCCTCCAGGAAAAGGGCGCGGTGGGCCATGAGCGCATAGGACCGGGCCTGCTGCGCCAGGCTGTCGGGGATGGGTGCCGGGCAGATCTCCCGGGTGGCGCCGGCGGTGTACTTGGCTTCGTAATCGAAAAACTCGTAGCGCGTATCGGGCACGATCTCGATGACCGGCAGGGCTTCCAGTTCACGGTTGCCGATAACACCCACCGTGAGCTCGGTCCCCTCGATGAACTCCTCCAGGATCAAGGTGTCATCGTATTCGAACCCCTTTTCCAGCGCCCCCGTGAGGTGGTCGACCTCCCGGACGATGGACATGCCGATGCTGGATCCTCCGCTGGCCGGTTTGACCACCAGGGGCAGGCCCAGCCGCTCCACGGTCGTGCCGGCCACGTCGGTGTCGTGGCGCTGCAGGACAATGTAAGCCGGCACCGGAATGCCGGCCTTCTCGTACAACTGCTTGGACACCAGTTTGTTCATGGCCACGGCGCTGCCCAGGACGCCGGAACCCTGGTAGGGAATGCCCAGCAGGTCCAGCATTCCCTGGATGGTGCCGTCTTCCCCGTAAGGTCCGTGAAGGATGATCAGCGCCGCGTCGATTCCGGGCGCGTCCTGTACCAGCCGCGCCAGGTCGCTCTTGGGGTCGTAACGCCGAATGTCGTAACGCGCCTTGTCCAGCGCCTCGAACACCTGGTCTCCGCTGCTCAGGGAGACCTCCCGCTCCGAGGATATGCCCCCCGAAATCAGCGCAAGGGTCAGCTTTTTCATGGTGCGTCTCCCACCCCGTTGTCCGCTTCGATGGTCTCGTGGGCCGGCTCGATGACGGGTTCATGCGAGCGGCCGATGATTTCCTGTTTCAGACGGGCGAACTCCTCCCGCGAGATGAGGCCGTCCGAGAGCAGTCTGGCCAGTTCACTCAGTTCCCGCACCCGCACCACGGCGGGGTCCTCCAGCTGGTAGACCGGCCGCACGGGAAGGGTGCCGGCGCGGCCGGCGTTTCCGCCGGGGCCGATCTTGACCGACGCCAGCCCCCCGAGAAACTCGACCTCCAGGCGCTGCCCGGCGAAAGGGGTCCGGCTCATCATCTCCTGCAGGTTGCGGCCCTCGGCGCGCATGCGCCGGAAGAACAGATAGCCTGAGGCGCCGATGACCAGCATGCCTCCCAGAAAAATCCAGGAGAGATAGGCCACGATACCGCTGAAAAAAATGACCACCAGCCCCATGCCGACGATCATGAGCAGGTGCAGCAGCAACACCAGGTAGGCTGCAAAGACCGGCTTGAGAACACCATCGCTCCGGCTTGCAGGATTTTTCACTTTCATCGTACGGGAATCCTTGTCTGCAAAAAGTTTTCGACGCCAGCGGCGGACGGCAGTCAGGGGTGCTCCCGAAGGGACTCCGGACGGCATCCGACTCCCTGAACGTAACCACTGCGGAAGGCGAGTCAACCGGGAAACCCGGCGGTGCCGGAAGAATGAAGCAGAACCGCGGGGGGATTCACCCCGCAGCGGCAAAGAAATCCCCCCGGCGGATCCCGGGTCGCCCGTGGCCGACGCCGGGATCCGGCTCCGGGGTGTCAGGGATCCGGTTTGTGGCCCGAAGCCTCCAGGCGCGCCACGAGATCGGGCATGTACTTCTGGGGCACGTCGAACTGAACGGAAGCACTTCTCAGGGAATTGAGCTTCATGATGAGGAAATTCAGTTTCTTGAGCGTGCGGTACTTTTCGGCGGCGTCCTGCATGCCGGCCATCAGATCCTCGGTTTTGCGGATCTCGCGTTTGAGCTCCAGTTCCGGCGGCAGGCAGTCGGCGTTTTTCAGGATCTTGTGGGCCAGGCGCAACTCTTCGGGCACGCCGGCGTCGTTTTCCAGCCTCAGTGGCTTGCCGGCGCCGGGCAGGTTGTTGAATTCGCCCCTTTCCTGGGCCCTGCGGATGCGCTCTTCAACGATTTTCTGAAAAGCACCGATCGTCATGGTTTCGTCAGCGGAGCCCGCCGCCTGCGCGGGCGCATCGGTTGCGCAATATCAGCAGCGCGGCCAGCCCGACGCACAGCAGCACCAGGGTCGGGCTTTCGGGGATTCGGGCGGGGGGGGGGCCGTCGGATATCGACAGGGCGCTGTAATCCATCATCCATCCGGCGTAAGGGAAACCGCCGGATCCCGCACGGGTCTCGACCCGAAAGGTGACGCTGCCCGAACGCAGGCAGGGCATGATCCACTCCTGCAGGGGCATCAGGTCGAAAACGTCCTGCCGTACCTTGAGGTACCCGCCGTTCCACCGTGGGCGGGCAAAGCGGCCCACGGCCATCCAGTTCTCGGCTTCACCGGGATCGGCGTCGAAGTAGAGGGTGCTTCGGCGGTAAAACAGGTGGCCGGCGCCGGTCTGCAGCTGCAGGGTAAGAGACGCCGGCGACATCTCTCCGGGATCCGTGTCCCGCCACGCTTCCAGGGACATGTTCCACTGGCGCCACGCGAATGTCCCGTCGTCGGACTCTCGGCCGTGCCCGAAAGTGTCGGTACCCGCGGGATCACCGCAGCGGTTGGCGTTCAAAGCGTTGTAAAAAGTGGAATTGACCGTAAACATCTGTCCCGCCCTGTAACCCAGGCCGAACCCGTCGCGGTCACCGTAGAGACTCGTCAGGATGGTCGCCCCCGCCGCCCCGCAGAAGATCAACCCGCAAACCAGCACCGCCCCAGCTAAAAAGCGCTTCATGCCGCCGCTCCCTTCTCGTCGCCGCATGCCCGCCGCCCCCGCATGGTGTCTACCGGGGCGGTTCTGCGGTTCCGTGGAAATTGGTATCAGATTCAACGGTGGTTTTCAATATTCAAAAATCGGCGGCTGCACCCGCTCTTCGCGCGGCCCCGGGTCCCCGGCATCGGGCCGCGAATAAAAAACCCGCTGTACAGAGGCAGCGGGTTTGAAACCTGGTGGCGATGCAGGGATTCGAACCCCGGACACTGCGGATATGAGCCGCATGCTCTAACCGACTGAGCTACATCGCCATTATGGCATCCGTCAGGACAACGGTCTCCCTAACAGCTGATGGCAGCTTAGTCAAGTCGAAATTACGTGCCGGCAAGCCTCATTTTTTCGACCCGGCCACCTCGATCGTAAACTCCTCCAAGTTGTCCGGCAGATTGGAGAAAACGATCATGAACGGCTGGCTCTGTCCGGGTTTGAGCACCGGTCCCCGGCCGGAAAGGCGTTTTGCGATCCCGCCCGCATCCAGGCGCGAAAGTTCCAGGTCGGAGACGACCGCACCGCCCATGACGTTGCGGGTCTGGACCAGTTTCTTTCCCTTGGCGTAGAGCCGTCCGACGATCCGAATGTCCCGGCGAGGTTCCGGGTACCGGTTGATGACCTTTCCGCTGATTACGAACAGCCGGCCGGCCTTGGCATTGTCGACGAACCGGCTGGTCACGCCGACGGTCTTGATCCGCAGGTTGCCCGGATCCACCTGTCGGCCGCTCTCAAACAGCGGGCTGACGTAAGGAATATTGAGCTCTCCGAGCTTGGGGATCCCAGCGATGTGCTTGCCCGGGTAGAAGGAATAGGCCACATATCCGCCGGCCACCAGCAGCAGAAGCACCACCATCCACAGCAGGATGCGGCCCCCGCCGCCTCGCCTGGCGGCCCGGGTCGCCGCCACCGGGGCGACCGCCGTTCCCGCCGCCGCCACGGCTGCGGCAGGCATTGCGCCGGAAACACCGTCGAAAGCGCCGCTGTCGGTCGATCCGCCGGAGGCGTCGGAGCTTTCCTCCCCGACCGTATCGGCGACAACCGGCTCGTCGGCATCAACGGCCGCCGTTTCCATCGCTTCTTCCTCCCGGGAAGCGTCCGCTTCCACCTCGGCGATTTCGATATCGTCTTCCTCGAACTCGAAATCGGAGGCATCTTCGGAGAAAAACGCTTCCTGGGCGCTCTCTTCCGCCACCGGCTCCTCTTCGATGTCGAAATCCAGGTCGAGGTCTTCGTCGGCCGCTTCGGCGACGCCCTCCGTCCCGGTTTCTGCAGAACCCGTGAGCACTTCCTCGATCTCGGAGATGTCGATGCCCTCTTCCCCGTCGTCGGCTTCCTCCGCCAGGGCGGGCGCAGCGGCCGCAGCGGCAAAACCCTGGTCGGATTCCAGCAGTTCTTCGATATCCGTAAGGTCGATCTCTTCCGGGTTTTCGCCCTCGTCCGCGGCGGCGGTTTCGGTCTCCCCCCCGCGTTCGAGGGACAGATCCGGGAGCCCGTCGTCCGCATCATCGATTTCCAGGGCCTTTTCGAGATCGTCCAAGTCCATCGGTTCCCCGGCGTCCGGCGCCACACTCGGTTCGTCGGCTGCCTCACCGGACAGCTCCAGCGAAAGCGCCTCTTCCTCGTCGGCGCCGCCAGCACTCATCAGCGGCGAGGCTTCCCCGGTCTCCGCCAAGGCATCCTCCAGTTCGGAAAGGTCGAGCTCCTGCGCGTCATCCGCACTGGTTTCCAACGGCTCTCCCCGCCCGTCGATCCCGCTGGAACCCTCAGCCGCCGCCAGCGCCTGCTCCAGCTCCGAAAGGTTGAGCTCTTCGACGTTGTCGGCGGGAATCTCCGACGTTTCTGGGGCCAGGTCCAGATCCGCTTCGTCCAGGGCGGCGTTCGATCCGCTCTCATCTGGACCGGCGGATGGTTCCTCTTCCAGACCCTCCAGCGCCTGCTCGAGTTCCGAAAGATCGATTTCGTCCGTATCGCCCACCGCGGGGCCATCCGCCTGCGAGTGTCCGTCCGTGTCCGGCTTTAACCCTGAAACCGTCTCGACCGTATCCTCATCCGGCAGCGCCGGTCCCTCGCTCTCCGCCAAAGCCGCCTCCAGTTCGGAAAAATCCGCGCCCCGGTCTTCGACCGGACCGGGCTCCAGCGATTGCCCCTCCGCTTCGTCTGTGTCCAAAGCCAGGCTCAATTCCGACTCGAAGCCCTCGTCTTCAACCGACGGCGGGGTTTCGCCTTCGTCCAGTACCGCCTCCAATTCGGACAGGTCGATCTCCTCAGCCGTCTCTTCGGCCGACGC
>CAYZCL010000101.1:0-23509 GCA_964476595.1 uncultured Desulfobacteraceae bacterium
ATGCGCCGCATCTACGAGAGCGGCGTGCTCTTCATCAGCCGCGGCGACAACTCGGGCACCAATAAAAAAGAGATCAAACTCTGGAAGCTGGCCGGCATGACGCCGCCGGAAAAACAGACGTGGTACATCCAGAGCGGCCAGGGGATGCTCTCGACCATCAACATCGCCGCCGAACGCGGCGGCTACACCCTCACCGACCGCGGCACCTACATCAAGTACGAGGCCTCACAGAAGGGCAAATCGCCTTTCGCCATCCTGGTGCAGGGATCGCCGGAGCTGTTCAACCAGTACGGCGTCATCATCATCAACCGGCAGCGCTGTCCCAAGGTGCGCGACGACCTAGCGCGCCGCTTCAGCGACTGGATCACCTCGGCGCGCGCCCAGAAACGGATCGCCGACTTCAAGCTGCTGGGCAAACCGCTGTTCACACCCAACGCCGGGAACCGCTAGGCACGGTACGCCGCCCTCCCGCCGCGGGCGGGAGGGCCGGAGTGCGAAGAGGAATTCTTTTCCCCTTTCGCACCTCTTTGGTTGACTTTCCACCCCAAAAAAGGTTTATATGGCGCCGGAATAACCGAAATGGAGGCATCCCGCCATGTCTGACGCCCCGAAAACCTTTCTCAGCACCCGGGAAGTGGCCGAACTGCTGGACGTCAACGAGAAGGTGGTCTATTCCCTGATCTCCGAAAAGGGTCTGCCGGCCTGCAAGGTGACCGGCAAGTGGATCTTCCCGCGCCACCTGGTGGAGGCCTGGGTCGACAGCCACGTGATCAACTACCCCAGCCGGGCCGGCATTTCCCCGGCCGGCGACCCGCTGATCATCGCCGGCAGCAACGACCCGCTGCTGGAGCGCACCATCGCGCTCTTCAACAGCCGCTTTCCCGACCACCTGTGCGTCTTCGGCTCCACCGGCAGCCTCGGCGGCCTGCGGGCCCTGAACCGTGGACGCTGCCACATGGCCACCTCCCACCTGATGCACGGCGACGAACAGGAGTACAATTTCGCGTACCTGTCCGAACACATCCAGGGCCCCCTGCCGGTGGTGGTCAACTTCTGCTTCCGTGAGCAGGGGATCATCGTGGCCCCGGGAAACCCGGCAAAGATCCGCGGCGTAGCCGACCTGGCGCGCCCCGGCATTCGCCTGGCCAACCGCCCCGAGGGCACCGGCACACGCCTGCTGCTGGAGCACGAGCTGCACAAGGCCAACATCGACCCGGCCGGCATCGCGGGTTTCCGGCGGGAATTCCCCACTCACCTGGCGGTAGCCTTCGAGGTGCTGGCGGGCCGGGCCGACGCCGGCATGGGCATCCGTGCGGTGGCCGCCCTGCTGGGGCTGGATTTCATCGCCGTGCGCCGTGAGCGGTACGATTTCCTGGTTTCGCGGGACCTGTTCTTCGAAAGATCCATTCAGCGGTTTCTGGGCCTGCTGCAGGAAAAAGAATTCCGCCGGGTGGCGGAAACTTTCCAGGGCTACGACGTGCGCCTGTGCGGGCGCATCACCTATGCGGGGGAATAGCACGGCGAGATGGATTTCCTACTGGACGGTTTTCTGCAGGCTTTCACGCTCTTGTGGCGGCACGACCCGGCGGTCTTTTCGGCCATCGGTACCACCGTGCGGGTGTCCACCGCCTCGGTGCTGCTGAGCCTGCTGCTGGGCATCCCGGCCGGTTTCGTGCTGGGCTACGCCGACTTTCCCGGCAAGCGGGGCCTGCGCACCCTGGTGGACACCCTGCTGTCGCTGCCCACCGTCTTCATCGGGCTGCTGGTATACGCCTTCGTCTCGCGCCGGGGTCCCCTGGGGGAACTGGGGCTGCTCTTCACCCTGCCGGCCATCGTCATCGGCCAAACCATCCTGGCCCTGCCCGTCATCACGGCCCTGACGGCGGCGGCCGTCGAGGCCCTGGACCGCCGCCTGCGGCCCACCCTCACGGCGCTGGGCGCCGGCGGCCAGCAGATCCTGCTGACCACCGTGCGCGAAGCCCACTTCGGCATCCTCACGGCGGCCGTGACGGCCTACGGGCGGGTGATGACCGAAGTCGGCATCTCCATGATGGTGGGGGGCAACATCAAGTGGCACACCCGCACCATCACCACCGCCATCGCCCTGGAAACCGGCAAGGGCGAATTCGCCACCGGCATCGCCCTGGGACTCGTGCTGCTGGCCATCGCCCTGGGCGTCAACTTCAGCCTCTCCCTGCTCAAACGCAGGTGGCAGGCCTGAACCGGTCCGTGGAAGCGCCCATGGCTGAAGAACTCTACCGCCTGGAAAACCTGACGGCCGCCTACGGGGGCCGGACCGTGCTGCACATCGGTGAACTGGTCATCGAACGCGGCGCCGCGGTGGGCTTCGCCGGGCCCAACGGAAGCGGCAAGAGCACGCTGCTGCGCATCCTGGCCCTGATGGAACCGCCGACGGGCGGGACGTTTCACTTCCGGGAAACCCCCCTGCGGCACGTATCTTTCTCCGACAGGCGCCGGGTTTCGCTGCTGCTGCAGGAACCCTACCTGCTGAAGCGTTCGGTCTTCGAAAACGTGGCCTACGGCCTCAAGGTGCGGGGCGTACGCCGGGACATCACGCGGCGCGTGATCGAGAGCCTCTCGTGGGTGGGCCTGAACAAGGATTTCTGCCGGCGCAGGTGGCACCAGCTCTCCGGCGGCGAGGCCCAGCGCGTGGCCCTGGCCGCCCGCCTGGTGCTCAAGCCGGAGGTGCTCATCCTGGACGAGCCCACCGCCAGCGTGGACGCCCGCAGCGCCTACCTCATCCGGGAAGCGGTGGCCCGCGCACGGCGCATGTGGGGCGCCAGCCTGTTGATCGCCAGCCACAACCACCAGTGGCTGGAAGAAGTCTGCGAGCGGGTGGTGTTCCTGTTCCAGGGCCGCATCGTGAACGCCGGCCTGGGAAACGTCATCTTCGGCCCCTGGAAACGCCGTGACGACGGCCGGGTGGAAAAACGCCTGTCCGCGGACCAGCGGATCGTCCTGCCCGCTCCCGCCGACAGCCGACAGGTGGTTATCATCGACCCCACGCATATGCGCCTCTCCGTCGACCGCCCGGCGGCCGGCGAGACCTGCAGCCTGGCGGGCACGGTGCTGTCCATCGCCCACCGCCCGCGCGCCGACGCCTTCCTGGTAACCGTGGCCGTCGACGGCCACCACTTCGACGTGCGCATGACGCCGGCGGCCTTCCGCCACCTGTCCCTATGGCCATCGGACCCCGTCTACCTGAGCTTCACCCCCCACGACGCCCACTGGCTGTAACAGACGGCCACAACCTGCACCGCACGGCATTGACATCCGGCCGGACGGTCTTATTATGCCTGCATCCGCTGCGCGGTATCATGTAGAAGCGTTTGTTTTTCTTAAAAATATTTAAAATCGAGAGTTGACGCCATGGCTGTTTTCAGAAAGTACATGTCTTCAGTACTCTGGAACCTGTTCCTGATTACCACGGGGGCGGTGGTCTTCGCCATCGGCCTGAACGGCATCGCCGTGCCCCACAAGTTCATCACCGGCGGCACCACCGGCGTGAGCCTGCTGATCTACTACTACTCCGGCCTGTTCAACCCCGGCATCTGGTACTTCATCATCAACATTCCCATCTTCGTGGTGGGCTGGATGTTCGTCAGCCGGCGTTTCTTTCTCTACAGCATCTACGGCACGGCGGTCTTTTCGGCGGCCATCGAACGCATCTCGCTGCAGATCCCCATCCATGACCCCATGCTGGCGGCACTGGCCGCCGGGATCATTTTGGGCATCGGCTCGGGCATCACCCTGCACTCGTTGGGTTCGGCGGGCGGCAACGACATCATCGCCATCATCCTGCACCAGAAATTCAACATCCGCATGGGAACCTTCTACATGATTTTCAACCTGGTGCTGTTTAGCTTCAGCTTCAGTGTGCTGAACACCGACCTGGTGCTCTACTCGCTTGCGCTGACCTTCGTCATCTCCCAGACGCTGGACCACGTGCTGACCATCTCCAACCAGCGCAAGCTGGTACTGGTGATCTCGGACAAGGCCGAGGAAATCACCCGGGTGATTACCGAAAAGCTGCACCGCGGGGTGACCTTCCTCAACGGCAGCGGCGCCTACACCGGGCGGCCCAAGAAGGTCATCCTGACCGTAGTGCACAACTACCAGATCAAGCGCCTGGAAGACGCCGTCTTCAGCAGGGACGAGAACGCCTTCGTCATCATGGGCAACACCTTCAACGTCCTGGGCCGCGGCTTCTCCCGCCGCAAAATCTACTGAGACCTGCCGTGCTACAAGTGCTCGGCCACCGTCACGGTGCGCTCGTAGAGCATGTGCACGTAGCTGCCCATCTCGTTGTCGTACCAGCCGTAGATAACGGCCTGGGTCACCGGCACGCGCAAGACGGTGTCCTTGAGCAGCGGCAGCACCTCTTTTTCCAGTCCGGGCACCTGGCTCAGGTCGATGGTGGTTTCGGCCGTGCGGGTGTGGGTCTCGTGCCCTTCGATGGTGGCCGCCACCTGGGGCATTCCGATGATGTCGCAGGAGACGTTCTGCTCTTCGGTGTAGTAAAGGTAGCCGTGGGGATCGTCCTGGGCGGCCTGGCGGTAGACACCGTTGATGGTCTCGCGGCGGATGAAATTTCCGGAGTGGTCTTCCTGCAGGTTGATTACCAGGATGATCAGCGACCCGGTGGCGGTGGGGATGCGCACCGACTCGGCAATGAAGCCGATCTCCTCCATCTCGGGGATCACCAGGCGCAGGGCGTTGGCCGCTCCTGTGGTCGTCAGGATGATGTTGTTCATGATGCTGCGGTTCTTGCGTAGGTCGGTCTTGCCGGCCTTGGGAAGGCGGTCGAGCACCGACTGCGAACCAGTGGCGGCGTGGACCGTGGCCATGGAGGCCGACAGGATGCGCTGGTGGCCGAAGGCGTTGATGAGCGGCTTCATCATGTGCGCCAGGCAGGTGGTGGTGCACGAAGCGTTGGAGACCAGGCAGTGCCGGCGCGGGTCGTAGTCGTTGGCGTTGATGCCCATCACCGTGGTGACGGCGTCCTCGGGCATGGGCTGACGCTTGTCTTTGATCTTGAAAGGCGCCGAGGCGATGACCTTCTGGACGCCGCGCTCCAGGTGCCCCCGCAGGGCGCCGCCGGGGGCGTCGGCCGGCAGGGTGGGATCCAGGAACTGCCCGGTGGTGTCCACCACGATGGAGACGTCGTGGCGGTCCCACTCGATGTCCAGGGGGTTGCGGTGGGTTCTCAGGAAGGTGAACGGTACGCCGTCCACCACCATGGTACCCTTCTCCTCGTCGATGTCGCCGATGACGGGCTTTCCCCGGAATCCGTAAAGGTAGCCCTCCAGGGCGCCGTAGGTCGAGTCGCGCTCCAGGTAGTGGGCGATGTCCGCCAGCGAGGTGCCGGCCTGGCGGCCGATGTTGACCACGATGTGCTTGAAATACTTGCGGGCCACGTGGGTCCAGGCGGTCAGTTTGCCGATTCGGCCGAAGCCGTTGATCCCCAGCGTCAAGTCACTCTCGAAGTCCGTCATGGTGCAGCCCTCCCCTATGGCGTTGTGCATTCAGCGGTTAAATTCTCACGTTTCCAACAGCGGACACCCGACCGCGACGGAAGTCACGTCCCGATGAGCCCGCGGTAGACCGCCCCGGACTGGCCGTCCATGCTGATGAAGTCCCCGGCCTTCAAAATGGTCTGGCCGATGGTGCACTTCTTGTCCTTCTCGTCACACATCATGGTGCCGCACCCCACCACGCAGGTCTTGCCCAGCCGGTGGGCCACCACGGCGGCGTGGGAGGTCAGCCCGCCGCGGGCCGTCA
Organism: uncultured Desulfobacteraceae bacterium; assembly: GCA_964476595.1. Taxonomy (GTDB): domain Bacteria; phylum Desulfobacterota; class Desulfobacteria; order Desulfobacterales; family JALSRD01; genus JALSRD01. The sequence goes on from CAYZCL010000101.1 coordinate 5,803, forward strand.
GCAGGCCGTCGGCGGCGTGGATCTCACGGATATCGTCGGGCACCGTATCGCTGCGCAGCAGGATCAGCGAAGTGTCGGGCTCACTCTCCCGCCAACGCCGGATCTCGTCCAGGTCGAAAACCACCCGCCCGCTCATGGCGCCGCCGGACACGCCGATGCCGTGGCCGATGACCTCCATCCGGGAAACCACCTTCAGGTCGAAGGTGGGGACCTTCTTGCGCTGGCGGATGACCATATCGCGTGTCTGCAGGAGGTAGAGGTCCTCCACGGCATCGCTTTCGAAGGTGAACTCCATCTCCTGGGGGCTCCACCCCTGATCTTCGATGAGATTGACCGCAATGTTGCGCAAAGCGCCGTAAATGAGCGGGAAATGGGTCTCCAGGGTGATGTCGGTGTCACGCATCTCGGCTTCCTGCTGCCGGATGGAGATGGGCAGGGTGTTGACCAGGCCGGCCACCACGTCCTCGCCCTGGTTGCCGATGGTGAAATCCCCCCACAGGCGCAGGCTGTCTCCCGACCATCGCGGGTTGTGGGTGAAGATGACGCCCGACCCGGAACGCCGCGAGCGGTTGCCGTACACCATGGCCTGTACGGTGACGGCCGTTCCCCAGTCGTCGGAAATGCCGATGATGCGCCGGTAGGCCTTGGCCTTTTCCGAGTCCCATGAACTGAGCACCAGCCGCACCACCGTGTGCAGCTGCTCGAGCGGGTCCTCGGGGATGTCGATGCCGTGGTCCAGCAGGCTCTGCTTGTAAGCCATGGCCACGGTCTTCATCTGGTCTCCGGAGAACGCCCGTTTGTAGGCGATGCCGGCGCGGTCCTTGGAGCGGCGGATGATGGCGTCGAAGTGATCGCGTTCCAGGCCCATGGCCATGCCGTAGCACTGCAGGAAGCGCCGGTAGTTGTCCCAGGCGAACCAGGGATTGCCGGTGCGAGCGGCGACCCCCTCGGTGATCTTCTCGGTGATGCCCACGTTGAGGAAGGTATCCATCATGCCGGGCTGGGAGATGGCCGACCCGCTCCTGACCGACAGCAGCAGGGGATTGCCGGGGTCCCCGAAACGCTTGCCGGTCAGCCGCTCCACGGCGTGGATGTGGGCGTCCACCTGTTCGCGGAAGTTGCGCTCCGCCGGTCGGTAGCTGTTGATCACCTCGCGGCACCGGAACACCTCGGTGGTGATGACGAACCCCGGCGGCACGGGCAGCCCCAACTTCTTGAGCCGCACCAGGTTGTAGCCCTTGTTGCCCAGGTGAATCAGCCCGCTCATGTGGGGGGACGGCTCGTAAATGGACGTCATGGCCCGCTGGGGGTCGTAGAGCAGCAGCATGTGCAGGCGCTTCTTGGGCAGTTTTTCGGCCTGGTGAAAGAGCGTGCTCAGGATGCGCGTCAGGAAGCGGTCCAGTTGCTGCAGCCCCAGGGAAGTGGCGATGCGGTCGCGGAAGAACATCTCCGACACGCGGTGCGACAGCCCCTCGCGGTCTTCCTTCCCGTCCGGGGGTGAGAACTTGGGCAGCAGTTGCCCAGCCGGAAAGTTGGACAGGATGTGGTCCAGGTTCTGTTCGTGGATGTTGTTGAAGTGGTCGTGGACGATGTTCTTGACCGCCAGCGCCAAGTTCTTGAAGATGTCCAGGTACTGGGTGAAGGTGAAGCCCCTGACCTCCAGGGAGTGAGACAGCGGCTCGAGCTGCCGCTCCAGTTCGGTGGTGCGCATGCCGTCCACCTTGAGGGCGCGGTCGAAGAGATTGAGCAGGTCGTGGACCTGGAAGAAGGTGGCCTTGGTGATCAGGCTCAGGTCGATGGTCTCCACCAGTTCTTCGAGCAGCACGTTCACCAGGGCCTCGATACGGAACGTCAGCCCCATGGCGTCGAACTTGGTCTCGTGATAGCTGCCGTACATGGAGGGGATGTCCACGGTGAAGTGCCGCTTCTTGTAAATGTCCTCCCGGATCTCGTAGACGCTGTCCGACAGGATGAGATTCTTGAGAAGCTCGAGGTAGTTGATCAGCCCGGCGACCTTTTTCTTGGGATCCTCCAGCGCCAGGGCGTTCTTGAGCATCTTCAGGTTGGGGAAGGCCTCGACCTGCAGCTGTTCCAGGTAGTGGTCGAGTTCCACGGCGTCGAAATGGTACTTCTGGTGCAGCAGTTTGTAGAAGGCCACGATCAGCTGCACCCGCCGGCGGTCGGTCTCGGAGGCGACTTCATCCGCCAGCATTTCTTCCAGCCGCTCGGCGCTGACGGTCAGCAGGTCCGAGGGCGTTTTGATGCCCTGTTCACGCAGGCGGCACATGAGGCGGTTGACCCCGTCGATGTACTCTCCCTCCAGCGCGATCTCCTCGAAGATTTTGGGAGGCACGAAGGGCTTCAGGCGGCGCTTGTCGCGCAGGCACCAGAACTCCAGCACGCCCTCCATGAAGGACAGGATGCGGTTGCTGCTCTCCACGTGACTCTGCTTGCGCAGGAAGTGGATCAGCACGTCCTTGCGGCGCGTGATCTCGTCGAGCTGCGTGGAGATGTCGCGCAGCTCTCCCTCGGCCCCGATGTCGTTGAAGAACACCGGCAGCAGCCGGAAAAGCTGCTTGGCCAGGTTGTAGACGCCCTCGATGTCACAGTTCAGGAACTCGGTGACGTCGCGCGGAAACAGGTCGGTGTCCTTGATGAACACCCCGCCCAGGGCCAGGTAGATGATCAGGGCCGACATGAGCCGCAGGGACCATCGGGGCCGCAGCCCGATGAGCTGCATCCAGACGCGGATGTTCTGCAGGTGGGCGTTGTTGGCGCGCACCTGCCAGTCGTCGCCCACGCCGCCGATCATGGGCGTCTGAAAACCCAGACCGATGACGGCGTCGATGAAGTATTTCACCAGGTCACTGTCGTCGGTACGGTAGATGCCCCTTCCCATGTTGAGCACGCAGTTGAGGGCCGCCGAGGGGTAGCGGCGCATGCTGTCGTTCAGGATGGAGAAGGTTTTGCGGATCAGGTACATGACATCGCGGTAGTTCTCGTGCCCGATGAGCCGCTCCATAGTGCGGTTGATGTCCCGCAGGCACTCTTCGTGCATGGCCGAAAGGCCGGCGATGTTCATGATGTGAAACAGGAAGATGACCTTCCAGTGGTCACCCCGCCCGGCCCCGGGGTCGAGCCGCTGGAGCTTCTGGGGGATCCGCCGGTAAACGTCTACGATCTGGCGATAGCCGGGCAGCTCCAGCAGACGCTGCAGCGTCTGCCGGTCGAGAGGGCCATCGGCCACGATGGCCGCCAAGCGCTGACGGTGGTGCGCGATGCGGTCGTGGGAGATGGGTTCGAAAAGGCTGTCGGGAACCTGCGGCGGTTGGTCATCGCTGATCTCGCGCAGAAACCACTTCCCGGGATCCGCCACTTCCTCCAGCCAGTAGGCATATGTTTGCTCCAGGTATCGGATCACCAGCCGGGTGACGGGCTCATAATCGTCGTTTTGACCGGCGACGGCCAGATAGTTCTCGGCCAGCTTCTTGATCTGGTAATAGCTCTTGATGAAGAAGAAAAAATCCTGCTCCCCGTATGCCGTGATCCTGCCGAAAGCCTCGTTGAGCACCGGCGCGAAGCGCTCGAAGTTTTCCCCGCTGTCGCGCATGATGCGCTGCAGGAACAGCAGCAGGTTGTCCACCGCGTCGATGCGCACTTCGGTGTCCACGCTGGATTCAAAGGCGTCACAGAAGATCCCGATGAAGAGTGCGGCGCCCTCTGGGCCGCGGGGATGCTTGTTGAGCAGGTGAAAATAGTCCAGGGCGTATCCTCTTCCCTCCTGGACGATGTACGCCCAGTTGCGATAGGGGTGGCTGAGTTCCTTCAGGAAGGTGTTCAAGCCCTCCCGCAGGCCGTAGTAGCGCAGCAGGATCTCCTGCAGAACGGCGTACTTCTCATCGATGGTGACGTCGACGTGGTAGCTGGCCAGGTTGACTTCCAGCGCTTTGGATTTGAATGATACCAATGGGCCTCCTGAAAATTCGTCTCCGCCGGCCGTGTCCGGGCGGGTGCGACGTCTCTGGCCTGCGCTGCCTCCCGGGGAAACGCGCAACGGCGCAGGCACGGCCGGCAGTGGGTGGCGATGTATACCGTAACCTAACAGAATGGCGATGCTTTTTCAAGAAACAGGCGGGGCGCGCCCGGGGCAATTACAGGTGACGATCGGTGGGTGAATGCCGGGCCCGCATGGGTTGCACACAGCCGGGTTCCGGGGGCGGGCATCGGCCCTGCTCCGCTGGAGCGCCGGCGGGAAAAAGATGCGCCGACCGGCGGCGCGTGAAGAAAGGCGCGCCGCCTGAGCGCAGCGTGTTTCCCTTCTCTCGGCACCGGCGGCCGGGGCTTCCCCGCCGGAAATGGTGCAGCACGGGCGGCGCCTGCCTGCACCCGGCAGGGGGCACTCCTATGTTTTCCAGCCGAAAGAGGCGGGACGTGCGCTTGCCGGGGTGGGCGGCGCGGCGGCCGCGGGAGGCTTCCGGCGGCCCCGGATCGAAGCCGCCCCTGTACCGGTCAGCGGGCCAGGGCCATCAGGCGATAGACCAGCATTCCGGCCAGCCAGGCGATATCCTCGGCCGAAAGGATCTCTCCGATGGTGCGGTCAAAGAGAATGTTGGCCTCGGGCGGGAACTCCTCGTCACCGGCATAGACGATCAGCCGCAGGGGGACACGGGGAAAGAGTCGGAATTCCCAGGCGGTGTCGCCAAGGTCGGACAGGAAACGGCCGGAGAGCTTCCGGGCCGGTTTTTCCAGCGCCTCAGGCCGCTGGCCGAAGACCTTCTTGAGCGGATCGATGGCCCTTTTGACGAAAGCGCTGAAGTAGAAAGAGGCATCCCGGATCTCCCGGTAGGCCACCCACTGTCCCGCGGGCATCTCGACGGAAGGGGCCTCGAAATAGTGCAGGATCAGGACCTGTTCCTGGATGGGGACCTCCCGACCGGCGTCGTCGGCATCGGTAAAATCGAAGGCCGGGTAGCCGACGCGATAGCGTCGATCCAGAAAGGGTACATCGAAAGTCCCCTCCCGGGCGGATGCAAAGCCGGTGCGCTCCACCAGCATGGAGAAGTCAACGGCGGCCAGTTTTTCGGCCGACAGCGCCTTGGCCGCCTTGTAGTCGTCAATGCGGGGCATGAAGGGTCGGTTTCCTCGGTCAGAAGGGCGTAAGAGCCCCGCCTGTCGGAGACGCGACGGGGCTCTGTGTGTACGCAGTGCAAAAGGCGATCAGATTTCCAGCCAGGAGTCGGAGTACAGGGTCTTTCCCAGGATCACGTCCACGGTTTTGGCGTAGTCGAGCATTTCCTTGGAAAGCGAACTGCGGTCCGGTTCATTGCCGTCCATGATGTTGTAGATCAGGTCCACGATATCCTGGCGCTGGCCCTTGGCGATGGCGATCAACTGGTCGTCGCGCGGGTCGGCGATGACCGACTCCATGCCATACTTCTGCAACATGACCATGTAGGTCTGGTTGAGAATCGGCCGCAGGTGGTCCGGGGGACCGTTGGAGATGTTGGACAGGCCGCAGGTGCTGCGGGCGCCGGGGGCGATGTCCTGCAGCATGCCCTGGAACTCCATCAGGCTGATGGCCTGGGGCTGCTGAATGTTGACCGGGGTGACGATGCCGTCGACCCAGATTTTCTCGTTGGGAATGCCGGCCTCGTTGGCGAAGTAGAGCAGTTCCACGCACAGGGCGGCACGCTCGTTCTCGTCCCGCGGCAGCCCCTCGGGGCCCCACATCAGGGCGATAAAGTCGGCATCGTACTCGGCAGCCAGGGGAACCATGCGCTCGTAACGCTCGGGGCGCACCATGATGGAGTTGATGATGTGCGGCGTGCCCACCGGCTTGACGACCTTGAGGGCCGCCTCAATGGCGTCGATGTTGGAAGTGTCCAGCGCCAGCGGGACATCCGGCACCACGTCCTGCACCACCTCGACCACCCAGGGCATCAGTTCGTGGCCGTCCTTTTTGGCCGGCCCCAGGTTGATGTCGATGTAGTCCATTCCCTTCTCCTTCTGGAAAAGGGCCTCTTCCTGGATCGGCTTGGGATCCCGTTCCTTGAAGGCCCGCCCGATCTTCTTGGAAATAACGTTCAGGCTCTCTCCTATCAGTAGCATACGCCCTCCCTTTCGTGCTGTCCGAAATGAATGTCAGATCGTCGTGCGGGCACCCGGCCACGCCGGCCCGGCGCCCGCCGTTCCCTTGTTTACCTGGCCTTCAGGAAAGCCGGCAGGTGGGCCGCTTCCCGCGGACCGACGGTGATGGTCCAGCCGGGCAGTTCTTCCTCCACGTCGCCGACGATGGCGGCGGCGTAACCGGGAATGATCAGCTCCTTGTGCTTGATCTTGTCGGCGATGCCGCACTTCTTGACGAACATGCCCACATCATCACCCGCGAACTTGCCGGCCGCCCAGGCGGTCAGCACCGACAGGCCCTCGGAGTCCTTGATCAGCAGCCAGGAAGGTACCTTGCTGGCCTCGATTTCACCGGACACGATGAAGTAGGTCAGGGCGAAGTTGGTGGTCACCATCACCGGCGAGTTCTCGTCGGGGTTGTTGATCTCGAAGATGCCCTCGGTGACCGTCATGGGCCGCTGCGGGTCGGTGTAGATGTTGAGCCGTTCGAGCAGCAGCGGGAAGATATTCTCGCCGAGGAAATCGCTCATCACGATGATGGCGCCGTACTTGGCGATGTGCATAGCGGCGATGAGGGTTTCCATGTCGCTGTTGCCGGCCATCTCGCAGGGGAAGGTGATGGTCGGGAAACCCACGGCGCGGTTGCCGTCCTTGAGGGCGGCGCGGCGGATGGCGACCATGTCGTTGAAGGACTGCTGGATCTCCCGGGAGCCGGGGTCGATGACCAGGTCCTTGAGCCCCATGCCGGTGAGCTTTTCGGTCAGCGGCATGAGTGCCTCAGCCGAGTCGGCCTTGACGGCCAGGGGCAGCTCGTTCTCCTTGGCCATTTCCCCGAAGGCGTCCAGGTTGGCCTCGGTGGCGGCGTACATCAGGGGCCGCTTGAACCCGCAGGCCGCGATACCGGCCTTCATGACATCGGCGTCCTCGGTCATCAGGATGACGTTGAACTCCGAGGTCTCGGCGATCTGCTTGGCCACGGCGGCGAAGGCGTCGGCGCCGTTGCCGGCGTCCTTGACGGCCACCAGTTCGGGCCGCAGGTTGAGCCCCACGCGCTCGTACTGCAGTGCGTTCCATCCCTTGAGTTTGGCCTCCAGCTCGCCCGCGTCGATGTCCGACGCCACCAGGGCGGCCAGCAGGGGCGGGTTGTAAAAAGTCTTCTCGTGCCGGTACTGGACGGTTTCACCACCGACGGTACGTGCCCGTACGCCCTTGCCGATGGCCACCGGCCGGATGGGGGGCGCCGACGCCTCGGAGAGTTTCTCCCTGGCCTCGTCGGAAACGTAGGGGCAACTGTCGAGTTCGGCCTTGCCCGATGCCAGGTTCATGGCAAAGGCCAGGCAGGTGGGCACGCCGCACTCTTTGCAGTTGGTTTTCGGCAGGAGCTTGAAAATCTGAATACCGGTTAATGCCATATCGATCTCCTTTTTATCATTGAAATCTTCTGTCGCGCCCCGTCTCGCTGAGACGTTCCGGCGGCCGCCGGGGCCCTTCCGGAATGGGCTTTAAGGGCGGAAGGCCGTGCCTCCTTCTCGGCACATCCGCCCGGGATTTTCCCCTACCGGATAATCGGGTCCATGGAAAGCGCCGGATGGCCCTTTTCCTGCAGGAAGGGCAGGATCTCCTCTTCGGTGGTGCCCACCGTCTCATCGGCAATCATGTCGTAGAAGTTGGGGATCCCCATCTCCTCGCCGCGCCGGATGAGGCGCTCCTTGATCTCTTCCTTGAGCATCTTCGGCATCCAGACCATACGGGCCAGCCCGCCGTCACCCTTGATGAACTTGCGCTGGGTGATGTTGAACTTGGAGTGGCCCACGAAACCCGGCGAGGAAGCACCACCGCCCATGACACCGGCCAGGGTGGTGAACTTCATACCGCAGGGAGTTTCGCCGAGGTACTCGCGGTTGACCGTCATGACGCCGTTACAGGCCGGCAGCATGGCCGCGATGCACTCACAGCAGCCGCAGGTGGTCATGGGGTCGACAACCAGGGAGTAAAAGTTGTAGTGATCGATGGCCCCGCGGGAAGCCTTGGCCACGAATTCGTTGACGCCCTTCCACTGACCCAGCACCGGATCCAGGCATTCGCCCTTTTCAATGGGCTGGTTGGGGCCGGTGGGGTTGATCTCGTACGAGGCCTTGCAGTCCATCCAGTTGTATGCTCCGCACAGGCCGGTACGTTCCGGGCTCACGGTGCACACGTGGCTGGGCGCGAAGGACTGGCACAGGGTGCAGGAGTAGTAGATCTCCACGTCCTCGTCGGTCATTTTCTCGACACGCTCGTCGCGGTGTTTGTACTCGGCACGCGCTTTTTCGGTCAGCTTGTCCACGTCCTCCTGCTTGGTGTAGAGGGTGATCTGGACCTTGTCGAAGATAGCGCCGAAGTCCTGGTGGAACTTGGCGTGCAATGCGATGCCGATGTGCTTCAGGGAAAAGCCCTTTTCCATGGCGCTCTTGCTGATGCGGATCCAAGCGATGTCGCGCTGGCCAATGTGCATGATGCCCTGGATGTAGTTGATCAGGTGGTGAATCTGGCGCTCCAGGATGGGCTCGAAGTCCTCCTGCATTTCGCGGCCGGCCACCTGAACGAAGATGCCCAGCGGGAAGACATCGCCTTCCTTGAGCTCGGTGACATCCGGCCCGATGATCTCCACCTTGCCGTCCTCGATCTCGTTCATGTTGGCCATCTTGACCAGTTCGGTGGCCTGGGTCTTTCCCCCACCGCACTGGGCGTAGAGATCGGCGCCACGCACACGCTCACCCTCGTAGGCCGGGCCGTAGGACATGGGGATGTCGATCTCGGCCACGGTGGTCTTCAGCCCGCGCACCTCCACCGAGCGGTCCACCATCTTGTCGTAGGGCACGTTGGCCACCACGTGCTCGTAGGTGCAAACGCCGGTAGGCAGCACCTCGGGAATGTCGGTGTCCGCCAGGGTCGGGAAACCCCAGTTGATACAGCCTGCAGCCGCGGCGGCCCACTCGGCGTTGACGTCGCCCAGGGCGTTGACGAAGGCGAAGACACGGTCCTTGTTGTACTTGAGGATTTTTTTGTAGTCGCCCGGCTCGACGCCGCCGAAGGCCATGGCCACGCGGTTGGCGAATCCCAGGGCGAAAACCGCCGATGAGATGTCCGGACCGTAGGGCACGATACGGGTGTTCCACCCGATCTGCACGCCGGCTTCCAGCAGCTGCTCGGCGCAGGTGGTGCCGTTCTGGTTGGCGGCCAGGAAGATGTAGAGGCTGCGTCGCTGGTACTCTTCGACGATCATCTTGGCGATTTCCGGATCCGGCGCCGCCCCCACGATGGCGGCGAAACCCGGGGCGCTGCCGTCCACAAACTCCACGCCGCGCTTGCGGAAGACGATGTCGTCGGCGGCCCCCAGCCAGATTTTACCGGCTTCTTCATCGATCTCCTCGGAGTGCAGGTAGAAATCCGGTTCGTAGAGGTAACGCAGGGCCTCCTCGATCTCGAAAGCGAAAATGGCGGCCATACCGGCGTCCAGCAGGCGCCCCAGGTAGGGGGTGTGGTGATATCCCTCGATGTGCGGCGGCAGCAGCTTGCGCGCAATCTCCATGGGCTTGAGCATGTCTTCCAGGGTTTCGACCTTGATGCCCAGCAGGGAGTAGATCACGGGCAGGTAGTAGCCGGTGTTGGGAAAACCCACCTGGGTGGAGGCGTCTTTTTCGGCCAGCGCCCGTTTCAGCTTTCCCTCTACCTTGGATACGATGTTATAACCACCTTGTACGGCGGCAAAAGCGACAAGTCTCGACATATGCTCCTCCTTCGTTGAGGATTATTCGACCTCGGGTAAAAACAATTACCGGTTCTGAACGGCCATGGGCTCGTTCGCTGCGACACCGGTTTTCGGAACCGGTACCGGGTTCATCTTCGCTACTGACCGAAACGGCTGTAATGGCGATGCCAGCGGGCCACGGTGGCCAGCATGTCGGCCACCCGCTTCTCGTTGATGGCGTCCTTGTCCATCTCCTTGGGCTTGGCGGCCTTGGCGGCCTTGGCCTTCTTGGGCTTGGCGGCCTTCTTGGGTTTCTTGCGCTTCTTGGCCAGTTGTTTGCGGATGTCGTCCATCTCTTTGGCCACCGCGGCTTCCCGGGCCTCTTCCTCGGCCTTGGCCTTGGCTTCGGCTTCGGCTTTGGCCTTGGCTTCGGCCTCTTCCCTGGCCTTGGCTTCGGCTTCCGCCTTGGCCTTGGCCTCTTCCTCGGCCTTGGCTTTGGCTTCGGCCTCCGCCTTGGCCTTGGCTTCGGCTTCGGCCTTGGCGCGCGCTTCGGCCTCTTCCTTGGTCTCGGCCTTCTCGGCCGGGGCGGCCTTCTTGGCGGTGGCTTTCTTGGGCGCCGCTTTCTTGGCGGCCGCCTTCTTGGGGGCGGCTTTCTTGGGGGCGGCCTTCTTGGGCGCCGCTTTCTTTTCGGCCGGGGCGGCCTTCTTGGCCGGCGCCGCCTTCTTCTTGTCGCCCTCCTCAATGGTCAGGTCCGGTTCCGGCGCCAGCGCCGCCAGGTCGATCTCCACCTCGGGAAGCAGCTTGCTGATGGGCGCCACATCCATGGCCGAGCCGCCGTCATGGATCAGGTCGATGAAAGCCCGCACCATGCGGATGGCTTCCGGATGGCGCATGATCAGGATGTCGGAACCAGCCAGCAGGTAGGTGACGGCGCCCACGGCTTCCATGAGGATGCCGCGCCTTTCGGGATCGCCTAATGTGGGAGCTTCCTCGACGCTTTGCTTGGCCTCCTTGCACTTCCAGACTTCGTTGGCCAGGTTGTTGATGATGGGCAACTGCAGCTTGTCGTCGCCCTGCTGCAGGGCCGCCATGCGCAAACGCTCCATGACCGAGTAAGAGTATTCCATGCCGTAGCCCAGGCCGCCGGTGGTCGGATCGATGATCACCCGGTCCATGGGCATGCCCAGGTTTTCCAGCAGGATGTTGACCTGTTTGGCCAGGTTGACGTCGATGGGAGACGAAGAGATGATCAGGTGACCGTAGCCCATGGCCGCCGCGCCGATGCCCTTGTGGTTCTTGTCTTCCACCGGCCCGATGATCAGCTGGTGATCCTGGCATTCCTCGGCGATGACCTTGAAAACGGCCTCGTCCTTTTCAACATTGGCCGATCCCCACAGGATCAGGGGCACGTCGATGGCCGCCAGCACTTTCTTGACCGTTGCAGCGGCCTCCTCCGGGCTGGCGTCCCGATCATTGGGATCGATGCTCTTGAGCTGCAGCACGATCAGCTCCGCCCCGTACTCGTCGACGCATTTTTTTGCCCAGGCGGCCGGGTCCGACAGAACGTCCTTGAAGGGCGCCATGGCAGCTTCAGGCCATTCCGGCGGCTCCATGTCCCAGATTTCCATGGCGATTTTCGGCTTGCGGGGCATTTCTCCCTCGAACTGGTAGAAGGGGTAGCAGGTTTCCCCTCCCACGGTGACGGCCTTGTCGCCCGTCCCCAGGGTGATTTCCTTTACGCTCCCCGCATAGTTTTCTTTGTAAAATTCGAGACCCAAGTTCTACCTCCTTATCAATTTACCGGTTAATGATCGAGGTGTTAGAGGTTGGAAGATACCGCCCTGCGTCCGGTCCATGGCCTCCTGATCGGGCCAGGGCATTGACTGCGTCTTGCTTCGGTAGATTTCAGCCCCCCTTTCTCACATGAATTTTATTCTATTTCTGAAGACAATTTATCGACAATCTTTAAGCGCCAACCCGGTGATTTCCCGGGCAGACGCGCGCCGGCATGCATCTTCCGCATGGCGCAACGGCGTCTGTTTTACGGGAGCGGCAGGCGGCCCCTCCCATAAAAAAAGCAGAATATTATCTTTTATAGGGGTTGTCGTTGAATGTCAATAGGCGCCTGATCCGGACCTTACCCGGGATAGAGGCGCACATGTCCCCATGATTTTAAAAACACGAAATCACAGCATATTATTTCCATAATACTCAAAAATGCACCGGCACATTTGGCGTTACCGCAAATTGCCGGTGCATATTTTTTTTAACCCTGCTGGGCCTGCCGCCGGGCCTCCAGCCGTTTTTTCAGTTTAGGGAACAGATTGATGTCGGTATGCGGCAGGAAGAGGGCCGCCACGTAGTGATCCATGTAAGAGGCGGTTTCGGACAGTTCGAAGTTGGTCATCTTCTTCATGACCTCCACCACGTCCTTGCGGATGCGGTTGGTCAGCGAACTCATTTTGGCGCCCATCAGGGAGCCGTTGCCGATGAAGGTCACCTTGTCGGCGTCGATCTCGGGCAACAGCCCGATGACCATGGCCTTTTCCAGGTCCACGTAGCTGCCGAAGCCGCCGGCCAGATTGATGCGCTCGATGTCGCCGATGCTCAGGCCCACCTCTTCGAGCAGGGTCATGCAGCCACTGTAGATGGCCCCCTTGGCGCGGATCAGGTTCTCGATGTCGATCTCGGTGAGCACGATGTCGCGGTCGATCTGGGTCTCGTCCTTCCAGGCCAGCACGTACTCCCAGATGCCGTCGGTCTGGCGGATGCGCGGGGTGTCCAGGTCGCGGTCGTACTTGCCCAGGTTGTTGATCACGCCGGTTTCGAACAGCGTAGCCACCATGATGATCAGGCCCGAGCCGCAGATGCCCTTGGGGCGCACGTTGCCGATGGTCATGAGCATGGGCTCCAGGGTGACCGGGTCGATAGAGAAGTCCTCGATGGCCCCCTTGGCGGCGCGCATGCCGAACTGGATTCCGCCGCCCTCAAAGGCAGGGCCGGCCGAGCAGGCCGCGCAGGCCAGCCAGTCCTGGTTGCCGATGACGATCTCGGCGTTTGTGCCGATGTCCATGAAAAGCGTCAGCTCCTCGGAGCGGTACATGCCCGAACCCATCACGCCGGCCACGATGTCGCCGCCAACATAGCTGGAGACCGAGGGGTAGACCAGGGCCGGCACGTGATCGCCCAGCTCGATGCCCAGCTCGACGGCCTTGATGGGCGGGTAGAGCGACGCCGCCGGCACGTAGGGCGACCGGCGGATGTAGCGCGGGTTGACCTTGAGCATGAGCTGCGTCATGGTGGTGTTGCCGGCCATGGTGAGGGTGGAGATCTCGTCCATGTCCACCTTGGAGCGCTTGATCAGCTTGCGGATAATGGAATTGATGGTTTTGATCACCACGGCCTGAAGCTTTTCCAGGCCGCCGGGCTTTTCGGCCGCCATAATGCGCGTGATGACGTCCTCACCGTAGCTGATCTGTGCGTTGAAATCACCGAACTGGGCCAACACCTCGCCGCTGATCAGGTCGATGAGCTGGCCGTAGACGGTGGTGGTGCCGATATCCACCGCGATGGCGTAATTCTGGCCGGTGGTATCTCCGGCCTGCACGTTGATGATGCGGGTCTTGCCGCCTTCGTGCACCGGGCGCGCCAAGGTGGCGGTGATTTTGAAGTCCTGCTCCCGCAGGATGTCGGGCATCTTGCGGATGACCGGGAACTCCACTTCCAGCCGATGCTCGTCGTGGGTCAGCTTCAAAAAGCTCACCAAGCGGGTGACGTCCGGCAGGTGGTCCTGGGCGTTGGGTTCCGGCAACTCCAGGTATTTCTTCTCGATGGGGGGCAGAAACAATCCCTGTTCCTTGAGTGCCTCCAGGTCCATTTCGTGGATGCGCGCCGTTCGCCGGGGGGTGGCGAGCGCGTTAAGCACGCTGGCATCCACCTCGGACTCCACCGGCACGCGCACCACCACGTCGCCCGTGATTTTGGCGCGGCAGGCCAGGCGGTATCCCTTCTGGACGTCCTCCTTGCTGAGCCGTTCGCTGAGTCCCTCGGCCACCTGGCCCTCTTCGATGATCACGCGGCACTTGCCGCATACGCCCTCGCCGCCGCAGGAAGCGTTGACGTGCACGCCGGCCTCCATGGCGGCGCGAATCAGTGTCTGGCCCTCTTCCACCTCGATCTGTCGGTTGTGCGGCAGAAACCGCACCGTATAAGTATTGCCCATGAATCCGTATCCTCTGTTTCGGTTCTATTTGCGAAGCGGGCGGTGCCCGCAGCCTGAAAAACTACCGTTTCATCGTTCTGCTTCCGTCCGGCCCGGTTCACCGCCCGACGTATCGCCGCCGCCGGCCGGATTCTCGGGCCCGTCCCCGCCGCGCACGGCTTCGAACCAGCAGCGCAGCACCACCACGTCACCGTCTACCTGGGTCTCGATGCGGTAGGGCAATGTCTTGAACAGCCGGATCATTCCCCGGTTGGTCGGCGAGGTGTAGGCCATCAGTCCGGAGATCCCGTTTTCACGGGCGGCCTGCGCCAGCTTCTCCAGCAGCCGTTTCCCCAGCCCCTTGCCTTGCCAGGGGCGGCTGACCGAAAAAGCCACCTCGGCGAGATCCGTTTCCGGGTCCAGCAGGTATTCACCTAGGGCCACCACCTGACCGAAACCGAACTCGCCCACCACCGCCAGCATGGTCAGGTTGCGTACATAGTCGATCTGCGAAAGCTCCTCGATCTCCTCGCGTACGAAGCTGGACTTCTCGTAAAAAAACCGCGCCACCACGTCTTCCTTGTCCAGGTTGTAGAAGTGTTCCTGGATGCGTCGCTCGTCCACCGGCTTGGCCGGGCGGATGACCACCTTTTCCCCGTCGATGGTGACGATCTCCTCGTACTTGAGCGGATAGACGCCGCGCACGCAGTCGGTCAGGATGCGGCGCTTGCCCAGCAGTCCGCGTTCCTTGGCCGCATCGAACAGCGACTCCCTGAAATCCGGGTGGGCGATACTGATCATGGCCAGGGCCCGCTCCTGCAGGCTCTTGCCGAAAAGGTTGACCACCCCGTACTCGGTGGCCACGTAGTGCACGTCGCCCCGCGGCACCACCACGGCCGTGTCGTCGAGTTCCGGGACGATGCGGCTGACCCGTCCGCGATCCGCGGTGGACAGCAGCAACAGGATAGACTTGCCGTCCTCGGAGCGGGCCGCCCCGCGGATGAAGTCGAGCATACCGCTAACGCCCGAAAACTGGTTTTGGGGCAGGGCGTCGGCCCCCACCTGGCCGGTGAGATCCATCACCGAGGCGACGTTGAGGGAGACCATCTTGTGGTTGCGGGCGATGTTGCCCGAGTCGTTGACGTAATCTGACGGATAAAACTCGATGGCCGGGTTGTCGTTGATGAACTCGTAGAGATACTCGGAGCCGATGGCCGTGCTGGCCACCAGCTTGCCCTCGTTGAAGCCCTTCTTGCGGTTGGTGATGACCCCCTTGGCATAGAGCTGCATGATCTCGTTGGTGATGAACTGGGTGTGCACCCCTAGGTCGCGGCGGCTCTCCAGGGCCAGCAGGGTGGCCCGCGGCGTGGTCCCCGGGCTGATCTGGATGGTGGAGCCGTCGTCGATGAGCCGGGCGATGAGCCGCCCGATGCGGTTGGCGCGCTCCGATTCGGGCAGGTCCGGCACGGTCAGCAGGGGTTCGTCGTGCGCCACGATGACGTCCACCTCGTTGACGTGCACCACGCTGCGCCCCAGCACGCGGGGCATGCGCCCGTTGACCTGGGCGATCACCAGGTCCGCCGACCATGCCGCGGCCAGGGTGATGTCCACCGAGACCCCCAGGCTCATCCAGCCGAAGTCGTCGGGCGGCGACACCTGAATGAGGGCCACGTTGATGGGCATGCGCCGGGTCCGGAAGAGCCGCGGGATGGCCGACAGGTTCATGGGTGTCACGAAGCGCCGGTTGACGTCGATAACCTCGGGCCGGGCCGATCCCAAGTAGAAAGAGCGGATGTCGAGCGCCTGG
The DNA here is from genome assembly GCA_964476595.1 of uncultured Desulfobacteraceae bacterium. Taxonomy (GTDB): domain Bacteria; phylum Desulfobacterota; class Desulfobacteria; order Desulfobacterales; family JALSRD01; genus JALSRD01. The sequence goes on from CAYZCL010000101.1 coordinate 21,667, forward strand.
CGGCCGGTCTTGTTGGCGAGCATGGTCAGCGGCGCGCTTTCCAGCGACAGCAGGCGCACGATCTCCAGGTCCGAGAAGCGGTCGGCCGCCTCCGAAAGGGACTTGACCAGGTGCTGGGGTTCGCCGCAGGAGGAACCGATGAAGACCCGCTGGCCGGAGCGCACCATGGAAATGGCCTCCTGCGCCGTTCTGCGGCGTTCCACGTAATTGTCGGCCCAGTGGTTCATGCTGCGCGCCATGCCCTATGCCTCCATCCTGCCGCCGATTTCCGGCAAGCGGATAGAATCCCGATATTTTTAGTTATCACATAAACTTACATTTTTTATCGCACTTGGCGACAATTATCAAGCAAAACCTGTTTGCGACGCGCCTAAAAAAAACATGCACAAGAACCACAGGTGACAAAAAATGGGGCCTATGTTCCCCTGTACCTTGACTTCCCGATTGCATTGAGATTATGTAGCGGGGTTGTGTCTTTCGGATGGAAAAAAGGGAGTAAGGAGATCCGTTATATGCGTTTTTTAAAAGGGTACATCCGCTTCATTGACGCCATGAACGAAGGCATCGGCCTTTTCGTGGCCTGGCTCACCACCCTGCTGGTGCTCAACGTGTTCTACGACACCCTCATGCGTTACGCCTTCAAGAAGGGCCACATCGCCCTGCAGGAGTTGGAGTGGCATATCTTCTCGGTCATCTTTCTCATCGGCGCGGCCTACACCCTCAAGCACGACGGGCACGTACGGGTGGACATCATCTACACCAAGCTCAGCGACCGCGCCAAGGCCTGGATCGACCTCATCGGCACCTTTGCTTTCCTGGTCCCCTTCTGCTTGATCGTCATGTATTCCACCAAGGGCTTTATTGAAAACTCGTGGGCGGTGCGGGAGATGTCGCCGGATCCCGGCGGTCTTCCGGCCCGTTACATCCTCAAGTCAATGATTCCCCTGGGGTTTTTCCTGCTCATGCTCCAGGGAATTGCCGAGGCCTTCAAGTGCGTCGTGCGCCTCACGGCCCCCGCAGAGGGCCGGGAAGGGGGGCCGCACAATGGCTGAACTGATCCACGAATTCATGCCCCTGGTGATGTTTGCGTCGGTCTTCGCCCTGCTGCTGCTGGGCTACCCGGTGGCCTTCACCATCGGCGGTGTTTCCCTGTTTTTCGGCCTGCTGGGTTTCGGGCCGGGCTTTTTCAACCTGCTGCCGCTGCGCATCTGGGGCCGCATGACAGCCTTCACCCTGCTGGCCGTGCCGTTGTTCATTTACATGGGGGTCATGCTGGAAAAATCAGGCATCGCCGAGGAACTGCTTGAGACCATGGCCCTGGTGTTCGCCAAGGTCCGCGGAGGATTGGCCATCTCGGTGGTCTTCGTGGGCGCCCTCATGGGGGCCTCCACCGGCATCGTCGGCGCCACCGTGGTGACCATGGGCCTGCTGTCGGTGCCCACCATGCTGCACCGCAAATACAACAAGGCCCTGACCACTGGCACGGTGGCCGCCTCGGGCACCCTGGGGCAGATCATTCCACCGAGTATCGTTCTCGTCCTGGTGGGTGACATCGTGGGTGTTCCGGTGGGCGACCTCTTCATGGGTGCGGTGTTCCCCGGTCTGGTGCTCGTACTGCTCTTCGTCGGTTACATTCTGGTGGTTTCGTGGCTCAGGCCGGACATAGCTCCGCCGATACCGTGGGACGAGATCGCCGAGGTTACGGGTGGCAGCTTGGCCATGCGGGTTGCGGTCGCGTTGGTGCCTCCTCTCTTTCTCATCGTGGCCGTGCTGGGATCCATATTCGCCGGAATAGCGTCACCGACCGAGGCCGCGGCCGTGGGCGCGGTGGGCGCGACCGTTC
>CAYZCL010000102.1:0-25293 GCA_964476595.1 uncultured Desulfobacteraceae bacterium
GTTGAAGGGGTACACGTCCCAAGCATCGGCATAGCGCCCGTCGGAGAGCACCTCGCGCACGCGGCGCGCGCGGGCGGCCAGGATGTCGAACTTCTCCTGCTTCTCGCGGGCATAGGTGCTGCTGCGCATGGATTTGAGCACGATGGACTGGCTCAGGTGCGAGGCGTTGGAGATGGAGCCGCGCACGGCGCCGGCGGTCTTTTTCTCCAGGGCTTCGTAAAAGGCGGCCGCATCGCCGTCCACCCGCGTGCCGTAGGTGATGAACCCCACCCGCAGGCCCCAGACGAAGTTCTCCTTGGTGGCGCCGTCGAGCTTGACGGCCAGGATGCGCGGGTGCAGGCCGCACAGCCGGGCGAAAACCGACTCCTTCATGGTCTCCGGCTCGTAGAAGAGCCCGAAATAGGAGTCGTCCAGGGCCACCACCACGCGCGTGCCGGCCTCGGCCAGCTTGAGCAGGATGCGGCAGATCCCGTCGCCCTCGGCCGTGGTGGGGGCGTAGCCGCTGGGGTTGTTGGGAAAATTGAGGACCAGGTTGACCTTGCCGCGCTCGGCCGCGGCCTCGGTCAGCGAGCGCTCCAGGCCCGCCAGGTCCAGGCCGCCGTCCCCGGAAAACAGCGGGTAGTGGCCGATGGCGATGCCCCGGCTGACGCTCAGGATCATGTTATAATTACCCCACATCATGTCCGGCAGCAGCACGGTCTCGCCGGGGTCGACCCACAGGGTGCCGAACAGGCTGACACCGTGGGTGATACCGCAGGTGACCACCGGCAGGCTGAAATCCTTTCCCGTCAGGCTGGGGTTCTTCTCCACCAGCGCCTGTTTCCACTGCCGGCGCAGCTCCGGGATGCCGTAGGAGGGGGCGTAAGTAAGGGACTGCGAGGCGGGCAGGTCGCAGATGTTGGCCATGACCGAGTCGAAGGCCATGGTGTGCCCCTTTTCCCTGGCGATGCCGATGGTGGCGTTGATGTAGTGGGCTTTTTCTTTGGCTTCGGCCCCCTGGCTGAGAATGCCCTTGGGGAAAAACAGCTGGCGTCCCGCCTCGGAGAGCATGCGGAGCGCCTCGGGGTTTGCCGACGCGATGACCTCGTTGAGTTCCTTGGCAAGCGGGTTCATGGCGGTTTCCTGTTGACGGTGAACGCCTGCCGGCGGGGCCGCCGTACAGGCGCGAAAATCGCTCGTTGAAACCGACTTTTACCGCCTGTGGCGCATGTGTGTCAAGAGAGGATCGAATTTGGTTTGCCGCCGGAAAAGAAAAACCCCGTGCCGCGGGGCACGGGGTTCGGATGCCGGGAAATCAGCGTATCAGCGCTGTCCGCGCTTGGAAGCCTTAAGCGGATTAATCTTGGTGCCGTTGGAAGCCACGGCCACGCTGACGTGGGTGGCCAGGTTGCAGGAACCGTTCTTCCACTTCAGGGAAGGTTCGGGACACGCGCTGCAGTACCAGCCCGAAGCCAGTTCCATGCTGCGCCCGCAGCCCTTGCAGCTCTCGACCACCTGGTGGCAGCTGCCGCCGTTGTAGGAACATCCACTGGCGGTCATGAAAGGACACTCCTGCCCTTCGCGAATGGTTGTACAAATCATCGGAATCACCCCCTTGAAAGAATAATGAACAAAAGAGCCCGGGAAGATTCCCAGGCTCTCTGTATGCCAGGCTATTGTCTTAAACGCGAAATATAAGAAAACTGCACGCATGTGTCAACAATAATTTTCCGCCTTCCCGCAAAATGGATGCCTTCCCGCAGCCACCGATTCACATAAGGCTTGCCCAAAGAGAAAAGTTCAATTAAAAGACCAGCATGGACCACCGAACACCAACGGCAACCGATTCCGTGACCGCCGAGGCCGTGCGGGTGCTCAACATCGAAGCCCAGGGCATCATCGGCCTGATCGAACGCATCGACGACAATTTCCGCCGCCTGGTGGACCTCATCTACCGTTCGCGGGGCCGCGTCATCGTCAGCGGCATTGGCAAGTCCGGCATCATCGGCCGCAAGATCGTGGCCACGCTCAACAGCACCGGCACACGCGCCATCTTCCTGCACCCCGTGGAGGCCATGCACGGCGACCTGGGGCTGGTCAGCGAGGACGACATCCTGCTGGCGCTCTCCAACAGCGGCGAGACCGACGAGCTGAACCTGATGATCCCCTCGGTGCGCGGCATCGGCTGCACGGTGGTGGCCTTCACCGGCAACCCGGACTCCACCCTGGCCCGGCAGAGCGACCTGATCATCGACGTAGGCGTCGAGGAGGAGGCCTGCCCCATGGGCCTGGCGCCCACGGCCAGCACCACCGCGCTGCTGGCCATGGGGGACGCCCTGGCGGTGGTGCTCATCAGCAAGCGCCACTTCAACCCCAGCGACTTCAGGAAGATCCACCCCGGGGGCAACCTGGGCCAGCGCCTGGCCAGCCGCGTGACGGACCTCATGCTGACCGGCGACCAGGTCCCGGTGGTGGATGAAAACGTGTCACTGGCCGAGGCCATCGCGGAGATGGACCGCTGCCAGCTGGGTGTCACCCTGGTAACCGACCGGCGCTCCCGGCTCACGGGCATCATCACCGACGGCGACCTGCGCCGCCTGCTGGCCCGCGGCCGCTCGCCGCAGGGGCTGTGCGCCGCAGATGTCATGACCGGCGAACCGCGCCGCATCGGGCCGGCGACGCCCTCCTATGACGCCCTGAACATCATGGAGCAGTTCCAGATCACAGTGCTGCCGGTGGTTTCGGCCAACGGCGCCATCTGCGGCATCCTGCACCTGCACGACATCCTGGGCAAGGGCGAGTTCAAGTTCAACGGTTCGTGAGCCGCACGGGCGGCCCACGCAGTCAACACCCGCCGGCGGCACGCGCGGCCGGCATCCAACCACTGTCCACCAGAGCGGAGAAGCAGGCATGAACGACGAATCCTTTGACACCCGTATCGTCACCCTGGGGCCGGCGACTATCCCGTCCCCGCTGACCCTGGCCGACCGCGCCACCCACGCGCGCACCTTCGTCGAGGAAGACCAGCACGTGGCCATCGAGGTCGATCCGACACGGCTGCAGGCCATGATCGAGGCCGGCCGGCCGATTCCCTCCTTCGAACTGGCCGGTCCCCGGCGCAGGATCTACTTCGACCCCAGCAAGCTCAAGTGCGCCCTGGTCACCTGCGGCGGGCTGTGCCCGGGCCTCAACGACATCATCCGCGCCGTGGTGCTGGAGCTGTACTACGGCTACGGCGTGCGCAACATCTACGGCATCCGTTACGGCCTGCAGGGCTTCATCCCCAGGTACGGCCGCGAGGTCATGGACCTCGGTCCCGACGTGGTCACCGACATCTTGGAGATGGGCGGCTCCATCCTGAGCTCGTCGCGCGGCCCCCAGCCCATCGACGAAATCGTCGATGCTCTGGAGCGCATGGATATCGGGCTGCTGTTCATGATCGGCGGCGACGGCACGCTGCAGGCCGCCAACCTGATCGCCGACGAGATTCTCTCCCGCGGCCTTCATATCAGCGTGGTGGGCATTCCCAAGACCATCGACAACGACATCTACATGGTGTCCCGTTCTTTCGGTTTCGACAGCGCTGTGGCGGTGGCCACCAACGCCATCATCAGCGCCCACAACGAGGCCCAGGGCTACCCCAACGGCGTCGGCCTGATCAAGCTCATGGGCCGCCACTCGGGGTTCATCGCGGCCACCGCCGCCCTGGCCCAGCAGAACGTCAACTTCGTGCTGATCCCGGAGATCGACTTCGACCTGGAGGGGCCGCGCGGACTCTTGAAGACCCTGGAGGACCGCCTGAAAGAGCGGCATCACGCCGTCATCGTGGTGGCCGAGGGCGCGGGCCAGAAGTTCTTCGACACCTCGAGCCCCCAGTACGATCCCTCCGGCAACGTCAAGTTGGGCGACATCGGCCTGCTGCTCAAGGAAAAGATCCTGGCCCACTTCAAGGAGAGGGGCATCGAAATAAGCCTCAAGTACATCGACCCCAGCTACATCATCCGCAGTCTGCCGGCCTGCGCCAAGGACCACGTTTTCTGCTCCTTCTTGGGCCGCGATGCCGTCCACGCCGGCATGACCGGCAGGACCAAGCTGCTGGTAGGCTACTGGAACGAGCAGTTCGTGCACGTGCCCATGTCGCTGCCCGCCGGCCGGCGCAAGCAGGTCGACCCCGGCGGAAAACTCTGGCAGAACGTCATCCAGGCCACCGGCCAGGCCGTGATGGTCAACGAATAGCGAACCACGCCCGTCCACGGGCCCCATTCACCGCGCGGCGCATCCCCCGCCGGCACTGTCCGCAAAGGAGGAACAAAATGATCAAAAAAATGTGGCTGCCACTGTTGTTTTTGACCATGACCGCCGTCTGGTGCGTGTGGGGCCGGGGCGTTTACGCCGCCGATCCCATCGTCATCGGCGTGCCCACCTCCACCGGTTTTCTGGAAGGCAGGGAGTGCCTCAAGTCCGTCCAGATGGCCGCCGACGAGATCAACGCCAGGGGCGGTGTTTCGGTGGGCGGGGTCAAGCGGCCTTTCAAGATCGATTCCCTGGACATCCGCGACGCCGCACCGGGCGTGCCGGTACCCGAGGCGCTGCTGGGCCTGGAGAAAATCATCCTGGAGAAGAAACCCGCCGCCCTGCTGGTGGGGCCCTTCCGCTCCGAGGCGCTGATGGCGGGCATGGACATCATCGCCAAGTACAAGATGCCTTTCCTGGGGACCATCGCCATGTCGCCGGCCTCCGAGGCCAAGATCAGGAAGGCGCCCGACAAGTACAAGTACATCTTTCGCACCTGCCTGGACGCCCGCTTCCTGGTCAAGTACCTGGCCGGCACCATGGCCTTCATCCACAAGCAGTTCGGCTTCGACAAGGTCTTCATCATGAACCAGGACGTGGCCTGGGCGCGCAAGACGGCCGAGATCATGACCAAGGTGTACTTCGACAAGGCCGGCTGGCAGGTCGTGGGCCACGAGGCCTACCCCACCGGCACCTCAGACTTCTCCTCGGGCCTGATGAAGGTGCGCGCCAGGGGCGCCCAGGTGATCCTGCCGATCTTCGACATGCCCCAGAGCGGCACCCTGGTCAAGCAGTGGAACGCCATGAGGGTACCCGCCCTGATGGCCGGATTCATCTCGCCGCTTGCCGGTCCCGGCGCCTGGAAGACCTTCGAGCACAAGATCGCGGGCGCCATCAACTGCAACTTCGAGATGGGCAGCGCCGTCTCTTCGGACAAGATGCCGCTGTCCAGGACCTTTGACGCCGCCTACCGCAAGAAGTGGGGTAAGCCCATCGAGGCCGGCCACGGCCCGGCGCCGTCCTACGAGTCGGTCTACATCCTGGCCGAGGCCATCGAACGCGCCGGCAGCCTGGACGCCGACGCCATCGTGGCCGAGCTGAAAAAAACCGACCGCCGGGGCATCATGGGCCGCATCCGCTTCGACGAGGGCCACCAGGTGGTCTACGGCATGGATCCCGAGGAGACCGCCGTGGCGGCCGTGCTGCAGTGGAACGCCGACGGCAGCCGCACCATCGTGTTTCCGCCGGCCATCGCCGACGGCCAGATCCGGCTGCCGGCAGGCCTCGAGCCCGCCAAGTAGGCAACGCCTGACACCTGACCGGGAGAGCCGCGCGGCATGCTCATCGGGACCACCATCTACGCGCTGATCAACGGCGCCATCCTGGCGCTGATGGCCATCGGCTTCAGCCTGACCTTCGGCATCAGCGGCATCGCCAACTTCGCCTACGGCGCCTTTTACGTGCTGTCGGCCTACGGCATCTGGATGCTGCTGCGCCTGCTGCACCTGCCCTACCCGCTGGCCGTGGTGCTGGCGGTGGCCTTCAACATGCTGGCGGGCGCCGCCGTCTACCGCTTCGTGCTGCTGCGGGTGCGCGGCCAGGCGCTTTCCGAGGTGATCGCCACCTTCGGCATGGGCCTGGCCATCCTGGAGCTGTTCCGCTACCTGGGATGGGTGGGCTTCGAGTACACCCTGCCGGTGTTCGTGGATCGCAGCTTCGTCATCGCCGGCACTTACGTAGACATGCAGCGCATCCTGATCCTGGCGTTTGCCGTGGTGCTGATCCTGGCGCTGTACCTGTTCACCCACCACACCGCCACGGGGCTGGCCTTCCGGGGCATCGCCCAGGACGAGCGCACGGCGCTGACCTTCGGCATCGACGCCGACCGCGTGGCCGCCCTGAGCGTGGCCATGGGGGCCGGGCTGGCCGCCCTGGCGGCGGTCTTCATCATCCCGCTGGGCAGCATATCGCCGGGCGAGGGCTACGACGTGCTCATCAAGGCGCTGGCGGTGTGCATTATCGGCGGTCTGGGCAGCACCGGCGGCGTGATCGCCGCCAGCGTGATGATCGGCTTCGCCGAACGCTTCACCGACACCTACGTGGGCTCCCACTGGACCATGATCGTCAGCCTGGCGGCCATCGTCATCGTGCTGACCGTCAAGCCGTCCGGGCTGTTCGGCAAACAGAAAGAACTGGAAGAAAGGATCTGAGGCCCCTTGAAGCGACGCAAAGAGAGAATCGACCGCGGCATCAGGGTGCGCTCCTCGGACGTCTTCGCCCTGTGCTCCTGGCGCGAGATGCTCTACCTCTCCGGCCCGCGCCTGCTGCCCGTGGCGGCCTGCCTGCTGCTGCCCGCCGTGCTCGGGGTCTACTGGCAGAAAGTACTTCTGTCCGTGGCGGTTTTCGCCCTGCTGGCCATGAGCTGGGACATGCTGGCGCAGACCGGCATGATCTCCCTCGGACAGGCCCTCTTCTTCGGGGTGGGGGCCTACGGCGCAGGGATCATGGACCACTACTGGCACCTGCCGCCCTGGGTCACGCTGCCGGCGGCGGCCCTCGGCGGCGGGGTGGTCTGCACCCTGCTGCTGCTGCCCGTGCTGCGCCTGCGGGGCATCTACTTCTCCATGGTGACCCTGATCGTGCCGCTGATGATGGTGCGCATCATCGAGGCCACCAAGATCTTCGGCGGCACCGAGGGCCTGAGCGGCATGACGCCCCTGCCCTCGCGCTGGGTGGAGGCCTACGTCGCCATGGCCGTGCTGCTGGCGGCGCTCTTCGGCTTCCGGCGCCTGCTGGACTCGGACTACGGCCTGGTGCTGCGGGGCATCTGCGACAACGACCGCTCGGTGATCAACGCCGGCATCAACATCTACTGGTTCAAGGCCCAGGCGCTGTTCTTGGCCGGCTGCGTGGGCGCCTTCGCCGGGGCCTTCATGACCCACGTCTACATGTTCGTGGGCATGCCGGTGTTCGCCCTGGACTACTCCATCCTGCCCATCGCCGCCGCCGTGGTGGGCGGCCCGGGCAGCTTCGCCGGCGCGGTCCTGGGCGCCTTCCTGCTGGTGCCCGTGTCCGAGGCCCTGCGGGGTTTCGGCGGACTGCGCATCGTGCTCTACGGCCTGTTTCTGGTGATCTTCATCGTGGCCCTGCCCGAGGGGATTTTCCACTTCCTGCAGCGCAAGTACCACCAGTTCGAACGCTGGGTGGAGGTGGAAAAATGAGCACCGCTCCGCTGCTGCGCGTGGTGCACCTGGGCAAGTCCTTCGGCGGGGTGAAGGCCCTGCGGGACGTGAGCTTCGACCTGGCGCCCGGCGAACTGCTGGGCGTCATCGGCCCCAACGGCTCCGGCAAGACCACCCTGGTCAACCTCATCACGCGCTTCATCCGCCCCAGTTCCGGGGAAGTACTTTTCAAAGGCCGCAAGATCAGCCACCTGCCGCCCTACAAGATCGTGCGCCTGGGCATCGCCCGCACCTTCCAGATGGTCAAGCCCTTCTACCAGCTGCCGGCCTACAGGAACATGATCATCCCGCTCTGCTCGCCGCGCATGAAGCAGCTGCCCGGGGCGCGCTACGGCGACCGTGACGCCGTTGCCCTGGACCTGCTCGAGCAGGTGGGCTTTGAGCGCGACGCGCACGTGGCCTACAAGCCGGCCGGGGCCCTCCCCCAGGGCTACCTCAAGCGCCTGGAACTGGCCAAGGCCATCGCCCTGCAGCCCGAGCTGCTGATCCTGGACGAACTGTTCTCCGGTCTCAGCCTGGCCGAGGTGGCCGGCATCGTGCCCATCATCGAGAAGCTGCGCCTGGACGGCATGACCATCATCATGATCGAACACCGCCTGAAGGAACTCTTCCGGGTGGCCGACCGCGTGCTGGTGATGAACTTCGGCCGTAAGATCGCCGAAGGAGCGGCGGCGGCCGTGATGGAGGACGCGGCCGTCAAAAACGCCTACCTGGGAAGCGAGGAATAGGCCGTGGCCCTGCTGGAAGTCGACAACCTGATGGTTTTCTTCGAAAACGCCCTGGCGCTGAACGGGCTCAGCCTGACGGTGGACGAAGGGCAGATCGTAGGCCTGATCGGCTCCAACAGCGCCGGCAAGACCACTTTCATGAACACCGTCTCGGGGCTGATCATCGACATGCGCCTCAAGGAAAGGCGCCGCGGCGGCCAGCGCATCAGCATCTACGGCCGCGTCCGCTACGAGGGCCGCGACATCACCGAGGCGCCGCCCAGCGAGCGCGTGAAGGTGGGCATCGTGCTTTCGCGCGAACGACACCCCGTCTTCGGCGAAAGCACGGTGCTGGAAAACCTCAAGATCGCCGGCTACCTGCGGCGCAAGTCCGAAATCCAGCGCAGCGCCGCCTTCGTCTTCGAACTGTTTCCGCAGCTGGCGGCGCTGCGGCGGCGCAAGGCGGGTTTCCTGAGCGGCGGCGAGCAACAGATGCTGGCCATCGGCATGGCGCTGGTGGCGCGGCCCCGGCTGCTGCTGCTCGACGAACCCCTGCTGGGCCTGAGCCCCATGATGCAGCGGGCGGTGGTCGACGCCATCGTCAGCTTAAACCGCGAAACCGGCATCACGGTGCTGCTCAGCGAGCAGTTCGCGCGGCCGGTGCTGCCCGTGGTCGACCGCGCCTACGTGGTGGAAAACGGCATGCTCTCGCTCTCCGGCAGCGGGGCGGAACTCATGGACAACCCCGAGATCAAGGCCGCCTACTTCGGGGTCTGAACCGCGATGAAAGAACACCGACACATATTCGCCGCCTTCGAGGCCGTCGCCACACGGCAGCCCGACCACACGGCCGTCATCTACCTGGGGACGCGCTACCGCTACGGGCGCCTGCTGGACCTGTCGCGGCGCTTCGCCGCCGGCCTGCGGGCCCACGGCTTTACGCCCGGGCGGCGCGTGATGCTCTACGTGCCCAACAGCGTGCACTGGGTGGTGGCCTGGCTGGGCATCCTGCGCGCCGGCGGCGTGTGCGTGCCCATCACGCCCATCTACACCCCGCGGGACCTGTCCTACATCGCCAACGACAGCGGCGCCGAGGCGGTGGTGTGCGCCGACACCAACTTCGGGTACGTTCAAAAAGTACTGCCGGAAACCCGCTTGAAGACGGTCATCGTCTCGCGCATGGTCGAACTGCTGCCCCTGTGGAAGCGCCTCTTCGGCCGGCTCTTCGACGTGGTCCCCCGGGGCCGCATCGCCCCGGGGCCGGGCATCCGCCCTTTCCGCAAACTGCTGTCGTCCGGCGGCGACCTGCCCGCCGTGCCCGACGGCGGGGAGCGGACCGCAGAGATTCTCTACACCGGCGGCACCACCCAACACCCCAAGGCCGTTCCCATCAGCCACGAACTCTTCCTGGCCTCGGCCGAGCCCCAGATCCGCGTCAGCGAACCGCTTTTCCCCGCCGCCGATAACGTGATCATGGCCGGCGCGCCCCTGTTTCACATCCTGGGCCAGACCTGCAGCCTGGCCACGTTGCTGGTGGGCGGCAGCCTGATCCTCCAGCCGCGCGTCAACCTGGACGCCATTTTCAACGCCATCCAGCGCTTCCGGGCGCGCACCATGATCGGGGTGCCCACGCTCTACCGCATGATCCTGGAGCACGAACGCCTGTCCCAGTACGACCTGGGCTCGGTGGATTACTGGTTCAGCGCCGGGGACGTGCTGCCGGTGGAGGTGGGGCGACGCTGGCGGGAGGCCTTCGGCAAGACCATCTACCAGGGCTACGGGGCCACCGAGACCTGCGGCGGTGTGGCCATGTGCCCCACGGATCGGCCCAGTCCGCCCAAAAGCGTGGGACGCGTGGTCGCCGGCAAACGGATCCGGATCGTGGATCCGGTATCGCTGCAGCCCGTGGCGCCCGGCCGGGCCGGCGAACTGCTGGTGTCGTCTGACCCCATGGTGACGGCGTACCGCAACAAACCGCAGGAAACCGCGGCCGCCTTCATCGAGATCGACGGCCGCCTGTGGTACCGCACGGCCGACGTGATGACCATGGACGCCGAGGGCAACCTCTACTTCGTGGACCGTACCGTGGACACCATCAAGCACAAGGGCTACCGCGTGAGCGCCTCGGAGATCGAGGCCGTGCTGCAGGAGCACCCCGCGGTGGTGGCGGCCTGCGTCATCGGCGTGCCCGACGAAAAGGTCGGCCAGCGCATCAAGGCCTATGTGGTGCTCAAAGAGGACATCAAGGGCATCACCGGCTACGAGCTGATCCGCTGGTGTCGGCGGTCCATGGCGCCCTACAAGGTGCCGCAGTACATCGAGTTTCGCGACATGCTGCCCAAGAGCAAGGTGGGCAAGCTGCTGCGCCGCGAGATCCGCGACGAGGAACAACGCATGAAGGAGCAGTGACATGGACTTTACGCTCAGCAAGGAGCAGCAGGACATCGTGCAGGCGGCGCGGCGCTTCGCCCGCGGGGAGTTTCCCCCGCGCGCCCTGGAGTTCGACCGCGAGGAGAAATTCGACCTGGCCATCTGGAAGAAGGCCTGCGAACTGGGCTTCGTGGGGGTCTTCATCGAGGAAAAATACGGCGGGCCGGGCTACGGCTTCTTCGAGCACTGCCTGATCAACGAGGAGTTCTGGGCCGTGGAGCCGGGCATGGCCGCCCAGGTGCTGTCGTCCACCTTCGGCGCGGAACTGATCCAGCTCTTCGGCAGCGAGGCGCAGAAAGAAGCCCTGCTCCCGAAACTGGCGGCCGGAGAGGCCATGATGGGCACGGCCATCACCGAGCCCGACGCCGGCTGCGACGTGACCGGCGCCGTCACCACCGCCGTCCGCGACGGGGACCACTGGGTGATCAACGGCACCAAGATGTTCACCACCAACGGCACCGTGGCGGACGTGCTGCTGGTCTTCTGCCTGACGGACCCCGACGAAACCTCGCGCCACCGCCGCCACAGTTTCCTGCTGGTGCCCACCGACACGCCCGGCTACCGGGCCGTCAAGATCCGCGGCAAGATGGGCATCCGCGCGTCGGACACCGCCGAGGTGTCCTTCAGCGACGTGCGCGTGCCGGCCGGAAACCTGGTGGGCACACGCGCAGAGGGATTCTACCAGCTGATGGCCTTTTTCAACCGCACCCGCCTGCACATCAGCGCGCAGGCCGTGGGCCTGGCGCGCGCGGCGCTGGAGGACGCGATCCGCCACACCCGCGACCGCCGGCAGTTCGGCGCCCCGCTGGCCTCCTTCCAGGCCACGCAGTTCAAGCTGGCCGAGATGGCCACCCACATCCGCGCCGCCCGCAACCTTTACTACGAGGCGGCCTGGAAAGCGGACCGGGGAGACATCGACCACGGCCTGGTGGCCATGGCCAAGTGGTACGCCGCCCGGGTGGCCGTGGACTGCGCCGACGAGGCCGTGCAGATGCACGGCGGCTACGGCTACATCGACGAGTACCGCGTGCAGCGCCTCTACCGCGACGCCAAGATCCTGGAGATCTACGAGGGCACCCGCGAAATCGAAAAGCTCATCATCGCCCGATCGCTGCTGGGAAAGATATAGAAAAGGTCAGGCCACATCGCGGGTCTTGTGAAATGTCACCGCGGGCCACTCCCTCATGCAGTACTGCAGCTGGAAATCGCTGGTGGTGAGGTAGGACAGGCGCCCCTGCGAATCCCGGGCGAGGCTGGCGGCGTTGGCCTTCTCGAATGCCGCCAGCTGCCGTCGGTCGTCGCACGACACCCAGCGCGCCACGCGGTAGTCCACCGGCTCGTAGACGGCCTCCACGCCGTACTCGGCCGCCAGCCGGGCACGGGTGACCTCGAACTGCAGCACACCCACCGCCCCCAGGATGTAGTCGCTGCCGCCCACCGGCCGGAAAACCTGCACGGCGCCCTCCTCGGCCAGCTGCATCAGGCCCTTGTGCAGGTGCTTGGCCTTGAAGGCGTTTTTCAGGCGCACGCGCTGGAAGTGCTCGGGGGCGAAATTGGGAATGCCGGTGAACTGCAGCGGTTCCTTCTCGCTGAAGGTGTCGCCGATCTTGATGGTGCCGTGGTTGTGCAGGCCGATGATGTCCCCGGGAAAGGCCTCCTCCACGTTGTCGCGGTCGCGGGCCATGAAGATGGTGGCGTTGGCCAGGGTGATCTCTTTTCCCAGGCGGTGGTGCACCACCTTCATGCCGCGCCGGAAACGTCCCGAACAGATGCGCACGAAGGCGATGCGGTCGCGGTGGGCCGGATTCATGTTGGCCTGGATCTTGAAAGCAAAACCGGAGAAAGCCTCCTCGTAAGGGGATACCTCGCGGGACACGGCGCGGCGCGGCCCGGGCGGAGGCGCCATCTCCACGAAGGCGTCCAGCATCTCCTGGACGCCGAAGTTGTTGACGGCGCTGCCGAAAAAGACCGGCGTCTGGCCGCCGGTCAGAAACTGCTGCATGTCCAGGGGGCCGACAGCACCCTCGATGAGTTCGACGTCCTGGCGCAGCTCGTCGGCCTGCTCGCCCAGCAGTTCGTCCAGCTGCGGGTCTGAAAGGTCATGGATCACGATGCCGTCCCGCCGCCGGGTGTCGCCGCCCGGCGTGAACAGGTGCAGCTGGTGCCGGTAGAGGTTGTAGACCCCCCGGAAGCGCTTGCCCATGCCGATGGGCCAGCACAGCGGGATGCACTCGATCTGCAGCTTGTCCTCGATGTCGTCCAGGATGTCCAGCGGCGCCATACCCTCGCGGTCCAGCTTGTTGATGAAGGTGATGATGGGGGTGTTGCGCAGGCGGCAGACCTCCATGAGCTTCTCGGTCTGGGTCTCGACCCCCTTGGCGCTGTCGATGACCATCAGGGTGCTGTCCACGGCGGTCAGCACGCGGTAGGTGTCTTCGGAGAAGTCCTGGTGACCGGGGGTGTCAAGCAGGTTGATCTCGAAATCGCGGTAGTTGAATTTCATCACCGAGGTGGTCACCGAAATGCCCCGCTCGCGCTCGATGGTCATCCAGTCGCTGGTGGCGTGGCGCGCGGCGCGCCGGGCCTTGACCGCTCCGGCGCGCTGGATGGCGCCGCCGAAGAGCAGCAGCTTTTCCGTCAGCGTGGTCTTTCCGGCATCCGGGTGGCTGATGATGCCGAAGGTCCGCCGGCGGCGTATTTCCTGTTGTGTGTGCCTGTCCATTTTCCTGTTTTCCGTTTGCGAAAAAAATCCCCGGGACCAACAGGGGCCACGGGGGTGCCGTTCCTGCAACCGCATCGATTGTTTCCTATCATAATTTCTCGCGGAGGCTTTGTCAATCGTTCCCGCAGGCGCATCTTTTCCCGCCGGTCGGCCAACTGCGCACCGCCGGACCCGGCCGTAGCCCGAACCGGGCTGCATATATAAGGAGAGTCGGCGGCATCAGGCAGGACCATCGTTGCGCGCAATTGCCCCGCAGGGGGCGACTGAAAAAAAACGGTTGACAAAAGCAGGACGGAATCCTAATGTTAGTTATCACTAACTAACATTAGGATTTTTATATGACATCCCGAAAACAGGAAATTCTCGAACAGG
Organism: uncultured Desulfobacteraceae bacterium; assembly: GCA_964476595.1. Taxonomy (GTDB): domain Bacteria; phylum Desulfobacterota; class Desulfobacteria; order Desulfobacterales; family JALSRD01; genus JALSRD01. The sequence goes on from CAYZCL010000102.1 coordinate 13,746, forward strand.
CCATGGATCTGGTGATCCGCGAGGGCATCGCCGCCCTGACCATGAAGCACGTGGCGCAGCAGGTGGGGTTCACGGAGGCGGCCATGTACCGCCACTTCCGCAGCAAGCGAGAACTGGTCATCTCGCTGATCCGCATGATCCAGGGGCAATTCGACCGGATCTTCGCGCGCACCGCCTCGCAGGAAAGGCCCGAAGTTTTTTTCCGGAACCTGCTGGGCCCCATGCTCGGCTATCTCGAAAAGGTCCGGGGGGTCACCTTCCAGTTCCTTTCCGAGTCCACCTACAACCGCGACGAGCTGATCCGGGCCGAGCTCGACGGCTTCTACGTCAGCCTGCTGGACCGGGTAGCGGCCTATCTGGAGGGCAGCCGACGGCGGGGCGAAATCAGGCCGGATGTGGACTGCGAGGCCGCCGCCATCCTGTTTACGGGCATCATCCAGTCCCTGACCATCCGCTACCTGCTGTCCGGTCAGCGCTCAGATCTGCAGAAGAACGGGGACGTCGTGCTGGATGTCTACCTCAGAGGAGTGCTGGCATGAAAAAGCTGTGCATGCTGCTGTGTCTGTTGCTGATGCCGGCCGCCGCCCAGGCGCAGCCCCTGACCTTGGACGAAGCCGTCCGCCGGGCCATCGACCGGAACCCGGGGATTCAGGCCCTGCGGGAGACTACGGGGTCCGAGAAGAGCAACGTGGGGGTGCAGAAGTCCCGCCGGTTCGGCGAACTGATGTTGAACGGAGGGCTGATTCACAACAGCGACGAGGTGCTGGTGCGCCCCATGACCAAAGACCTGATGCAAAACGGGTTCGTCGGACTGCCTTTCGACGACACCTCCGGCAACTGGTCGCTGGTGTACCGCCTGCCCCTGTACACGGGGGGTGCCCTGACGGAAAACGCACGCGCTGCGCGCTCCGGCATGGAGGCCAGGAAGAACGAACTGGCGGCGGCCGTCGCCGCCGTCACTTACCAGGTGGCCGAGGCCTACATCGGGCTTCTCTCGGTGCAGGACCAGGCACGGGCCTGGCACACCTACCGCAAGGCCCTGACGACCCTCGAGGACAATATCCGCTTCGGGCTGGAAAACGGCAAGTACGCACGGGTCGACCTGCTCAAGGTGCGCTACGAGATCAAAAACGTGGACCTGAAGCTGGAAATGCTCAAGACCCAGCAAGTCACCGGAACGGCCAACCTGATGTCCCTGATGGGTGTCTCCGGGCAGGGTGCGGCGCCCCTCGAACTGGCGCCCGTGCCTTTCGAGGAGCGTGCGGTCCAACTGCCGGACATCGACACCCTGGTCCGCAGGGCCCTGGAAAACCGCAACGACCTGAAATCCGCCCGCCGGCAGGCCGAGGCCCAGGAAATCAGGGTCAAGGTGGCCCGCGCCGACCGCTATCCGCAGGTCAACCTGGACGCCCGGCTGGACGGCGCCGACGGTTTCAACATCGGCTACGACGACCAGTATTGGTCGGTCAGCGCCCATCTCTCCGTTCCCCTGTTGGATTTCGGCCGCCGCAAACACGCCGTGCGGCGCGCCCTGCACCAGGCCTCGGCCGCGCAAAAGCGCGTCACCGAGGTCGAACTGCGGGTGCGCCGGGAAGTGCGTTCGGCGGTGGCCAACGTCCGGCTGGCGGAGCAGGCCGTGGAAAACAACCGCGCCGCACTGGACCTTGCGGCCGAAGTGTCACGCATCGAACAGCTCAAATATGACAACGGCCGCGGCAACATCGACGACCTGCTGCGCGCCCGTGCCCAGTACAAGCTGTCCGAGGCCGAGCTGGTCAAGGCCCGCTACGATCTGCTGGTGGCACTGAAGAATCTCAAGAAAACCATCGAGGGGGAAATATAAACGTATGATACGCCGAATCGTTTTGGCAGTACTCGTCATTGCGGTGGTGATCGGCGCCGTCCGGTTGGTCAAATACCGCAAGCAGCAACTGGCCTCCATCCGCGTGGCCGAGGTGGCCGCCGTACCTGTGATCACAGGCCGGGTCAACCGTGAGCCGTTCGTCAGCAGCCGGTTGTACTACGGCACCCTGGCCTCTGACCGGCAGGCCGTCATCCGGGCCCGTACCGTCGGCCAGGTGACCCGTGTCGCCAAGCGTGAATCTGCACCGGTGAAGGCCGGTGAGGTGCTGGTGGAGCTTGACGGCCTGCCGGGCAGTCCCTCGGGCACCCGTGCACTGCTGATCGAATCCATCGGCAACGTGCGCCGGGCCGTTTCGGACATGGCCCTGGCAGTCGACAATCTCAAGCGCATCTACGAGCGTGACCGCATGCTCTATGGCAGGGGCGCCGTCTCCAAACAGGTCATGGAACAGTCCGAGAGCCGCTGGAAGGAAACCCGCATCCAGCTGTTCAACCTGAAAAACGAACTCGCCGGCCTGCGGGAAAAGCTGGCTTTTTTCACCGTGCGGGCGCCTTTCGACGGCCGCGTGGCCAACGTTGCCGTGGATGAGGGGGACGTGGTCAACATATCCCAGCCGCTGGTGACGATCCAGAACGACACGCCCTGCAAGGTGGTCGTCACGGTGGCCTCCGGCGACCTGGCCACGCTGGGGCCAAAGACACCGGCGGTCGTGGAATACCAGGGGCAACGACTGGACTGTACCCTCACCCGTGTCTATCCGGCGGCCGACGGGGGTGCCGGGACGGTGGAAATCATGCTCGAACGCCCCCCCTTCGGTCTTCCGCTGGGGGCCTCGGTGGCGGTGCGACTGGAAACCCGGCGCATCGATGACGCCCTGGTGGTGCCGGTCAACGCCGTGCTCAGCGGGGTGGAGCGGACCATGGTTTTTGCGATCACGGACGGCAGGGTGCACACCGTACCCGTCCGCGTGCTGGCCGAATCGGAAACCGCCGCCGCGGTCGAAGGCGACCTGCAGCCCGGGCAGGACGTGGTGCGCGGCAGCGACTCGCTGCTGATGCGCCTCTCGGAGGGCACGGCCGTAGCGCCGGCCAAGGAGGCCGAATGAGCACCCGCAACGAAGCCGGCGCCATCGGCTGGATCCTGCGCAACCCCCACGTGGTGGCCGTGTTCGCCCTGCTGGCGCTGGTGCTGGGCATATACGGCAGTTTCGTCATTAAGACAGATCTGTTTCCCGGCGTACAGCGTCCCACCGTGGCCGTGCTGGTGACCGAACCCGGGGCCTCGGCCGGCGACATTGCCGCCTACGTGGTGCGCCCCATCGAACGGGTCTGCCACACGGCCAGCAACGTGCGCCGCGTCTCATCGGTCAGCAAGGATGAGGTCGGCGTCATCACGGTCGAGTTCAACTACGGCAAGCCTCTCCAGGAGGCCGTCACCGACGTGATGAGCGCCCTGGACAAGGTCAAGGCCCAGCTGCCCAACGACATCCTGCCGCCCCAGGTTTTCAAGATCGGAGACTTCACCGTGCCGGTGATGACCCTGGCGGTCCGGCCGGCCGCCAAAAGCGGCTTCGATCTGGCCTTGGCGCGCCAGCTGGCGGACAACGACCTCAAGGACGCCCTGCTCAACATTCCAGAGGTGTCGGACGTCGAGGTGTTCGGCGGCCACGTGCGCGAGCTGTCCATCCAGGTCGACCCCACGCGCCTGGCGGCCCTCAAGATTCCCTTTTCGGCCCTGATCCACGCCATCGAGGGCAACAACCTGGACATTCCCGAGGGTTTCCTTCTCAACCGCGATTCGCAGATCATCATGAAGACCAAGGCGCAGCTCTCGCGGATGAGCCAGATTGAAGCGCTGCCCATCGCCTACGAGGGGCGTGTCATTCACCTGCGGGACGTGGCCACGGTGGAGAACACCGTCAGCGACCCCACCGCCGTGTTTCACTTCGACGGTCAGCCGGCTACGGCCATCAACATCCTGCGCCACGAGGACGCCAACACCGTGGCGGCCATCAGGGCCGTGGAAAAGGCGCTGCCGGATCTTCAGAAACGCTTCCCCCAACTGTCCATCGAAGTGGCGGACTCCCAAGCGCGCATCATCGACCAGTCCATCTCCAACCTGAAGGACTCGCTGCGCGACGCCATCATCTTCACCATCATCGTCATTTTCCTGATGATCGCCGACGTGCGCTCGGCCATCATCACCGGCATCTCGATTCCCTTCACCTATTTCCTGACCTTCACCATCATGTTGCTGGCCGGCATGCAGTTCAACATCGTAACCATGACGGCCATCATCCTGGCCGTAGGCATGCTGGTCGACGATGCCATCGTCGTGCTGGAGAACATCGAGCGCCACTACCGCGAGGAGGGCGGGGACCTGAAAAAGGTGGCCGCCAGCGCCACCCGCGAGATCCTGCTGGCCGACTTTTCGGGCACCTTCTCCACCATCATCGTGCTGGTGCCCATCATGTTCCTGGGCGGTTACGTACAGAAAGTCATGCAGCCCCTGACCGTGGTGCTGTCCATCGCCCTGCTGGCCTCGTTCCTGGTGTCGGTGACCATCATCCCCATCATCGCCCCCTGGATCATCCGCAACACCGAAAAAGACGAGGTCCTGCTGCTCAAGGGGGCCAACTGGTTCGCGGGCCTGTTCCAGTCGGCTATCGTGGATCGCGGGCGGGACTTCTTCGTGGCTGTCTTCACCTTCGTACACCGCTACAAACTGGTGCTCATCCCGTTGCTGGTGGTCTGCCTGGTGCTGTCCATGCGCCAGATGGACCTGGTGGGGCGTGACCTCTTGCCCCCCATGGACACGGGCATCGTCAACGTGCGCGTGCAGACCGAGTCGGATCTTTCCATCGAAAAGAGCGAGTCCCTGCTGCGGCGCATCGAGGGCATCGTGTCCGACCAGAAGGGGCTCATCTCCCAGCTCTCGTTCATCGGTTCCGAGCCGGGACTGATTTCCTTCGGCAAGGGCCGCACGATTCAGCAGATCGACATGACCGTCAACCTGGTCGACCGCTTTCACCGCAGCAAGACCATCTGGCAGATCGAGGCCGAGCTGCGGGAAAAGGTCTCTCACCTGCCGGACGTCAAATACGCCGACGTCACCGAATTCGGAGCCACACCGCTTTCGAGCATCGCCGCCACCATCGACGTGGAACTCGCCGGCGACGACTTTTCGGAGCTCGATCGCCTGGGCGGCGAGATCGCCGGGCAGCTGATCCGGCGCAACGGATTCACCTCGGTGAGCCGCACCTGGAAGATGGACCGCGCCGAATACCACCTCTTCTTCGACCGCCAGAAATGCGCCCGCTACGGCCTGACCCCCATGGACATCTCCTACCAGCTGGCCACGGCCGTCAAGGGCGTGCCCGTCAGAGTGCTGCGTATCTTCAACCAGGACGGCATCCGCATGCGCTTCCGGCTGGACCGCCATTTCCGGGAAAACATCCACCAGCTGATGACCGCCAACGTGGAGACCCCGGCGGGAAAACGCATCCCCTTGAACGAACTGGCGCGCGTGGAAAAAGTGTTCGTGCCCTCCACCATCACCCGCGACAACCTGGCCTACACCACCAACGTCCACGGCTTCCGCGCCACGGCGCCGGTGACATTCCTCTACGAGCAGCGCAACGAGGCGGTGTCCAGGGTGAAGATTCCCGCCGGTTTCACGGTCAGCGAACGGGGCGAGATGAATCAGATGAAGGAGTCTTTCGGTCGCCTGGGCAAGGCCCTGGCGCTGTCCATGCTCTTTCTGTACCTGAGCTTCGTGGTCATCTTCCGGTCTTTCACCGACCCCATCGTGATCATGCTGAGCATCCCCTTCGCCTTCATCGGCGCGGTGTGGGGCCTGCTGATCATGGGCCAGCACGCCTGCATGCCGGCCATGATGGGATTCATCCTGCTCACCGGCGTGATCGTCAACAACGCCATCCTGCTGATCGACTTCATCCGCATCTACCGCGGCCAGGGGCACCCTCTCGTGGAGGCCGTCAAGATGGCCATCCAGGTGCGTACGCGCCCCATCCTGATGACGGCCGTGACCACCATCGTGGGCATGATCCCCATCGCCGCCGAGTGGGCCGTGGGCCTGGAGCGCCTCTCGCCGCTGGCCACGGTGGCCATCGGGGGGCTGGTGGTGGGCACCTTCCTGACGCTGGTCTACATCCCCACGCTCTACATCATCAAGGAGAAACTGCTGGACCTGGTGCTGCGCAGAAACCGGGTGCAAAGGGGGGGATGATTCCGGACCCGCGGGTTCAGGGATTGGCGTGACGCGCCTCGAGCCAGGCGGCGGCCTGCCGGATGACGCCGGTGTCCAGCGAGGACACCTCGATCTTCCGGCCCAGGCCGTCGGGCAGGGTGACGTGCAGCTCGCCGCCCAGGTGGGCGCGAAACTCCTCGATGCCGTCGAGCAGGGGCCAGGCGCCGTCGGGCGCCGGCGCCAGGGCGTCGTGCCACAGGGGGAGTTTCAGTTCGGTGAAGGCCGCTGCGACGTCCAAAAGCACCCGCTCTTCGACCATCCCCCGCCGGACGGCATAGTAGGTGTCTATCAGGATGCCGATGGCCACGGCCTCGCCGTGGCGCAGATCCCCCCCGCTCAGGATCTCGAGCTTATGGGCCGCCCAGTGACCGAAGTCCAGCGGACGGGCGCTGCCGAACTCGAAGGGATCTCCGGATGTGGCGATGTGGGTCATGTGCAGCGCCGCGCTGCGCCGCACCAGTTCCTCCATGGCCCCGGCATCGCGGGCGGCCAGGCGCCCGGCACGTCGGCACAGCCAATGGAAAAAGGCGGCGTCCTTGATCATGGCCACTTTGAAGGCTTCCGGCGTGCCGGCCACCCAGTCCCTGTCGCTGAGCGAGTCCAGGAAATCGAAATCGTTGATCACCGCGAAAGGCGGGGCGAAGGTGCCGATGTAGTTCTTCTGCCCGAACATGTTGACGGCGTTCTTGACCCCCACGCCCGAATCGCCCTGGGCCAGCACGGTGGTGGGAAAGCGCACCTGCCGGACGCCGCGGTGCACGATGGCGGCGGCAAAACCCACGGCGTCCAGGAAGGCGCCGCCGCCCACGATGCAGGCATAGGAGTGGCGGCACAACTCGTGGCGGTTGAAGAGCGCGCACAAGCCGAAGACCGCTTCGGTCGACTTCAGGGATTCCCCGCCGGCCACCACCTGCGGCGGCCCGGCGGGATCGAATACGTCCCGGTGCTCCCGGCAGTAATGCGTGATATCGTTCAGGAGCCCGGGGTAGTGGGCCAGGAGGGCTTCTTCGACCACGAACAGCAGGCGCTTGGGGACTAAACCGCCTTCGCCGCCCACGGTGTCCCGCAAAACCGGGTTCCGGGGGGTAAAGACGGCGCGGGTGAAGGATACCGCGTATTCGAAGGGCACACTGAACCGCTGACGAATGGTTTCCGAAGTCGGCATTGCGTGCGCCCTCTCCAGGTCCCGTGTCATGTCCAAAGTATCCAAAACGGGCATGCAGGCCTCAGGATGCGATCCGGGCCGGCCGGCGGTCCGTTGTTTATTTCCTGGCGTTGCGCATCTCTTCCCTGGTGATCCAGCCGCCGCCCAGGGCCTTGTACAGATTGACGTAGGCCGTCAGGTAGCGCTGCTTCAGATCCGAGAAGTCCAGGGCCGCCGAGAACAGGGCGCGCTCGGTTTCCAGTACTTCCAGGTAACTGCTGACGCCCTGGTCGTATCGCGACTTGGAAAGCCTGTTGGCGGCCTGGGCCGCCTCGAGCTGCCGGCCGACGGCCTCCAGCTGGTGGCGGTAGGTCCCGATCTCCGCCAGGCTGTCGTTGACTTCCCGAAAAGCCGTCAGCACGACGTTCTCGTAGCTCAAGAGCGCCTGGCGCGTCTTCTGTTCCTCAATGCGCACACGGCTGATGTTCTTGCGAAAGTCGATCAGCGGACCCAACACGCCGCCGCCCACCGTCCAGATCCCGCCGCCGGAGACCACCGGCGGGAAGTCGGAGCGCCCCACACCCAGCAGCCCCCGCAGGGAAAAGGCCGGAAAGCGCATGGCCTGGGCCACCCCGATGCGCTCGTTCTGGGCCCTGAGCCGGAAGAGGGCGGCGGTGACGTCCGGCCGGCGTTTGAGGATGTTGGCCGGCACGTCCAGCGGGATTTCCGGCGGCGGGGTCTGGTGCATCAGGTCCCGCCCGGTCTCGATGGTCCGTGGCAGTTCGCCCAGCAGGATGCTCAGGGCGTTCTCGGCCTTGGCGATCTCGCGCTGGTAGAGCGGAATGGACGAGGCTGCGATCTCCATCTGGATCTTGGCCTGGTTGAGGTCCAGTTCGTTGACGATGCCGCGGTTGAAGCGCTTCTGGATGATGTCCAGGGTTTCGCGCCGGGACGCCAGGGTTCTTCTGGAGATCCGCAGCCGCTGGTGGGCGTCCAGCAACATGTAGTAGGTGCTGGCGACCTCCGATATCAGGCTCAGCTGCACCGTGCGGTGGCCGTACTCCGAGGCTACCAGCTCGGCGCGTGCGGCCTCGGTGGCCCGGCGGAATTTGCCCCAGAAGTCGATCTCCCAGCTCAGCGCCGGCCCGATGAACATGTTGCTGGCGGTGTCGTCGGAGCGGGTCCCGAGAAAGTTCCCCGTGTCGGCGGCGCCCTCGAGGTCGACGCGCGGAAACTGGTCGGCGCGGCTGAACCCCACGAAGGCGCGCGCCTGCTCGATGCGGCTGGCGGCGATTTTCACGTCCCGGTTGTTCGCCAGGGCCCTTGTGACCAGGTCGTAGAGCACGGGGTCGTCGAAAAGTTCCCACCACTTCAGGTTGACCCCGGCCCGCACCGGCATCGTGTCCAGCCGGTAACCTTCCGGGGTGGTCACGACGGGCGGCTCGAAATCCGGTCCCACCGCGCATCCCGCCAGGGCCGTCAGCACCAGCAGTACCGCCGTGATTCTGCCTACCGTTGCGAGTCCCCGGGATTTCATGCCTTACCCTGCTCCTTCCGTTGGTCGCGTTTCTGCTCGTAGCGGGCGATCTTGCCGATGAAGATGAACAGCATGGGATAGTAAAAAACCCCCAGCAGGGTGGCCAGGGACATACCGCCCAGCAGCGCCATGCCCATGACCACGCGGGCCTCGGCACCGGCCCCCGTGGCCACCACCAGCGGCAGGATCCCCAGGATGAAGGAAAAGGCCGTCATCAGGATGGGCCGGAAACGCATGCGCGCGGCCTTGACGGCGGCATCGTAGAGCGACAACCCTTTGTCGAACTCCAGCTTGGCGAACTCCACGATCAGGATGGCGTTCTTGGCCGCCATGGCGATCAGCATGACCAGTGCGATCTGGGCGAAGACGTTGAGCTCGTAACTCTGGCTGTACATGCGCCCCAGCAGCAGGGCTGCAAAGGCGCCGAAGATGGCGAAGGGGGTTCCCATCAGGATGCTGAAGGGCAGCGACCAGCTCTCGTACTGGGCGGCCAGGATGAGGAAAACGAACAGCAGCGAGAACAGGAATACCACCGACCCCGTGCCGGAGGCCTTCTTTTCCTGGTAGCTCATGTTGCTCCAGGAATAGCCCATGTCGGGCGGGAGCACTTCGGCAGCCACCTGTTCCAGGGCATCCAGGGCCTGGGCCGAACTGTAGCCCGGCGCCGGGCCGCCGGTGATCTCCACCGCCCGGAAGAGGTTGAAGCGGTTGGTGAAATCCGGCCCGGCGACGTCCTTGATGGTCACGAAAGCCGCCAGCGGCGCGCTGCGGCCCTCCTTGTTCTTGACGAAAAACAGGTTGATTTGCTGCGGGTTCTGACGGTAAAGCGGTTCGGCCTGGATGTAAGCCTTGTACAGGCGCCCGAAACGGTTGAAGTCGTTGACGTAGGTACCGCCCAGGAAAGTGCCCACGGTGGTGTAGATGTCGTCCAGCGAGATGCCGGCCTTGAGCACCTTGTCGCGGTTGATCTCCATGAAGCGCTGAGGCACGGACGCCCGGAAGGTGGTGAAGGCCGAGGCGATCTCGGGGCGCTGCACGGCCGCCTGGATGAAGCGCGTCGTCTGGGCCGCCAGGTACTCGGGGCTGTTGCCGCCCTTGTCCTGGAGCATGATGGTGAAGCCGGAGCCGTTGCCCAGGCCCGGGATGGCCGGCGGCCCGAAGGCGAACACTTGGGCTTCCACCACCGAAGAGCGGAACTCGGCGTTGAGGCGCGCCACCAGCTGCAGGGCCGTGTCCTGGCGCTGGGCCCAGTCCTTGAGGGAGACGAAGATGAAGCCGGCGTTGGACGACATGCTGCCCGACAGGGCGCTGAACCCGGTGGCGGCGGTCACGTGCCGGATCTCCGGGTAGTTCGCCAGGATCTTCTCGATTTTGCGTACCACCACGTCGGAGCGCTGCAGCGAGGCGGCGTCGGGCAGTTGGATGTTGATCATCAAATAGCCCATGTCCTCTTCGGGCATGAAGCCGCCCGGCACCATGCGCCCCAGAAAACCGGTGCCCACGGTCAGGGCCGCGATGATCACCAGGCCGATGGTGATGCGCCGCGCCACCTTGCGCGAAAGCCACATGTACCCGTCGGTGGCCTTGTCGAAGACCCGGTTGAAAGCCTTGAAAAACACCCCCAGGGGACCGCGGTAGGGCTTCTGCTTGCGCAGCAGCAGCGAGCACAGCGCCGGGCTGAGAGTCAGGGCGTTCATGGAGGAGAACATCACCGAGACGGCCACCGTGATGGCGAACTGCTGGTAGAGCCGGCCCGTGATGCCCCCCATGACGGCCACCGGGATGAACACCGCCACCAGCACCAGGGTGGTGGCGATGACCGGCGCGGTCACCTCGCCCATGGCCTCGACGGTGGCGGCCTTGGGGTCCATGCCCTCTTCGATCTTGACCTGCACGGCCTCCACCACCACGATGGCGTCGTCCACCACGATGCCGATGGCCAGCACCAGGCCCAGCAGCGACAGCACGTTGATGGAAAAGCCGATCATCGGAAAGACGATGAAGGCCCCCACCAGCGACACCGGGATGGCGATGGTGGGAATCAGGGCCGCGCGCCAGTCCTGGATGAAGACGAAGACCACCAGGATCACCAGCGCCAGGGCCACGAAAAGCGTGTTGATGATGTCCTTGATGCCGGCGGTGATGGCCTGGGTGGTGTCCAGCGAGACGTCGTAGCGCACCCCCTCGGGAAAGGCGCCGGCCAGGTCCTGCATGGTCTTGCGCACCTGGGCCGCCAGTTCCACGGCGTTGGAACCCGGCGCCTGGTAGACGGCGATCATGGCGCACGGCTTGCCGTTGAGGCGCGTGAAGGCGTTGTAGGTCTCCACGCCCAGCTCCACCCGGGCGATGTTCTTGATCTTGACCTGCGAGCCGTTTTCGTTGGTGCGCACCACGATCTCGCCGAATTCCTTCTCGGTCTGCAGCCGCTCGGGCAGTTTGACGGTATAAGTGAACTCGGTGCCCGGCGGAGCCGGTTCGGCGCCGAACTTGCCGCCCGGCACGATGACGCTCTGGGCGCGGATGGCGTTGACGATCTCGGGAATGGCGATGCCCAGTTGGGCCAGGCGGTCGGGCTTGATCCAGATGCGCATGGAGTAGTCGCTGGCCCCGATCACGTCCACGCGACCGATGCCCTTGATGCGCGCCAGGGTGTCCTTGACGTTGATCAGGGCGTAGTTGCCCAGGAAGTTCTGCCCAAAGCGGCCGCCCTCCGAGGTCAGGGCGATGAGCATGA